>JAZKFB010000001.1:0-87527 GCA_040386695.1 Verrucomicrobiota bacterium
ATGACCCGTCAGCGCGACATTTTAAAAAAGGCTATGGCCATTGTCAGCCAGGAGCGGAGGAGCGCTTCGCGATGATCACCCGTCTCCGCAATGAGGGCTTCGGCACGGAGGAGCTGTGCGCCGCCATGGGGATCAGCCGCAGCGGATACCATGCCCATCAGCACAAGCCGGAAGGGAAGCGCCGCCAGGAGGACTCCGTGCTCCGCCCCATCGTGGCCGCCGCCTTCGCTCAAAGCCGGGAAACCTACGGCACTCCGCGCCTGCGGGAGGCGATCAGCAGCCTGACGCAGGCTCCCGTCTCCCGCGCCCGTATCGCCCGCCTCATGAGCGAACTGGGAATCGCTCCCCACCAGAAGCGCGCCTTCATTCCCCGCACCACCATCTCCGATCCCTCCGCCACTCCCGCTCCCAACCTCCTGCTGGGGCGCCCGCCCACAACGGGCATCAATCAGGTGTGGGTCACCGATATAACATACATCCCCACCGGTGAGGGCTGGCTCTATCTGGCTGCTGTCATGGACATCCACAGCCGCCGCATCCTGGGATGGGCCGCCGCCCCGCACATGCGCGCCGGACTGGTCACCGAAGCCCTCCAGCGCGCCCGCTTCACCCGCTCCGGCCAGCGGCTGGAAGGGGTGATCGCCCACAGCGACCGCGGATCCCAATACACCTCCGCCGCCTGGCAAAAGTCCCTGAGCCTCCTGCGAATGACCTCCAGCATGAGCCGCACCGCCAACTGTTATGACAACGCCACCATGGAAAGCTTCTGGGCCTCCCTCAAAGCCGAAGCCCTCCACCGCATCCCCGCCACCCGTTCCGAAGCCAGACTCATGATCCACGACTACATCGACGCCTTCTATAACACTCATCGTCTCCATTCATCACTCAGCTTCCAGTCACCCATCACCTTCGAACGCTCCCTCCTCCAGCACCTCAACTAAGTTTATACAATTTTTGTCCACGTTTTCCTTGCAGGATCAGCCTGTTGAAAAAAGGCCAAAGGTGGAAACTATCAAATTCAGAGAATCCAGCTTAAAACGCGTGGTCCCGCTGAAATTGAACGGGATGGAGAATTTTTGAGCCAGGATGCGGACGGGAATGCGGAAAAGAATCAGGCAGCACCTGTAACAGGCCAAAAAAAGGGCCGCCGCCTGGCGCGGGGTGCCCACTCCTGTCAGTTTGCGCATGATCAGGCTGAGGTTGAACGCGAGGATGCCGCAGAGATAGCGTTTATTGATGTTTTCCCGGCCCCGGAGGGTCGTCCTCCTCAGGCCGCCGCAGTCCAGGACGTGGGCGAAACCCCGCTCAATGTGCATGCCGCGTTTTTTGAGCAGGGCTTTTCCGGTTTTGCTTTTCACGGCGCGGGCGGCGTTGTCCACGGCCTCGCGGGCTTCGGGACCGAGGTTGTCAGGGTTGCGCCGGGCGGCGCTGGGATCGCCGATGACGGTGCGCGCCCCGGTCTCCTCCTGGATGATGGCCAGCTCCTCCGGGCTGTGGAAGCCTTTGTCGCCGGTGATGTCCAGCACGCGGGAGGCTCCCTCCATATGACCCTGGCCGTGGATCTCCTCCACCAGCTCCACGGCCTCAAGGATCCGGATGGAGAGATCCTCCGTGTCCCCGGCGTCGCCAAAGCGCACTTCGGCGGCGATGACCGCCCCGCTTTCCAGATCCACGATGTGCTCCGGCCTGTAAATCATGTCGCAGGCCCCGTCCTTTGTGCGGCCGACTTTGGCGTCAGGGTCATGCGGGTTACACCACTCCCTGTTGAAGGTTTTGCGGCCTTCGCGCTTCCGGTCAAAACTGGCCACGGCGGCGGGGTCATCGGGATCGACGCCGGCCTCTTTGGCCAGTTCCCTGACATAGTCCCAATAACTCTTTTCGGTGTTGCGATGGACCAGTCCGCTCAGGCTGGCGCAGGCCTCGATCACGCTGGAGTCGATGCCCAGGTGGCGTCCTTTGAGCAGGCCGTGGGCGCGCAGGCCGTCGAGAATCACCTCATGCGCGGCCTGGAACACCGTCTCCGGCAGGCGAATGCGGAAAATGCTGAGACTGGAGTGGTCGGGCGTCTCCTCCGTCAGAGCATAGCCCAGGAAACGGCGGATGGTGAGCGAATCCGCGCAGCGGGCGGCGATGCCCCGGCCGCTGCCGATACCCTCAAGGAATCCCACCATCATCATTTTGAAGATGACCGCCGGATCGGTGGGCGGACGCCCGCCACCGCCCATGCCGGCCTTGTAATGGACTTCGCATAGCCGGTGAATTTGCCCGGTGAAATCCATGCCTTCGAGCACGTCATGAAGTTTGGAGTAAAATCCGTCCTTCGGTCCCTTGGCCAGCTCACCGGGCTGAATCCAGAGATCGGCCTGAAGGGCCTTCGGGTCTTTGCGGCGGAATTTGCTCATCTCCCCGCCACACTGCCAGGTCCGGACGCGGACTTCAGGAAAAACTTTTACTGGCCATTAAATTCCCCGGCGGCGGCCTCCGGGGTTTTTCAACAGGCTCTTAATTCTACATTGTTAAGTTATTTTGCTGGTTACCCCTGTCCGCTTCGCATGGGAGACCTGGGCCTGGGCGCGGCGCTGATGGCGCAGGGCCATCTGCCGGAAAACCTCGTCCTCGTTGCGCGGTCTGCGCGGGAGATAGTGATCCAGTAGTTCGACAAGGTCCCGCGCGCTGAGCAGGGGGACAGCCGGCAGCGCCGCCAGACGCTCACGCACCGTGAAAAGCTGGGCCAGGCATACCAGCGCCATGTGATGATGCCAGCCTTTCCATCCACGCACCTCGTAGTGGGCCATGCCCAGCTCGCTTTTGGCCTCCTTGAAGGCCTGCTCAATCCAGAACCTCTGGGCCTGCATGCGGCCCAGCCGCTCCCATGAGGTGTCCGCCGGAGCATTGCTCAGGCTGTATTTATGCGTGCCGTCGGCCTCCCGCCTGACAATCAGCAGACGGCGGCGCGCCCGGGGGGCTCCCTGCGCCCAAAGCCACACCTCACGCACCCATAGCCTGGCCTGGAGCGGCCCCTGAGTGGTTTCGCGCATCGTGAGACGGCGGTTTTCCCTGTCAAAATGCGCGGCGGTGAGCTGGCTGACCTGATGTTTGCCGGCCGACTCCTCCGTGCGCAGCGCCCGGCGGCGGGGACGCCCATGAGTGCCCTCCGGAGTGGCCGGAACCCGGGGCGCGGGATCGGCGTCCCACACCACCGTGGCCGCCCCGACGTCCATGAGAAAAGTCTCCCCCAGATCCTCCAGCTGCGCGCAGAAAGCCAGATTTCCCCCGTAAACCTCATCGCCGCCTATCCATTGATGGCGGCTGCCGCGTGCCCGCGCCGCGCGCACCATCTCCAGGGCAAGCTCCGTTTTGGTGAGGTGTTTTCTTCTGTCCTCCGGTATCTTCGCGCGGACGCAGCGGGCCTCGTCCTGAGCCCACGACTCCGGCAAAAACAGCCGGAAATCCACCAGCGCCGCATGGCGTCCCCGGCCCAGGCAGGCAAAAACCCCCACCTGGCAATTTTCCGTTTTCCCCAGCCGTCCGCAGTACTGCCGCTGCACGCCCACGGAGAGCTCCCCCTTCTTCACGAAGCTGGTCTCATCCAGATAAAGAGCGGTGTCGCGGTCACCGCCCAGCAGGCCATCGGCATCAGCCGCCGCCTGTTCCAGAAGCGCCTCATGACTCCACGGTGAGTCGGTGATGAACTGCTGCATGCCCTGGTAATTGCTCTCCGCCACATCGGATTCGATGCGTTCAATATTCTTGCGCCGCTCCGTGCCCAAAAGGCCGGTGAGATAATGCCGGGCATGGCTGCTGACATCTTTACCGTGCACCGTGAAATGGTGGCTGTAATCGCGGCACAACTGCATGAACGAGGCTGCGAGCGACCTCAGGCCCGCGAAATCATTTTTTATTTGGCGGTTCCGCCGGGGGCGGGGACCGCGTGGGTTGAAGTGAAGTAATGGAAGCGCCCCGGATGAGGCATCCCGGAAAATAGTGGATACAGCCTGATTCGCAAGAAAATTTTGTAACAATGTAGAATTAAGCGGGTCCCATGTTTCATGGCTGGATAAATGCGAGCCGGTCCGCCGTCATGCCGGCATGACGGGCTGCCCGTAGAGACGGAACGGTTCAGGCGGAATTCAGACAAAGTAATATCTTGCGGCGCAGCCGCTTTCCGCAACGGTTCCTCATGGAATTTATAAGAGCGGGAGCAGGATTCACCAAAGCAATTGTCACGGGCGCATTACTGGTACTTTCATGCGGAATTTCCCGGGCGGTCGTAATGCTTTACAGCTTCAGCGGCACTGGCACCGGGTCAGTGAATGGGGCCGGTTTCACTGAAACACCGTTCAGTATTCAGCTTCTCACGGAAAACGTCGTTTACACCAATGGTATTTATTTCGGCGAGGCCGCCTCCACGGCGCTTGAGATTGCGGGATTCGGTTCCGGCACCTTCACGAAACAGACAAGAATATTTTTAAACACCTTCGGGGCAGTCATGGGTCTGTCCAATTCGGCCACCGGGGGCGATCTCATGAATGTTCAGACCGAATTTTTCCGTGGCTATAATATGAAGCGGAATCTGGGGCCGGAAATTGTCGGTCCCGCCTATCTGACACTGTTCCGGAATTATTCCTCAACACTCGGGAACTTCAGTCTCACCAAAGCGACGGACATCACCTTCACCGCCACTGTGGTTCCGGAGCCCTCCTGCGGGGTTCTGGCCGTCCCTGCTTTCCTTACCGGTCTCCGCCGGCGGCGGCACTGATCAGGCGGAGCGTTACGGTCTGACGTGTCCTGCCTCCGGCGGCCAGGTGCTGCGGGCTTCCATTCCCGGAATATCTCCTCCCGGGCTGGACGGGGAAAATATTCCCGCGCATAACGTCACGGATGCGGCCGCGCGGCCAAAAGACCCATGCGCGGAACCAGGTGCGGTCCGCAGATCACCACAGGCGGGAAACAGGGATCAGCAGGTGAAATTATCACCGCAAATAAAATCCCATATAAAAAGACAATATTCAGTATTGATAAAATATACTATCAATACCTTTAAACCCACAGACGGGAAGGGCGCGGTATGCCGCCGCCGTGAGCGTCTTACGATTTTCCTTGATCGGACGGGCGGAAATATGTTATATTGATATTGTAACGTAAGGAAAAAATCATGATGATCACCACACTGTCGCCCAAACATCAGACCACCGTCTGCATGGAGCATGTGAGAATTCTCGGCAGGGAGGCCGGGACAAGACTAAAGCAATGGGTCGAGGGAAACCGCATCGTCATGGAGCCGGTGCCCGACATCACCGACAGCTTCGGCGTGTTCTCTTTAACGGCGGGAATGCCGTGTTTGTCCCCGCGTGAGGAGAAGGAGGCCATGGAAATGGCCATCGCGGCGGATGTCATGGAACGCGCGGGGAAATCCTGATTCCCGTCCCGGCTCTGCTGGTGGACACGAACGTGCTGCTGCGCTTTCTGCTCAACGACCATCCGGAGCACGGTCCGGCCGCCCGTGAGCTGTTCCGGCGGGCCGGAGCGGGCGAGGTCTGTCTGGAGTTTCCCTTCGGGGCCATCTTCGAGACCGTGTTCGTGCTTTTCCGCCATTACAGACAGCCCCGGAGGGCCATTGCCGATGAGCTGCTGAAACTGATCGAAGTCAATGGAATCAAACTCCGGGCTCCGGCATGGATCACGGACGCTCTGCGGGAATTCGGGGACAGGGGTGTTTCCTTCGGGGATGCCTGCATCGCGGCGGAGGCGCGGGTGAGCGGTCTCAAAATCGCCTCCTTTGACCGGGATTTCGACTCTTTTGCGGGAGTGACACGCTGCGACCCCGCCGCCGGGCAGTCCGGAAATGTCTGAGATCACGGTTTTTAAAATAAATGAAGGCCCACTGTTGCTGAATACCGGCACGGAGGCGCGCTGAACCAGCATAACAGCCTCATTCCCGCTGCGCAGGACGCCCAGCGCCTCCTCACGGCGGCGGAGTTCCAGTCCCTCGCGGAGGTCCCGCCCGAAGTGGAGTGGTTCGCCAATATCGGAAACGCCAACACCCGCCGCGCCTACCGCAGCGACGTGGGAGAATTCATGGCCTTCACGGGAATCCGCCTGTCGGAGGAGTTCCGGCTGGTGAGGCTCCCACCTGATTGCCTGGAGGAAAACGGCTGGAGGCGCGCGCGCTCGAGCCCGCCACCATCCGCCGCAAGCTTTCGGCCGTGGCCTCCCTTTTTGATTACCTCTGCGAGAGCAATTCAGTCCCCTTCAATCCGACCGACGGGGTTCGGCGTCCGAATCAGGGCATGAACGAGGGCAAATCCCCCGCCCTTGGCGATGATCAGGCCAAAGCGATGCTGGAGGCCCCCTCCCCCGGCACCCTGAAGGGGGTGAGGGACCGGGCGATTCTGTCGGTTCTCCTGTTTCACGGCCTGCGCCGCGCGGAGCTGTGCGCCCTCCGTATCGGGGACATTGAATCCCGGCGCGGGGTGGCGCATCTGCGGGTTCAGGGAAAGGGAGGGAAAATCCGCTTCATCCCCGCCCACCCCCACTCCCTGCAGCGCATCACTGAATACCTGGAAAAGTCGCAGCGCGGGGAGCTGGCCGGGCAGCCGCTCTTCGTGCGGGTGACCGCGAGAAAAGGCCTCGCGGAAACCGCCATCACCGGCCACGCCATTTTCAAGGACGTGGTGCAGAGATATGCCCGGCAGCTGGGTCTTGAGCCACGCTCGGTCTGCGTCCACGGCCTGCGGGCCACGGCGGCGACCAACGCGCTGGACCACAATGCCGGGATTGAAAAGGTTTAGGACTGGCTGGGGCATGCCAGCATTCAGACGACCCGGCTCTATGACCGGAGGAAGGCGAAGGCGGAGGATTCACCCACTTTCAAAGTGACTTACTGAACGGACATGGGGCATCCCGGCGCGCACGGGAAATGCCCGCCCGAACCCCTATCCGGCCGCTTTTCCTATAACGGCAGTGATGGGGACTGTCCGCGACGGAGGCGGCGGCGCGCCGCAAGACAGAGGCCGGAAACGGTCAGCATGGCACAGGCACCGGGTTCGGGGACCGGAGTGGCGTTGAACTGAAAATTGTCAAAACGCGTGGAGTTGGATCCTGTGGCCCCGCTGACGGTCATTCTCACAAACACCTGGGACACATTGTCCACAGCGCTCAGACCGGGGGAAAGCGCGAAGGCGGTATTGCTCACGGCCTGTCCCGCGCCGGTGTCGATGACGCCCCACGGACTGAAAGTGAGGCCGTCGGTGCTGTAGGACATGGTCAGCAGGCTTACGCCGTAATTATCAGTGCCTGCGGCCGCCGCGGGACGCTGCGCGCCCAGGGAGAATGTGAGAAACTCATAACCGGCCATGGAGACCTGGAAGACCATGCTTTTCCCGTTCAGCAAGCCCCGGTCAAAGAGCGCCATGGAGCCGACTGTCCCGGCGGTGGAGAGAGTTGTGCCGGCGGTGTTGGCGGTGATGCCGTTGAGCGCGCCCAGCTCCGTGGCCACGTTGCCGGGGGTTCCGGTGTCTACCAGGAAGGCGGACGAGCCGTGGGTGCCGTCAAGGTAAAGATGGGAGGTAGTCTGAAAGATGCCGGCATTGGCGGTGAAATCCCTCGGGGTGCCGGGCGGCTGGCTGATCACGGTGCCGGGCGCGCTCTGGAAATCCCAGCCCGCAAGCAGCACGGCGGAGCTGGCTTGCGGGGCGGAGTGACTGAAAAAGCCTGCGGACAGGACAACGAACAGAAGACGCGGAGTGTGATGGATGCTCATGGATGGGAAAGGCGGGAAAAATGTGAAAATGATGATTTTTGATGGCTGCGGCAATATAAATCCGCAGGCGATCACGCGGCGTAGCGATGTGATAATTCCCTGGCTGGTGCCGCGCCGGCAGCCATGCCGCCCTCTGAAACGCCAGCGGACCGCGCGGCCGCCGGAAGACGCGCCGCCGCCTCAATCCGTGTCCGGGAAAAATGACAGGAAGACGAGCCCTTCCGGGCCGGGGAAACCTCCGGATCGGCTGCAGGCCGGCCTTACTGGAAGTTTCCGGCACCGCGACGGAAACGCGCCGCCGTTTGTGTTCGGGAAAGTGCCGGGAGGCGTGCCCCACCCTGAAGGGTCTACCTCCGAACCGAATAATGTGCTTTATTGGGTCGGATCAGGGGAAAGGGAAAAAACTCCTGAAATAACGAAAATCCGCCACCAAACGTCCGGAAGTCCGTCGTGCGGCCGTCCGGAATCCTCTGGCTCACACTTTTCGCTTTTCCATGAGGACTTTCATGGACGAATCGAAACAGGGGAATTGATTTCCGTCCATCCCTTCTCCCCCTCTGTAGAAGCCGCCCCGTATGCAAAATCCGCTTTCCTGGTTCCGCTCGCTTTTTCCCTCCACCGGATTCATTTCCTCCAGCTACTCACCCTCCCCGCACCCGCCCGGCCGAAAGCAGCCCGTCTCCGCGCTGCTTCTTCTGGCCGGAGTGCCCTGGCTGGCGGCGCTGACGCCGGCGGCCCACGCTGATCAGTCCGGAGACTTCATCTACACCAAGAGCGGCGCAATCACCGGCTACACCGGTCCCGGGGGCGCGGTGGTGATTCCGGCAACCATCGCGGGCCTGACGATGCGGGCAATCGACAATGCCTTCACGAATAACACGGCGATCACCAGCGTCACGATCTCCGGCAACGTCACCTCCATCGGAGACTTCGCGTTCTCCGGCTGCACGGGCCTGACCGGCGTCACCATTCCCGCCGGCGTCACCTCCATCGGATTCTATGCCTTCCAGGGCTGCACCGCCTTGTTGAATATGGAGGCGGCCCCGGGCAACACAGTTTACAAAAGTGCCGGAGGTGTGTTGTTCAACCCGGAGGAAACCGTCCTTTGGCTGTATCCTGGAGGGAGAACGGGACCTTACATCATACCCGCCGGCGTCACTTCCATCGGAGAAACCGCGTTCTCCGGCTGCACGGGCCTGACCGGCGTCACCATCCCCGCCGGCGTCACCTCCATCGGATCCTATGCGTTTCACGGCTGCACCGCTTTGTTGAATATGGAGGCGGCCCCGGGCAACACAGCCTACAAAAGTGCGGGAGGTGTGTTGTTCAACGCGGAGGAAACCGTCCTTTGGCGGTATCCTGGAGGGAGAACGGGACCTTACACCATCCCCGCCGGTGTCACCTCCATCGCAGGTCATGCGTTCTCCGGCTGCACAGGTCTGACCGGCGTCACCATCCCCGCCGGCGTCACCTCCATCGGATCCTATGCCTTCCAGGACTGCGACGCCTTGTTGAATATGGAGGTGGCCCCGGGCAACGCAGCCTACAAAAGTGTTGGGGGGGTATTGTTCAACCCGAAGGAAACCGCCCTCCTGAACTACCCTGGAGGAAGAACGGGATCTTACACCATCCCCGCCGGCGTCACCTCCATCGGAGACGGAGCGTTCCACAGCTGCGGGGGTCTGACCGGCGTCACCATTCCCGCCAGCGTCACTTCCATCGGAGGCGAGGCGTTCTCCGGCTGCACGGGTCTGACCGGCGTCACCATCCCTGCTGGCGTCACTTTCATCGGATACTATGCGTTCTCCTACTGCACGGGTCTGACCGGCATTACCATCCCCGCTGGCATCACTTACATCGGAGGCGGGGCGTTCCAAGGCTGCACGGGCCTGACCGGCGTCACCATCCCCGGCAACGTCACCTTCATCGGAGACCATGCGTTCCAAGGCTGCACGGGCCTGACCGGCGTCACCATCCTCGCCGGCGTCACTTCCATCGGAGGCTGGATGTTCTTTGGCTGCACGAGCCTGACCAGCGTCACCATTCCCGCCAGCGTCACTTCCATCGGAGGCTATGCCTTTCACGGCTGCACCGCCTTGTTGAATATGGAGGTGGCCCCGGGCAACACAGTCTACAAAAGTGTTGGGGGGGTATTGTTCAACCCGGAGGAAACCGACCTCCGGCGGTATCCCTCAGGGAGAACGGGACCTTACACCATCCCCGCCGGTGTCACCTCCATCGCAGGTTATGCGTTCTCCGGCTGCGCGGGCCTGACCGGCGTCACCATCCCCGCCAGCGTCACTTCCATCGGAGGCTATGCCTTCCAGGGCTGCACCGCTTTGTTGAATATGGAGGTGGCCCCGGGCAACACAGTCTACAAAAGTGTTGGGGGGGTATTGTTCAACACGAAGGAAACCATCCTCCGGCAGTATCCTGAAGGGAGAACGGGACCTTACACCATCCCCGCCGGCGTCACCTCCATCGGAGGCGGAGCGTTCCACAACTGCGGGGGTCTGACCAGCATCACCATTTCCGCCAGCGTCACTTCCATCGGAGGCGAAGCGTTCCAATTCTGCTCACATCTGACAGGCGTCACCATTCCCTCCGGCGTCACCTCCATCGGACAGTATGCGTTCGGATACTGCCCAGGTCTGAAGGCGGTTCTTTTTGAGGGAAATGCTCCACAGAACTTTTTTAGTTCCGCCTTTGCGCAAATGCCCCCCGGATTCACCATTTCCTATTACGAAGGCGCTGTCGGCTTCACCTCGCCGAGATGGAGAGGCTATGCGTCGGTCGCGGTGCCGAGACCGGTGGATGGCGGCGCATTCCGGGTGGAAAGTCTCACCCTCCAAAGCGGTGTGGCCATCCTGCGGGTGAGTGGCGGCAGGCGGGGCTGGACCTACACTCTTCAGCGCGGCGCGGATCTGAGCCCGGCCTTCTGGCAGTCCGTGGGCACTGTCGGCCCGGTGATAGCGGATGGCGCTCTGGAGTTGACGGACCCCGCGCCGCCTCAGTCACGTGCGTTTTACCGCGTTACGGGCCAGTCACCGTAAAGTTTTCCCCGCGCCTGTTCCCAATCCGCTTTAAGGAGGAAATCAGGCAGGGAGATTTTCGCCTGCCCCACCATCTTCTCTCCCTGCGGCGTCGGGGAAAGGCCTCCCGGGCGCGCCCCGCAGCCCCGGGGCCGCTCACCGGCCCGCACGGAGAGGGGAAGGCGGTGCCGTTTCCTGGAGGTTCTCCAAACTCCGAAAATCCCGGCCCTTCTTCCGTTCCGAACCGGATAAGCCCATGACCGGTTCCTCGTGGCCGGAAGTGGCTCACGGAAATTTTGACCTGCTCCCCGCGTGAGGATCGCTCCGGCGCGGCGCGGCCAATTTTACAGCCCGGTTCCCATCGTGGCTCCGCCGGGCTGCGGCGTGGCCATTGTCCGGCCGGGAGGAAATGCGCCGGGCGTGGCGGTTCCCGCACAGCCTGAAAGACCCGCGGCAGCCAGCACGGACAGAAAAATTCGCTTCAGCATCCGGCGGATTAACACGGGTTCCTTAAATTTCACCATATTCCGGCCCTTTGAAGCTCCCCGCTCCCGCCAGCCCGGGAGCGTCCCTCAAGGAGACGCGCCGCCGCTTTCTCCCTGCCCGGGAAAAACGGCGCAAACTTGGGTCACCGGACGGGCAAACCCCGGTACCGAATAATTCCCCTTATTGGAACAAATCTGAAATTGATTGGTAGATTTGAATATTATTGTGCTTTGCGTTGGAATGCTCCGTTGCGAAGCTGTGCGGCGTGGTTCCAAGGCGAATTTCCGTGGCAACGGCCCCCCTGCCCCACTCTCCCGCAGGATCAGGAATGGAGGATCCCTCGAATTTAGTTTCAGATGTTGCAATTATTTCAGATATCCCGCACTGTTTACGGGACCTAGCTCGACTGAACCGTTTTCCTTTATGAGTTCAACCACCCTGATTCCCACCCTCGAGGAAGCGGCACTTGCACGGAACTCCACCCAGGCGCTGGATGGCATCTCTCTCACGGGAGGCGGCAGTATCCGGCTTGAGACGGGGGGCCAGGCGGTGGAGGTTCCCGCAAAACTCCTCAGCCTCCTCCGGGATGCCTTGGCAAGCATGGCTAAAGGTCAAAGTATCAGTCTGATATCCCTTGGGGAGGAGGTCACTCCTCAGGAGGCAGCCGCTCTGCTTAAAGTCTCCCGCCCTTTCGCCGCCCGCCTTTTCGACCAGGGCTTCATCCCCAGCCGCCGGGTGGGGACCCATCGCCGCGCCCTGGCCTCGGATGTGATGACGTACAGGGAAAAGGAAAAGGCTGCACGACTGGAGGCTTTGGATGAGCTGACGGCAGAGGCGCAGCGGCTTGGACTGTGACTATGGGATTCCCGCCTGTTGTTCTCCTTGATGCCTGCGTGCTTTATCCAGCCGCTCTGCGGGATCTTTTGATGCGGCTGGCCGTGCATGACCTGATCGCGGCCCGGTGGTCGGAAAAAATCCATGAGGAATGGATGACCGCAGTCCTCCGCACCCGCCCGGATCTTCAGCTTCACCAGCTTGAGCGCACCCGGCGGCTGATGGATCTCCATGCCGGCGATTGCCTGGTGACGGACTACGTGAAACACATGGAGGGAATGATTCTACCGGATATGAATGACCGGCATGTCCTGGCGGCGGCCATTGAATGCGGAGCGGAGGCGGTTGTCTCCTGGAATGTGAGTGATTTTCCGAAAACAGCTCTGGATCCTCACTCCCTTGACCTTTGGACTCCCGATGACCTGATGTCCCGGTTGGCGGTGGCACAGCCCGATTCACTTATTCAGGTCATGCGCGAGCACCGCGCCAGCCTGAAAAACCCTCCCGCCTCAGTAGCCGAGTATTTGGAAATACTGAAGAACCAGAAATTGAGCTGTCTCTGTGACATCGCCGCCGCTCGGATCGGAGAATTATAGACTGGTGCCCGGCCTCGGAGGCTGAAAATCTCCACAAATTGATTTCATCGCGCCAAAAGCATACTTGCATACTCACATACTGAATGCAAATTTCCAACTTTTCCCTTTACTGCATACCACCGTTAAGTATTCTGGTATGCAAGTATGATCATCACTCTTTGTAATCAGAAGGGCGGAGCTGGAAAAACCACCCTCACGCTTCTGCTGGCAATGGCCTTGGAGGACGTTGGACGCCGCGTGGCGGTGATCGACAGAGACCCGCAGGCAACCTCCAGCCGTGCCATTGCCAACTTGAACGCCAATGGCCTCAGCAAAATTGAGGTGCTGTCCTCTGCCGCAGATCACGATGTCACTTTTATCGACACCGCTCCCCGCTTGAATGAGTCTCTGGGCCGTTCCATTGCCGAGAGCAGCCGCGTGATTTTGGTCTCCTCCCCCTCCCCGGCGGATCTCTGGAGCACTCAGGAGAGCCGGGATTTTGTCTTGCGACATCTATCCCCCGGGGCCAAAACAGCCATTCTCTTCAACAGCGTGGTCAAAGGTTCCCGGATTTCCCGTGACTTGGAAGTGCTGGCGGGGCATATCCAGCTCCCCGCCCTGCGAAACTGCACGGTGCGCCGACAATGCTACCAGTACGCCATTCTGCAGGGCTGGGGGGCATTGAAGTCCGTTGAACGGGACGAAATCAAAAGTGCCGCACTCGAAATCGGGACGATGTGACTGGACCGGGCTCTGGAAAGCCATCATAGCTTAAATCAGGGGATCACATGATTTGACGGTCGCACCCTGTCCAGCCTACTATGCCCCCAAGCAAATACCAAAAAGGAACGCTTAAGGGAACGCTCCGCCAAGCCTTAAATCCCGCCGACAGCATACTTGCACACTGGGACGCTATCTGAGATCCCCGATCGCCGCCTTCAAGATTTAGCTCTCATCGCTCAAGATTTCCAATTGCCTACCTGCACACTTTGCATTTTTACGCAATTTGCGTTTCGAATAGACCGAATTTATGACCGGTATGGGCACCGGCATCCTTTCAATTTTCCGCACCCCAGGGAAGGCACACTTGCATACTTGCCTGTTTTATTTTAGTATGCAATTAATGGGATTCACTTTAAATCCGGGTCGTCGATTTTCCCCGTGTCTCCCAGCGGATACGTCAGCACTGTAACCATGAACCATCAGCATACTTGCATACCTTCCCCTTTGGGCAGAGGAGTCCGTAAATCTTGTACTTGCACACCAGCATACTCTAATTCCTTCCGACACAAACAAAATCATTCGAGCGCCTGCGCACACTTGCATACTTTTCATTTTTATGGCATTCCCTTGGGAAATCCAAGATTCCGCATACTTGCACACTTTTTAAATTATGGCCAAGAAACCGGACCCACTCAACGACCTTCTGGCCAGGAGCTTCTCATCTCCCTCCAAGGCCATAATCCCCGAGGCTATTGCTCCAGTACCAGAGGAGGATCGCGTGGGGACTCAGCCAACGCTTCGGCCTGAAAGCCGGGAAAGCGAATCCAAACAGGGCAGGGCAGGGGAAACGGGGCCTACGGAAGAAAATTCACCTGAAATTCCTGATTCACCAACCGCGGTCAAATCGGAAAGTCCATATCCCGTGCCCGATTTTGACGGTGTGAAGAAAACCACCGTCAGCTTTTACGCGACCGAGCAGGCTCACGTGGACGAGATTTTGGACATGCTTCTCAAAAGCCGCCGCCACCGGGGAGGCTTTTCGGATGCGGTGAAAATCGCCCTCCGCCTCTGTCCTAAAACGCCTGAGGAAATAGGGAAAGCCTGGGACTCCGCCCGTGCTGCGGACAAGCGCACCCAGAAGGGTAAATCCTGAGCCCAGGAACGTTATCTGCATACTGATTGAGAGTGTGCAAAAATCGCCAGGGCCCCGAACGCTGACATTGAAGGTTTTCTGCTGAAAGGAACGTGCCTCCCGGGAGCAGTGGTCTGTTTCTGCTGAAAAGAACGTGCCTGCTTTCATCGAAAGCCTACTCTTGCCAAGAGCTCTGAGACCCGGCATCGTCCCTGGCATCAGGAATCTGTCTGAGTATCGTCCTTTTCATCAGAAATCACATGACGAGTATCGTCCTTTTCATCAGGAAACATCGTCCTTTTCATCAGGGCATTTTGACGCAGCACGTCCTTTTCATCAGGAAACATCGTCCTTTTCATCAGAAAATTTTCTATAACTCGTTGATTATCAACACTCATTCCCAACATAACTCTTAACTTGTTTGTTTCTAAACAATCAACAACAACAGGACTCTTTTCGAAACCGAGGCCGAAAACCGGTTTTTCGAAGGGTGGTGTTGTTCTTTCTGGAAAGGATCTTGAAATGAAGAATGGCTCCAAATCAGACACTGATGCGCTTCAGCAGCAACTTCCCGGGTTTGGCGGGATGGTATCAGAGTATCAGGAAGGGAAGGATGAACTTAATCTCGCCGAATTCCCCATAGCCGCGCTCAGCAACCGGGTGGATCAGGACACGAAGACCATTGTTTTCGAGGATTCGACGCGCGATAATTCGACGGGGGAAATCATCGCCAGAAGCCTGACGATCACGGCCAGCGATGCTTTTGGACTACCCACGGCTTCAGATGATGAAGTTCTGCTGGGGCTCATCCAGATCACGAGGCAACAGGGGTTTCGAAGTCCCAAGATTTACTTCACTCCCTACCAGTTGCTAAGAGTTCTCCGATGGCCTCCGACCACCAAAAATTATCATCGGATTCACGATGCCCTGAACCGTTGGCTGGGAGTGAGCCTCTACTACGACAACGCCTGGCGGGACAAAAGTACCGGACAATGGGTGAATCAGAAATTCCATTTTCTGGACAATGTCTGGATTTTCAGGCCGGGGCAGCCGCAGATCGACGGGCCCGCCGGATATTCCCACATCAAGTGGAACGAGGTGATTTTCCGCAGCTTCCAGTCGGGCAATATCAAGGCTCTCGATTTTCAGGTTTGGAGTTCGCTGACGACCGCCATTGCCAAACGCATGTACCGCTTCCTCGATAAGCGGTTTTACCATCGCTCAAAACTCACCTTCCATCTGGAAAAATTCGCTTTTCACAAGCTGGGGCTGCCCCGCTCGTATGGCGACATGGCTCAAGTGAAACGCCGTCTCACGCCTGCGGTGGAGGAGCTGGAGAAGGCGGGATTTTTGAAGGAATGTCCGTCAAGCGACCGCTTCACCAAGAGGCTGGGAGTGTGGGAAATTCACTTTGAGCGGGGCAGGAAGTCCGAGGAGCCGGACCTAGACGATGAAGCTCAGACATTGCTGGCCATTGAGGTGGAGGATCTGACTCCCACTGAAGGCCGTCTTGTCGGCCACGGAGTGACGAAGAGTCAGGCCCGGAAGCTGGCTTCCGAGTTTGATGATGCGGAGGTCAACGATCAGGTGGACGCTTTGGAATATTTGCTCTCGAAGGGACAAACGATCCCTGACAATCGAGGAGGCTGGCTGGTTAAGGCCATCACGGAGCGATATACTCCGCCCCGGGGCTTCAAAACGAAAAAACAGGTGGAAATGGAGCTGCGGCAAAAAGAGGAGAAAACGAAATCGAAGGTGGAATCCAAGAAACGCCGCGAAAGCAAAAAAAACTCCGAGGTGGCGGTGGAAGAAGATAAGCAAAACAGAGAGGCCAAAATGGTGGCTGCTTATCTGGAGGGCCTGCCTGAAACCCAGCGGCGCGAAGTGGAAATGGCGGCCCTTAAATCGTCTCCACTGACGCGGGGCAGACTCGGAGCGGGAGAAACGGGAGCTTTACTTCGTGAAACAATTATCCGTTCATACGTGCTAGAATTGATTGAAGGGCAGCCCGCATGAGCCGGTGTAATGGCCTCTTTCAAAATTGGTGTTCTTCAAGCTCGGCCCCACCAAATTCCTTCCCCGGCTCGACTCTGACGATTCTGGAGACGTGCGGGAGGCCGGGCTCGGGGAACGCGGTGGCCTCCACGGACTCGACGGTGTTGCGCTGGAGGTCCAGGAGGAGGGAAAACAGGCGCTCGCCTTCAATTTGCAGCTGGGTTTCGCCGAAGTGGCAGATGAGCAGGGTTTCGCCGGTGCCGAGTTCGAAGGAGCCGGCGTGAATGTAGGGCAGGACCAGCCAGGGGCCGTCGGTGAGGGCGAAGCGGATGCAGGGGGCCTCCATGCCCTTGGTGAAGATGGTGACGGACGGGGCGGGTTTCATGAGGAGTGGACGCGGAGGGATGGGGGTTTGGCGCGGAGCCGCAGTTTGGCGGCCGCCCAGCGCAGGGCGGTGGAAAGGCGTTTTTGGGGTGAGCGGAGGGCGCGGCTGCGGATTCGGGAGGGGGTGGGCGATGGAGAGGGCAGGGGAGGGGGAAGTTTTTGCGCCCGCTCCTCTACGGGTTTCCAGACAGTGGGGGCGGCCTTTTCGGCGAGTTCGAGGGCGGACAGCTTGGCCCGCTCGCGGGCGGCGGTTTCGCGGAACAGGCCGATGCTTTCGACGAGGACCTCCAGCCGGTCGACGTGGCGGGTGAAACCGACATGGACGTCGCGGCGGCTGCCCATGGCGGTGAGGGAGCGGTTGTCCTCGATCCACAGGACGTGCTTTCCCTTGGCTCCCTGGGCTTTGTCCACGGTGAGGACATCGCCCTGGGCGAGGCGGCCGTCGGTGGCGGCGAGTTTCAGGCCGGAGTCGAAGGTGAGCCGGTTTCCGGTGATGCCGGTGAGGCGGTGGCGGGAGTTGCGCTCGTGGGTTTTCCCGGCAACTTTAATTTTTTCGGTGAGGACCAGGAAGGCTCCAGGGGAGCGCTCAATGGAGGTTTTCTCAAAAATTTCGGTGACGCGGTCCAGGCTGAGGCGGGCGGTGAGGGTGCCGGTTTGGATTCTGACGGTGCCGTTGGTGACGGAGACCACGCGGGAAAGGCGGGTGCGGCCCTGATGTTCAAAAGCGACGGTCTGGCCCGCGTGGTACGACTGGGAGGAGCGCATCTCCGGCGGCGTGAGGCCGAGGGGTTTGAGAGTGTCGATAATCGCGGTCGGCAGACCGGGACTGGCCTCCATGCGCTGGCGGTGGATTTCCTGGGAAATCGCCGAGCAGAGGCGGTGGACGGAGGAAAAGAGCAGGAGGTCCTGACCAGCGGCCCTAGCTTCCAGCGCTTTGCGGGCGGCCATGCCGATGGCTTCCATCGGTTCGGCCTGTTTCAGATCGCCGCGCTGCTCAAAGCGGTCGAGGGCGGTCTGGAACCGGGCGGGATCGCCGGAGGACAGATCGGCGGCAAGCTGTTTGTCCTCGCCGCCGCGCTGGCGGCGGCTGATGGCCGCGCGCTCCACTTTCATGCCAAGGCCGAGGCGCTCCTGAAGCGCCACGAGCGGGGAGCCGCGCCCGACGGCCAATTTCTGTTCGGTGTCGCCCTGGAAAATGAGACGGGCTCCGGTTTCGCGGGCGAGCCGCGCGAGGGCGGCGGCGGTGGGCGTGTCGAGAAGCCCGGCCTCGTCGACAAAGATGTCGGCTTTCGCCAGGGAGGCCCTGAATTCCGGATTGCTGCGGACGCGCTGAAGCAGATGAGCCACCGTGTTGGCTTCCGCAAACGCCGCCGCGACCGCCGTCCTGCCGTCCGCCGTGAGGCGCGGAGCCTCGGCGCGCATGGTGACGCGGGACTGCTCGCCGTAGGGAGCCGTCAGAATGACCGGCCGCCCGGCGGCGAGGGAGTCGCTGACGAGCATCTCCATGCAGAAGGTTTTGCCCACGCCCGCCCCGCCCCGGATGTTGAGGAACTGGTCCGGCGAGGTGGAAACGTAGCGGTGAATGCCCCCGAACTGCCGCAGCCATGTCTCCGCCTGCGCCTGGCTGAGGGTTTCACCCTTTCGGGCCGCCGCCGCGAGGATTTCCAAAATCCGCTCCGGGGTGGCGGTCAGGGCAGCGGGAGGGCGGTAGGACTGCGGGGAAACGGCGGGAGTCCGCGCCCCGAATCCGGCCTGAACGTCGGCGAGGAGCCGCAGCTCCTGGTTGACGAGCGCCCGGGTGGTGACGAGATCGGCGCCGCTTTCGCGCCCCGCGATGCCCATGCGGCCGATGACCAGCCGGGGATCGGACCGCAGCAGAGCCGCGAATTCCTGATTGGTGACCGCGCCCGGCGCGAGGCGGGCGGCGCTGCCGATCAGCTCATCCAGCCGGATGACGGCCTCATGATCAAAGGCGGCGGCCAAGGCCTGATTGAGGACGACGGGAAGATCCACCGAAGGCCGCGCGGGTGCGGCACCCGGCGCCGGAACCGCGACATTCAGCCCGGCCTTCTGAAGCCGGGCTCCGGTGTTGGCGGTGAGGGTGGCGGCGGAGATTTCCGTTTTCGGCGGGCGGGTCAGCAAAACAGCCGTCTCCTCTGCCGGCAGATCCGCCATGGGCCGGGCATCGGCCGGGCCCAGCAGCTTTTTCATCTCCGCGTAGCTCTCCAGGAGGTGCGGTTTGCCGCGCTCCCGGAGCCCGTCCATCACCGTGCCCAGCGCCTTCGCGCTGTGTCCCTCCCGCAGCAGCTGCCGGGCGGCCGCGACCTGCCGATGGCGGATGCTGAACAGCTCGACGGCCTCCACAGGCACCTCGCGCAGACCAAAGCCATTTTGGGCGACCTCGACATTGTAACCGAGGGAGGCGGCGCGGGCGGCAAGATTGTTGTGGATGCGGGCGTCCAGGGTTTTGCGCAGTTCCAGCATGTCCCCGTAATGCAGAGCCAGCAGTTCCTGCCGCTCACTGTCCCAGGTCATGTTGCCGATGAGGCCATGGACATGGAAGTTGGGATCATTGGTCCGGCTGGTCTCATGCTGGAAGAGCGCCGCCATGAAGTTCCCCGTGGGCCGCGTCACGTCGGCATTGGCCAGATTGCCGCGGCGGTCCCGGACAGCGGCGGCGGATTCGAACCACCTCAGCTCCTCCGTCACCGCCTCCATGATGCAGGTTTTGAGGCGGTCATCCAGAGCGGCGGCCACCGACACCGGTTTCGGGGCCGTGTAGGTGAATTCCGTGTAAAGCAGTTCGCTGCTACGCGCGCGTTTCAGACGGGCCGGGTCAATCTGATGACCGCCCGATGTTCCGGCCTCCCTCAGGTCCCCGCCCAGCCAGGATTCGAAATCCTTTTGGGAAACCGCCGCCCCATCCAAGCCCACCATCGCCGCCAGACTGCCCACCCAGACGCCCTGCTTCGGATCCCCCGCCGCGATGAAATAATCCGCCGTGGCCAGATGAGTTTTGAAGTAGGCCAGCGCCCCGGCCTTGTTGGTGCAGGTGGTTTTGGAGACCATGAAGTCCCTGACCGTCAACGGGTTCCGGCAAAACCGCAAGTCCGGCCGCTGAAAAATAATTGATCACACATGTCCCTAAGACTGAAGTCTTGGTTCGTGTATTGGGAACAAGCGGAAACAAAATGTTCCACAAAATGCCGCAATGGCACGGATTTCACACAGCAGGGTTGAAATTGCGGAAAATCCCGGAATAATACGGCATCATGCGGAAACAAAACTCCGACTCAAAATCACCTCCGCCCTCCGGCGGGCGGCGCAATCATTCCCGCTTCGCGCCCCTGTATGAGGAAATCTGCCGACTCCGCGCGAAAAGGCTCACCTGGCAGGAAATCGCGGAGAAACTCAGCCTTCGTGAGGGAGTGAAACTGAACCGCACCGCTCTGTGGAAAATGTGGGACAACCGCCAGCGCGGCGCGGTGCGGGAGGAGTTCATGCCGCCGGAGCCGCAGGTTTCCCCCCTCCCGGCCCCCCGCCGGGGCCTGTCCTCAGGAGGACCCGATTCGGCCCAAAATCCTGAAGTCGCGGACGAATCCCTGGGCATCACTCCGGAGCAGCCCGAAAAGGTCATCCTCAAAGTGCGGTCCCGGAAATCCGGAGTTCCTCCGCTTCTTTGACACTCCTCTCCGCCGAAGGCCGGGCGGGCACCGGCGGCATTGCGCCCCGGAGAGGGTCGCAGACCGGCAGACACAGTTTGCGGCGCAACCGCTTATTGGCGTGGTAAAGATGGCAGCGGTGATTCGGCAGCCCGGTGATGTCCTGGGCTTTGAGAATATGCTCCTCGTGCGGAGTGCGCGAGATCGAGCTTTTGCCGCCGTTGAAACCGCGGGTCACTTTCTGAATCTCCCGTTTTCCGATGAAGTTGGCGGAGATTTCCGCGCTCTCAAAAGTCGGGGCCGAAAAAATCAGCCGGTTGCGCAGCTGGGCGAGAGTGACAATGGCGGTGTCCTTTCCCAGCGTGGGGTAACAGGAGGTGTGGTCCTGCATGGCGATCACGACGGCGCAGCGCGCGGCCCGCAGACGGTCCAGAAAGCGGTAATCCCCCCACGCTCCGGAGCGCAGGCTGTGCTGGGCCTCATCCAGCCACAGGCACAGGACATTGGCCGCCGCCACATTCTCCCGGTCATAGCGCAGGAGGGCGAACTGATAGAACAGATGCTTCAGCAGCGCGTTCAGAGCGTAGCGCTCCTGCGGAAAACGCTGGGGCAGGGAAAGGCAGAGAATTTTGCCGTCATCCAGATCCTGGAAGGCGAAGTCATTCGGCGCTTCGCCCGCGAAAACCGTCGCCACCTCCGGCGTCTGGAAGGGACGCAGCACATTGAGCAAAGTCCCCGTGACTCCCCCGAACTGGTCCCCGGGCATGGCCAGAAATTTGTTCTGAAAATGGGAATGCAGGGCAGGGGCCTCCGGGTGCTTGCTCTGAAGGAGCTTTTGAACCATCGCGGCCGTCGCCGCCGCATCCGTAAGGACTGGATAAATACTTTGCAGGGTGACCGGCTCCTCAAGAACCCGCAGCGCGTGCATGGCCTGCGCGCTGTGGAGAGCGGCCTGTTCCCTGAAAAACTTTCCGTGCTGGGACTTATCGCCGCCGGAGGCGATTTCGGCGATGGCGAAGCCGAGGGTTTCGAAAGTGAAGGCCGGGTCCGCCAGCACATTGTAGCGCTTTCCGCCCTCGCCGGTCCGCAGAACGGTCACATCCTCCTCCCGGCCCGCCGCCGCCATGATGCCCCGAAGCTCCCTTTCGGAATTGCCTTTGTTGTCGAGCCAGAGGCCTCCCCAGTCCGGCTGATGCTGATTCAGATTGTGAACCAGAAAATTGAGGGCGTTGGTTTTGCCGCTGCCAATGCCGCCGGTGACCAGCCAGTTCTGACAACCCTCCTCGACCGTCCAGCGCTCTCCGCAAAACTCCCACATGAGACTCCCTTTCTGAGCCGGGGGACGATAGCGCAAAGCGCATCCCAGCCCGCCCAGCAGCGCGCAGCCCGCCGCGCCGTAAAAATTCCACGGCTCCGGCAGCCGCTGCCACACCATCCAGCCGCCCACTCCGGCAATGGTCAGAGACAATGCGGGCACGCTCATCGCGGATCATGGACGGATGGCTCCAGCAGCACGATGGCCTGACCGGCGGCATTCAAAAATGCTTCGCGCGGGTGACTGGTTCCGCCATCGACAGCCAGGGTGAGCACCGTTTTCCCGGCCTCATCGCGGGCGGCGTAAAAGCGGAGTTCGCCGCCGGTGGCGCGCAGCGTCTCCACCAGCTCCGCCGTTTGGGCATACTGGGTGGCCAGGGAGACGGCCCTGGTTTCAAAGCGGGACTTGAAAAACACAAAGCTGCCGCAGGCTCCCGCTCCGGCGACAATGAGACCCACGGCCAGTCCCACCGGAGTCGGCCTGGTTCTCCTGCTTTTCACTGTCCACGCTGCTTCGGTCCGTGGAACCGGTCCCCGCTGCGGAACGGCCGCGGCGCTCCGAATACAGTCCGCGCAGTCCTTGATGAGCGCCGCGCTTTGAGCCACGGAACGTGCCGTGCCATTGGCCACCAGAGCGAAGACCACAGGGAAACTCATCTCGTCCCCCTGGCTGAGGCTGTCGAAGGCTTTGGCAATGCGCTCGCGCTCCTGCGGATCAGTCACTCCGGCCAGGATGGCGTTCAGCGCAGGGTTGGACTCCACGCTCAAAGGTCGTAAGGGTTGACAGCCACTGTCAGCGTGGGTTTTGGCATCCGGAGAACACGATGCTGAATGAGAGCCGGGTCCGGCAAAAGAAGGCTGGCGTGATCCTCGAATTGTGAAAACACCGCGTTGAGCCAGGCCCGCAGCTCGTGCCTGCTGGCGCTGTTGAGCAGGGGCAGAGCCTCCTCAAACGTAAGCGCCCGGCGCGCGGTTTTCCCCGCCGCATCCAGATGCCCCATGGTGTAGGCGGTGACCGCGCCCAGATGGACATGGCCCGCGCCGGGTATCAGTTCTGGAATTTTACTGCCGGTGAAAACCCCGGATTTGAAACGTGCGGGATTGGTGACAATGAGATAATCAGCCTCGTTCCCAAGTTCGGTTATGATCCTGTGAGCTGAAAGCATTCCCGCCCGTTCGTCGGAGGCGAAAATGGGCACTGTCAGGCGCACGCCACGTTCCGCCAGGGTTTGCAGAGCGCCAAATTCCCGGATGGCCGTGAGAATCATATCCGTGGCCTGGGCGGGAAAATCCACGATTTCCAAAGGAGCCTGTCCGACAGCATCGAGCATGGGCAGCAGGTCCTCCTTCTGACGGAAGGGCAGGGCCACAATCTCATCACCATACCACCCGGAAAGCGTGCGGTGCTCCCCGTCGGCATCAATCGCGGCGGAGGCGACTCCCGCATAATCGGCCCACGAAAGGAGCGCCTGGGCGAGGGTGCTTTTGCCGATGCGGCCCAGACTTTGAAGCGGCGCGATCAGTCGGGTTCTGACAGGCGGCGGATCAGGCGGCATGGGAGGAATCGGAGTGGGGGAGGGGGATTTTTTGATGCTCATTAAGGGCGGATGGGGGGCTGGGCCGGGTCGAAAAACCGAAGGACCGGGCAACTTTCAGGAACTCCTGCCGGAATCCCCGGAGGAATTCCCGGACAGCGGGGCGGCGCTCCCCGCGTCTTACCGCCGCGCAGCAGGGGACCTGCCAGGACAGCGGATGGAAGTCCGCTCCGGCATGGGGAATTTTGTTGGCGGTGGCTGGAAGCAGCCCGACCCGGTGGGAAGATCCCACCATGATCAGGAGAGCGCTTTTGCCCGCAGCGGTGGCCGTGAAATTGGGTTCAAAACCCGCCTTACCGCAGGCGGCGGTCATGCAGGCCGTCTGTCCGGGCCAAACCTCATCACACAGCCTGACAAATTCCTCCTTCCGCAAATCCTTCAGATCAAAGTTGGTTCCCGCCAATGGATGGGTGCTGGAAACCACGGCGCACAGAGGAATGGAGCCCAGGTCGAAGAGATCCACATCACGGGAAAGCTCCGGCCAGGGATGACCCACGATGGCCACATCCAGCTCCTCCCTCACCAGAGCGGAAGCCTGATCCCGCAGACTCATCTCGTGGAGCCGCACCCGCACGGTTTTGTTTCTCCGCCGGAACCGCGCCAGCGCGCCCGTCAGGGACAGATGGAGCAGGCCGGGAAGAAATCCGATGTTGAGCACCGTCCGCTGTGGCTCCCCTGCGCGACGTATTTCCGACTTCAGCCGTTCCGTGTCCTTCACCAGTTTGTCGGCTTTCGGCAGCAATTCCCGCCCTGCCGCCGTCAGGCTCAGGGGAGGCGTGCGGTCAAAGAGCGTCACCTCCAGATCACGTTCCAGCCGCTGGATATGCCGGGTCAGAGCGGCTCCCGACATATGCAGCCGGGTGGCGGCGCGTGAAAAGTTAAGAGTGTCGGCCAAGGCCAGAAATTCGGTGAGGGACTGAAACTCCATAAGGGTGATAATGAAAACGGCCGACAGGAATTGAAGCATGCGCTGCCGGGATCGTATTTGTCCCACAAGCTGTAAAAACGTTCAATTGCGAATTCCGCAACGCGCCTTGCACAAAGAGCAATGGGCGGAAGCTCGGACGAGGATTAGTTGATATCCAGTCACTTACGGGATTTTTCACCACCCGGCAGCGTTCAAATAACTATTCCATGTCAAACCTCATTTTTTCCCCTTTTCTGGCCCAGGCGGCAGCCAACGGATTTGTGAGCGGACTGTCCAAAGCACTGGGTCTGATCATGCTGATCGGTTTTGTGTACGGGGTCATCAAAATCATCGGCGGAGCCGCCAACTACAACCGTGACCCGGACGGGGCCAAGCAGAGCATCGTGGCCGGTCTGCTCATCGCCGGGTCAGTGGCTATCATGTTCGCGCTCTTCGCCGCATTCGGCGTCGACGTGGCGGGACTGACTCCGGACACCTCGGGATTCTGACAGGCAACCGCCGAATCCTCCTTCCGCCGCCATCATGTCAGGAAGAAAAGACCCCGTGCTGACCGTCGTCGAGACGAACAGCGCCGACGATTCCAAGGGCATCGCCTTCGGGCTTTCGGGAAATTTGTTCCTGCCGGTGGCCGCCTCCGCCGTCGTTTCGCTGGGCCTGGTTACCATCCTCCTGTGGAAACACGCCACGTCCGTCCCCGTGGCGATTTTTGCGGGAAGCGTCCCTCTCCTGGCCACTCTGGCCATTGTGATCGGTTTTTTCCAGAACAGGCCACCGCATTACGCGGCCGACCTTCTGGAAAGCCTGACCACGGACGAATCCTTCGTCCGTCACCCCTTCGCCCAGCCTCCTCACCCGGCGAAACGGAGCATCCTCAAAACCCAAAACTGAATCATGGTTTCCGCCCCCAACGGCTATTTCTACCGGGACCTCGTGTGGTATGATCTGCCGCGTGGGGACGCGCTTCTGGTGAAGGGATTCCGGATCGCGCTGCAGGATGTTTCCGGAGCCGGGGTGGACCTCCTCAATGATTTTCACTCCGCGATGAGCAACCTGCTTTTCGCGCTGCCGGACGGTCTGCACATGCAGAGCCAGTGGAGGGTGACCAGCGATTACCGCGACGCGCTGGGACCTTATAAACAGCGCACTCACGCTGCCGCCTCCAATGAATGGTCGAGGTTTTCGCGTGAGGAGATTTTCTTCCGCCTGACGGAGCAGATGGAGCGCGGTCAGCTGCGGCGTGAGGAGCACATTCTGTGGTTCTCCAAACACGTGCCCACCCCGCTGGGCCGGGCGCTTTCGACCGCAGGCTCGGTGGAGAGGCACGTCGCCATGCTGGCGGAACGGGAAAATGCGGCCTTCAGCAATCTGCACCGGGCTTTGCAGCAGAGCTTTGGATCATTCGGGCAGGTGACGCCTCTGGATGAATCCGAGAACTTCCTGAACTGCCGCAACTTCCTCAATCCCTCGCTCCGCAATCAGGCCCGCGAGGCCGCGTTGCGGGAGTTTGATCCGGAGGCCTCCATCCAGGACCTGACCTTCCGGAGCGACGGCATCGCGCTTCAGGACGGGCATGCGAGCTTCCATTTCGCGGGGCACTACCACACGCTCTTTGTCATCTCCCGCTGGCCCGCGCGGGTGCGCCCGCTGGACATTCTCGCCATCACGCGTCTGCCGTTCAATGACTACGTCATCACGACGAACGTGATCCCCAAAAACACCCGCGAGGAAATCAGCCGGGAGGAAAAACTGATTGAGCGGCTGGAGGGCGATTTTCAGTCCGGGCGCAAACGCCACCTGCTCACCGCCAAGCAGCGGAAGGAACAGAAAGTGGATCAGCTGGCGGGCGGCTACACGCGGCTCTTCTCCACGCTGCAGATCGTGAGGGTCTGGGACCGGACTTTGGATGGTCTCATCACCAAGTGCGAAATGATGAAGGCGGCCATCTCCGATCTCGGGGCGCAGTATTACCACGTCACAAGGGGCAGCACGGCGCGGAATTTGTTCATGCAGACCTGGCCGGGTTTTACCCGGAGCAAGTATCGCGGGTATGATCTTGAGGCCAGCAATCACTCGCTGGCGGCGCTGCTGCCGTTTTCCAGCACCTTCACAGGACAGCTGGCGGAGGCGGAGGCCCTTTTCCATGGATCCTCACGGAATGTGGTGGGCCTGAAAACCTTCGCGGGAGCCACGCCGCAGCACATGCTGGTTCTGGGCGGCACGGGCGCGGGAAAGAGCGTTTTCATGAACGCCCTGCTTTCCCAGACGGAGCCGGACTATCACCGCACGGTCATTATCGAGGAGGGATTCAGCTACGCCATTTATACCCGGACGCTGGGAGCCGAGCCCATTGTGCTTCAGCTCGACGGGGAACTTACCGTCAATTATCTCGACACCAACGGCCTTCCTCTGACCCATCACCACATCGGCACCGTCGCTGCCCTGTGCCTTCAGATGGCGGGCGTGTCCGGCAGCGCGGACGTGAACAAACTGCGTCTGGGGCAGATCGGCGAATACATCAATCAGGCTTATGGCGACGCCGCTGAGGACTGGCTGATGGCTCATCCGGAAAAACAGGAAAACCTTCAGAGGCTCGGCTTTGCGCTGGAGAAATGGCGCGCCGGTCACATGCCCGGAGGCAGCACCTTCCTCGACACCTGGCTCGATTTCCGCCATGCCCTGCGGGAAACCCCGGAAGCGGCGGAGCAATTTTTATCGGCTGCCGACCCGGGGGAGATTCTGGCCTGGGCGAAGACCCGGGATGGCGAAACGGTCTGCCGTCACCTCATCTTCGCGGAATGGAGCCATGAGGATTACGCGAGCCTCACCCACAGCACCATTTACATGGCCCTGCGGTATTCGCCGATGCCGCACCACGACCGCCGGGAAATCAACTGGCTGGCCGACATGCTGGGCATCTGGACACGGGAAACCGGTCAACGGGGCAAGTTCTTTGATGGCGTTTCCAACATCGATCTGAATCAGCGGGTGCTGCATTTCGAGCTGTCGCTCATTCCGGAAAGCGCGGCGGACTTCAAAGCCGCGGCCGGGTTTCTGCTCAACAACGTCGTGCGGCACGCCATCATGACGGACCCGCGCGGCTGGCGGAAGCGCATCATTTTCGAGGAGGCGCCGAGGTTCTTCAATGTGCCCGGCGGCGAGGAGATCGTGGCCGCCTCCTACGCGACCTACCGTAAATACTCGACATGGCTGGTGGCTGTGGCCCAGCAGCTTTCGCAGATTCCGGAGAAGCTGCGGCCCGTGCTGATCGGGAACTCGCAAATCAAGATCATCTTCCGCCAAAAGTCGACCACCGATCTTGAGCTGCTGGCGGAGGAGCTGCGGATGCCCGCCGTGACGGTGGACACCATCCGCAACTATCCCTCGCCCGAGCATCTTCCGGCCTCCGACCGTTATTCCGCCTGCACTTACTGGAGCGAGCAGGCGGGCCGCCCGGTCAACGGCACCATCCGCGTCTATGCCTGTCCGGAGATGCTGTATCTGGCCTCCTCCGATGGTGACCTCCACGAGGAGCGAGCCCGCGCCCTCAAAGCCTGGCCCAGCGTGGTCCAAGGAATCCTTGAGGAGGTGGCGCGCCGCCAAAGCCGTGTCCCGCAATCCGTATGAATATCCCAGTCCTCGCCGCCGCCTGCGGTTTCTTTCTTATTGCCGGTCTGTCCTCCTGCGCCACCGCCCGGAAAGGCCTGACGTATGTTGCGGGCGCGGGGGCGGGAGCCGCCGCCGGTTATCATTTTTCGGATGGTGATCCGCTCTGGACAGCCGCTGGTGCCGTGGGCGGGACCGCGCTGGCCGCCGGAGCCAACGCCCTCGGCGATGCTGAGGTCCAAAAGGCCAAAGACGAGGGCTACGCGGCAGGGCAGGGGGACGCGGTCCGCCAGCATTACTGGATGCTGCAGCGCAACCAGCAGAACAGCCGCGAGGCCGAATACGGCACCGAGAACACCTACAACATCACCATTCCGCCCGGGACGGACGCCTACGGAGTCCGTCGTGTGGCGCGGGACGCCACAGTCAGAATCATTGAATAACATTTTTGTCCCCACCATGAAAAAGCCTCTTCCCGTCATCACATTTCTGGCCTCTCTGGCCTTCACATCCACCACCAGCCGTGCGACCGGCATTCCCGTGGTGGACGCCCTGCACGTCAGCGTGTCGGAGGTGAACTGGATTCAGAATCTCTCGCAGTGGTTCACCTCCGCCGCCAACCAGGTGGAGCAGATCGGAAATCAGGTCCAGCAGATCCGGCAGATGGTGGATTACCTGGAGAGATATGGGAACCCTCAGGATCTGGCCGGACAGCTGGGAATGGAAAAGATCCAGCAGCTCGGGGAACTGACCGCCGCGGGCGACAGCTACCGCGACATGGTTGACCATGCCGACGGGACTTACGCGCTGCGGCGCACGGCGGAGGGAATATTCAGAAAACTGCCGGACCGGATGGCGGACGGCACCGCACTCAACCTCGATCCTGACGCCTTCCGGAAATTTGCCCTCCATGGCCAACTGACCGATTCCTACTACCAGCGCTCGGGCGACCTGAAAACAGCGCGGGAGGAAATCCGCGCTGAAATTGAACGCACCCTCAAGGAGGTGGACAGCGCCTCCACGGATGCCGAAGTCGCCCGCGCCACTGCCAAACTCACCGGCCTTTCCGCGCAGCAGGAGCAGCTGAGCCGCGAGGAGGCGCTGGCCGCCGCCCAGTCCACCGTCGCCGCCAACGACATCACCATCAACAATCAGGCCCGCAGACAGGCCGCCGCCACAGCCTACGATCAGGAGCACGACAAGGCCATGAAGGCGGCGACGCGCTTTACAGTTCCTGAGCCGAAAAGCGCCGGAGCCATCCCGGAGTGAGATTATCCCCCAGTTCATTATGAAATTGTTATTGATTTGTTCCGCTGGAATCCTTGGCTTCGCGGCCTGTGACGGAAAAAACGAGCGTCCGGCCGAAAGCGTGAAGGATGCCGCCAGTAAACGGCTTGAGGCGGCAAAAAAGTTTGACCGCGAGCACGATCAGGCGATGAAGGAAGCCACCAAATTCAAGGTTCCTGAGCCGAAACCCGCCGGTCCTATCCGATAAGGGAAGGATTCATCGGCATCCAAAAACACTGTCATGATTGCGGAAATCGGGATCAATCCGGGGGAATTATGGGGCCGGATCATGGCGTTCTTCAGTGACTTCGACGCCATGTTTCCCGGCTTCCGGGCGGTGATCTCGCAGGCGCGGATCCCGTTTTATTCCATCGCCTTTGTCCTCCTTGTCTACCGGCTGGTGCGGATTCTCAGCGGTCCGGGAACGTCCGCGGCGGGTAATCTGCGGGCCGTCGCGCAGGCTGCCGCATTCACTGGCCTCGTAGCCTTCTGCGTCCCCGCCGTGCAGACCATGCAGACGGCTTTTGATTCACTGGCCACCCAGGTGGGCTATGAGGGTTCCCCAAAGGTGCTGGAGGAGAAAAAGGAGGAGGTGCTCACCCAGCTCAATCACGGCACCCTGGAACAGCAGAAGGGCGGCAGCACGGTTCGCTCTATTACATTTTCCATCCCGGCGAGGCGGTCCAGGATGGCGCGGACGGAGTTGTCAACGCTTTCTATGGCGCGGTGGTCCAGCTGGTGATGTTTGTGTGCACGCTGCTTTTCAAGCTGGCCTCGCTCATCATGTGGGCGTTCTGGCTCGCGCAGCAGTTTTTGCTTTTGTTCAACAGCATCTTCCTCCCGGCTTTCGTGGCCATGCTCGCGGTGGGCGGACTGAGTGGTCTCGGATCACGTTATGTCATGGGCCTGGTCGGCCTGCTCGCCTGGCCGCTGGGCTGGGCGTTCATCAATGCCGGGACCTCCGCCATGCTGGAATCGGTCGGTGAAACCCTGCAAAATTCCCAAGGCTGGGAAGTGGGAGCTTATTTGTGGGCCGTGGCCATCTGCATGATCATTCCGTTCTGGATCATCATCGGCTACGCGGTCGCTCCGTTTGTCATCCAGCGCATGGTCACGAGCGGCGGCAATGCCGCCCAGGGAATGTTCAGCGCCATGGGACGGGCGGCGGTAAACACCGCCTCCCTGGCCACCGGTCAAGGCTTGTTATCGGCCTCCACCCCCCGCAACATTACAGGCACAGGAACAGGGGGCGGGAATGATGCCGGAGACGGAGGAGGAGGCCGGAGTAATGCCGGAGGCTCCGTTCCGCATCCTCCCGGCGGGATGAACGGCGGTGGTTCGCTGGCGGGAACCCGTCAGGCTGACCCATCCGCCCGTCCAGGCGGACAAGGCGGCACTTCCGCCGGGGCGGAGCCGGAATCGGACGCCGTTTCCGCCGCCGCCGCCCGGCGGGGAGCCTCCATGGCTGCCGCCGCTGAAGAATCCTCCGGGGCAGGATCCCCGCCGCCTCCAGTTCTGGATTCCGCCGGAGAGGATATTTCCGACCGGCTCACGAATTCCTCGCGGAGAGCCAGAGCGGCTCTTTCCTCAACCCCGGTCCCCGCAGCCTAACCCGCCTAGCCGTTTCTCCGGCCAATTCCCATGCCCTCCGTGATCTCCGAGCCAGAGCCTGAATCCATCCCCGTTCCTCACCGGCGGCCGGACAAACCGCGTCCTCCCCGCGAACTGATGAGCCGTTTCCGCGACCGCCGTCTGCTGGCTTTGCTGGTGGTCCTGCTGATTATCACCAACGCTCTCGTGCCCATGGCACTGGTGTGGATGCTTTACCGTGAGCAGATCGTGGTCGTCGCCGATGAGCAGGGCAACATGGTGATCGGCCCGGGAATGGATTTTCCGGACGCCTCCAGGCTCCATTCCATGGCCGGGCTCATGGCCACCAAGTCGCTGCTGGAGCGCAATCCCACGGGCTTTGACACTCCGGAAATGGTCCGCAACATGTTCATGCGCGACGCCTTCAAAAAGGCCCAGATCGAAATCACCGCCGCCATGCCGGAGCTGGGCCGCAGGGAGATTCATCAGAAGGTGGAGATTTCCAGCGTTGACGTGACCGGCGTCAGGCAGGCGGGTTCCGTGCAGGTTTATTACATCAAAACCACCGGTCAAATTATCCGCAACGGGCGGCTGGAGGGCACCGCGATTCAGGAGGCGGATAACTTTTCCATCCAGTACGAAATGTGGCGCAATCCGCGACTCACCCGCAACGGACGTTATCCGCTGGTGGTGACCAATTACCGCTATCTCCAGCTTGAACCCGCCAGCCCCGCGACCACCCGGCCGGCGGAAAACCACACTCCGGAAGATCCCGGCCCGGTTGAAAGTCCCGCCACCGTGTCCGGAACGGCAGCGGCAGCCGCGGAGAAAAACGAGGAGGAGCAGCCATGAGGAGCAGCCTTCCTTTTCTCCTGATGGTCGGCATCGCGGGGGTGCTTTCCGCGCGGAATGCGGAAGTGAACTCCGTTCCCTCGTTTTCCATTCCGGAAGCAGCTGATGATCCGGCGGCCGCTGATCCGCCGCCGTCCGCGCCAACGCCAGCGGTGGAACCGGAAAAGTCAGGGAAGCCAGGCGCTCCCGTGATCGCCACGCGGATTCTGGACCCGCAGTCCGTGATCGCCATTCCCACAGCACCCGGCATCACCACGACATTGCAGTTCCCGGAGGCCATTCAGGGCATTGATGGCGTCGGCCTGTCGTCCAAGGCGGAGGACGGCGTTCTCTACACCATCAGCCATTCGCCGGGCACAAGCATTCTCAGTTTTTCGCCGACTTCGCCGGAAGCGCGCACCAATATAAATGTGGTGGTTCACGGCCAGGTTTACGTCTTCGTGCTGGCCGTCAATCCCGACACCGCGCTCTTCAAGCTCACGCTGGAGAATCCTCCACCTCCGCCGCCCGATCCCCAGGCGTTCCCCGCCCCTCCCGAGCACCGGCAAAGTCTGGGTGTTTCACCGACAAAACTGATGGGACTGATGGACAAGTGCAAAGCCTATGCCGCCCTGCGGCACGACAGTCCGGCCCACGTCGCGGATATCCGGCAGGGCAAAGGACCCTGGAAACCCACCGTGCTGGACGGCGCGGTCATCACGCCCATGGAGATTTACCGCAAAGGGGAATGGGACGCTCTGGTGATGCGACTGAGCATCCGCAACCCTTCCAGAACGCCGCTGTTTTATGACCCCGAAAGCCTGCTGGCGGGCGTCGGTCCGCAAAGCTTCCGGCCCGTTCTGACCGATGCCTCCGGCAGGGTTGGCCCGAATTCGCAGGATGAAGCCTGGATGGTGATTCAGGGCGACGGGGCGCAGGGGACCAACAATCTGGATACCGATAACGAATTTCAGATCAGCTTCCAGAAAGTCGCGGAAGGACAAATCACGTCTCCGCCCGGCACTGCGGACGCCAGCCTGTTTTCCGGAAAATAGCTCATGAATCCCCGCCACATCATTTCCTTTTTCAAGACCCGGAACGGGATGCTCATCCTCTTCGCCACCGGGCTTCTGACGGCTCTCGGGGTGGCCAGCACCTACACTCAAAAATCCAAAGCGGAGGCGGCGGTCAAGCGCGGGGCCAAAACCACGGCTCCCCTGTCCGAAGTGCGGCCCGCCGCTCTGGAAACGGACAGCTACACTCTCCGCCGGAATTATGCTCCGGCCAGTTTCGGAGATGGAGGAAGCCAGCGGCGCATCATCGTGCAGCAGGCGGAGGAGAAGGCCAGACGCTCGGCGGTTTCAAAACAGAAACCGAAGCAGCCTGTAAAGCCGCCGCCCATTCAGTTTCTCCGCCTGTCCGGCAATGATGCGCGGGAAAACACTCCTGTGGCGCTTGTTTCCCCAGGCGGAAAAAACGAGGAGCTGTTTCCCGAACTGAAGAGCGATTTCGCGCCCTACGGCCGACTTCTGCGCGCAAAACTGGTCACGACCGTGGATTCCAGCAACATGGCCACGCCGGTCATCGGCCTGGTCACGCATGATCTGTATTGGAACAACCGGCTGCTCATTCCCGCGAATTCCGAAATTCACGCCACGGCGGTGCCCGACCGCGTGCGCAACCGGATCGAGGTGAACGGCAAATGGGTGGTGATCCTCGCGCCGGGCGGCATGTATCCGGCCAGTTCGGAACTCATTCTCCAGGGGCTGGCGCTGGACATGGATCTGGATGCCAAAGACGACCGCTTCGGCCTCAGCGATGGCAGCGCCGGGCTGCGCGGGACGATCCTGACCAACGAGAACACCCGGGACACGGTCAAACTCTTCGCGGCCACCTTTCTCGCGGGAACCTCCGAGGGCCTGACGGACCGGCAGACCAATGCTTTTGGAACCTCCCAGGTCATCCCCTCCCTCAAAAGCGGAGCGCTGCAGGGCTCGCGCGAGATCATGGAGAAATACGCCTCGCGCATCATGGAACTGATCGAGCGGGATGGAGCCTACGTCCGGGTGCCATCCGGCAAACAGTTTTATCTCTACATCAGGGAAACCCTTCAGCTTTCCAAAGCCAGGCTGGGAGCCACGCTTGCCTCGAACGCCCTGACCTCCTCCGAACCCGTGCTCTCCGCCGCGCGCGCCGACTGGGAGCAGGCCAAGCAGGCGGAACTCGACGCCCGCCGCGCCGCCGTCATCCAGCAGATGACTGAACAGACCCAGCGGATTCAAAACATGAAGCCGCAGTCCGGCGGCTCCACCTCCACCTCACCCAAACCGGCGGCGGCCACCGGTTCCCCCGCCATCCGCTGACCGCCTTTTTTGTCCTATGCGAATTCCCCCTCTTGCCATTATCGCGCCCCTGTTTGCCGCCGTAGCGGCGCTGCCCTCCTGCACCGCGGTGAAACCCGAGGCGGCCGCTCCGCCGCCGAAATATGGTTTCATTGAGAACGTCCCCATGGAATCCACGGCAAATGTTCAGCGTTCCGCTGATATCCGCGCCTATCCGGTGGGCCGGTATGTGGACGCGGCCAACAGGGATGTCCTGCACGAGCGGCACATCATTTACCGCCGTGAGCGGCCCGAGCAGTGGAGACTCAACAGCGATAAGAGTTCAGGCATCCTGCTGGGTCCCACGGTCGGTCTGCGCAATCCGGTGGCCATGACCAACCCGCCACCGCAGGCCCTCACCGCTGAACTGAACAAACAGCGGCTCATCACCCGCCAGCTTCTGGAAATCCAGGAGCGCGCCAGCTCCGGCGACGAACGCGCGCAGGCACTGCTCAGCCAGGCGGCGGCGATGAAAGACAATCAGGATAAGCTGGTCGCCCTCATTCAAAGCCACAACACCCGTCTCGATATCATGCAGCGGCAACTTGACGGCATCCGGGTTCCACCCCCTGGACTCTCCACCGTCGATTCATCCGTGCCGTCACGCCCTGCGGAACCTTCCCGTCCGGCCAGGCCCAAGCCTGAATCCTCCGGCGGCTCCAAGCCGGAAATCCCCACGGGCGACCTTGAAAAGCCCGGCCTCACGCTGCCCCTCCTGCGCCGCTGAAAATGCCACAAAATCTTGCCAGCCTGCCCGCCTTCCTCGCGGAGCGCATCATCGGCCAACCGCAGGCCATGGAGCAAATCGCCCAGGCTGTGCAGCGGGCGGAACTGGGCCTCACCAAACCAAACCGCCCCAAGGGCGTGTTCCTGCTGCTCGGTCCCACCGGTGTCGGCAAAACCGAAACCGTCCTGAACCTCTCGAGGTTTCTTCACGGTGAGGACGCCGCACCCGCCCGGTTCGACATGGGCGAATACGGGCACGAGGATTCCCTCATGCGTCTGCTGGGAGCGGACCGCAACGACCCCGGCCTTCTCGGCCGGGAAATCGACGCGCGGCCTCAGGGCGGAATTCTGCTCCTCGACGAAATCGAGAAAGCCCACGTCAAAATCAGCAAAGTGTTCCTCGCCGCGGCCGATGCCGCCCGCCTCACTCCCGCCGACGGCCGCACCCGCGATCTGAGCCGCTGGTATATTGTTTTCACCAGCAACCTCGGCAGCGGCGACGCCGTGAAAATGAGCGGCGTCCCCTACACCATGCTGGCCCGCACCGTGATGCAGTCCGCCACCGCCTTCTTCGCCCCTGAAACCATCGCCCGTTTCCAGCACAAAATCGTCTTCAATTCCCTCATTTACGAAGTCCAGCGCCGCATCGCCGAAAGCCTCATCGGAAAAGAAGCCCGTCATCTCTCCGAAGTCCTCTCGCAGCACTACAACCAGCCCTGCACCGTCACCTGCGGTCCCGGCGTGATCACGTTCATCGTCCGCAAAGGCCACACCCGCGAAATGGGAGCCCGCAACATGCGCGACACCGTCGAATCCGAAATGGGCAACCCAGTCGCCGACTGGATGCTGCGCACACAAAAACTGGACCATTCCGTCAGCATCATTCTGGAAGCGGGATCGTCCGCCACGTCGCTGAGTGTTCAAGCCCCGGAGAGCCAGCCGGGGGGCGTGATCATTGGGGGAATGCCGCAGCTGCCCGGTATTGTTTTTCATGGACCTTGAGGAGGGGAAAGCCTTCCCCCCGCGCCTACTTCGTGGGGCGCTACCCCTTCGAGCGGGAGAGGCCGCAACGCCCCGTATCCAGGCGGCGCTCCCATTCCGGGACTGGCCACCGGCAGCCGGAGCTGCAAACGGCGGGGTCGTGCCTTCCTCCACCGATGCGGCTCCGGCGGCCCGTGACCTGCGGAGCACCGTCCCTCCATTGACGGTCGAACGGCGGCGGGCGGGACCGCTCCGCCGCCGTTCCACCTGAGCGCCACAGCGTCTTTTAAAGCTCCGCACCCGCCCGCCGCGGCAAGCCCGCCCTGTGGCCGGGCAGGGGACAGGCCCGCTTGCCCGCCCGCAGGGTCGGCTTGCCTCCCGCCTCCCGGGTCCTGGACCGGGCCTGGATTTCCCCGTGCCTTCAGGCCCTGTCCTCCGCTCCTTCCGGCACGGGATAAATCCGGCTCCGTCCGCCCATGAGGAAATGCCGCCCGGCGGGCGGTTTCTGACGCCCCGCCGCTCCTTCTCCCGCTCCGGGGCTGGAAGGCAGCCTCACGGAGGCCCGGCCGGTCAAGGGCATCCACCGGCAGTCCCTGAAGGGCGCCCTCCGGCGGAGCCTCCCTCTGACAGTCCCGTCATCACTCCGGCAGGGGGTCGGGATCAATTCGCAAAGCGCAGTTGCTTTTGCGAATCCCAAAACAAACAACAATATGAAAACCGACCTGTATGAGGAGATCACCGGCCGCATCATCGCCCAGCTTGAATCCGGGGTGGTGCCGTGGCACCCCCGCTGCCTCGCCTCCGGCGGACTGCCCCGCAATTACTCCACCAAAAAGGAATACCGGGGAATCAACGTGTTCCTTCTCGGAAGCCTCGGGTTCAGCTCTCCGGACTTCATGACGTTCATCCAGGCGAAGGAGCTGGGCGGGCATGTGAGGAAAGGTGAAAAGGGATTTCTCGTCGTGAAATACGGCATTTATTCCAGGACGGAGGAATCCGCCGCCGGGGAAGGGGCCGCAGCGGAAGGCGAAGCGGAAACCCGGCGCTTTCTGAAAGGTTATACCGTCTTCCACGCCTCCCAGATCGACGGCATCGACTTCCCTCCCTCCGTGGTCCCGCCGGAACTGCCTCTCACCGAAAAGACGGCGAGGGCGCGGGAGATTGTGGCGGGCATGCCCAACCCTCCCGAAATCCGGGAAGGCGGCCGCATTCCCTGCTACATCCCCGGCCTTGATTGTGTGAGGATGCCGGAGCGCGGATTCTTCCGGGATGAGGAGGCTTACTTTTCCACGCTCTTCCACGAACTTTCCCACAGCAGCGGTGCCTTGAACCGGCTGGCCCGGAAATCCCTGCTGGAGAACAAAGGATTCCATCACGCCGACGGCGACGAGGCCCGGAAAATCTATGCCGAGGAGGAGCTGGTGGCGGAAATGGGCTCCGCCTTTCTGTGCGCCCGCGCGGGAATCTGCGGTGATGAGCTGCCAAACTCCGCCGCTTATCTTCAGGGCTGGATCAAGGCCCTGAAATCGAAGGATGCCAAAGGCTGGATCATCCGCGCGGCCTCGCAGGCGCAGAAAGCGGCGGATTACATCCTGAACATTCCCGCCCCCGCCTGATAAGGAAGCTTGATCCGGAGGGGCAGGGCACTCCCGCCCCTCCGGAGGTCCCGGCATCCCGCGCAGTTCTCTGAATGATCTGCTGGCCTTTAAAGAGGATCCGAATTCCGGTGCGAAGCGGAGAATCTAAACACCACGTGGCTAGAAATTTATTCCCGGAAATGTGCCAGGATGAAATCCTGCGGCAATTCCCCCCGGCGGTGGCCGTCCGTTTTTTGGGGGAACAAACTTCCCCCAATCCCCCTTGTTGATTTCTGCCCTTCTCCATAATCCTCCCGGAGGTTAAAGCCTGCGGCAGCCCAAGGGGGAGGCGGCGAACGCAAACCGTTGGGAGTTTCCCGGGCAATGGCAACAGGCTCAATCCTCTCGTAGATCCCGCATGGCGTTCTTTAAATAAGGTGCGGTGCGGCTGCCTCCGGAGCGGGCCACTTCGCCCGGCATTCCCATCGCCACGATCCGGCCCCCTTCATCTCCCGCCCCCGGTCCCATGTCGATGATCCAGTCACTGGCCCTGGCAACCTGCATGTCATGTTCGTAATTGATTAGAGCATTTTAAATTTTATTATAGCCACACGAGGCGAACCAATTCGCGGCATTCTCCGGGGTCACGGCGTCAAGGGCCGCCGCGATGGCCTCCAGCAGTTTTTCATGCGTCCGGGCGGCGGCTTTGCGCAGCAGTGTTTTGACTTTGCTCCACATTTTTTCAATGGGGTTGAGATCCGGGGAATACGGCGGCAGGAACCGGACCTCCGCTCCGGCGTCTTTGATCAGGGCCACAGCGCCCGCTGTTTTGTGGACCCGCAGGTTGTCCATGATGACCACATCGCCCGCGCGCAGGGTGGGCAGGAGAGTAGCCGCCTTTAGCATACGATTTATTCCGTTTTCCCTCAGGACCCCCTCCTTCAATTTCTTTCGCTCCTGGGTCAATTGGGACCCGCTCCGAACCCGGATACTTGCCTTGCATCGCCACCCCGCGCATGCAGATTCGCTGGACAATGCAATCCGAAGACGGTCCCTCTTTATTCCCGGACACACGCTGGAGTTTGGTGCTTCGGACAAGGGATTCGGCGCATGCCTCCCGGGCGCTGGAGGAGTTATGCGGTGCTTATTGGTATCCACTCTATGTGATGGCACGGCGCAGCGGGGTGCGGGAGACGGATGCCGAGGATCTCACCCAAGATTTTTTCTGCCGGATCATGCAGCGCAGCCTCTTTCCCCGGGCCGAACAGGCCAAAGGCAAGCTGCGTTCCTATCTTCTGATGTCTTTCAAGAATTTCCGCATCAACGAATGGCGGAAAGAGGCACGCCGGCCGGACCGGAATTCCGGACTGGATGTGGACTGGGGAAAGGTCCGGGAAGGATTTCCGGATCTGGATGCAGATCCTCAGATGACTCCGGACAGGATTTATCTGCGGCAATGGGCGATGTCACTGCTGGAAACGGCCATGGAGGATATCGCGACAGAGATGGAACATTCAGGGAAGGGAGAGCTTTTCGCGGTTCTGCGCCCGCTGATTGAGTCCGAAGGCCGGCATGGACAGCAGGAGGAGTGTGCCCGCGCTGCGGGCATTAGCTATCAAGCCTTCAGAGTGACGCTTTCCCGCCTGCGCCGGCGCTTTGGCATTATTGTGCGCGGAAAGGTGGCCGACACTCTGGATAATCCGACTCCTGCCGCAATTGACGAGGAGCTGCTGGAACTGCGGCGTGCCATGGAGTGGTGAGGAGCTGTCGGCGGCGGCTATTCCGCAGGCAGAGTGACCCCCAGCCCCCCCTTCGCATATTTGCTGCGCCAAGTGCTGCTGCTGGAGCTGTAAAGCAGCCCGACAGCCTCATAGTCCAGTCTTTCCCCAATGATAGCCCTTAAACGGGAGACCGCGCCTGGCAGGAAAAACTCTTCGTGCGCTTCGTTTATATTCTGCAGAGGAGGAAGCAACTTCACGAAGTCAGGCCATTCCGGCTCATATTTCTCGAACAGGAGAGTGTCGAACTCGTTAAACGCTCCCGATATTTTATCCTGTATTCCCAGCAGATCTAACAGATGTTTCCGGAATCTGGCGGTGGCTTTCACGAGATCGGGTGAGGGATTCTTCACAGAATCAGCAACCGCCAAGGCGGTGACCAGACCGTCGAATTTAGTGATCAGCGCGCAGGTCATGGGGGTAGTGGCGATGGTTATAATTCGTAATCCGAGTGGATTCTAGCTCTTTTTTTGGAAAATGCAAATCAGGATTACAGATTCCCGCGGAATTTTCGGGGCGCTTCCGGCCGCGGAGCCGCCGGAAAGAAAACGGCTCCCCCTTGGGCTTGCGCCGGTTCTTCATTTGGAGAACTGCCTTCCATGAATTTGTATATTTTCGGTTGGCCGTCGTGTATTGGAGGCTCCACCACCCGTCTGGCTCATCTGCTGCTGCTGCTATACAAGGACTTCGCCATAACGGTTGTTCCGCCGGACCGCAGGGCATTCGAGGACACTTCGTGGATGGAGGCTGCGGCGAGGCTCGGCATCCGGGTGCGGATGTTAAGCTCGCTGCCGCGGAAGCTTGACGGATGGGCGCTGTCGATTTGTAACTATGATTTTCTGAAACGGACTCTTGTGAGTGTCCGGAAGCGGGGGCTCCGGGTGGCATGGTCGAATGATATGATGTGGCATTTTCAAAAGGAACTGGGCGCTCTTTCTCTGGGATGCATGGATTTGATTCTTTATGTCTCGCAGGCCCAGCGCCAGGCTTTGGAGCCTGGCTACTGCAGCGCTCTGCTCGCGGAGCGCCCGTCTCTCACGGAAGACACGCGTTGGGGATGGATTGACGGGAGGATCCGGCAGGTGCCTTGGGCGGTTATCGATAATTATGTGGATCCCGCCTCTTTCCCGTTCAAGGACCGTTTTCTGAAGTCCGGATGGGAGAGCCGCCCTCTGCGGGTGGGACGGCTTTCCCGCGCGGATCCTGACAAATTTCCCGATGATTTTCCGGATTTTTATGAAGGGCTTGGACTCCGGGAGCCCAGATTTAGAGTGATGGGCTGGTCCGAAACCCTGTCCCGCCGCTGGCAGGCGCACCATTTCCGCTCGCACTGGGATCTCCTGCCCGAGGCCGCGGAGACACAGGTGGAGTTTCTGCATTCCCTGGATCTTTTTGTTTACTCCCTCAGCGGGCGCTTCCAAGAGAGCTGGGGCCGGGCGGTGGTGGAGGCCATGCTGACGGGGGCGGTGCCGCTGGTGCCATCCGGCACGGAGCACCATCTCCGGAACCTGATCACTCATGGAGTCAGCGGATTCTTATGTGACGCGCCGGAAAGTTACCGCCATTATGCGCGCCTGCTGCAGGATGACCCTTGGTTGCGGAGGGAAATGTCCCGCCAGGCCCGACGGGATGCGGTGGAGCGGCTTTGCCATGCGGATTCCCACCGGGCAGACTGGAGACGGGCGCTCATGAAGGGGTGAGGGATGCGACCGCACTCTGATGTGGAAGGCTGTAATTTAATTTGAGCCTGTGCAAGCTATTCCAGATGTCATGAAGTCTTATGCAACTGACCCCAGGCTCCGTCACCCGCCCAGCGTCATGGGCGAAATGCTTTCCTGCCACGACACCCGCGGCGAGCCCCTGCCACTCCACCGCCAAACTTGGACCAGCAAAGGAAAATCCCCCAAACCCTCCGGGTTGGCTATTGAGAGTGCCCGAGCCTCCCTGCCGGCGGACCCTGACATATATTACAACATCAGGCCACGGTCACACCCGGGGTGAGCACGCGGCGCATCAGCTGTTTGAGGGATTCAAGGGTTCCCGCTGGCGGGGGTGGCTGGCAATTTTCCGGTCAGCAATGACACAAGAGCCGAGCGTGCGGCTTCGTCCTTCGCGGGATAGGCGAACAGCCCTTTGACGCTTTCCGGGAAGAAGACCTTTAAAGCCTCCCGGGCCATCTCAAGCCCCGCCCGCGCGGCCTCGGGATCGGAGGAGCGCAGGGCGTCTTGGGCGGTTTCGGTGCAGGCGGCCGCAGGGCGGTGCCGCCAAGCCCATCCCGGTTGTGGCCGGTCTGATTCCCTGATGGAGGAAAAAAAGCGCCCCCACAGCTGGAGCACCGCGCGGTGGCGGGCTACGGCGTCCGCAATGCGGCTTGGGACACGTTCCATTCCGGCAATTTCATGCCCGGCGATGGCGGCGATAAAAGTCCAGATGGGCTCCGTTCCCGCCGCCGCTCGGTCCACCCAGGTCTGATAATAAGCAGCGGCGTCCGTGAAGCGTTTTTGCCGTTTGAGGCAATCGCCAAGATTTCCGATGGCTGCGGAGAGGCCGTAGAGCCGGGCGGCGGAGGGGGAATCGGGGCTGTTGGCGAAGGGGATCATTCTTTCGATGGCTTTGCGGTAAAAAGGCTCGGCTTCGGCATTCTGGCCGAGATCCTCCAAAGCATAGCCCGTCTGCAGCAAATATCCGGCTGCGTCCCATTGCCACATTTCATTGGTGGGATCGGTTTCCGCCACCTCCATCATGGTCCGGGCCGCCGCCTCCAGATCCCCGAGAGCTTCGCCAGGATGGCCCGCCCCCAGCATGGCTTGTCCCTTTTGGCCAATGCTTGCGGCCAGAAGGCCCCGCCATACCACATTGGCCGGATCCCGCACGCACAGGCTGCTGGTGAAGGCCGTCTGCGCCAGAAGGTGGCTTTCCTGGATGTCTCTGTTATCCTGGGCTCCCGCAATTTTAACCATCAGCATCAAGGCCCTGGCTTCCAGTTCGGCGTTCCGGAAATTACCCGGCTCACGCTGCCGCAGCAGCCGGACTGCTTCGATGGAGCATGAGACGGCGCTTTCCGCTCCGGGAAAATCCCCGCAGTCCAAGCGTGCCTGCGCCAGGGCGGAAAGGGCACTGACCCGCGTCGTCAGCAGAGCGGTGGTGACGAATACGCTCAGATCAGGGTCAACCGCCAGGGATTCTGTCAGGGCCGCCGCCGTGCTCAGTTTGAGGACGGCCTCATTCAAGCGGCCATGCAGTTCCAAAGCGCGTCCGGCCGCCACTTCCAGCATGGTGTCCATCACCCTGCTTTCTTTTCCGGGAGGCATGGAGTCTGGCCGGGTTTCCGCCAGGGTTTTGTCCATGGCGTCAGCTAGACCCTGGTGCCATTGCTGTTCCGCCGCCTTGATGCCGCTGAGAACGGAGGACATGACCTGGCCCTGATCCCGCCACCGGGCGCGCGCGGTGATGAATGCGCGCTGCGCTTCCTCCCGCCGCCCACGCGCCGCCAGCCGCATTCCGCGGCTGTCCCAGTAGCGGGCTTCGATGATTGGAAAGGTCTGATCCCGCGTCTGGGGAGCATATTCGGCGAGCGCCCGTTCCGCCGCCGCATCCAAAGAGTCAAACACCGCCAGCCTGCCGAGCTGCTCCAGCTGATCGGTCATGGGGCCAGTGGACACCTCCAGCATGGCCGTCAGATGACGCCGGGCCGCATTTTCGGCTACCGCGCGCAGGCGGGCTTCGCGGTGCTGGCTCCAACCCCATAGACACAGGAGGATTACCCCGGCTGCGGACATGAGGAGAGCGAGTTTGCGCTGGCCGGCACGGCGGAGCGCCCGCTCCCGTTGCGCCGCTTGGAATTCCGCGGCGGCGGCCCGTCTCAGATCCCGGCTGGCCTGAACGGCCAGTGCGAGAAGATCGTGACTGATCTCCACGCGTTCCCCCCCCCAGCGGTGCTCAAGCCGGAGGAGACGCCGGGCAATCAGGTCGTCTATGGCCTCCCGGGTGACACCTTCCTGGGCCAAGGCTTCCTCCATAGTGCGGCTCTCCCGGTAGCCTGAGAGGGTGAGCAGCTTGTCCTCGACAAAATGGCGCAGCGCCTCCGGCACGGTCTCTATGGCGTCTTTATAAATTTTCTCCAGAACTTGGGCCTGCTCCGCACCCAGCACCTCAATGGAACCGGCAAGCAAAGCGGTTTCATGAGCCGCTGCCAAGCCGTCCTGAAACTCCGCCACGGAGGCCTGCCTACGGAAAGGATCCGGATGCAGAGCCCGCAGAATCACGGAATCGAACCCCGGATCCACCGTCCGCCGCTGCCGGGATGGAGCGTCGAACGAACCTTTCGGAAGCACGCCTGTGAACATTTCGTAGGCGATGACGCCAAGACTGAAAATATCCGAAGCCACGGTGCCCGGCTCTCCTCGCAACTGTTCCGGCGCGGCATATTCCAAGGTGCCCACGGCCATTCCCGAGGCGGTGAGGCGGGTGGCATTCCCTGGTTTCTCCTGCACCGCCAATCCAAAATCGCCGACTTTCACCAAATTCCCGCTGCCGAGCAGAATATTGGAGGGTTTGAGATCGCGGTGAAGTATTCCCAAGGCATGAGCATGGCTGACCCCCTCGCAAATCTGCCGCAGAATGGCCACGGCTTCCCCAAGGCCGGGTTTTGAGCGGGCCATCTGCCGCGCGAGGTCCTCTCCCCGGACGTGCTCCATCACATAGAACAGATGACCCTCCGCGGTTTCTCCTGTGTCATGCAGCCGGATGATGTGGGGGTGCGTCAAGCCTTCCAGCAGCCGCGCCTCCCTTCTGAAACGCGCGGCCAGCCCGGGAATCTCTCCCAGCTCGGGAGGGAGAAGCTTCACGGCAAACTCTTGTCCGGAGTTCTTCTCCTCCGCCAGATAGACGGCGGCCATCCCGCCCCTGCCCAGGAAACTCAGAATACGGTAAGCGGGCAGCAGATCGGTCAGGTGCCCGGCTTGCCTGGGCTCCCAGGCTTCAGTGGTCCGGCCGGCTTCCAGCGCGGCATCGATCTGTCCCAGCCATCCCCGCCCGCGGCCGCGGCCCGCGAGGGAATTCCCTGAGGGGTTTTCGTGCGGCGGCTGCCCTGTCATGCGAGAGGCGCTCCCGCCGTGGCCGGATACCTTCCGGCCAAGGGAATGATTTTATTCTGACTATTCCTATCGCCATCTGGTTCAGCCCGTGCTCCATATAAAATCCCTGTGCCCATACCCGGCCCGGATCTCCGGGCCGGCTCTTTCCATCCTCGCACCGTTTCCCGGATTCGAATCATGAGAAATTGGCTTTTAATATTCAATTTTGGCATACTTCTCACCTCCAGCGCCACCGCGCAGGTGCCGCAATACATCTTGGAGCTGGGATTAAGAAATAGCAATCTCACCTTGAAAATCACCGGATTTCCGGAACAGGGGCGGAACCCGCAGATTCACTGGCAGGACGGAAAAACATATCCTTTCACCAAACGCGCCGACTCCCTGCGGTGGACCGCCAACCTTCCCCCGCCCAATGATCTTCAGATCGCTCTGGGGGCGCTTTCCAAAAGCCGGTCGGAGAAAACAGTGACTCTCTGGAATGGACACTCCCCTCTCAGGGTGAATGTCCCTGGGAGGACGATTCCCCTGCCGGCGAACCTGCCCATCACCCTCAGCGCCGTGGATATGGCGGCGGTTGTTCAAACGAACGAACGGGATCTTCCGGTTCTTCCGGACAGATCTTTAGTCATTACCCACCGATATGTGCTGGATCATCCTACCGAGACTTTTGATCCTTATTCCCTCATCAAACCGCGCGGCATGCCCAGGGGCCGGAGCGATGGGGCATGGTCCTTTCCACACATCCTGTCAAAACTGCTGAAGCAGAATTACAACCCGGACACCACCCCGGAAGCCGTGAAGGCAAACGCGAAGTTCGCCAAAGTCCTTTCCGCTTTCGCCGGCCAGTGGGAGGCGAAGAATGCGTTGGGAATTCCTGCCGATAAACAATTTCTCCAAGAGGTGGTGCAGCCGTGGCGGGATAAAAGCGCGCTTCTACAGTATCCATCGGGCCAGCTGGCTCCGCACCTCGCGCCTCTCCGGCTGCTGGCTATCGTGAACCGCATTGATCTCCGCGAGAATTTTGCCTTTGGAGGAGCCAGCGGCGGCGTGCCGTCCAACGCCGGCAGACTGCACTTTGTTTTCGGTTTCATCTCCCCGGATGGCCAGGCGCTGGAGGGGCGGCTGATTGTGGAAATCCGTGTGAAAAAGAAAGGGGAGCAGGAGCTTTGGAAGTGGGCGCGGCAATGGCAGGACCTGACCAAAGAATGGCCCCTCAAGACGAAAATTCCCTCCGAAAATTACATTAGGGCTCTGAAAAAGCTCACGGAGGACGTTCTTGATCATTCGGGTGCCCTCTCCAGCATCCGGACAAATGAGAAAGTGGACAGCCTTACGCCCCCATGGGATATGCGAGAATTTGTCCTCAATCCACAAAGCAAAGTTCTGGATTCCGCACGTCTCACCCAAACTCCCGATAGAAAAAACTTTTCCGCCGGACAAATGTGGCTTGAAAAATTTTGCGCCGGGCCTCAGGCGGACGACCTCATTAAAAGGGGTGCCTACAGGCTTCCTGATAACATTCTGGCTCCCATCACCTCAGCGGACAATGAACAGCTTAAATTCAAAGCAGGCAGTGAAAGCCGCCGCCATCTCATCGCCTTGAACACCTGTAATGGATGCCATGGCCCGGAAGCTAAACTGACCGTAAGCGGCATTCCTGATGACCGGTTCTTCAGCCACATCAGCCATCCCGGCAAACCGGGGCCGGTGACTTTATCCGACTTTCTGATGAAGACGGACATGGAGCGGCGGAGAGCCTCGCTGACCGCGCTTCTGCTCCCCTCCAAAACGCTCCGGACCCTTTGGGATCTGACATCCGCGGGAGGCTCCATGTCAGGATCCGGTCACTGAGAACGCCCGCCCGCCCGGGCTCTCCGCCTCCCCGAGGAAAACAGACCTCATGGAGCGGGTCCTTCCGCGCGTGCCGGAGTCCCGGCGGGCCAGACCACGCGGCTAATGGGGCTAGCTGCGGAGCGTAACTCAGGCTCCATGAAGGGTCACCAGCCTTTTCTCCGCTTTGCTCCTCCGGTGCGGATCCAGGCTTTCGCACTCCACAGCCGTGGACAGATGCCGTTTGGCCAGCTCCTCCCAAGGCTGGGGATTCCTCATCTGCCGGGAGCGCACGCGGGCGCTGGCCGAGCATCCCAGGGCATAATGCGCGGCGGCCGCATCCGGCCCCGAAGGATGCGGGACCGCCAATTTTTTCAAACTGGCCATTTCCAGAGGCCGAACCCTTGCACTGCGGTAAAAAAACGCGCGCGCTGCCTGCTTCATCAGCGTCTTCTGTCCGGTGATCTCGCTGAAAGCCGCTTTGGTGTCCGCCTGAAAGGGCAAAACCCGCACCTCTAGGGTATTGGACCTCAGTCTCCTTCCGAGGGACACGTCAAAGGTGGCCCACAGACGGTGCTTGCCAATATGCCGGAAAGTGTAGCCGCCCGCCTGGCCAAAGATGCTGAGATCCTTGGTGATGGTCTCGCCTGGCTGAAGAACCAATGGCGGAGGAGACCCGCAAAAGCGCGTGGTGGGCCGGTAGCGGCGCCTTTCCCCGCTGGGCTCCTCAATCCAAAGGGTGAAACTGCCGTAGCCCGGATGCAGTTCATCCGGAACCGGAGCGCTCCTCGCCGCCGACTCATTGAGGCGCAATGAGATCAGAAGTTCTACCGGCGAAAACGCCCAGAAATCAGGCACCGGCATGCTGATCTCAAAATGCCAGCGCTTTCCTCCGCCCCGGACCCCCGGACGCGCTCCTCCATCCGCCGCGCTGTCGATCCCAAAATTTTCAAAAGCGCTCCCGCCTGGCTGCACCGCCCCATCCGACGAGCACTGGCTGAGCCAATCCTTCTGAAAGGGAAGGAACTGATAGGCGGGAAGATCCGGCGAAGCATCCAGATTACTGGTGTTTAAAAAGCACAGGTCCGGTTCCCAATGGTGCAGATTGAAAAGGTGTCCAAGCTCATGGACGCTGGTGAAGGCCACCTGATCAAGGTATTCCCCAGGACTGCGGATTTTCCCGATGGCATCCAAAAACACCGCGCAGCCCTCCCGGGGAGAGCCCCCCTGGCCGCCCTGCTGCCAGACATCAAAATCCCCATCAAACATGAATCCGAAAAGGCCTTTCCGCGGAGCATACACATTCGAGAACAAAAGCCCCAGATGGCTCACAGGGCCTCCGCTTGGATTGCCCGTCAGCTGGACGAGGGCCTCCTGAAGGATCCTCTCGTCCACACTGATGTATTCCGGGCTGAAAGGCGTGCTCAAGGCGCTGGCATCCCCCGTCAGCGAGATGTCCATATTGGAGGCATGGAGAAAAATCTCCTCCAGAGTGCTCCTGCCACCCTCGGGATCCGGGACCATCATCGGATGATCCGGCAATCCATGGGAAATCATTCCCACCTGTCCCCATCTGCACGATAACTGGATCATAATTTATGTCTGGATTGCCTAAGTTTGTGGATCTCATCCCGCCAGCCGACCGGTCATTTGACCTCTACGAGACGGGTTTTGGACTGGTTGCCTCCGTTTCCGACTCTGAAGCTGATCTTCACGCGGTACAGTCCTGCCGGAGTGGTGTCTTTGCGTTTAATAAACAGGCCATGTCCTTCTGAGGCCGACCGAAGTTCGAACAGATCGCTCACCTCCTCATCAGGGGAATCCTCCCGCGCCACTTGGCACTCCCTCAGATTGACCACCGCCCTCTGGTCCATGAAAACCGTAGCCCCGGGACTTAGCCGGATCCTTGGCTCCGGATCATCAGACTTCGCCGCCGTTCCTCCTGTGCCGGTCCCGTCCCCGGCCGGAGCCGATGGCGCCTTGACCGTTTGAAACCGGATTTGCCGCTGCCCGCCGCCGGAGCCCCCATCCCGCAGCTTGAAATTCATGGGTTCTAGGCGCACTCCCCCGGTGAATGGATCCTCGACAATACGGTAGATGACCGGTCCTGCCGCCAGCCCCCGGAGGCTTCCGCCAGAGCTTCCGCCCGTTGTTAGCCCGGGATCATCAAATCTCCCCGCCTCCTTTTTGGCGAAAGTTTCCTGCAGCGCGGCTTTCTCCACCTCCCGCTTCGCGGCGGTCAGAGCGACTTGAGCGCTGGCTGCCAGCTCCTGGTTGCCGCTCAGCTGCGCGGACTTCAAATCCTGCTCCGCAAACTTCACCTGTTGCGCGGCGGTTTTGACAGCCTGTTCTTTTGCTCTGAGATCGGTATTGGCGGCATTGGCCGCTTCGCGCCTGGCACTTCGGTTCTCTCCGGCCGAGGTGGCCATCTGCTCGCCGACTTTTCCAGCGGACTCCAGTAACTTGGAGGCCACGGCCGTGCTGTCCTGACTCAGCTCCACCTTGGTAAGCAGCATCTTGGCGTCACGCGCGATATCCGCTTTGTGTTTTGCCATGAAGCTCCAGCTGTTCACAGCATACTCATGCTCCATGTCCGGGATCAGCTCGACACTGTAAATGATCTTCCCGTCCGGAGCAGGCTTTCCCACAACCACCGGCATGGGGAGATAATAACGCAGTCCCCGCGGATTGCTCCCGGGAGTGACTTTGGTCACCCCAACATGGCTGACACAGCCGGAAAGCAGGCAGGCCGCCAGAATTGGAATGAAAGGCAGGAATACTCTTTTCACTTTAGTAAATCGTGTTGTGGAAAGGCTCAAAACCGGCATCGCCCAGCAATTCCCAGGTGTTACCATTCTGTTTGATTTTAAAAATATAAACTTTTGGCGCCGCGTTGCCCCCGTCGGCCGCCCGCTGAGCGGAGGGATCGTCAAAGGCCTGCGCCTTCACCGCCGCCGCCGCGACCTTGGTGGCCGCGTCCAGGAAAGCCGAGGGCACCGCAGTCCCGTCTCCTTCCGAAACTCCCTCAGTGAGAACTCCTTCGGAAAAAGTGAACTTGGAGGTATTGCTGGCCAGAAATTGGAAAGGATGCGCCTCCCTCAGCTTGGTGAGGTCCGGAAGATACTTCAGGGAGCTTTCAAGTCCGCCATTTCCGTCCGTCTGCACAACCAGATAGGGTGAGATGTCGTAATAACGGAAACCCCGTGCTTTCTTGTCAGCGGCCGCGTCAAGAGCCCGGTGAGAGACTCCCGAGCATCCGGCGCAAAGTACCCCACAGAGAAGAAGGGCGGTCCAGTTTCCAAGGGCAAATAAAGGTGGTTCAGGCATGGTGGGATAAGATGATGGTTTGGATATTCAAGCTGGCGTTTCCAAGGTTCCGGGACTGGCTTACGGACTGGGCCGGTCAGTCCGCTTTCCCGGAACGGAAACCAGATTTCAATGGACGCGCGCCGCCCGGGCGATGAGGCTGGCTTTCAGCTCCGGATCATCGGCCGCGCTGGGGCCTCTGAGAAATTCCTTCAACAACGACTCCCGGATACCCATCTCATTGTGCGCCGTGCCGGCCTGGCCCGGCAGCCGGTGCGCTAAATTTATCTGCCCCGTGAGAAAGTCCGATAAATTTGGCGCCCTCACGCCTATGTGCTGAAATGGTGTTCCGGTGTCCCCGGCATGGCAGCCACTGCAGGTGTTGAAGGACACTATAAATCCGGCGCGCTGCAAACGCTCCGGCTGATCTCCCGGAAAAATTTTCCAGGTGAACCCGAGATTCGGTACGCGCGCCGTGGCTCCCGCAAGCTGCGGTGGAAATTCCACCTCCGCACCCTGTAGGATCGGATCGGTTTTCAGCTCCACAAATTGTCGGAGTTTATCGCTTCCCGCGAAATCGGCGGACGGGGTTAGGCCCACTTTTTCCTGCTCAAGACTCCTCTTTCCCCCATGAAAATGAAACTCCCGGAGTTCCCAGATGGCTGGCGCGGGACCAGAAGGCTGGATAATTTCATTTGTCCGCACCTGATTCAACATGCCATGCGCCGAAAAACGGCCCGTGATTTCAGCCAAAGCATCCAGATAATCTTGGTTGAAATCAGTGAATGAGCCGAGCCGATGCCAGTCAGCCGCCCACTGCTGGAGGTTTTCTTGGGAGGAGTCGCCTGGCAGCCGGTATTCAAAAATCAGCGTGAAAGGCTCAGGGTTGGACCCATTCTTCATAACTTCATAAATGAAGCGTCCCTCTCCCAGCTTAACGGGCAGTCGGCTTCGGTCATTATGCGGAAATTTTGTCAGATCCAGCCGGTTCACTACGGCGATCAGCCGGATACGATCCTCTTTCCACGCCGAACGCAGAGCGGCCGCGACCCAGGACCGGGCGGTAAAAGCGCTGGCCGTCTCCGGAACTGTGGTATTTTTCTCCCATGTTGCAAACCACGCTTCCGCAAACTGCTCCACATCCGCCGCCGTGCCGTCCGGGTTGTTCCCCGCGATACGCCTCAAAACTTCCTTGATATGCCATGGACCGTTTTTCCCCGCTCTGGGCGATTCCATCACCGCGGAATCCGTGATGAACAATTCCTTTTTCGGAACGACTCTGACATCCGTATCCGCCAAAGCCCCCGCCACGCTCAAAACGCCCGGTATCAGCAGGAGGCTCAGCAATTTTTGATGTTTTTTCATGGGATTGTATGTTTTCATGCTTTGAATGGCGCATCACGCTAACTAGCATTGCGTGCCGCTAATTTTTTATCCTCCGCTTCCGCCCCCCGGATCTCCCGGACATTGCGCACATAGACAAGAGCCTCTTTCCAGAAGGCCGATCCGCTGCTCGCGAAGACGCCCATCACCACCACAATACTGCAGGCGGACACCCTGTCGGACTGCAGGGCCGGAAACAAACTGAGAATGGCCGGGCTCGCCAGGCTGGCGGTGAGGATACCCGAGCCAATGGCGATCAGCTGCACCTTGGCCTTTCGTTTCTCCTCCTTTTTCTCCGCCGCCTTGGCGGCATCGCCATCTGGCTGAGCTGCCGTCCCCGCAGCAGCGGCAGGGACGGGAGCCCCCGCGGCCAGTCCGGTCAGATTTCTCACGATTTCCACCAGACGCTCCGACGCAATACTGATCGCGATCAGAATGGACACGGCGGCGGTAAGATTGGTTGTATCCATAAAATGGTGATGACTGCGGTATTATTTATGCTATTTTGCCGGACCCGCCAAGGTTCCCAGCAGAATTTTATTACAATCACTTCAAGTCATTCACACGAACACCTGCAACGTCAGAAGCATGGAAAATTTTGTCAATTTCATATAAAATATCCTTTGTAGATTTAAGGCCGTTTCCGCGGAAGTCATGCCGCACGGTTTCATTTAACAGCTACTACCGGGATTGCTCTTTTTTGTGACTGAAGAAAATAATATTTTTGCCGGAATGCCGGGTGTGGCACGCATGGGTGAAACAGCGGATCTGGCTAAATGGATGCTTCATGAGCGTCTTCGACACTGATTACGGGGTTGGGCGTCCTCATTCCGGAAGCCCGGCACCCCAATCCCCTGACTGGGTCCTCAGGGAAAACGGAATAAATCGTACGCTAAGGGCTGAAGCCGGGCCTGAGTGGCCGCAATTTACCCGCTCTGTCCTTGGAAAGTGCGGGCCAGAGATAATCACCGCTCAGATTGATGTGTTCTCAGCCCAGCGGGGACGGATATTGCAGAAGCTGGTCATCATCAGCGGCATCTTTCCTGCTGAGGGATTCGATGCAGCGCTGCAGGTAGGTGGTGTTCCAGAGGACGATGGCGGCGATGACGAGGCTGAGATCGCTGGCGCGGTGACGCTGCTGGTCGAAGCTGCGGTCCCGGATTTCGCCGAGGCGGTGGAAGAAGACTGCCCGCGCCAGGGCGTTGCGGGCCTCGCCTTTGTTGAGTCCGGCATGGCGCGCCGGCGCAGTTCCGTGCTTTGCAGCCACGTGAGAATGAAAATGGTGCGCTCGATCCGCCCGAGTTCGCGCAGCGCCAGAGCGAGCCCGTTTTGCCGGGGGTAGGCGGCCAGCTTCCGGAGAATGAGTGAGGCGGTGACTGTGCCCTGCCGGATGGAGGGGGCCAGGCGCAGCAGGTCCTCCCAGTTGGCTTTAAGGTGGGACAGGTTGATTTTCCCTCCGATCAGGGATTTCAGGGCGGGATAGTCCGCCTCCGGCCTGGGCACAAAGAGGCGGGTCTCGTTCAGGTCCCGGATACGCGGGGCAAACTTGAACCCAAGGAGGTGCATCATGCCGAAAACATGGTCGGTGAACCCGGCGGTGTCGGTGTAGTGCTCCTCGATGCGCAGATCGGACTCATGATAGAGAAGCCCGTCGAGGACATAGGTGGCATCCCGCACGCCGACATTGACCACTGTGGTGCTGAAGGGAGAATACTGGTCCGAGAGGTGGGTGTAAAACATCCGTCCGGGATCGGAGCCATACTTCGGATTGACGTGTCCGGTGCTCTCAGCGCGTCCGCCGGATTTGAACCGCTGGCCGTCTGATGAGGACGTGGTGCCGTCGCCCCAGTGGCGGCGAAGGGATGCCGGAGCTGGGCATTGACCAAGTCAGCCAGCGCGGCCGCATAAGTGTCATCGCGGATGTGCCATGCCTGCATCCATGAGAGCTGGGAATAGGGAATGCCCGGACTGGAGGCCGCCATTTTCACGAGTCCGAGATTGATGGCGTCGGCCAGAATAGCGGTGAGGAGGAGCGCTTTGTCTTTGACCGGTTCCCCGGTTTTCAGGTGCGTGAACTGCCGGGTGAAGCCCGTCCAAGCGTCAACCTCCAGGAGCAGTTCCGTGATTTTGATGTGCGGCAGCAGGGCCGCCGTCCGGTCGATCAGCTCCTGGGCGGCGGGGGGAACAACCGCGTCCAGCGGAGTCATTTTAAGCCCGGCTTCGGTGATGATGGCGTCCGGCAGATTATTGGTCAGAGCCAGCCCGTTCACGATTTCAAACTGCTCCTCCAGCAGGGTGGTCCGCTCTCTGATCCAGTCGTCCCCGTCGGTTTTCACGGACAGCGGAATGGTGCCTGTTTTCCTCAGCTCCCCGAAAGCCGGAGCGGGAATGAGGTAATCCTCAAAGTCCTTGAACTGGCGTGAGCCTTTGACCCAGATGTCGCCCGAGCGCAGGGCGTTTTTCAGTTCGCACAAAGCGCAGAGCTCGTAGTTGCGCCTGGTCCGTGCGCACCAGCTTTTCCCAGCGCTTTCTGATGAAGGCCGTGGGCGCGCCCGCAGGCAGCTCTTTTAAAGACCCAGCATGAAGCGCCTGAATTTGCTCCACAGCCTCCAGCACCGGCCGGCCGGCGGGAGCGGCTTTGAACTGAAGTGCTTCCAGCATAGCGGGCGCATAACGGCGGATGGTCGGCCAGCTCTCCGCCAGCAGGTGGAGGAAATCGAACTCCTCCGGCTGGGAAAGTTTGCCGGTCTCCGCGACACCGGCCGCGAACTCCTCCCATGGCATCACGTTCTCAATGGCCGCGAAGGCATCGCCTCCCTCCGCCTTCGCTTTCACCAGCGCGCGGCCGATCTTTCCATAAAGCAGAAGCTGGTCGTTGATCCGGCGGCCGGACTGCTGGAAACGCTGCTGATGTTTGTGGCGGGCCGCATTGAGCAGCCTGCCGATGATGCGGTCGTGAAGATCAATGATCTGGTCGATCACCGTGGCCGTGCCCTCGACAGCCAGAGCCACTAGGGTGGCATATTTCCGCTGAGGCTCATACTTTCCAAGGTCCCGCGAAGTCATCTGCCCGCCCTCACGCGCCATCTTCAGCAGGCGGTTCTGATGAATCCGACGGTCCAGACCATCCGGAAGCCCCAGAGACTGAAATTCCCGGAGCCGGTCAATGTGCTCCATCATCTGGCGCGAATTGGGCTTCAGAGGGGACTGGCGCAGCCATGTGATCCACGTCAGACGGGTGCCCGGTTTCACCCTCAGCCACGCGTCCAGCCTCTCCTGCTGAGCTGTGGAGAGTGAATCCGCAAGAAGGGCACAAACTCTCCGATTGGCCTCGGTGATGGATGACGCGCAGAGCCGGTCCAGCACTTCCACCGGAGGAGCAGCCACTTTAAGACGCCGCCATTCCTCCATGGCTTTGGCCGCCAGCAGAGCCCCTTTGTCCGTCCGCATGGCGAGCGCGCACAAAAACGACCTCGAACGCCGGAAATCACTGAGCCTGAAGGGCGTGAGCTCCAGCCAGGACCGGAGTTCCACCAGATGCTCCCGGCGGGTCTGTGCCCGGGAGGCATAAGACAGCCAGCAGGAGGTATCGATCCGGAGCTGACGCCCAACCCATTGGATCACGGTATCGCTGACCTCCCTCCCCGCCTCCAGTCCCCGCCCCGGAAACCGGAGCAGGCAAAGCTGCACCGCAAAGCCCAGCCGGTTGGCCTCGCCCCGCCTCTGCCGGATGAGGGAGAGATCCCTTTCGCTGAAGGAATAATGTCTGGCGAGCTCCTCCTCCGTTGCGGGTGGAGACATCAAATCTGAACGCTCGGCGGGGGTCAGGAGAGATTTACGGGGCATTTTCCTCCGCTACCCCATGCGGAAACTCCCCTAAACAGAGTCTGCACCCCGGGCGTGGAGCCTTAGCGTGCAATTTTTTCCTTTTTCTGTGATCACCCCCCATTGGACCAGTCGCCGGCAACGGGAACCAGTGATTGGCCCCCGCGCGGCGGAGATCATGATTCTCAGCCACCGGGTGTTGTCAGGGAAAACCGCAGACGCAGAAACCGCGAGGGACTCTCCCCTGCGGGCACAGTGTCCCGGAAGGTGACGAATTTAAAACCGGAAGGCGCGGGGACTGCGCCGGCGGGGACGGGGACCGCAGGGGCGGGAGTCCAGACAGATCCTCCGTTCCCGCTCTCCGCGGACAGAATGGCCTCCTCCGCCTGGGTGCTGATCCGCCATGTGGCAGTAAGAAAACGCGCTCCGCCGCCGCCGCCGGCCGCTTCCGTCAGATGCACTGCGGCGGGCTGCCTGAGTCCCGTATTTCCGTCCGCAAGAACCGGCACGCCTCCGAAGACGTATTCCTCCAGATTGCTCAGACCATCGCCATCAGCGTCCGCCTGCGGAAGAGTTTCCGGCAGATCGCGCGCGGCCCCGCCCTCAGCGGAGGAGCGTGAGGCCAAAGCAAAATATCGGTCCTGCCAGGCATTCCAGGTCAGAGGCGCGGCGAACCCCGCCGGAGCGCCGCTCCAGAAGCCGCCGGTGGTCCAGCTGGCGGGGAAACCGGGGTCGGGCGCGGCGGCCGGATTCCTCAGCACCAGCGCCGGCCCGCTCCCGTCCGCCGCTGCGGGCCAGGGGGCGGCATCATCGTAGCCAAAGGCCAGAACCGTGTCCGGCAGATCATCCGCGTCCGGTCCGTCCGCGCCCGTGAAGCGCAGGAACTCCCCGGCGTTGTCCAGCTTCCCGCTGTAAGCTCCGGCCACGCGGGCGGCGGCATCCGTGCCGTAGCGGCGGCGGAAGGCTTCCGCGTTTTTCACCAGCAGCACGGACTGGCCGGGGCTGAGCGTTCCGATGCGGCTCTGCGCGAAATCGAAGGTGATGCCCTCCGCAGCCCGCAGAGCGCTAAGGTCCACATTCCGGGAGCCAATGGCGGTGAGCTCGATAAATTCAAAATCATCGGCATCATCAAATCCCTCCGCAGCCTCTTCCGCTGATGATCCGGGAGGATGGTAAAGAAGCTGGCTCAGCACCAGATTCCCTGCGGCGGCGGGTACGGGCGGGGAGGCGAAATCAGCCTCCGTCAGGGCGCTCCATTCGCCGGTGGAGGCATTCCGAACCCGCGCCTTCACGGTGACGGCGGGCAGGGCGGACAGGTCCAGGGCGGTGGTGTGAACCTGCGCGGTGGCCGACACTTCGCCTCCAAAGGCCCGCGGGTCCGTGTTGTCGAGCGTGAAATAAATAACGCTTCCGGCCGGAACGGAGGGGGGAACGGCCAGACTGAGTTTTTCCCCCGGATCCAGCGCTCCGCCGTGATGGCTCAGCACCGGAGGCTCGGTGGATGGCCAGAGGCCATGGCGCCTGAAAATCCCGGTTCCGGAGACGCCCGCGCCGCCGAAGAGATGGCTGCGCCGTCCGCCGGAGGCCCGGACCCAGTTCGTCCAGAAGCTTTGATTCACCGCCTGCCCGTGCGTGAACTGCAGCAGCGGCTGGAAGGCCGCGACCAGCGCATTCTTTTCCCTGACAAGACTGGATCCGGTCAAATCCCGGTCATCCAGCGCGCCGCCGTTGAAGAAATGCCGCTGGATGCGGTCGGCAAAACGAAGCCTCGCCTCCGCGCTGGCATTGATGGCGCGGAAGAGCGCGGGCAGACTGCCGTTCAGGCTTTTCAGATCGCTCTGGATCGTGTCAAAACTGACCGGTTTATTCGTGTTGTGCGCGAAGCTGATTTCGGAATCCCACAGGTACAGTCTCCAGCGGCCCTCCAGCCGGCGCTCGCGGGCGGCGACCCAGTTGTTGTTCGGCCAGTCGCCCTGCGCCGTGTAGGTGTTGATCAGGAAATAATCGATGATCTCATCCAGATCGATGGCGGCCATCGCCGCGTCATAGTGCGCCCGCTGCGCCAGATTTTTGGTCAGCGCGGCCATCATTGATTTCCAGCTGTCGGTGTCGCCGTCCTCCACGGCGTCGCGGATGATGATGTCCCAGTCCGGACCGCCGCCGTGATGCTGCTGAAAGAAGGAGGTCCGGTAACGCTCCACGGTGTTGTAGAATCCTTTGTAGATTCCGTTGATGTAAAGAGTGTTCAGCACCCCTTTGGAGACCGGATGCCCCATGCGGATAAAGGTGCGGCGGATAAGCTCGTCCTTGATGAAGGGATTCTGGATATCATTCTTCCCGGCGCGGGCCCTCAGATTATCGAAGGTCCGGACAGGATAATCCTCCCCGAAAACCGGATACTTCAGCTCCTCCGCGCCATAATCCCCGCGGAAGAGAATATTCCAGCTGGGCTTTTCCACGGGCAGCGGGGCAAAGGGGGACTCCGCCGTGCGCTGGAGCTGCAGGCGCGGACGGCTGTAAGGGCTGCTGGCCAGACGCAGGCCCGCCGCCTCCTTAAAACCCGGGCGGCCATCTCCGGGATACCATTCCACAAAAATGGAGCGCTCATACGGGCGTCCCTGCATGAGGGCGATGTTGTAGTCGTCCGTGCGGGTGGAGACCCAGAGATCCGCGGGGTAGGCGCCGCCCTGGATGGCGGCGATGCCGAAGGGTTTATAAAAATCCCGTCCCGGGTCCCCCGTGAAAAGCAGCGCCGTCGCCGTGCGCAGCCGGGGATCCTGATCGATCAGATAGGTGGCGGAACTGGTTTCCGAGGGCACGGCCTCCCTGAGAAAAGCCCGGGCGCGCAGCGCGTGGCCGGTTTTCGCCGTCAGGGGATTCAGTGTCAGGGGCGCGGTGTAAAGCGCGCCCCTGTCCGCCCGGGGCTCCGTGCCGTCCAGTGTATAGCGGATTTCCGCGCCGGGCGTGGCGCTGGCCAGGGTCACGGTCCGCGCTCCGCTGTAAAATCCGCCGGGCGGTGAGAGCACCGGTGCCACCGCTTTGAGCGCGAACGATGGCCCCGTATTGACGGCTCCCGGCGTGGGCACGCTGAAAAAGACGTGTCCGCCGGATTCTGAAACCCCATAGCTGTGAAAAGCGTCCTGAGGCGGATAGGCCAGGCTGTTCCGCAGCGCGCCGGCCGGGTCGAAAAGCAGCACCTCCTCGCCGCCCCGGCTCAGCTTGAAGGAGGCGTGCAGGTATTTGAGACCCGGCAGCGCGTTGTTCTCATCGCAGAGGACCAGCAGCCGCTCTCCGGGCGCGATCACCGTGTTTTCCGGAAAGCGCCACTGACCCGGCTTTGCGGGATCATCGGTCAGCGTCCAGCCGGCCAGGGAAACGGCGGCGGCTCCGGTGTTGTGCAGTTCGATCCAGTCCGCGAAGGGCGGAAAATCAGGAAAGGGCGCGGCTTCCCCGGGCTCGCCCTGAGTGTTGGGGACGGGTGGAAGATTCGGTTCAAAAATCCCGCCCGAGGGCTCGCCGCGGGTGGCGTGGAAAGCCCAGGTGTCCCCCCGGATCACCGGCGTTTCCGCCCCGGCGGCTCCGGGGCTGAGTTCCAGCGAGGCATCAAAACGCAGGTTTCCCTTCGCATCCCTGGAGTAGTTATGCACCTGAAACGCCAGAAGGTTCTCCCCCTCTTTCAGCAGTCCGTCCAGGCCGGTGAGGGTGAATGTCTGCGCCACCGAGGCGCTGGTGGCTTCCGTGAAGGCCGTGTGATCCGCCCCCGCGAAATAACCCTTCGGACCCAGCCGGGCGCGGGCGATTTCCCTTCCGTTCAGATAGGCGGCAAAACCGTCGTTGTACTGCACGGAGAGCTTCAGGGTGGCCGACGAGGCCGCGCCGGCGGACAGGGTGAAGGTTTTCCGGGCATACAGCGAGGGCGTGATGCCGTTCATTCCAACCGCCAGATCGGTGGCCAGACCCGTGAAGCCGAACCCGAGCGGCGCTTTGCCGGAGGCCCAGGCCGCTGCCGGAAACTCCGCGTCATACCAGACCGGGCCGGTCCCCGCCACCGTCCGTCCTTTTTCATCCTGCCGCAGCAGGCGCTCCGAGGGCGCGGCGTGAAGCTCACTGATCACCACCTGCGCGCCCGCCGGCAGAGCGTGGGCTGGAATAAGAAAAGCCATCGCCGCGGCGGACGGAATAAAACGGTTCATGTTGTCTTGTTATGGGTAGGAAAGGTTTAAAAAATGGACGATGGGGAGAGAGCGGAGGCACACGCCCCCTTTTCTTTGTTTCCCCCAAAGGATCAGCCGCGGGGCTGGAGGACAGCCGGAAGGACCGCGGTGGCGGTGTCCGGGCCTCCGTGGCCGGAGGACGGTGGTGTGGAAAGCTTTCGCCACTCCCCGCAGCCCACCGGCAGGGAGATGGCGAACCGGTTTCCGGAAACAGCCGGAAGCCGGAGAATGGCGGGGCTCAAAAGTGCAGGACGGCGGGAGCCCGAAAAATTAAACAAGGGGGTGAAAATCATGACAGGAAATCCATGGTACGGAAACTCCCGGAGGAGCGGATGCGGGGCATCCCCTATGGAGGAAATGCTTTTCCCGACGGATTTCCGCAGGTGCGGTGGTTCCTGTTACTCCGCCTGTCAGCGGTCATATCCGGGGGATGCGGGGAGAGATAAAAGTGTTTTTCAGGAACACAAGTAATATCCCACTGATTTTGTATGATTTTCATTGACCGAGCCGGATCCCTGTTTGAAAGGTGACCTCCAAGGGCTGACCGCCGCGCGTGGCGGAAGCGTTGTTTGTTGGCTGCGGAACCACCGGAGACCGCAGCGGTTTACCGGCCTCGGAAGAGGCTGTCCCTTTATGAAACTCAGCATTCCCTCAATCACTCTGAAACGTGCCCCGCGCCGCGGCATTCCCGCCATGCTCCTGCTGGCCTTTTATGCCCCGCTTCAGGCCGGGGCGGCAGATCCCGCGGGGGCCGTCAAAAAACCCAATATTCTGCTGATTGTGGCCGATGATCTCGGCTACGGCGAGACCGGTTTCCAGGGATTCGCCAAAGACATCCCCACACCGCATCTGGACAGCATCGCCCGGAACGGCACGCGTTTCACCAGTGGCTACGTCAGCGGCCCCTACTGCAGCCCCACGCGGGCGGCACTGCTCACGGGGCGTTATCAGCAGCGTTTCGGTCACGAATTCAATCCCGGCCCGCCGGTGACCGCCGGGCAGAGTGCAGGCCTGCCGCTGGAGGAGAAAACCATTGGTGACCGGCTGAAAGCCGCCGGTTACGCCACCGGCTGGTTCGGGAAATCCCATCTGGGAAACACCCCGGAGTTTCATCCGCTGAAACGCGGATTTGACGCCTTCTACGGATTCCTCGGCGGGGCGCATTCCTATCTGAAAACCGGCGACGGCGTGAACGCCATCCTGCGCGGCACCGAGCCGGTGCGGGACAGCGGATATCTGACCGAGGCCTTTGGCCGGGAGACGGTGAGCTTCATCGAAAGCCGCAAAGATCAGCCCTGGTTTGTGTATCTGGCCTTCAATGCCGTGCATTCCCCGCTGGAGACCACGGAGAAATACGAAAGCCGCTTTGCCGGCATCAAGGACGGGAAACGCCGCAAATTCGCCGCTCTGCTCTCCGCTCTGGATGACGCCGCGGGCTCTGTCCTGACAAAAATCCGGGAACTCGGACAGGAGGAGAACACGCTCGTTTTTTTCTTCAGCGACAACGGCGGCCCCACGGCGCAGATCACCTCCGGCAACGGCCCGCTGCGCGGCTTCAAGGCCCAGACCTGGGAGGGCGGCGTGCGCGTGCCCTTCGCCGTGCAGTGGAAAGGGCATATTCCCGCCGGCAAAACAGACGACCGCCCGGTGATCCAGCTGGACGTCCTGCCCACGGCTCTGGCCGCCGCCGGAGTGGAGAAGCCGGAGAAAATCGATGGTGTGAATCTGCTGCCCTATCTGAGCGGGGAAAAAGCAGAGGCTCCGCATGAGGCGCTTTACTGGCGCTTCGGCCAGCAGCTCGCCGTGCGCCAGGGCGACTGGAAGCTGGTGAAAGCCCCTGAGGGCGGTGGGCTGGACGGGGCGAACAACGCCGCCGGCCCCGCCACTGCGGAGGGCGCGCAGCTTTACAATCTGGCGGCGGACATTGGGGAGAAAACCAATCTGGCGGACAGGGAACCCGGGAAACTGAAGGAGTTAACCACGCTTTGGAATGAGTGGAACAAAGGACTCACCGCACCCAGGTGGCGTCCCGGTCCCGGCCGCAATAACCGGAACAGCGGCGCGGACGCCAAAGCGGATACGGTCTCCGCTCCCGCGGGAGCGGAAACAGCGGTATCCGCAGCTTGTCCGTGGAAAGCCGGTGACAGCGTGGACGGAAAAGCCGCACCGCAGGTGGCAGGGCGGGGGCTGCGCCTTTCCGCCGAGATTGAAGCCCGGGCTTCCGATGGCGTGATTGTGGCCCAGGGGGCGAAAGTAAATGGTTATGCGCTGTATCTGAAGGACGGAAAACTGGCGCTCGCGGTGCGCGCCGCCTCCAGTCTGAGCACGGTGGCCGCCACGGGAGTCCTGCCCGCCGGCCGGCAGAAGGTGGAGGCCCTGGTGGAGCCGGACGGCGCGGTGACGCTGCTGCTGAACGGCAAAAAAATCGGTGAGGGAAAACTTCCGCAACTGATCGCCCGCCAGCCCGGCGAGGGTCTGACCGTCGGCGGAGACGGTCATGGAGCAGTGGGGGAATATGATGCGCCAAACACCTTCCAGGGGATTGTGGAAAACGTGACCGTCAGTCTGCGCTGAACAGTTCATTTCCACTGCACGGCTGACGGCGTGAGGAAGCTCCCGCGTGTCAGCCGTGCCATGCCTGTTTCTTCCGGCGGGCATGGGGTGGCCACCGCCGTCCGGGATGCCCGGAAACTCCACTTCCGGAATAACGGAGTTCCGGTTTAAAAAATTGAAACCGATGAACGATTACAGCTGCCGGAATCACAGCATGAGTTTTTACCTGCGGGAGCATCTCAGGAAAAAACTGCACGCCTTCATGGGCGGCCGACTGCTGGCCCTCGGATTGGCCGTCCGGGTGGTTTCGGCCGTTCTGGTGCCTGTCATGACCGGCGCGCTGCTGGTTCACCTGCCCAACGGCTGGATGTTCACCGCCCCGGGCGGAGGCTGGGAATATCCCGCTTTTCTTATCGCGTCTCTCGCCGCCCAGTTTTTCCTTGCAGGCGGTGCTTTCGCTTTGGGATCAGCGGGGGAGAAAGCCAAAGTGAGGTGTGGTGGATTTCCGAACCGCCCTGAAAATGTGTTATTCTGGACTCAGGCGGCCTAATACTACAGTTGGAGATATTTCAAAGCTTTCCTCCGCCTGAAATGAAAATACCTGGCCATGCTCTGATGATCCGCGCGCCAGTTGAGCCAGTGAACGAACCTTTCCACCGGGGAGGGACGCGCATGGAACAGACGGGAAAGAAGCCTGCGCACTTCCTGCACGCTCACCCGGACTGCTCCCGCCGCTTTTTTTAAACTCCGCCAGAGAGGATGGCTTCCGGCTTTTCTCCGGTGCCGGCGGTGGCGGGAAGATCTTTGAGCGCGAAATGACCAGCGCGGCATGGGCCATCATGGCCAGAGTGATGTGCCGGTGCCATCGCACCTCATAATGATCCAGCCCCATCTCCCCCTTCGCGCTCTCAAAGCACTCCTCAATGCGCCAGCGGCCTCCACCGCCTCCTCAAGTTTCGCTGTTCTCCGGCAGAGTATGCCACCTCCGAAGGATCAGAAATGCCCCGCCTGAAAAGCACACGCCTGGACCATATTCTGTCATAAGGATGATTCACATCCATCCACGCCGGGTGTGACCGGTTAGTGATGTGCTCTCAAAAAATCACGTGTCTGTGAAACCTCCGGTTGTACCGGCGCGATCAGGGGACGACAGGTGGCCATGCCTTCAAAGCCTTCCGCTCCTGCGCGCACCGTGACCCTTCCCGACGGTTCGCTGGGGATGCATTTCATCGTGAAGATTCCTCCGAAGGAATCCATATCCAGCGCCCGGAATTTTGAGAAGGACGCCCAGGCCGCCGCCGCACAGGTGGGGCTGGCCCTCATGGAGTACGGACTGGCCGTCTTCGACACCGGCGGGGAGCCCGCGGAGCTCTGCGGCGCGGTCTTCAGCTCCAAAGGCCGGCAGCCCGAAGCCTATCAGACCAGTTTTGGGCCGATCACCCTTTCCCGCCACGTTTATCAATCCTCCAAAGCCGGCAAAACCTTTGCGCCCTTCGAGGAGCGCGCCCGCATCATCGGATTGAGCATGCCGCTTTTCGCCGCCGCCGTGGGCGCCAAATACAGCGAGACCGGAGGGCGCGCCGTGCAATGTGATCCGGCCGAGCACCATGTGCGTCCTGTGTCCTTGGATTTCATTCAGAAACTGGCCGGGGAGGTGGCGTCCGTGGCTCTGCGCAGGGAGCCCTACTGGCGTTATGAGACTGTGACGCCCCCGGAGCAGGCCCCATCATCGCCCTGGGCTATGACGGCACCTGCGCGCAGACCTGCGACGAGGGCTGGAAACAGGTCATGGTGGGCACCATGACTCTTTATGACAGCGCGGGCGGCCCCCTCGAAACCCTTCACCTTGCCAACGCCCCGGAGGATGGAAAAGCCACCTTTTTGTCCCGCATGGACCGGGAGGTGGCCACACTCAAAACCCGTTATCCCGAAGCCCTGTGGGTGGCCGTCAGCGGCGGAGCCTCCGACCTGCGCCCGGAGCTGGAAAAACACTGTGGGCGATTTCTGGCATGCCGCGGGATATGTCGCCGCCGCCGGTCCGGCCATGACGGCCGGCACCGGAGCGCATGGCGCAATCACCGCCCCGCAATGGATTGATCAGGCCCTGCACCGGCTCAAAACGGAGGAGGGCGGAGCCGCGAAACTCCTCGCGGGTATGGAGCGCCAGCTGGACAATGGTCCTGTCCTGACCGGTGCGGAGCGCACGGAGCTCAGCCGCGCCGCCGGATACATCGGCAATAACCTGGACCGTATGGACTATGCCGCCGCCGTGCGCGAAAAGCTGCCCATCGGCAGCGGCATCACGGAGGCCGCCTGCAAAACCATCGTCAAGGCGCGGCTCTGCGGCGGGGACATGCGCTGGCATTTGGAGAGCATGCAAAAAGTGCTCTGCCTGCGGGCATTGCGGCGCAGCTCCAACCGCTGGGACCAGTTCTGGCAGCGGCTTGACCGTCAGGGCTACTGAGGAATCCCCCATCCAGAATGACAGCAGACTGACATTCAATCACTTTGGAAAAAACAGCCCAGCTACATCACTAACCGGTCACACCCAGGCTTATCCACGCCCAGTCATAAAGGCGGGGCCCTTTTGACCCTGTGCCCGCGCTGATCCTCCGCCATGCGCCCGGGTTCAGGCCGCTGACCTTTATTTTTCCGTGATTGAGAGTCACATACTCATTGGAGGGAACGGCAAAAACATAAGCCTGACGCATCTCCTCCAGCCGCAACCGGAGCTTTCCGTCATGGCCGTAAGCCTCGTCCGCCGTGATCCAGTCCGGTTTGAACCCGGAGCGCAGGATTCGGTCGATCATTTTCCCGGCCATCTGTGGCTTTGTCAGAAAAACGGTCTCATCCGGGATGCCCGCCGCGCGGCGGCGCTCCCTGTCCTCCGCCCACGCCGCCGGGAGATAAAGCCCCCGGTCAATCAGAGTGTGCCCCTCGGGCGTGGCCCATGCGGCGAAAACGCCAATCTGTGAGTTCTCAATCCGTCCCGCCGTACTGGCGCGCGACCCCTGCGGATTTGTCCCCCTTCTTCAGAAATCCGGTCTCATCGAGAATCAGTATCCCGCGCTCCCCCAGCGCCCTCCTCACACGCTGCTGATGCTCATCAAGGACCGCCTCCACGTTCCACAGCGCGCGTCCGAGCAGATGCTGAAAGGCATAGGGCGTCGCCCGGCCCTCGGCCTCCGACATCTGCCAGGAGGTTTTGCGCTCCACCCCGCTCAGAAGCGCCCGCAGGTAGTCCCCCGCCGCTCTGGCGGCCTCGGACCGTGAAAAGTGCCTGCCCAGCTCCGTTGAAAGCGTTTCAAAATCAAGGCTGAGGCGCCCGCTGCTGTTGTTGAATTCATCAATGGTCATGGCTGTGATGTCTCCTGCCGCACAAGGAAATCACAACTTTTTACATCTGCAACTGTAGCAATAAATGTCCTTCAGTCAATGCCCCAACCGGCGCATCCCTGATATCGGCACCCTGCGCCGTGAGACCGAAGCATGGGAAGCGGAGCGCAATAACCGTGCCACCGCTGACGCCCGGATTAAACTGAAACCCCTGTATCCGAAATTATAAATGTTATGAGATACCAGAGAGAAGCAAGAACCGTAAATCCGTTATATATCGGAATTTTTAGTGCCAAACTGCAACTTACCGTTTTCCCGCTCATCCTGGTTCTGTCCAGCCACGCTGGCGGGCGGAGGCGATAAGTTCAGCGATGTTGTGGGCATTGAGTTTGGTCATGAGGTTGCCGCGGTGAAACTCCACCGTGCGGGTGCTCAGGCCCATAAGTTCCGCGATCTCGCGGTTGTTCCGCCGGGCCAGCACGAAAGCCATGACCTGCTGCTCACGCCGGGAAAGAATCTTTCCCACTCCTTCGGAGTTCGCTCCATCCTGGTCCATGGTGGCGCGGAATTTTGGAGAATACCAATGGCCGCCGGCGGCGACTTTTCTCAGCGCGGTGGCCAGCAGTTCGGGGCTGGCCTCCTTTTCCAGGTAGCCTTCCGCGCCGGATTCGCGGATCCGGGTCAGAGTCAGGGCATCCATGAGCGAGGAGACCACCAGAGTGCGGAGCTGCGGCCACAGCTGCCGCGCGGCGCGCATGAATTCCAGGCCGTCCATTCCCGGCAGCTGAAAATCGACCAGCGCCACGTGCGGCCGGGCCTCCAGCACCCGCGCCATGGCCTCCTCGCCGGACTTTGCGGAGACTACGACGACAAATTCCGGCAGCCCGCCCAGCCAGTGCTCAAAAAAGGCTTTCATCATTCCCTGGTCCTCAATGATGAGAGTCCGGAAAAGAGGAGGCTCCTGATTCTCATTGCCGGCGGTCATGTGTTATTTCGGTTCTGATATTGAAATGCCTTATCCCGGAAACGGCGGTCAATGTGAAGGCAAATTCCGTTTCCCCGCCGGTATCCGTTTCCGCTTCCAGCCGGATGCCCAGAGCCTGACAGATTTCCCGGCACAATCTCAACCCCATGCCGCCCGCGGCTGTCAACGGGCCATCCTTGCCGGCGGCCATCCTTGCGGCCACCTCCGCGGACAGGGCGGGCCCGTCGTTGCCCACCGCGAAGCGCACCCCGTGGGCCGTTTCCCGCGCGCGCAGCGTGACACGGCCGCAGGCGAATTTCAGAGCGTTGTCCAGAAGATTGCGGACCAGGGTCTGCACCAGCACCAGGTCGGTCATCACCTGAATTCCCTCAGGGGCATCCAGCAGAAGCTCCACGCCGCTGTTTTCCGCCTGCGCCTGATGCAGCGCCACGGCGGGGGCCATCAGCGAATGGGCGCTGCAGGTGACGGGAGCCGTCTTTCCGGCACTCAGCCGGGACCAGAGGACCAGGTCCTCTATCAGCAGCAGCAGCGCCCGGCTGGTGCGGGTGACCTCCCGGGAATAATGGCCCTCCGCCAGGTCCGAGGAGCGCATGAGTCCCGTGAGCGGGCCCCGCAGGTCGTGTCCGATCACCGTCAGGATCCGGTCCTTGTCCGCATTGGCGGCCCGGAGTTCGCGGGTCCGTTCGCGGACCTCCTCCTCCAGCTCATCAGCATAGGTCTCCTCAATCATGCGGCGCTGTTCGGTTTCCTCGATCAGCTGTTTCTGGGCCCGGGCGAAACGTTCCGCGACCGCAAGGGAAAGCGTCAGCATTTCCAGGGCGGATCCGATCATCAGTCCCCGCATGCCCAGATCGCGTAGCAGGGAGTTCCAGAACCACACGGTCACCATGGGCAGGGATCCCGCGAATAGACAGCCGAAGGAGATCAGGAAAAAACGCGCCTGCCACACGCCTGCCCGCCACGCCGCCAGCGACAGGGCCAGCAGACCCGCATGAGTCACGGCCACCGTCAGGGTTGTCAGCTTCAGCAGCGAAAGCCATGGCGCGGTGATCACCATCGCTACGGTCAGGACGAGCAGCGCCACGCTCCAGCGCTTCAGCCATTTGGCAGCATGTGGAAAACGGGATTCCACCTCCAGAAAAACACGCGCGAACTGCATGAGGAAAACCCCATTCAGCGCCATGGCCAGGGTCAGCGTGGTTTCCAGCAGGGGCGATCCGATGGCGAATCCCATCGCCGGCAGATGCGCGCGGGCCAGGACCATGAATGCCGCCGCGCAGCCGAGATACAGCGTATAAAAGCCGAGGTCCGCCTGGCGCAGTCGCAGCCACAGGAGGATATTGTAACCGAGGAGCGCCAGCAGGCAGCCCAGATAAATGCCCTCCGCCAGACTCGCGCGCAGCCTGGCCGCATGGAATGATTTCCCGTCCGGCCACCAGACAGGCCGGGCGAACGCGGACACATGGTCGTCGATGCGGAGAAAAATCTCCAGCCTGTCCCGGGCCGGAACCGTGAGGGACCACGCGACCTCGCGTCCCGAAAGCGCTTTCTCATCCGCCGGCACTTTCTCACCCGAGAGCGAATGACGGAGGCCTTTCCCGCTGGTCACCCATGCGTCCGCGCGGTCCGCAAAAAAATCATCATTCTCCAGCACCCCCTCCATCGGGGTGTCATCCGGATTATTCAGGATGATCCGCAGCCATAAAACCTCGCGGGAGCGGGATAAAAGATACCGCTCCCCGGACCACGGCCGCCATATTTCCGGAGGCAGCCTCCCGGCCTCCTCCACAGTGAAGTTTCTGTCCCTGTCGGTGAGATACGACACCGTGGAACCGCGGGTTCCCGGCAGAAGAGCCATGCCTGTCCGGTCTCCCGCAAACACCAGCAGCAGCCAGCCGAGAATCCCCATCACCAGCATTGGCACCGCCAACATTGGCAGCCAGTGGAGCGGGCGCTGAAAACTCATGCTTCAGCCTTCCCGGTTTCATGATCAGCGCAAGCCTCACGTGTTCCTGAATTCCCCGCAAATACTACTGGCCCGTGGTGATGGCATTCAGCGGCGGAAGCAATGAATGGTTTTTGCGGGATGAATATAATCTCATCGGGAAAGCTCAGCAACTCCGCCTGTCCGTGTTTTTCGGCATAAGTGCCTGACCCCGTAATGATTACGTGGTTTTAGGAATAAGGCAAACTTGCGCCTGAGTGTTTAATCTGAAAAATGGGCATCTTAAATCATCGCTCCGTTTGCGGCTGCTTCAGTTAAAAAATTATTACCATAAGTTAATGACGGAGCATTGTTTGATTTTTAAATTTAACTTAAAGATTTATACAGTTTTGAAATTCGTGAATTCGGTGACGCATTTTTTGAATGATGTTAAAATTCTTCTGATGGTTTCAATAATATTAATAACTATTATTGAATCACGGGCCTTTCCTCCCGCGCCTTACTACACTGTTTATGGCATGGTGCGGGATCAGACGGGACAGGTGCTGAGCGCGCAGGGCGTCGAGCTGCTGTTGCTGAAGGGCACCACCGTCGTTTCCCGTTCGCCGGTGGGCAGTGTGGCGGGGCTGGACCAGAACTATCAGCTGAGCATGCGGCTGGACACCAACCGCAGCAACACCCAGTTTTACACGGAAAACGCGCTGGCGGCCGGCGGCATTTACAATCTGGCCGTGGAGATGAACGGTCAGCGCTTTTATCCCATTGAGGTGCAGGGCCCGGCGCTCACCACGGGCAAGGGCGGCGAACGGGTGCGGCTGGATCTGAACCTCGGCGAGGACACGGATCACGATGGTCTGCCGGATGCCTGGGAGCAGTGGCAGCTGTATCAGGCCGGGTATCTTCCCGGAAACAGCGGCTGGGACCTCCGCCTGCTTTCCCGGAACGGGGACTTTGACCATGACGGCGTGAGCGACTGGATGGAATATGTGGCCGGGACTTTCGCCGGTGACGCCACCGAGCGCTTTGATCTCGCGATCAGGGAGAAAACCGCGGATTTTGTGCGGCTGGAGTTTTACGCCATCACCGGCAAAACCTACACCATCGAGCGCAGCACGGACCTGAAGACGTGGACACGCGCTGCCTTCAGCCTCAGCGCCACCGCCGCCAAATCCGAAACCTTGACGGCCCCCGCCGTCGCCACGCGGCCGGTCTTTGTGGCTCCGGCCAGTCCCGTCACTCCGGAATTTTACCGCCTTACCGTCCGATGAACCCGCGCCTTCGTTTTTTCCGCCCGGCCCTGTGCCTGCTCCTGCTGCCGCCCGCCGCGGCGCATGCCCAGTGGCGGTCCGCCAGCTACACGCTCAAAAGTGGTTGGAACTCGCTTTATCTGCCGGGCGACGCCAGCCATATCACCCTTGATGAGAAGTTTGAAAGCAATGAGGAGGTGCTTGAGGTCTGGCGCTGGAATCCCAACCCCACGCAGGTCCAGTTCACCACCTCGCCGCTGATCCCCAGCGCGGGCACACCGGAATGGAGCGTGTGGATCAAAGGCTTTCCCGCAGCCTCCACTCTTACCTCCATGACCGGCCCGGGGGCGTATCTGGTGAAATGCGGCGGCGAGGCGGATTCGGAGAGCACGGTGTCCCTGACCTTCCATCCGGTGCCGCCCTCCACTGTCTGGGTCCGCAACGGCGCGAATTTTCTTGGCTTTCCCGCCGCCGGTGATGCGGCCACCGCACCGCTGTTCCGTGATTATTTCGCGACCTTTCCGGCAGCCATTGCCCCCGGCAGCAAAATTTACAAATACGTTGGCGGTGACCTGAATCCCGCCAATCCGCTCCAGGTCTTCTCCACCGGCACCGAGCGCCTGGACCGTAATCAGGCCTACTGGTTTGAATCCGAGGTGGTGGGGAATTTTTACGCGCCGCTGGAGATCTCGTCCTCCGTTCCCGGAGGCCTTGAATTCGGCCGTGACGTCTCCGCGGTCGTCGTGAGACTGCGCAACCGCACCAATGCCGTGGTCACAGTGACTCTTGCGCCCGTGGCCAGCGACCCGGTGCCGGCCGGCCAGACCGCCATCGCCGACCCGGCGCCGCTCACTCTCCGGAAGCTGAATCCCGTGACGCTGGTGCAGGAGGAGACACCGGTGACGGCCTCATGGACGGAAACCATCGGCCCCCAGAGCACCGTGGAGTTGAGCTTCGGGGTCAACCGCGCCGATCCCTCCATGACCGGAGCGGCTGTGGGCGCCTGGTTCGCCTCCCTTCTGAAAATCACGGACAGCGGCGGCATGACCGAGGCCTGGCTGCCGGCCAACGCCCTGAGATCCTCGCTCTCCGGACTGTGGCTTGGCGATATCGCCGTGACCAACGTCGGCAGCAGGGTGTCGAATCCCGCCCAGGCCCAAGCCACTGTCAGTGACGGCCAGGTCACCTATGTCAGCATCACCGGCACCGGGGGTTTCGGCTATACGGATCCCCCCGCGGTGACCATCGCGGCGCCCGCTGGAGATTCGGCGGCCACCGCCAAGGCCACCGCAGTTGTGTCCAACGGCTCCGTCGCCCGCATCAACGTCACCAATGGCGGCAGTGGTTACGCCGTCGCCTCGCCCAAAGTTGTCATCGCCCCGCCGCCTCCTTTGGCGGGCACGGCGGTGAAGGAGCCGTTCCCGCTGCGCGCCATCCTGCATGTGGCGGACAACGGCACCGTCAGCCTGCTTTCCCAGGTTTTCATGGGGCCGCTCGCGGCGGCGCCCAGCGCGGTCGGCCTCTGCACCCGGGAGGCTCTGCTGACGCAGGACTCCAAAGCCGGAGCCCGCCGCCTAGTGGCCGCCCATCTGCCGCTGGATCAGGTCATCACCGCCGGCAACGGCACGGTCAGCGTGCCGGGCGTTCTGATCAGAACGATCCAGACAGCCTACGACGACGCCACCAATCCGTTCGTGCACCAGTACCACCCGGATCATGACAACCTGAATGCCCGCTTTCAGCCCATCCCGCTGCCATCGGGCGCGACCGGCACCACCGCCAGGATCTCCGACGGGGTGGAGGCTCCGGCCATCACCCGCACCTGCACTTTCACTTTCACATCCTCACCTCCCGCCAGCAGCAGCGCCCTCCCCAGCGCCTGGGGCAGCAGCGTCATTGGCGGGACCTACAGCGAGACTATCACCGGGGTGTATAAAAACACAATTCAGGTGAACGGAACCTTCGAACTCCGCCGCGTCTCCGAAATCGGGGTCCTCATCCAGTAGTCCGCCGCCGCCCGTCCCCGCTTCCCCATTTTAGTCAATTCCTGAAACCGCACCTGGTTCATTCCCTCCTTCCCCAGCTTCAGCCGCACGCCCCGAAAAACTTCATGAAACGCACCGCCCTTCTCCTTTTCCTCCTTCCCCTGACCCCGGCTCTCCTGCAGGCCCAGGTGTCTGTTCCCCTCATCATGAGTTATCAGGGCCGGGTCACGGACTCGGCGGGCGTGGGGCTGGGAACAGGCACGCCGGTGAACCGCAAGATCATTTTCCGTCTTTACACCGCCTCCACGGGCACCTCGCCGATCTGGACCGAGGAACAGACAGTGACCATCGCCGATGGCGAGTTCAGCGTGCTGCTCGGGCAGGGGATCCCGGCCAGCGGCACTGCGGCAAGTGATCCGCGTCCGGCGCTGGACACTGTTTTTGGAAAATTAGGTTCGGACCGCTATCTCGGCATCACGGTGGATGGCGGTGACGGTGTCATCAACGTCTCGGACACCGAGCTGACGCCCCGCCAGCGCCTGGCCACCACCGCCTACGCTCTGCGCGCGGCCACGGTCGACTCCATCGCCACCGGCACGGACCTGCAGCTCAATGGCGGTGCCAACTACGGCATGGGGTGGTACGGCGCCGGCCGCACCTTCAGTGGGGTCACGGTGGACGGCCCGGTGCTTTACGGCGCGGGGGGTGGTGCTCTGGGAGTGGTCAACGGCGCCGTGCAGACCTCCGTGCTGCGCTGGGACGCCAATGGCAAGGTCGGCATCGGCACCGGCGCGGCCAACCTCTCCACCCCGACCAGCACCAAACTTGTCCTCCAAGGGGATGAGACCGCCACCCCCGCGCAGCAGCTGAGCATCCGGGGGAACGCGGATCCCAACAAGCGCCTGAACATCGGTTATAACACCAACAACAACTTTGGATCCATCCAGTCCTGGAGTGCCGCCTCCACAGCCAGCTCTTTTCTGATCAATCCCTCGGGCGGCAATGTCGGTATCAATACCTCTAGTCCCGCCGCCCAGCTGGATGTGAATGGCAGCCTGAAAGCGGGCAGCTTTAACTCGACCGGTCTGCTCACGGCGGCCGGCGGCATCAGCACCACAGCATTGAGCAGCTCCACGGGACTGATCAGCGCCACGGGAAATTTCAACACCACGGGAAAGATCAGCACCGATAATGAACTCCAGGCGGTCAACTCGGTTCTGGCGGGCGGCGCGTCGGGTTTCCGCTTCACGAGCGGCGACAACGACGGTGGATTGTTCTCCCCTTCGGATGGCGTGGTGCTGATCAAAACGAATGCTGTCGAGCGGCTGAATCTTTCCACCGCCGGCGCCACGCTGACCGGTGAACTGACCACAAAAACCTCGAATACAACGGATAAAAGATTCACTTTGCTGAACCTGGACTCGCTTAACGCTTACACCCTGAATGCCAGCAACGTCCGCGTCACCAACACTTTGCAGCTCAACTATAACGGAGGCACGGTCGCGGTGGGGGAGAGCGGGGGCAGTGAGCTGACGGTCAACGGCAGGATCTCCGCGACCGGTACCGGCGGTTTCAGTTTCAGGACCGGCGATGGGGATGGCGGCCTGTATTCCCCCGCGGATGGAACCATCATCATCAAGAGCAACAACGAGGAAAGAGTCCGCGTTAATCCGTCGGGCAGAGTCGGCATCGGCACCAGCAGCCCCCAGGCCCAGCTGGATGTGCAGGGCTCTGTCGGTCTCACCAATACAACACGGGCCGGCTACTGGAACATCGACCCGCCCGCGGTCTTTGGCGGAGGCACCAACGCTCAACTCTACTCCATCCGGGCATCGAATTGGATTCTTGCCCAGGCCTACTGGTGCCTTTCCGATGAGCGTCTGAAGGAGAAACTGGGATACTCCGACTCCTCCGCCGACCTTGAGACCATGATGAAGCTGAAAATCGCCGATTACCGCTTCCGGGACAAAGTCCAGAATGGAGCGAGGGAGCAGAAAAAAGTCATCGCCCAGGATGTCGAGAAAGTCTATCCCCAGGCCGTCACCCGCTCCCCCGGCGTGATTCCGGACATCCTCCGGAAAGTTCCCGTCCAGGATGGCTGGATCACCCTCGCGGCCGGTTTGCGGAAAGGCGATCAGGTGCACCTGATTGGAAAGGACGGAGAAACCAGCCAGCACGAGGTGCTGGAGGCGACGGATGAGAGGTTCCGCACCGACTACAAAACCACCGAGGCTGAAGTCTTTGTTTATGGCCGCCAGGTGGATGACGTGCGCACGGTGGACTACGAGGCGCTGGCCATGCTGAACATTTCCGCCACCCAGGAGATCTGCCGCAGACTGCAGTCGAAGTCCGATGAGGTCACCGCCCTGAACGTCCGTCTCGCCGCTCTGGAGGCCCGCGACAAGGAGCGCGAGGACAAACTGGCCCTGCTGGAGAAACTCGTCCTCGCCAGCCAAGGCGATCAGGCTCCCGGAAAGGACGGCGGGCATCCCCGCACCGTCGCCCTTGGGCAGCAGGCGCAGTCCGGGGCCGGGGAATAAAGCACGCCACCGAATATTCCTCTCCGCGTCCCTTGCCCGCCGCCTCCGCCCGTCAGGGGCGCGGGCCGGGACACAGGCCGGGCACAGCCCCCGCATTCCGTGCCCGGGCGCAAATCCGATCCCTCATCACACTTTTCCGAACCCAACGGCCATGAACCGAATGCGCCTCTTTTTAACCGCCGTCGGCTGTCTGCTCTGCGCTTCGGCGGCGCGGGCCCAGTACGACCTGAAAGCGGGGAACTTCAACCATCTCTGGCTGACTCCGCCGCCCGCCGCGTCCAACACGGCCACCACCCCCGCCACCGCGCTCTCGAATTTTCAAAGCATGGCGCCCGTCGCGGCCTCCGCCGGCCCCATAAGCACCAGCAGTGTCCTGGCGGAGCGCTATCCCGCCAATGCCGGCAAAACCCAGATTCTCAAACGCGGCACCCTCGGCGCCGTCTTCGTGTCCGGCGTGCCACGCTACGCCATGGGGGATGTCATCACTTCGCCCCTCACGCAGATTGATGGCATCACGCCCGCCCCCGCCGGTTACTGGCGCGTCGGGCCGCTGGCGCCCGGTGAGGCCATCAGCGGATCGGTGAATGTCACCTCCAGCACCGGTTCCCCCAGTGTCACCGTCACCGGCACCGTCCCTTCGACCCTGATGGTCGGCTCCACTCTGCTGGGCGGCACCGTCACCGCCATTTCCGGCGCCACCGTGACGCTGAACGCCAATGCCAACACCGCGCTGACATCCGCCGCCGCCAGCTTCACCTCCACCCCGCTGCCTCTGGGCAGCGTGAATGTCACCAGCGCCTCCACCGACAGCACAAGAATCACCGTGGCCAGCGTTCCGGTCACCCTGGTGACCGGGGCCACGCTTCTTGGCCAGCCGGTCACCGCCGTCTCCGGCACCACGGTCACGCTGGCGGGCGAGGCCAATGCCAATGTCACCAGCTCCACGCCCTCGGCCATCATTCCGCCGCAAAGCTTCTACTACAGTCCGCACGCGGAGAAAGTCTTCGCCACCCAGCCGGGCCGCGCGTCCCTCATCTGGATCACGCAGCAGGCCGACAGCGGCAGAAACTATGGCACCAAACTGGACGAGTTCGCCGTCTCCTCCACATCCAATCAGCCGGTGCGCACCATTTACTGGACAGAAAGCAGCTTTGACGGCCCGCGCGTGCAGATCAGCGACGGCCGCATCCTCACCGCCAATCCCATCTACAATGCCGCAGTGCCCAAAGCGGTGGCCTCGGAGGTGGAGATTCCCGGTTACCTGCCGACGACACCGAACCTCACGACCCTCTCCTATGACCGCTTAAACAGCGTCGGCCAGCTCCACGCCTACAATGTCGAGGGCCGCATCTTTGTGGAGTATCTGGGCAGACAGCGGACTTCGTCCCAGTATGAGTTTGTGGGCTATGATGTGGTGGATCTGGTGAGGGTGCCCAGCATCAACTACACCACGGTGAATCTGGGCCGGAAAATCATCCCGCATGACAACGACAGCCGGCTGCGGCCCACGCCGGTGTTCGGCACCACCCAGTCCGCGGTCACCTACTACGGCACATCCATCCAGCCGGACGGCTCCTTCGTTTATTACGCGGAGCGCGAAACCGGGGTCGCCAACACTCCGGACGACGGAAGTCCGGCCTCCGCCGACGCCTTCAACAAAGTGGTCATGTACTGGATGGACACCGGCAGCTTCGGCATCCAGTGGCCGAAATTCCAGGACCGCTACTGGCTGCGGTGGTCACCGGGTCTGAACGACTACGCGCATTACACCGTGGATGCTTCCGGCAGCACGCCGGCCACCGGCTTGCCTTTCACGACGGGATCCCTGCCGGCCATTGTTTATCAGGATGATCCCGCCCAGGCGGAGGCCCTGATCGATCCCGACACCCAGCGGCTCACGGTGGATTTCGCCGATGGCGCGGACAACCGGAACCGCACGCTGCTGAAGTTCACCAGCGGCGCCAGCCTGTGGTACGTCAATCTCTACACCCAGGCCGAGGACCGGCAGACGGTGCTCAGCTCCACCAGCACCGGCGTGACCATCACCGTCAACAGCACCTCCGCCCTGGAGGTCGGCATGGTGGTCACCGGAACCGGCATTCCTGCCGACACCACGGTGACGATCACTAAAATTATCAACGGCACCACACTCCAGCTCTCCTCCACCATCCCGGCCGCCACCAATCCCCTGACTTACACTGTGCAGGAGGACGGGCTGCGTCCGATCGACGCCACTGTCACCGTGGGGTCCCGCATCAATGCGCCCGCCGGCCATGAGACCGCCGGCTATATCACCTCGGGGACCGCCTATTATCCTGCGGGCTATCTGAATCCCTTCACCTCCGGTGTCGCCGCCGCCGGCGCGGGCGCCATCATTCCCGTCAATGCCCTGCCGGGCGGCAATGTGCTCAACATCCGCTGGTTCAGAAAAAACCCCGCGCCCAGCGCTGAGTTCCGGGATTTCTACGTCCCCGGCAAAATGGGCCGCTACACGGCCTCCTGGCCGGCGGACACCACGCCGGGAATCATCATTGCCCAGGGGGTGGGCACCGGTGATCTGCCCGCCGCGGAGGCCGCCGGCAGTGTTTACACGCAGAATGACTCCGCGCAGCCCGGCTACAATCCCAATGAGGAGCACGCCTTCATGATCGGAGGCCGCGCCTACGCCCTGCGGGATGACCTCAATGTGCCCACCTTTGACGGCACCGTTCCCTCGGGAGCCACCCGGACCTCGCCTCCTTTCGTGCTCGTGGCCTACACCGATCCCGCGGACAGCCGTCCCGCCATTCACGCCTACAAAGTCCGGAGCGAGGACGACACCCACACCTTCAGCTATTCCGCCGTCGCCGGCAATCTGCTGGTGAAGCCCTACCCCCTGCCTCTGATGCCCCAGCCGCTGGCCGGCACCGGTGCGGCCCGGACCTCCAAGGACATCGAGATCCTCACGGCGGACCAGCCGGCGGACACCGCGCTGAATTCGGACCCGGCCTACAACAGCTTCACCTTCCAGGACCGCAAGGGCTTCACGTGGGTGCACCGCGGCCCCCACGGGAATCCCGACTCCCCGGGAAAGAAGCTGTCCATGAAACTCTACTATCCCAGCCGCGCCGGATTTTTCGTTCCCGGCCTGGGGGAGGTCGCGGAGGGCACCATCCTGCCATTTCTCCGTAATTCCGCACGCAATGGCTCGCTTCTGAATCTGACCGCCATCGACAAGGATCAGACCGATGAGCCCCGCCTCATCACCTACAACCCCGCGTGGCCGGCCAATGCGCCCGAGCTGCGCGTGGGCGAAACCCTCACTCTGGCGAAATTCGGACTGCCCCAGGTGCGGGGTCAGACCAGTGCCAGGATTTATTACCAGCAGTCCCTCGCCAAGCCGGACCCCGTGGGCGGCGATGTCGGAGCCAGCGTCATCCTCCACGATCCCACACGTGAGAAAACCGTCGCCCTCGATGCCACGGCCGTGGGTCTCAGCGCGCTGCCGTCCGCCATCCTGACCACCAGCCAGCTCGGCAAAACCTACTTCCAGGGTCTGCCGCCGCACCTGCAGCAGCGCTTCTATCTGGATCCTCTGCGCGGAGCGGCCGGCACGCTGGTCCTCAAAGGCGTCTTCCACGACGAGGCCGCCGGCGAGGACTATCTGGACCTTGATGTCCTCACCGCCCGGGAGGTCACGCAGTTGAAAAATCTTGTTCCCAGCGGAGCCGACCAGAGCAAATGGGCTGCCGCCATCGATGCTCTGACCACCACCGTCGAGACTTTCAAACCCGATCCCGCGAAGTTCGGCGCCTATATCGTGGACACCACCAAAACGGTGACCACCGGACCGTCAGCCGTCGCCGCCGTCTCCTCGTCGGACACCGCCGTGGACAGCTACGCCCTCACCGCCACCGGCAAAGGCGCCGGGTATGTCACCATGGTCTTCGGCGATGGCCGGGCCTTCACCCCCGAGGGCGATCCCGTGCAGGTGCAGGTTTTCAAAGTCGCGCGCCAGCTTTACACCGGGGATTTGAAAGTCGTGTCCTCCAGCAATCCGCTTGATGAGCAGGTCACCCTGCGGCACAGCGGCGACTTCGCCGGCAAACCCGAGGATTACGAATTCCAATGGCGCTGGGCCACCGGCGAGGCCAGCGCCCCCGCGGCCTACTCCACGGTTCTGGAGACCAAAATCAGCACCGCCCAATCCTGGGACATGTTCAGCGATCCCAACGCGCTCGATCACCCCGCCTCGGACGGGGTTGTCCAGGTGCAGCTGCCCCGCTCCGTGGTGATGCGGCCCGCGACCTACACCAGCGAGGACGCCGCCGCCGGATTTCCGGGACTCTTTCTGCAGCTCAGGACCTTCATTGACTTCGGCCCCGACGCCTATCCCCTGGGCATTCCCGACAATATTGTTTTCAGCGCCACGGTGGGCCAGCTCGACGGCTTCGTGCTCTATGTGAATGGCCAGGCGGCCCTCGCCTACAATGCCCCCACGCAGCCCTTCCCGCTGACCAATGCCAGCTCCGGGCTGTCCGCCAGTGGTCTTGTCAAACAGTTCCGCCTCCCTCCAGGAGTTTTCACCGCCGGGGACAACATCATCGCCGTCGGCCTCTACACCACGTCCGACGCCAACGTGCCCGCCACCGTGGACTTCCGTCTGGAGGCCGCCCGCGAGACCGATCTCGTCGCCTCCGCATCCAACGCGTGGCAGGATCCCCTGGATACGGGAGGGATCAACACCAACACCGCCATCGTCGGCGGCTCTCCCGCCAACCCCTTCGGAGGGTCGATCTTCGTGCTCAATGACCGCTGGTTCACCATGCGCTACCGGCCCAAAGCCTCCGCCGGCAGCGTGCTGGGCACCCCATGGTCGCGCTGGATGCCACCGCAGTTTGTCGAGGGCTGGGTGAAGCGGGTGCTGGCCGCGATCAATCCTTTCGAACAGCGCGTCAAGGACCTCTACAACAATCAGACCGACAGCACGGTCAGCGTGCTCACCCAGGCCGGCACCCGCTGGGAGGGGAACATCGCGCTGACTCTGGACAACATCAATGACGCCGGCCTCATCTCCATCTACGAGACGGTGTTCAACCGCGCCCGCAGCCTGAGCATTGACGCCAACACCAACGATCCGGACTCCAACAACGCCCTGCTGCTGGCCTCCGGGTATCTGAATGATCTCTACACCATTCTCGGCAATGAGGCCTACGCCGACGCCGCCAATCCCACCATCTCCCTGGACGACACCAGCACCGCCACGGAGGTGAACACCAGCCGCTTCTCCTTCGAGGGGCAGGTGGCCACCTCCCTGGAGGAGGAAATGGCCCTTCTCCGCGGGCGTGACGATGCGGTCAGCCCCGGAGCGCGGACCGCTCCCGCCTACAACCGCCTTTACTGGAACTACACCCGGGGCATCAACAGCGGCGAGGTGCTCTACGCCGTGAACTACAACATCAAGGAGCAGGCCGGAACCTCCACCGCCAATGGCGTCGTCGACGAGACCGACGCCCAGCGCATGTTCCCCCAGGGGCATGGCGACGCCTACGGGCACTACCTCACCGCGCTCACCAATTATTACCGGCTCCTGACCAATGACAACTTCACCTGGACGCCGCGCGCCGAGTCCGTGACCGTACTGGGCCAGTCCGTGACGGTGGATTTCACCGATGAGCGCAAATTCGCCGCCGCCGCCGGAAATGTCGCCCGCACCGCCGCGCAGGTCATCGCCCTCGCCCACCGCCAGGCCTACCAGGACGATCCCGCGGCGGGCTGGAGCCAGTTCCGCGACCGGACGCCGGTCAACACCTCCACCGGGGTGACCAGCCACCAGGGCATGGACGAGTGGGTCAGCCGCGGCTCCCAGGGGGCTTTCCTCAACTGGGCGGTGGCCAACGCCATTCTTCCCGCCGAGGACAATTACCACAGCGGAGTCCGGAAAATCGACCGCGCCACGGTGCCGGAACTGTCGGAGCTGCCCACCCAGGCGGCAGCCTTCCAGAGCGCCATTGACAACGCCAACGCCCATCTCAATCCGCTCGGACTCAGCCCCGACGCCATCGCCTTCGATCTCTCGCCGGCGGATTTGAAAGCCGGAATCTCCCACTTCGAGCAGATCAGCGGCCGGGCTCTGAAGTCCCTCAACAACGCCGCCGGTGCCTTCAACCAGGCGGCGGTCATGACCCGCTCCCTGCGGAACCAGCAGAACACGGTGGATGACTACAGCGTCGCCATCGCCGATCAGGAGACAGCCTACAGCAATCAGCTCATCGACATCTTCGGCCGCCCTTATTCCGCGGAGATCGGGGCCGGCAAAACCTATGCCCAGGACTACGCCGGACCGGATCTCTTCCATTGGTTCATCGTGGACCGCGCCAGTGATCTGATCGACACCACCCAGACCTTCACGGTGTCGGTGGCCATGCCGCTGGAATATAAAACCTATAATCAGTTTTTTGATGAATATGATATGTCCCGCTCGTGGGCGAACGACCGGTGGCTGAATCAGCATTGGTCGGACGCTGATTTCGAAAGCACAAAGCGCACGGTCACCGTGAATCCGTCCCAGTATGTCCAATACAACAATGTCTGGCAGCCGGGAGGGCTGGGAAGCCGGGCGGAGACCGGGGAACTGCAGGATGCGCTCCAGGAAACCCAGCGCACCTGGCTGGCGCTGTCCGCCGCCGGCACGGCCTATAAGAATCTGGATTATCAGCTCACAAGGAAAGCGGATGTGCTGAAGGATCTGCTCACCACCATCGGCCAGCAGCAATCGAACACGGGCATTACGAACAACGGTGTCCACCAGGCCAAATTGGTCATGAACAGCTATCTGGCCGAAAGCGGACGCTACCAGGGACTCTCGCAGCTGTCGGAGGGAATCGCGGCCGCGGTGGTGGAGGCGTTTCCCCGGGTGGTCGGTCTGGCCTACGATGCCACCTCCACCTGGAGATCGGTCACCAAGTATGCCATGATCGCGGGGCAGATTTCCTTCGCCATCACCTCCGGTGTTTATCAGGGACGGGCGAATGGCGAGGAGGCCGAGATGCTGAGGCTCAAGCAGAATGGAGAACTGATGCGTCAGGTGCTTGAGGGACGCTACGAGGCCACCCAGCAGGTGTATGAGTTCGAAACCCTTTACCGCGATTGCGTCTCGCACGGAGCGGAGCTTGAGCAGCTGACCCTCGCCCATCTCCGGGCGCTCCAGGAGGTGACCAATGTCCTTGCCAGGGGCAACCGTGTCCTCGCCGAGCGCGGGGTGTTCCGCCAGCGGGCGGCGGCGGTGATCCAGGGTTACCGCACCAAGGATGTGGCTTTCCGCCTCTTCCGGGATGAGTCCCTGGAGCAGTACCGCTCGCTCTTCGATCTCGCCAGCCGCTACACCTATCTCGCGGCCAAGAGCTACGATTACGAAACCGGCCTCCTCGGCACCGCCCAGGGGCGGAAGGTCTTCAGCAGTATCGTGTCCTCCCGGGCTCTGGGCGACCTCGCCGGCGGAGTGCCACAGTCCACGGTCAGCAGCCTTGGAGATGCCGGTCTGGCGGGATCCATGGCAAAACTGAACGCTGACTTCTCCGTGGCCAAAGGGCGCCTGGGCATCAACAACCCGGACCAGAACGGCACCGTCTTCTCCCTGCGGCAGGAGCTCTTCCGCCTTCTCAATGATGACACCAAGACGGACGACGATCAGGCCTGGCAGCAGGCACTGGAGCAGCACATCGTCAGCAATCTGATGAACGATTCCGATGCCGCCACCTACTGCCGTAACCTGAAAAGATCCGACGGCGGGCCTGTCCCCGGTATCATCATCCCCTTCAGCACCACCATCCACGAGGGCCTCAACTTCTTCGGACTGCCGCTGGCCGGGGGCGACCACAACTACACCACCTCGAACTTCGCCACCAAGATCTTCAGCGCCGGCATGGTTCTCAAAGGCTATTACGGCATGGACCCCTACGTTCAGGGAACCCCAAATGCGGGCTCAGTGAGCACCGGAAATCCTGACATTCTCAGCGCCACGCCTTACCTGTATCTGATCCCCACCGGCACCGACACCATGCTGGCTCCACCGCTGGGGGACACCAGCGCCATCCGCTCCTGGCAGGTGCGGGACCAGGCTCTGCCGCTGCCCTTCAATCTGGGAGCCAGCGACTTCAACAGCGTGCAGTTCTTCAACGCCAACGGCACCCTCAGCGAGCAGCCCTGGATCCTGCGCAAGCACCAGGCCTTCCGCGCGGTGAATGATCCCGCGTTCTTCTACAGCACCGTGCCCACGGAGTTCACCAGCAGCCGTCTCATCGGGCGCAGTGTGTGGAACAGCGGATGGAAGATAGTGATCCCCGCCTACACTTTGCTCAACAATGAGCAGGAGGGCCTCAACCGCTTCGTGCGCACCGTGAAGGACATCCAGATTTTCCTGCGCACCTACTCCCATTCCGGCAACTGATCCGGTCATGAGAAAGCCGCTGCTCATCGTCCTCACCGCCGTGCCCGTGCTGGCCTTTCTGGGCTGGCGCGTGGCCGTGGAGTGGAAAAATCCCGGGGCCGTCCTGACCACTCCGGCTCCGACCCCCGGCCCGCCGCCGGACACCACGTCCACGGACGGCACCACCGTCTTCCAGAAAGCCTTCTGGAGACGGCCCGGGGACGGCGACCGCATCCTGCACGCGGAGCGCCGCGAATGGCTGGACTCCGGCGGGGTCAGCAGGTGGCAATGGTTCATCGCGGCCGAGCCCTCCCCGGCTCTGGTGAAATATCTGCGGGAGGAAAACGCCTTCGGCCTCACCAGCGCCAATACCACCGGCGGCGGAGGCAAGGCCGGATTCCGCCCGGCGCCTGACTGGTTTCCCGCTGATCCCTCGGGGTTCGATGTCCTGAGCGGATCCGCCGGTTCCCTGAAACTGCTCTTCAGCAAAACCGGCAATCAGCTTTACGCCAGCGACAGCGGCGGCGGCTTCCGCCCGGGAGCCTCCGAACCCGCCGAAAGCCGATCCGACTCCTCATCCGCCGCCGCCATCAAAGGGCGCCTGCCGAATACGCCTCCTCCGAATCCTGTTGCCCAATGAGACCGCCGTTAATTTTGTTAGTAATACTCCTGGCCCTCCTGCGGCCTGCGGGAGCCGCCGTACCCCGCCTGCTCAACCATCAGGGCCGCGTGGCCGTCAACGGCGTCAACTTCGAGGGCAGCGGCCAGTTCAAGTTCGCCCTCACCGATGCCGCGGCCACCACCAGCTACTGGAGCAATGACGGCACCAGCACCCATGGAGGCGAGCCCGCCGCCGCTGTTTCCCTGCCGGTGGTCAAAGGCCTGTACGCCGTCCTGCTCGGCGACTCCGCGCTGCCCAACATGACGCCGGTGCCCGTCACCGTTTTCGACCATGATGCGGTCCTCCTGCGGGTCTGGTTCAATGACGGCGCGCATGGCTTCCAGCGCCTGGCCCCCGACCAGCGGATCGCCGCTGTCGGTTACGCTCTGGTCGCGGAAAAAGCCCGTCAGGTGCTCCTTGCGGATATTCTCGCGCCTCCGGTGAAACCTGTCGCCGCCTGGGGGGATAACGGCAAAGGTCAGACCACTGTGCCCACGCCCCTGGCGGATGTCGCCGCCATCGCGGGAGGCGGCAGCTTCAGTCTGGCCCTGAAAACCGACGGCACCGTCACCGCCTGGGGCGACAACTCCGCCGGCCAGCTCACTCTCCCCGCCGGTCTCAGCGCCGTCAGCGCCATCGCGGCCGGCGCCACCCACGGTCTGGCCCTGAAAACCGACGGCACGGTCGCCGCCTGGGGCTCCAACGGTTACGGTCAGGCCACCGTGCCCGCTGATCTCACAGCGGTCACGGCCGTCGCCGCCGGGCTGAATCACAGTCTCGCGCTGAAAGCCAACGGCACGGTGGTCGCCTGGGGAGATAATACCTTCGGTCAGCTCAACATTCCCGCTGGTCTCGTAACAGTCACCGCCATCGCCGCCGGCTACGACCATTGCCTGGCATTGAAAGCCAACGGCACGGTCATCGCCTGGGGGCATTCCGTCGCGGATCTGCTGACCATTCCCGCCGGTCTCACGGCGGTCACCGCCATCGCTGCCGGAGCCTATCACAATCTCGCGCTGAAAGCCAACGGCACCGTCATTGCCTGGGGCTGGAACGAGGCCGGGCAGGCCACCGTGCCGCCCATCCTCGCCAACGTCTCCCATGTCGTCGCCGGTTACGAGTTCAGTGTCGCTTTGAAAAGCGACGGCACCGTCACCGCCTGGGGCGACAACTCCAAAGGCCAGAACATTCCTCCTCCCGGGCTGTCGCAGATCGCCGCCATCGCCGCCGGAGGCAAACATGCCCTCGCTCTCCGCTCCAGCCTCCTTCCCGCCGCTGTCGCCCGGCTGGATCAGCCCAGCTTCTTCACGGAAAATGTCGGCATCCGGCGCTCCGCCGCCGTCAACGCCCTGGAGGTCGAGGGCAACGCCTCCAAAACTACCGCCGGCACCTGGTACTCCAACTCCGACCGCCGCATCAAAGAGGACATCCGCCCCGTCACCCAGGCTCTGGACACTCTCGACAAAGTCCGGCTGGTGGATTTCCGCTACACCCCCGACTACCGTGCCGCCCACCCCGGCCTTGATGCGAAACGCTACCTCAACGTCATCGCCCAGGAATTCGCCGAAGTCTTCCCCAACCACGTCCACGCCAGTGGCGAAAAACTGCCCGACGGCTCCGAAATCCTCCAAGTGGACACCTATCCCCTGACAATTTATTCCGCTGCCGCCGTGCAGGAGCTGCACCGCGAAAATCAGGAGATCAAAGCCCGCCTGGCAGCCCAGGACGAGCGCCTCCGCCGTCTCGAAGCCGCCGTCGGCAGCAAGTGAAATCAACTCTTCTCCCCGAGTCCACGACTCCGTTCATCCTGCTCACTTTCCGCCAATTCAGCACCCTTCCATGACCCGCAACGGTTTCCCTCCCGGCCCGGCGTTTCTCCTGCCGCACGACCGTCTTCTACGGCTGAGCCTCCTGCTACTGCCGCTTCTTGTCCCCGCCCGCGGCGCGTCCGCGCAGACCGGAACGGTCTCCACGGATTACAATATCTCCGCCGGGACTATCCACAGCTCCGGCCTCCGCGCCACCAGTGCGGACTACACGGCCGACTTCTCCACCACTCCCGGAACCGTCCTGGCGTCCGCCGATTACACCGTCCGCACCGGTGGCGGCGGCCAGCTTTACGACATCGCCGGGCTGAGCCTCGCCGCCACTCCTGGCCACGTCCCTGAAACCGCCGCCACACGGCTCACCGTCAGTTTCCTGCTGGACGACCGGACCACGTTTCCTCTCACTGCTTCCCAGACCGCCACTGTCGCCTGGACCATCCTCAATGGCCCCCTGGCGGAGCCGGACGGCGCCGGCGCCGCCATTGCTGACGTGGTCTATCAGGACACCTCTGTCAGGGTTCAGGCGGCCTTCGCGGGGTTGACCGGCACCTTGGACCTTATGGTCACCGACACCATTACTGACAATTTTCCGGGTTATGCCGGAGATGGCCTCCCTGACGACTGGCAATTCCGTTATTTTCAGAATTCCCAAAACGGATCCGGCATCGGTCAGACTGGCGATTTTGACCGCGACGGTCTAAATAATCTGCTGGAATTCGCCTTCGGCACCGACCCCGCCAGCAGGACGTCCGGATCAGGCGGCATTCTTTATTCCGGTGGAGTCATCATCTCGCGTGGCCAGCCCGTGCCGCTCGTCGCCAATATCATCAACAGTGTGGACTTCAGGGTCATCTTCGGCCGCCGGCGTGACTATCAGGCCGCCGGACTTACCTACAAAATCCAGTTCAGTGCCAACCTCCGAAGCTGGGCCACCAGCACCGCCATCCCTGTGGTTGTCGCCCAGGATGAGGACTTCGAGGCGGTGAGTGTTCCCTGGCCTTTTTTTGTCGATGGCCGCAAAGCCCGGTTCTTCCGGGCGGTGGTCATTTCCGCCCCCTGACCCATGAAGTTTCCCCTGATCTCATGAAGTTTTCTCCCCTCCTCCTGCTGCTTCCTTTCCTTCTTCCGTCCCGCGCCTCATCTGAAATCATTTACAGTTGTCTCTGGGATATTCCCATTCCCCTGAATTTTGATGGTATTTATCTTGATATTGACACCAACCTCACAGGTTCCGGACCGATCGCCGGCTGGGATATCAATATTTTTTTCGGTGGAGTCGGCATTGCGGGAAGCGCCGATTTTCAGCCTGCCCGCTTGAGCACTGGAGCCGAGGACCCGGTTCAGCGTCTTGATACCGGCACTCTCATAGGTCCCGCAGCTGATTCCCCAATGCGGGCAGCGCGGTTCTCACGCAATGATCAAACCGTGACAACGGCCCCCGTAAGCGGGAGTGGGGATCCGTCCGGCCTGTCCCCGGAGGTTGATTCCGCCGGAACTGATCCCGCTGATCAGAGAGAACGGACCGGGGAAATCCCCGGCGAAAGCACGGAACAGACTTTTGAATTCAATGCCCTGATGGTGGCCACACTGCAGTATTCCACGGGCGAGACCGGCTCATTTACCCACTTGGGAGCTCCTGGAAATTTTCAGGACGGGGTGGAGGGCTACCTCGGTTTCCGCTTCCTGAGAAATAATGGCGCCGGACCCTACTACGGTTGGATGCGCGTGACCCTGACCGCCAATACTGCCGGAGCCATTATCCATGACTGGGCCTGGGAATCCAGTGGTGGGAGTATCTCCGCCGGCCGGGCACCCGAACCCGCGTCCTGGCTATCCGTGCTGGCTGCGGCTTCCATAGCCCTTCTCCGGCAACGGCAACGGCAACGGTAACCGAAACGCCGCGATCACCGGAATTTTCCTTAATAGACCGCCGTGATGATTCGATATGTAATGAAAAAATATAATCTGTCATTATTCCTGAAAAACCATCGTGGAGTTTGGATGTATTTGGCTTTGGCAGCCTGCCTGGGTGGACCGCTTTCCGCTCAGACAGGGATCACCCATCCCATAGGATACGTGACTTTGAATTACCCGTCCGGCTACTCCCTGGTGAATGTCCAGTTCGGGGATAACAGTCTCAGCGATATGTCCTCGGTCACAGTCACCACCTTGCTGACAAATGCCATATGGAATTTAAATGAGGGGAGCGTTGTTCAGCGATGGGATGGAACAGGGTATTCCAGCTTTGTTTATCACACGGATAATGTCTGGACCGATCCTTCCGGGGCGCCAGTGGGAGGCGTGAGCCTGCAGGTGGGCGAGGGGCTGGTTGTCTGGAATCCCGGCCCGTCCGGAAGCCTGGTGACTTTTGGTTATATTTACGGAGGCTCCGGCGAGGACGAGATCGTCAATTCCCCTGTTCCCGTGCCGCCTCCGGGAATTTATCTTCGAGGCGGCATTTTCCCCGTGGGACCGAACAGCTTTGAGATCATCATGGGACGCCCTCCGGTAATCGGGGATGCGGTTATGAAACTGACTGCCTCAGGCGATCCGCTGATCAGCCGTTATACCGCCAATGGCTGGGTTGATCCTGAAGGCGGACATTCTGCACCTTTCCTGAACGAGGGGGAATCGGCCTTTTTTGACACCAGCGGCGGGCAGTTTCTGAATTTTCAGTTTCCGAACGCCGCTTCCCTGCCCGAGCCGGGGGCCATGGCGCTGATGGCCACGCTGACGCTCGGATGGTCCATGGCCGGCAGAAGGCGTCAGCAACCGCAATTCCCGTATCAGAAACAGGCTCAACTGGAAAAACAGGTGGCTACCGTGTTGGCATAAAAGGGGTGATCACAGAAAAGGGAAAAAAGTGTACGCTAAGCCTCGGTCTGCGGCAAACGACCGGTTTAGGAGCCTGAGCATGCAAGGATTCCGTGGACAGGAAAAAGCAAAACTCCGATCCATACCCAGCCATGACCAAGCCCACCGATTCCAAACCCGCCGCCTCCACTCCGTCAGCCGCTCAAGGCCGGCGCTTTGATGAAACCTTCAAGCTGGACGCCGTCCAGCTGCGTGAGCAGACCGGGCGTCCCCGCGCCCAGGTCGCCCGGGACCTGGGCGTCAGCCAGGTCACGCTTGCCGCGTGGGAGACGCGTTACGGTTCCGGCGGGGCCTGAGCCGGGACGCGGAGCGCAGCGACCAGTCCCGGCGCAGGCCCC
>JAZKFB010000002.1:0-13189 GCA_040386695.1 Verrucomicrobiota bacterium
GAAATCAGGGTTTTCGGCTTCTGTCCGCTTTTTTCATTCCAGACTTTAGGTTAAGAGGCCCGCCCCGATCGGGATTCTCAGGGAGCTTCGCTGACGCGGGCGCGCAGGAAGGTTTGTTTCAAGTTCCCGGACGCGTGGAAGGAGCGGTAGGTCCATCCACTGTCGAGGGCAGGCATGTGCGCCTCGAGCGCCACCGCATCCGGACCGGTGACTTCAAGGAGCGGAATGTCCCAGACGGCAAGATCGCAGGAGCCTTCGACATGGTAAACGATGTCCGCGACGGGATCCGAGACTTGAGAGGACTCACCCCGGAAAATGGCTCCATTGCGGACGGGCAGAGTGATGACCAGGCGGTTTTCGTTACCAATCACAGCCATTCGTGTGACAATTTTGCCTTCGTTCCCTCCCTCGCTCGCGCTGGTGGAGAAGGCGAACTCCCCGAGATTGATCATGCCGTCGTTATCCGGATCCAGGTTCTTTCCGTCGTCGCCCCCGGGCGTCAGGCCGGCGCTCCAGAGGGCGTAGGGGGACAAGCCCGGAGAGGGTGACGCGACGACGGAGATCGATCCGTCGACGCTGAGCCTTGCGGTGTTCCAACCCAATCCCGGGGAGAGGGCGGGTAGTGTGATGCCGCTGAAAGCGCCGGTATAAGCAGCGGACTGGAAGAGAACAAAAGTATCCCCGGCGGCGGGGGTGTCCGGGCCCAGAGAGGTGACGGTGAGCGTCCCGCCGTACGTGATCCCGGTGAGACCGGTGATTCCATCCGCGGTGAGAGAGGCTCCTGTTTTGGCGATCTCGATCCTCACTCCGCCGGCGAGTGTGAGGCCGCTGTGGATCGTGAGGATTCCGATCGAGTTCACTCCGGGGGCGAGAGTGCCGCCATGCTCCACGGTGGTGGTTCCGCCGAGAGTGCCGGTGCCGCCAAGCGTGCCGCCCGCGGCGGCGAGAACATTCCCGGCGGCGAGCGTGCCGGTGACAAACAGCGCGCCGCCGGCCACGGTGGTGGAACCGGTGTGGGTGTTCATTCCGCTGAGGATGAGGGCTCCGGTGTTGGTTTTGACGAGGCCGCCCGTGCCGGAGATGACGCCGGAGAATGTTTGGGAAGCGGCGGTGCGGTCATACAGCAGGGTGCCGCCGTTGAGATAAACTTTGCCGCCGTAGTCGCCGCCTGCGAAGACGGAGGGGCCGCCAAAGATGAGCTTTCCGCCATGCAGGTGGAGTCTGTTTCTCACATTATTGGTGTAGGCCGGGCTGGCTCCGGTCAGGCGCACGGAACCGGTGCCGTAAAAGTTGCAGCCCGAGCCGTTCACGCCCGCGTTGAGCAGGTCACCTTCGATGGTGAGGTCGCCTGTCTCCGTATGGTCTCCGGCGGCGGTGGTGAGCGTCATCCCGTAGCTCGTTCCGCCCAGTTGGACGGTGGAGGCGATCACCGATCCGCTGGCGGAGGCTTCGATGCTGATCATCTTCTGGTTGCTGTCGAATCCGATGAGCCGGGAGGTGCCGGAGCCGGCGGTGCGGATGGTGGTGGGCGCGGTGCTGAGGATGATGCCCGCCTGCGCGCTGTGGATGACTCCGCTGTTGAGGTAAAGGCCGGTGACCGCCGCCGCTCCGGCTCCGTTCACAGTGATGGGAAATTTCGGATAGCTCCCGCCGGCGGCTCCGGCGTCGAGCCGCAGGGTGCCGGCGGGGCCCACGACGATGCCGCCGCTGACGGTGGTGGAGTTGAGCTGGGCGGCATTGCCGATGACGAGAGTGCCTCCGCTCACTGTGGTAACACCGGTGTGGGTGTTGGCTCCGGTGAGGATCAGAGTGCCGGTATTGCTCTTAATGAAGGGTCCGTTGCCCTGGATGACGCCGGAGAAGGTCTGGGAGGGGGCGGTGCGGTCATAGCGGAGGGTGCCGCCGTTGAGGTTGATGGTGCCGCCGAAGTCGCCCCCGGCGAAGGGGGACGCGCCGCCGAGGATGACCGTGCAGTCATGGACGAAGAGCCGGTTGCGGCTGTTGTTGGTGTAGTCCGGGCTGGCTCCGGTGAGCAGAAAGGAGCCGGAGCCGAAGAAGTTGAAGCCGGAGCCGTTGAAGCCGGCGTTGAGCAGGTCGCCATCGATCCTCAGGTCACCGGTGGCGGTGTTGGCTCCGGAGTCGGCGGAGAGGCTCATGCCGTAGGAGGCGCCGCCAAGATCGATGGTGGAGGCGATCACGGTGCCGCTGGCGGAGGCGTCACTGCGGATGATTTTGGAGTTGCTGTCGAATCCGATGAGCCGGGAGGTGCCGGAGCCGGCGGTGCGGATGGTGGTGGGCGCGGTGCTGAGGATGATGCCCGCCTGCGCGCTGTGGATGACTCCGCTGTTGAGGTAAAGGCCGGTGGCCGCCGCCGCTCCGGCTCCGTTCACGGTGATCGTGTATTTCGGATAGCGCCCGCCGGCGGCTCCGGCGTCGAGCAGCAGGGTGCCCGCAGGGCTCACGATGATGCCGCTGCTGGCGGTGGTGGAGTTGAGCTGGGTGGCGTTACCGATGACGAGGGTGCCGCCGTTAACGGTGGTCATGCCGGTGTAGGTGTTCGTCCCGGTCAGGGCGAGCGTGCCGGCGCCGGTTTTGGCAAGGCCTTCGCTGCCGGCGAGGCTCGCGCTGATGGTGGTGGTGCGGTTGTTGACTGCGATCTCCGGCACGCCGGTTCTTACGTCGAGGGTGAGGGGGCCCTCGGTGCCGGTTGCCAGGGTCCAGTTGTGCGAGGGGGGCGTGTCGCCGAAGATCAGATTCCCGATGGTGCGCGGACCGGCCAGGGTGACCGTGACGTCGGCGGTGAGATTGAGGGCGGAGAAATCGGCGGTGTTGCCGATGCCGTTGGCAACGATGGAGTTTTTCCAGTTGCCAGGCGTCGGCCAGGAGCCACCGGCGGTGTTAATCCAGGCTCCGTTGGTATTCGCCACGGTGATGCGGAGCGTGGCGGTGTCCGACATACCGTTTTTGTCGGTGACTTTGACCGTGAAATCGTTCACTCCGGCGTCGGTGCCGGCCGGGGTGCCGGAGAGGGCGCCGCCAGCCGCCACGCTCAGCCAGGCGGGGCCGCTGTTTTTCGAATAGGTGAGGGTGTCGCCCGCGTCGGGGTCGGTGGCCGCGTCCGCCAGGGTGCCGGTGTAGGCCTTGTCCTCCATTGCGTTGGCTCCGATGGTGGGATCCGCTTTGAAAGCCGGAGGGCCGGCGAAGGTGACGGCGACCGGGGTGGAGTCGACGGTCCCTTTCAGCCAAAAGACCCGCGCTGTCAGGGTGACGGAGCCGCTGGGCGGATTGACCCAAGTGTGGCTGTAGGGGGTGGTGAAGTCCTGGCCGAGCAGCGTGGTGCCGTTGAAAAACTGGACTTTGCCGATGGTGCTGGCGTTCTCCGTGACGGCGGCATGCAGTGTTATCGTGGTCGGGATTTGAACGACCCCGCCGTTGGCCGGGGAGGAAATCTCCACCACCGGCGCGACGGATGGCTGCTCCGGAGGGGAGACTCCGGACACATTGGGAATCAGGTTGGTGCCGGGGATCACGGCCCGGGCGGCGTCAGGACCGGCCCACGCCGCGGAGAGATGATCGCCGCCGCCTGTGTCGTAATGGACCGCTTCAATGTAGTAAGACTTGCCCGCCTCCAGAAGCACCGGGGCGGATTGCTGGGAAGGAGAGGAGGTCCAGGCTTGATAGCCGCTGGAGCTGGCGACGCTGGCGATCTGTTTCCTGTTCGCGGCGGTGCTGTCCGTGCTGAGCCAGAGGGTGCTGCGGTTGTCCGAGGCGATCCAGAAAGTATGGTAGCCCGTGGATGATGGAATGAGCCAGCCGGATATGCGGCGCGCGAAGCTGACAGCGGCGTTTTTGGGCAGATCAAAGTTGCCGTGGATGCTGGTGAAATCGGGGGTGCCGCTCATCGACTGGCTGGCCCAGCGCTCCTCCAGGAGGCCGGTGGCGTTGTTGCAGAGAATCGTCACCCAGCCATAACCGGACTGGCCCTCGCTGTCGGTCGCCTTGACGGAGAGGGTATAAGTGCCCGGATTCGGCAGGGTGGAGGCGTTGGATACCGTGATGTCGCCGGTGGTGGAGTTGATGGCGAAGTGGCTGTCACTTCCCGCGGCGATGGTGTATCCGGTGATGGTGCGGCCGGGCTCGGCAAGGGCGGTGACGTTGCCGAGTGATGTGCCGTTGGCCATCGTCGACGACGCGGTCAGGAGTCTCCCCCCGACCTGCGGTGGTTCGGCGGCGTTGACGATATTTACGGTGAAGGTGGAGGTTTTTTCAAAACGCGGTATGCCGTTGTCCTGGACCCGGACAGTGAGCGTGTAGGAATTGAGCGTCTCCGCGTCGACCCTGCTCACGCGCAGTTTACCCGTGCGGTTGTCGATGCTGAAGGCTTTGCCGGTGTTGCCGGCGGTGATGTCGTAGCTCCACACTGTCCCCGGCTCCTCCGCGTCGGTGGCGGTGAATTGATGGATCTCCGTGTCCGGCGCGGAGTCTTCGCCCACACTGAGCGCCCAGGGGTTGGAGAGCGAGTCGATGGGTGTGTTATCGAGCCACACGGGATACCCCTTGGAAACGATGAGATCCTTCACGGACTGGGTGATTTCATAGCCGCCGCCCGCTCTTCCAAGGCCGTAGCGTTGGAAATAGGTGTCAAGATTCCGGCCGGTGGCTTCGCAGAACAGCAGGTAGAACCGGTTGCGCTTGTAGTTCGGGTCACCCGAAGCGAGCGCGGGAAGCTTGAGTTCGGTGTCGGTGGAGGCCGGCTGATTTTGAAGATAGTTCATCAGGCGCGAGAACGCCGTCCTGTAAACCGCCCAGCCGAAAGCATCCGCGATGTTGTAGTAGAAATCATAAGCGGCGGCGTTCGGACCGCCGATGGTGCAGGCTTCCAGCCACGTTTGCTCAGCGGCCGGCAGAGCGAGAAAATTGGTCCGCGCCGTTAGTCGTCCGGAGGCCGCGTTGGTATCCCACGGCGTCCGGTCAAAAATCAGCGAATACATCATCGTCGGGAAGAGATTCACATCGACTTCGGCATTCGTGGCTATCCCGAAAGCCCCCTTGAAATTGGTTTGGAATCCATGGCCGAGTTCGTGGTAAACGCCCGGCGAACCGTTGGTGAGCACGCCGTCCAGGATCCTGCTGTTGGCCGAGCCCGCCCAGCTTGATTCAATGGGGTAACCGGCGAAAGCGGCGCCCGCGGAGACGTAGGGCGCGGTGGCCACGGCTTCTCCGCGTTTCCGGTAGGCCGTGTAGCCGTAGTATTCATCGGCGATATCCATGACCTCTTTCCAGTGCGCGCAGACCGCCTCCGGATCGCTCGTGGCCGCGAGATGGTATCCTGGAACATACAGGGTGAGCTTGTCTGTCTGAATGTAGCCGTAGGGCGCGGGCTTCGTTTTCAGGGAGGCGTTCCACTCCGCGTTGGTGTTTTTGCCCAGGACGAAGACGGGTGCCTCGATCCCGCCACTGACGGTCACGTTAAAGGTCCCGAATGATTGGCCTGAAGGAACAAGAATCGTCACCAGTCCACCGAACACATTGCCGGTTTCGGTGGAGGTGGACGTGAGGTTTATCCGCCGCCAGATTTTGGGAAAAAAGGTCCACTTGGCCTGATCCCAAGTGGTGTTTTGGCTTCCGTTGCCCGCGATGTGCGCAGCCAGCCCGGCGGTGGTCAGGTTTGCCGGGATGGTGATGGTGACGATGGCTCCGGGAGGCGCGTAGATGCCGGTCTCAAAGCGGAAAGGCTTGTATCCCTGATTCATGTACGGCGTGATCGGGGTGTTGCCGTTGATGGTGATCGTCCTCGTCACCGTGGGAGCGTCGGGGGCGGGCAGCCCCGGGAAGCTGCTCGCGCAGGGGTGGACGAAAAGCTCGGAGGGCGCAAGGTTGTCAAACGAAGAGGACTGGCTCTTCGCCAGCGCGACGCCGTCGGGATCGGCCGCGGCGGCGAAGGGGGTGGAGGGAGTCGGGGTGATCAGCCCGGCGGGCGGATCAACGGCGCGGCTCTTTCCCGGCCCTGCGGCGAGGAGGCAAAGTGACAGGAGCAGTCGTGCGAAAAAAACGGACGGAAAAGATGGAATTTGATGCTGCATGGTTCGGCTTAAAGTTCTCGGTTGTGTCCTCACATAAAATTCCGTGTGGAATGCCTCTGTTTATTTATTAAATATTGATTATTGGCGACGATTTATCGAAATTTGTTCAGTGTTTCAATATTTAAATTTTACGGGGATTAATTTCCGCCGATTGCGGCGCCGGAAAAACCATGTCGTCCAAAAAGCGGCCCTGGCCGAGGCCGCCCGCCTGCGCGGAGCCGGAGCACATGCCCCGTCAGCGCGACATTTTAAAAAATTCCGTGGCCATTGCCAGTCAGGAGCAGAGGGGCGCTTTGAAATGATCACCGACTATTGGCGCTGCAGGGGGCGGTCCCGCAGGCTCCGGGCGGCTGGCGGTGAATTTTTTTTGAATCCGTATCCCGTTGACGGACAGGATGTTATGCTGACATGTCGCTGACAATTTTTTTTATTTGTTGATACCGGGGCTGTTTTTGGTATTCATGCGCCGTTCCGCCGAAAAATGACTGTCATTTCATGATCCTCAAACCCTCCCTCATCCTGACCGCCGTGTTCTGCACCTCAACCCTGGCGGTGCTGGGGGTGGGGAAAGGCGGCTGACGACGGAAATTCTGACGCGGCGGGTGCGGCATTTCAGCAAAGGCGGCATTCTGGGCAGCCGGGTGTTTATCGACGGGTGGTTTGAGTCCCACCGCGATATCTGCCAGGGCCGCAGCCGGACGGAACGGAAGCGGGGCGCGCAAAGTATGGGTAAATCCGCTTTACGCGGTATTTACAGTCTGCGGAATCCGCAGGGGTGACGTCCTCCAAGTGGAGATGCCCCGATCAGCCGCCCTGCGGATGCAGGTGAAACGCAGTCAGTCCTGCGGGGCAATGCCTTGGGTATGGCAAAGCAGGGCAGAGGCGGGAAGGCTATATTTTCGGGACCTTCACCGTGAATTCCGCTCCACTTCCGGGGCTGCTGCTCACGGCCACGTGGCCTTGGTGGGCTTCGACGATGGCTTTGACCAGGCTGAGTCCCAGGCCCAGCCCGCGCTCCGTCCGGCTGCGGTCGCCGCGGTAGAGGCGGTCCCAGATCCGGGGGCGTTCCCCGGGCGGAATGCCGATGCCGCTGTCCCTGAAGCTGACGATCACGGAATCCCCGTCCTCCTGGCAGCCCACGCGCACGGTGCCGCCGGGTGGCGTGTATTTTAAAGCATTGTCCAGCAGATTGGCGAAAGCCTGACGCATCCGCACCGCGTCCACGACGGCTTCCCCTGCGCCTGTGAAATCGGTGCTGACCGTGATTTGCTTCTCCTCCGCCACGAGTTCGTAAAGACCGGTCACATCCCCCAGCAGGGCGGTGATGGAGGACGGGGTCTTGTTGAGTTTCATCACTCCGGCTTCCGCTTCGGTGATGTCCATGAGCACCGTGAGCATGGTCAGCACGCGGTCGGATTCCTCCACGCAATCCGCCAGAGCCTCCGCCGCCGCCGGATCCACAGTGACCTGCACTCCCGTTTCCGCTGTGGCGCGGAGTCTGGTGAGGGGCGTGCGCAGATCGTGCGCGACATTGTCCAGAGCGTCGCGCATGCCCTGGATCAGGGTCTGGTTTTTATCCAGCACCCGGTTGAATTCATGGGCCAGTTCCGCCAGCTCCGTGCGGCTGACGCGTTCGGGGACACGCGCGGAGAAATTGCCGGCGTCCGTGATGGAGCGCGCCGTGGCCACTACCGCCCGGACCGGCTTCATGGCCCGGTGGGCGAAAAACGCCCCGCCCAGCACGCCCAGGAGCAGGGCCGGGGTCATCACCATCACAAAGGTCCGCTGAAACGGCTCCAGCAGGCCCTCACGGCTGTCCGTGCTCCGGCCCACCTGGAGCAGGGCACTGTCCTTCATCCGCATGGAGGCCACGGTCAGATCCTTTTCCCCGTCCTTGGGAATCCGCAGCCAGGACAGGCCGCTGTCCGGTTCCGGCGTGCCTGAGGCCGGGACTTTGGCGGGATCAAAAAGCAGCCAGTCCGCCGGGGCGGAGATGATCAGAGCGCTGTCCTGCCGGCCGGTCACTCTGACAAAAAACGCTTTGGCCGGAGCCGCCGCGCTGTCCCGCCGCACCAGATCCTGGAGGCCCTTCAGCCCCAGATTCTCATACACCGCCGCGCACTCGTTGAGCCGCGCGCCGATGATCTCACGGTCCTTCCGCTCCAAGGCTCCCGCCAGCAGCGGATACAGCAGCCCGAAAAGCAGGGCCGCGCTCAGCGTGAACAGTCCCGCCAGCGCGAGACTCAGCCGCACCGTGAAGCTGTGGACCAGGGATTTACGCCGGTTTGAGGACATAGCCGACTCCCCGGATGGTGTGAATGAGTTTGCTGTCGGACTCCGTGTCCACCTTGGCGCGCAGCCGGTGCATGAGCACATCGACCACATTGGTCTGGGGATCAAAGCTGTAATCCCACACGTGCTCCAGAATCATGGTCTTGGTCACCGCCCGTTTGGCATTGCGCATCAGCAGCTCCAGCAGGGCGAATTCGCGGGCCTGCAGTTCAATCGGCCGTCCCGCGCGGTTCACTTCCCTTGTCAGCAAATCCATGACCAACTCTCCGACGGTCAGCTTGGTGGGCTCCGTGACATCCGAGGCCCGGCGGATCAGAGCCTGCACCCGGGCCAGCAGTTCGGCGAAGGCGAAGGGTTTGGTTAAATAATCATCACCTCCCGCCTGCAGACCCTTCACCCGGTCGTCCACGCTGGCCAGGGCGCTCAGAATCAGCACCGGGGTGCGGATTTTCTCCTCCCGCATCTTTTTCACCACGGAAAGCCCGTCCCTCCCCGGCAGCATGATATCCAGGACCGCCGCGTCATATTCCACCAGCGAGGCCATGGACAGCCCGGCCTCGCCATCGGCGGCGTGATCCACCGCGAAGCCGTTCTGTTTCAGGCCATTCACGATAAAGGAGGCGATTTTCGGATCATCTTCGATCACCAGAGTGCGCATAAGGGCAGGGTAGCGGCCGGGCCGGGGTTGCCAACAATGTTCCGCTTCCCGTCCCCGTCAATCCTTCAGGCCATCCCCGTCAATCCTTCAGGCATGGCGGCCGGAGGCCTGATTGGGGAATCGCTGATGGCGCGCCGGGCGTTGTAATCCGCGGGCACCGGCCTTCAACTGACACATATGAAATACGACGTTCTCGTTCTCGGCGGAGGTTTTGCAGGAGCTTATTGCGCCAGGGAACTGGGCGGGGAGCGTTCGCTGAAGGTGGGACTGGTGGCCGAGCGGAATGTCATCGTTTTCCATCCCATGCTCGCGGAGGTCGCGGGCGCCACCCTGTCCCCGCTGGATGTGGTGCATCCCCTGCGTCATTTCTGCCGGCAGGCCGACGTGCTTCAGGGCCGGGTGCAGCGCATCGACTGGGCGAGCCGGAAAGTCGTGGTGGACGGCGGAAGATTCACGCGGAATCACGAGATCGAATTCGGGCAGCTGGTGGTCACGCTGGGCAGCATCACCGATCTCAGCCGCGTGCCGGGCATGGCGGAATACGGACTGCCGATGAAAAACGCGGCCGACGCCGTGAGGATCCGCGCCTCCGTGATCAACCGTCTGGAGGAGGCGAATCTGGTGGAGGACGAGGAGGTCCGGACCCGCCTGATGACCTTTGTGATTGTCGGGGGCGGCTACACCGGCGTGGAAACCGCCGGGCAGATTCTGGCTCTGATCCAGTCGGCCACGCGTTTCTACACTCATCTCCGTAACCGTCCCGCGCGGGTGGTGCTGATCCACAGCCGGGCCCATCTGCTGGAGGAAATCGGTCCGGAGCTGGGGGATCATGCGCTGAAAGTCCTGAGGAAACGCGGCATGGAGGTGATCCTCAGCACCCGTGTCACCGAAGCCACCGCCTCCAAAATCATTTACGGAACCGGCGAATTCATCGAAACCCACACCATCATCTCCAGCATCGGCAACGCGCCGAATCCCGCCGTTCTCGATCTCTGCCGCCAGCTGGGAATGGTGACGGATAAAGGCCGCCTGCCCACCGGACCGACGATGCAGGTGGAGGGGCATCCCGGTCTCTGGGCCGCCGGCGACTGCGCGGCGGTTCCCTGGAATGACCGGGGGCAGCTCAAAACCGCGCCGCCGACCGCCCAGCTGGCCCTGCGCCAGGGCCGGCAGCTGGGAGCCAATGTCCGGCGCGTTCTCCGGCGCGAGGCTCCCCTGCCGTTCACTCACCGCTATCTTGGCCAGCTCGCCAGCATTGGTGCGCGCGACGCGGTGGCGGAGGTGCTGGGTCGCCGCTTCAGCGGCTTCATCGCCTGGTGGATGTGGCGCACCATTTACCTGGCGAAGCTTCCGGGCTTCCTGAGAAAACTGCGGGTGATGATCGACTGGACCCTCGAACTCTTTTTCCCGAGGGACCTGAGCCTCCCTCTGCCGGTGCAGGAGGATCCGATGCCCGCCGTGCATTTCGAGCCCGGGGAAAGGCTGGTGGATCAGGGTGAACCCTGCCGGGCCTTTGTTTTTGTCCGCCGGGGCGGCATCGTGGCCTCCGGCGGCGGGATTCCGGACCGCATCTATCCGGCGGGCAGTGTGATTGGTCAGGAAGCCGTGGACAATCACGGGTGCTGGCTGCGGAACCTGACCGCGGGGGAGCGCACGGACGCCGTGCTTTTCCGGGGCCGGGCTCTGGAGCTGCTGCGGGCGGGACTGCGGATTTCCCCGGACCGGCCCGTGCCTCCGGAGGGCGTCTGAAACTCAGCGCCGCCTTCCGGCTTTCCTTTGGGGATGGAGATTTGGCCAGATCGGGCGCACGGCTCAACCTTACCGTTTTGTAATGTCGGAGTAAGGCCGGGGACAGGTTCAGGATTTCTCCTGTCCCCAGTCATGAATCCCAATCCCTCCGATCCCGCCCCTCCTGTCCAGCCCGGCCGCGCCGATGCCGACTTCGACGCCATCCGTTACAAGCCGGTGCCCATTGAGCCCGAGCGCCTGCCCCGCACGAATTTCACCCCTCCGCCCATCGTTCCCGCCGTCGGCAGTCCCAATGCCGGCATTCAGGCGATCAACGACTCGGTCCGCGCCGCCTCCGCCTGGGTGCAGCCTCTGCGTCAGCAGATGGCCCGCGTGATTGTGGGGCAGGACCAGCTCGTGGACCGCCTGATGGTCGGCCTCATCAGCAATGGCCACATCCTTCTCGAAGGCGTGCCCGGCCTCGCCAAAACCCTGGCTCTCAAAACCCTCGCCTCCGCCGTGGGCCTGAATTTCCAGCGTCTCCAGTTCACCCCCGACATGCTGCCCGCCGACATCGTGGGCACCATGATCTACAATCCCCGCGACGGCACCTTCAGCACCAAGCACGGCCCCGTTTTCTCCAACCTCATCCTCGCTGACGAAATCAACCGCGCCCCCGCCAAAGTGCAGAGCGCCCTGCTCGAAGCCATGCAGGAGAAGCAGGTCACCCTCGGCGAGGAAACCTACCGCCTTCCCGATCCCTTCCTCGTCCTCGCCACCCAGAATCCTCTGGAGCAGGAGGGAACCTATCCGCTTCCCGAAGCCCAGGTCGACCGCTTCATGCTCAAAGTGATCGTCGGTTATCCCAACCGCCGCGAGGAGCGCGCCATCCAGGACGCCATGTCCGTGCCCGATCCCTCCTGGGACATCATCCGCGTGGTCAGCGCCGAGGACATCATCGCCTCGCGCCGCGTGGTCAGCACGGTTTATATCGATGAGAAGGTGAAGGATTACATCGTGGACATCGTCCTCGCCACCCGCGATCCCAAGCCCTACAACATCGACCTCAACGGCTATGTCCAGTGCGGCGCCTCCCCCCGGGCCACCATCAGCCTGACCCTCGCGGCCAAAGCCCACGCCTTCCTCCAGGGCCGCGGTTATGTCACCCCGCAGGATGTGAAGGATCTGGCCTACGACGTCCTGCGCCACCGCATCGCCGTCAGCTACGAGGCCGAAGCCGAGAACATCACCTCCGAAAACATCGTCGCCGGCATCCTCGAAGGTCTGCCGGTGCCGTGACCCGGCGGCTCCTCCCCCCCCCACGCCGCCTTAAACATAGGTCCTATACGCCCTATAGGTCTTATAGGACCTATCTCTTCTCTCCCCGCCTGGCCTCCTCCCCCATGACATCCCAACAAATCCGCGAGATCCTCAAAAAAGTGCGGCAGATCGAAATCCGCACCAGCCGCCTGGTCACTGACTCTTTGGCCGGGCAGTATCACAGCGTTTTCAAAGGCCGGGGCATGAACTTCGACGCCGTGCGCGAATACGTTCCCGGCGATGAGGTGCGCACCATCGACTGGAATGTCACCGCGCGGGCCGGCAAACCTTTTGTGAAAAAGTTCGTCGAGGAGCGCGAGCTGACTCTTCTGATCATGGTCGATGTCAGCGCGTCCAGCGACTTCGGCTCCGGCGTCCAGAGCAAGCGCGAACTGGCCGCCGAGATCGCCGGAGTCCTGGCCTTCTCCGCCGTCCGCAACAGCGACAAAGTCGGTCTGCTGCTCTTTTCCGATCAGGTGGAACTCTACGTCCCTCCCCGCAAAGGCCGCCGCCACGTCCTGCGCATTGTCCGCGAAGTTCTCGGCTTCGAGCCCGCCCGGCGCGGGACCGATCTGGTCAAAGCGCTGGAATTTGTGAACCGCGTCATCGCCCGGCGCTCCATCGTTTTCCTGCTTTCGGACTTCCAGACCACTCCCGAATCCCAGGAACCCCTGCGCCGCTCCCTGCGCCAGACCAACCGCCGCCACGACCTCATCGCCATGCCCGTCGGCGATGCCCGCGAGCGCGCCCTGCCGGACCTCGGCATCATCGCCATCGAGGATTCCGAAACCGGCGAACTCATTGAACTCGACACCCGCAATCCCAAAGTCCGCAGCCGCTTTCAGGAACTCGCCGCCGACCGCGCCAAAGCTCTGAAGCGTCTCTTCAACACCGAAGCCGTCGATTCCCTGCCCATCGAGACCGACCAGTCCTACATCACCGCGCTCATGGCCTTCTTCAAAAACCGCGCCCGCCAGCGCTGAGGCACTGCCGCCGATATGAAATTCCCCCTTCTCCTCCTCCTCCGCGCTCCGGCTCTCCTCACCGCCACCGCGTTCAGTCTGAGTCCCCCATTCCTCCACGCCCAGCCCGCTCCGGAACCCGTCCC
>JAZKFB010000002.1:13289-115888 GCA_040386695.1 Verrucomicrobiota bacterium
AAGCGCTCCGGAACCCGTCCCAAGCGCTCCGGAACCCGTCCCAAGCGCTCCGGAACCCGTCCCAAGCGCTCCGGAATCCGTTCCAAGCGCCCCGGAATCCGTTCCAAGCGCCCCGGAATCCGTTCCAAGCACTCCGGAACCCGTTCCAAGTGCACCGGAACCCGTTCCAAGTGCACCGGAATCGGTTCCAGGCACTCCGGCACCCGTTCCCCCTGTTGCCCAACCTTCCGCTCCCGCCCCTCCCGCCCCTCCCGCCGCGCAGTCCATTCCGTCCACCGGGTCCATACCGTCCACCTCGTCCATTCCGTCGAGTTTCCCGGTCCCCGATGAGGATATCCTCGACATCCGCGGCCCCATCCACATCGAAGCCCCGTTCCCCTGGATTAAATGGACCGCCGCCGCTCTCGGCGTGGGACTTCTGGGATTCCTCATCGGCAAATGGTCCCGCCGTCCGGGCCGGGGAAAACTGGCCTACGAAATCGCTCTCGAAAAACTCACCGCCAGCCGCTCCCTCATGGATGGCGGCAACGCCCAGCCCTTCTCCCTGGCAGTGTCCGAAATCGTCCGCGCCTTCATCGAGCAATCCCTCTCCGTCCGCGCCGCCCACCGCACCACCAGCGAATTCCTCCATGATCTCGTCAAATTTCAGGACAGCCCCCTGGCCGCCCACCGGGCCATGCTGTCGGAGTTCCTGGAATACTGCGATCTTGCCAAATTCGCCCGCTGGTCCCTGACGCTTCCGCAGATGGAGGCCATGCTCAAAAGCGCCGCCGAATTCGTGGCCACCACCGGCAAATCCGCCTCCATGCCCGCGCCCCTCAAGTCCGGCGCTGCCCCTCCGCCTCTGCCCCCCGCGAAGGTTAAAGCTTAACCACCGCCCGCCCGCCCCCTGCCATGATCCGTTTTCTCCACCCCGACTTCTTCTGGCTCCTGGCCCTCCTGCCGCTGCTGGCCCTCCTGCGCGGACGCCGCGGTCCCGTCGCGGCCGTCAAATTCTCCAACGCCGGCATCGCCCGCCAGGTCGCCCGGGAAACCAAAAGCCGCGCCGGCAAATGGATGGCCGCTCTGCCGCTGCTGGCCCTCGCTCTCATCACCACCGCCCTCGCCAGGCCGCAGTTCGGCCGCAACGGAGGTCCCATTGAAGCCAGCGGCATCGACATGATCCTCACCCTGGACTGCTCCGGCTCCATGGAGGCCCTTGATTTCAAACTCGACGGCCAGCCTGTCAACCGCCTCGACATCGTCAAATCCGTGGTCTCCAAATTCATCGACGCCCGCCCGAACGACCGCATGGGCATGGTCGGTTTCGCCGGCGCGCCCTATCTGGTCAGCCCCCTCACCCTGGACCACGACTGGCTGCAGCAGAATCTCGACCGTGTGAAAATCGGCAGCGTGGAGGACGGCACCGCCATCGGCTCCGCCCTCGCCGCCAGCGTCAACCGCCTGCGTGATCAGCCCGGAAAATCCAGAGTGGTGGTCCTTCTCACCGACGGCCAGAACAACGCCGGCAAGATCCTTCCCGACACCGCCGCCCAGGCCGCGAAGGCGCTGGGAATCAAAGTTTACACCATCGGCGCCGGTGTGCGCGGCGAGGCCCCCATGCCGGTCACCGACCAGTTCGGCAACCGCCGCCTGGCCAGGATGAAAGTCGATGTGGACGAGCCCACGCTTCAGAAAATCGCCGATGAAACCGGCGGCAAGTTCTTCCGGGCCACGGACACGGAGTCCCTTCACAAAATCTATGGCGAGATCGACCGCATGGAAAAAACCACGCACGAACTCAATAAATTCGAGAGCCGGAGCGAACTCTTCCCCTGGGCCGCCGTGCCCGCCCTGGCGCTCATCGGACTCAGCATCGGGCTGAACCAGACCCGCTTCCGCCGCCTGCCCTGACGTTTCCGGAATCCCGGATTTCAACTCAAATCCCGGATTTCAGATCTCAAATTTTCAAATCTCAAACTCCTTCTCATCCCCATGCAATTCGCCCAACCCGTCTGGCTCGCCGCAGGAGTGCTGGCCTGCGCCCTGCTCGCCTGGGGCTGCCGCCGTTTCGATTCCAGTCAGCGGACCGCCCTGAGCAAATTCGCGGCCGCCCGCCTGCTGCCGAAACTCACCCTCTCCATCTCCCCGCGCCGCCGCCTTCTGAAGCGCGGCCTGGTGATTGCCGGCGTGGCCTTTCTTTTTGCGGCTCTCGCGCGGCCGCAGCACGGTTTTGAAATGCGGGAGACCCACCGCAAGGGACTGGAGCTGGTCTTCGCCATGGACACCTCCAAAAGCATGCTCGCCCAGGACGTGAAACCCGACCGCCTGACCCGCGCCCGGCTGGGAGTCACCGACCTCGTGGCCCGCCTGCAGGGGGACGGCGTGGGGCTCATCGCCTTTGCGGGCAATGCTTTTCTGCAATGCCCCGTGACCCTGGATTACGACGCTTTCCGCGAGTCCCTCAACGCGCTCGACACCGGCACCATCCCGCTCGGCGGCACCAACATCGCCGCCGCCATCCGCGAGGCCGAGGCCGTGTTCGCCGAACGCAATCCGGCCGAGAAAATCCTCGTGCTCCTCACCGACGGCGAGGATCTGGGCGGCGACGGCATCACCGCCGCCGAGGCCGCCGCGAAAAAAGGCGTCAAAATCTTCACGGTCGGCGTGGGCAACACCACCGGTGAACTGGTGCCCATTCCCGCCGCCGGCGGAGGCACGGAGTTCGCCCGCGATGACAAGGGCCAGCTGGTGAAATCCCAGCTCGACGAAACCACGCTGAGGAAAATCGCGGAGGTCACCGGCGGCATGTATCAGCCCCTCGGTTCCCAGGCGGAGGGACTCAACGCCATCTACGACCGGGGCTTGGCCAATTTCAGCCGCTCGGACCTCAGCTCCCGTGAGGCGAAAGTGCCGCTCGAAAGATTTCAGTGGCCGCTGCTGGCCGCGCTGCTCTGCTTTGTGGCCGACTGGGTCATCGGCAACCGCCGCCGCGCCGCCGCGCTCAAACCGGAGCCTCCGCCGCTTGCGCCTGTCCGGAAAAAACTCCCCTCGCCGCCAGCCCGGGCGACCGTGGGAGCCGTGAGTTCCGTGAGCACGATGATGATTATTCTTGCCGCTCTGACGGCCGCTCCGGAGGCCCGGGCCGCCGCCACGCCGCAGAGCGCGGAGCAGGCGTATCAGAAAGGCGACTATGCCAAAGCGCACCAGGATTACGCCGCCACCGCCGCCGCGCAGCCCGCGAAACCGGAGCTTCAGTTCAATTCCGGCTCCGCCGCCTACAAGGCCGGCGACTATTCCCAGGCCGTCACCGGTTTCCAGGAGAGCCTGAAAAATGCCCCCGTGACCGTGCAGCAGGACGCTTATTACAACCTCGGCAACACCCAGTACCGCCTGGGCCAGAAGACCGAGAAGGAGAAGCCGGAGGAAACCATCAAAACTTGGGAGGAGGCCGTGAAATCCTACGAGGCCGCCCTCCAGATCACCCCTTCCGACACCGCCGCCAAACATAACCGCGACCTCGTGAAGCGGAAAATCGAGCAGCTCAAAAAGCAGGAGGAGCAGAAAAAGCAGGATCAGGAGAACAAGGACGACAACAAGGACCAGAAGGATAAAAAGGACGACAAGGACAAAGACAGCAAGGATCAGAAGGATCAGCAGAACAAAGACCAGCAGCAGGATTCCAAGGATCAGAAAGATTCCAAGGACGGGAAGGACGGTTCCCAGGACCCGAAAGATCAGCAGAACGCCGGCAAGGACAAAGAGCAGCAGGAAAAAGAAAAAGAAGATCAGCAGAAAAACGGCGAACCAAAAAACCCGGAGGATTCCAAGGATCAGAAAACCCCCGATCAGCCCGATCAGTCGGAAAAGTCAGACAAACCCGGCGACAAACCCAAAGACCAGAAAGCCGACGCCGCCGATGACAAAAAAGATCCCGGGAAGGAAGGTGAAAAGGCCGCCCAGGATCAGCCGGAGCCGGTGAACCCTGACAAAAAACCACAGCAGGGCGACATCCAGCCCGCCGACGGCACCAAGCCCCCGGAACCCCCGGACGCCGACGCCGCCGACCGTGTGCGCCTCGCTCCCGGCCAGATGACCCGCGAGGAGGCCAAACAGCTCCTTGATGCCCTGAAGGCCGACGAACGCAAAGTCCCCGCCATTTCCGCCCAGGGCCGGGCGGGCACCCAGCCGAAGAACACGTCAAAACTCAAAGACTGGTAATCCCATGAAACACGCAACCTCCTCCCCGTCCGCCGCGGGCCTGCCGCTCGTGGCGCTCCTCGCCTCCGCCTTGAGCGCTCAGGCCGCGGTCACCGCGAAGCTGCAGCCGGAAAGCCTCCGCGTGGGCGAGTCCGCCCGGCTGGCCATCACGGTGCAGGGTTCCCAATACACGGAGCCCGAGGTGCCCGACGTGCCGGGACTGACCTTCACTCCCGGCGGGGTGCAAAGCTCCATGAGCATGATCAACGGCGTGGTCAGCTCCAATGTCACCCGCTTCTACCGCGTCACGGCGGACCGCGCGGGGAACTTCACCATCCCCGCCATCACGGCGGGCAGTTCGGGCAGTTCCCAGCCGCTTTCCCTGACTGTCACCCAGGGCAGCGGACGCCCCTCCGCCGCCGGCAGCCGCTCCTCCCAGCCGCCGCCCCGGGTTCAGGACAAAGGGCAGTTGCCCGCCGACGCCCAGGACAAGCTGGCGTTTCTCCGCGTGGTTCTCCCCAAAAAAGAGCTGACCGTCGGCGAACTCGTTCCTGTGGCCATCAAAGCCTACATCCGCGCGGGCGTCACCGTTTCCCGCAACGGACTGCCCACGCTCAACAGCGACGCCTTCACGCTGAACAAACTCCCGGACCGCGCCACCCAGGTGCAGGAAAATATTAACGGTGTCCCTTATATCGTGGTCACCTGGACCTCGTCGCTGTCGGCGGTGAAGGCCGGTGAGTATCCGCTGAATCTCACCATGCCCCTCATCGCGCGGGTCCGGGAGCGCGCGGCCCGGCGCAATCCCCTGCAGGACGCGTTCGGCGAGGATCTTCCCGACGCGGGGTTCGATGATCCGATTTTCGACCGGTTCTTCGGCCGCTCCACGGAAAAGGATCTCACCATGCACACGGACGGGGAAGTGGTGAAAATCAGCGAAGTGCCGGTCGAGGGACGGCCGGCGGACTTCTCGGGGGCGGTGGGGAAATTCGGGATCAGCGGCTCGGTGGATCCTCTCACGGGCACCACCGGCGACCCCCTGACGCTGAAGCTCAGCATCACCGGCGAGGGCAACTTCAACCGCGTCAGCACCGAAGGCCTGAGCGCCGGGAACAACTGGAAAACCTATGAGCCCGCCGGCAGCTTCGCCGCCCGCGACAGCAGCGAGACCAGCGGCACCAAGACCTTCACGCAGTCCATCGTTCCGCTGAAAGCCGGCCTCCAGGACGTCCCTCCCGTGAGCTTCAGCTTCTTCGATCCTGACAGCAAAAAATTCGTCACCAAAACCACCGCGCCCCTCAAAATCAACATCCGCCAGGGAGCCGCCGCCCCCGCCGCCGCTCCTGTCCAGGCGACGGCGGCCGCCGCGCCCGTGCCCGAGGCCCCCAAACCCGGAGCCGACGGCCTGATGCCCGACCAGACCCTCCCGGCGGTGGCGTCCTCCACCCTGCGCCCGCTGGTGCGCACCCCGTGGTTCCTCGCCGTCAATGCCGCCATGCTCGCTGCTCTGGTTCTGGGTTCGGCGGCCCGCCGCCTGCGGTCCCGCTGGAGCACCGTCCGCGAGCTTCCCCCGCACGAGGCGGCGGAGAAAGCCGTCGCCGAATCCGTCAGCGCCATGGAGGCCGCGCTTCAGGCCAGGGACGCGCCGCGCTTTTTCGAGGCCGCCCGCCGCGCCGTGCAGGAACGCCTGGGGGCTCAATGGAAAATCCCCGCCGCCCGCGTCACGCTGCCCGAAATCCGCAGCCGTCTGAATGGCCAGGGCGGGGAAGTTCGCGCTCTTTTTGAAACCGCCGACGAGATCGCCTATTCCGGCCGCCGCTTCACCACGCCCGATCTTCAGCAATGGCGGGAGCTGGTGAAAACCCAGCTCCAGCAGCTCGCGAAAGCCTGACGTCTCTGAAAACCAATCCCCCTCACGTCATGAATCCCTCAACCGTTCCCGCCCCCTCTGTCAGGCCGCTCCGCTCCGCCGGAATTTGCGGGAGCCTGACGAGATTGATTCTCCTGCTCGCCGTCTGCCTCGGCGGCCTCTTCCACCCGTCCGCCGCCCGGGCAGCCGGCTCCGACCCGGCGGAGAAAACCTCCGCCGCCGCGCTTTACAACGAGGGCAACGCCGCCCAGCGCCTCGGCCGTGCGGGTCCCGCGATTCTCCACTACGAGCGCGCCCTTCAGCTCGCGCCGGGGGATCCGGCCATCCTCCACAATCTCCAGGCCGCCCGCGGTAAAGCCGGCGTCGCGGCCCCGGCGGTTCCGGTCTGGAAACGCCCCGCGCACTGGCTCAGCTTCAATGGCACCGCCACTCTGGGCAGTGTTTCCCTGCTGCTGCTCTGCCTGCTGTTTTTCAGCGCCGGCCTCGTGCCGCCCATGCTGCGGCGGCTGGTCAAAGGCGCGTCGTTTCTTCTCGTGCTGACGGTCCTGTTCTCCGCCGCCGCCGTGGCCGCGCGCTGGACGGAGCTGGACCGCGCCATCATCACCGCCACCGAGTCCGCCGCCCGCATCGCCCCGGCGGAAAACGCCGCCCACGCTTTTGATCTCAAATCCGGTGAACTGGTTCTCGCCGAAGCCGTCCACGGGACCTTCACCCGCATCCGCGCCGCTGACGGCCGCACCGGCTGGGTTGTGTCCACCGATTTGGAGAAAATCCTTCCCACCGCCGCCGACATTCCGAAGCAGGCCAGAATCTGAAAAACGGACCGGCCGGAGCCTCCCAGCCTGAACTCCGTCCGCCCGGTTTTTTGTTTTGAAGCTAAAACCGGAGCATCGGTTTGCGGGGATTTCCCGGATCCGACATGTCCGCCGTCAGGGACAGCCGCCAGCCCACCCAGACCATCAGGGCACCAACGATAAAAGCCACGCCGCCGCGGACCTGGAGATCCCGCACCAGAGCCTCGTTTTTCACAGCCTCGGCGGCGGGCAAGTTCCCCGCCAGATAAAGGGCCCGTCCGCACAGCCCGGCGTAAATCCAGGCCAGCAGCCCGAGAAAACCCAGCACGCATCCGCCGGGAACCGCCCGTGTGAGATTGGCATTATCGAGCATGAGAGTGAAAAATCAGATGAGCGGCCCCCGGATGGCGCCGTCGGACGGATGACCGGGGTTTTGGCAGGCCCACCGTCGGCCACCGGTCCGGATTTTGCCAGGAATTTCAGAGAAACCTCCGCATTTCGGAGTGAGAGAAGGCCATGCGCCCGCCGTTTATTCCGGGCATGAGAAAACTGCTTCCGTCCGCCGCGATTCTGTCCCTTTCCCTGGCCTGCCTGCCTGCCTCCGCTCAGGAAAAAGCCCCGGCTCCGGCTCCAGTTCCGGCCCCGGTCAAACCCGAGGCTCCGGCGGAACCGAAAGCGGAGGCGGGCTTTGTCTCCCTCTTTGACGGCAAATCCCTCCAGGGCTGGCATGTCAGCGCCAAAAGCGGGCACAGCGGCACCAGCAAACACCAGAGCGGTGGCCGCTGGGTGGTGGAGAACGGAGCCATCACCGGCTCCCAGGATGTTCCCGGCAACGGCGGGCTGATCATCACCGACGAACAGTTCAGCGACTTTGAGGTGAAGCTGGAGATGAACAACGATTTCGGCCCGGACAGCGGCCTTTTCCTGCGCAGCACCGAGGACGGCAAAGCCTGGCAGGCCATGATCGATTATCACTCCGATGGCAATGTCATGGGCATCTACGGCGAGGGCCTCGGCGGCAAGCCGCACATCCGCAACTACAGCTTCACGGACAAAGTCACGGAGATCACCACCAAACCCACCGGCGAGCCCCCGACCCCGCTCCCCGTGCTGCCCGACGCCTGGGCGCAGTTCTGGCGTCATGGCCAGTGGAACGAGCTGCGCGCCCGCATTGAGAGCAATCCGCCGCACATCACCACCTGGATCAACGGCGTCAAAATCATGGAATGGCAGGAAAAGGAGGTCCGCCACCCCGGCCAGGGCGGCATCGCCCTCCAGGTCCACGGCGGCGGGAATTTCACCAGGGAGTTTGTCCGCTACCGCAATATCCAGGTAAAGCGCCTGGATCCTAAAAAGTGACGCCGGCTTAACGGACTCACCGCCGTGGTTAAATAAAGGACCGGACGCGCCCATTCCATGGAGGCGCGCGCCCTTCATTTGACCGCGCGGACCGGTTTCACGGCGGACCGGGTTCGATAATGGGCGGGCCGCGTCGATTTCACGACCGGCCGTGCCGATTCCTTGATGGTGCGTGCTGATTCCACGGTGGGCCGCATTGATTAATCGGAGGGCCGTGCCGATTCCACGGCAGACGGGGTCGATTCCTTGACGGGCCGCGTCGATTCCACGGTGGGCCGTATCGATTAATCGGCGGGCCGTGCCGGTTCCACAGCGAGCCGCATTGATTAATCGGAGGGCCGGGCCGATTCCACGGCAGGCGGGGTCGATTCCTTGACGGGCCGCGCCGATTCCACGGCGGGCCGAATCGGTTAATTGACGGGCTGCGCCGATTCCACGGCGGGTCGCGTCGATTAATTGGCGGGCCGTGCCGGTTCCTTGGCACTCATTCACGGTCCGGGCCGGTTCGTGGGACAGCGTCGGGCGGGTTAAAACCGTCGGCTGCCGTGGAGCGCCATGATTTGCGGCCGGAATCCGGCAATGGCCAGGAGGCACGCGCCTTTGAAGAACAGCAGAAGCGGGGTGGTGCCGCTGGTTTCGATCACATCGCTCAGCGCGAAGGCCAAAAAGGACAGGGCGTAATACAATTCGCCGCGTGATTTCCGTTTCGCGGGGAACCGCCACAGAATGAGCAGGAAAACGGCGAACCAGCAGACCGCCTCCACGGAATTGAAAATCAGATACGGAATCCTGAATCCTCCCGGACTGCCGTCCCGCGTGTCAATGATCCGGAAATTGAGTGCCCCGTAAGCGTCAAACATGCGCCCGACTCTCCGGCCGGACCGGCGGATTCACAACCTTTCCCTCCCGGCGGCATCGGGCAGCGCCGCAGTGGGAATCCGGATTTCCTACAAATCCCCGCCGTAGGCGATGAAGCCGCGGTAGCTTTGCAAAATCTGGCCCATGGCGGTGACGAAGGGCTCCAAATTACCCGGCAAACTCAAACCTCCCTGCTGGAGACCAGCGCATGAAAAAATGAGCGGGAAAAGGGGGGGCGGGGAGCATCTTCCCCGATGGGAGACCCTTAAGCGTAATAACGGTTCCATTGCTGCTCGGACCCCATGTGATGCACATCCGGTCGGGCTTTTTGCGCAACATAACGCATGTTGCGCCTGTCGGCGCGACGCAGGGAGCGGGAAAACGGTTGTTTTTTGCTACAAGGGAAGAAATTCGATTCCATCAGACTTCAGATTGAAACGCCGGGCGCGGATGACACTGCCCCCGCCCTCGGTGTAATAGACGATGAGAATACTGTGATCCCTCAGCTCGACGGTGGCGGGATAGGCTCCAATGCAGGAATCGATCTGGAACGGCCCCTGCCAGGTTTTTGTATCGTCATGGCTGACGTGGATGGAGGTTTTCGGGAGACGATGGCTCAGGATGATGCTGCCGTCGCTCAGGCGGTTCAGGTGCGGGGCGTGGGCCGGGAAACCGGCTTTTTCCGCTCCGCTCCATGACTTGGCCTCATCGCCACTGACCGCGTAATACATGTCGTCGGTAAAGGAGCGCATCGCCGCATACAGCCTGCCGTCGGTGAGGCGGATCACGTCGGTCTCGGCGTTGAGTCCCACGCCTGCGGGCGCTTTGATGGCGACGGGAGTTTCCCAGGTCCGGCCACGGTCCGTGGAGCGGGCGGTGCCGGCAATGCTGATTCCGGTTTTTTCGTCGCCGCGATACAGGCCGAGCACGCAGGTGCCGTCAGGGAGTTGGCGGACGGGGGCGGAGCACAGCCAGCCGGGAATGGCCTCGCGGGCCTGCGGCTCCCATGTTTTGCCATCGTCGTTACTGAGGATGATCTGCACGCCGGTTTCGGTTCTCGGCAATTCGTAGTTTTTCGGATCACTGATTGTCTTCAGCCGCTGGCGGTTCTTCTCGGCGATGGAGAAGAAGGTGCAGACCACCGTGCCGTCGTCGAGTTGGGAAAGATGCGCGTCGCGATTGTCATCCGCGTCATCATAGAGCACTTCGGGTGGCGTCCAGGTGTGGCCTTCGTCGGAGGAGCGGACCAGGCAGAGACGGCCGCCCAGCGGAAAATCATCCGTCGCGAGCGAGACGTGATTATAACCGGCGTAGAAGGCCACGAGGATATCGCCGTTTTTGAGGCGGCAGGCGTCGGGGAAGGCTTGATAGGAATGCGTGTGTCCGCCCTTGGAAATCACGATCGGATCGAACGAAACCGTCGCCTTCACAGCGGCGGGCGCGGGAGATTTGGTCGCTTCCCAGTAGTCGGCTTTCATTCCGGGAATGTCGACCCCGGTCCAGATCTGAAATCTGGCACCGTCTTGAACTCCCTTTGACAAGGTCGCCAACTGTGGCCGCAGGAAAGCCTCGAACACGGCGATATCCCACTGGGTGTGCTCGGTGGAGTTGGGGGCATACGATTCCCAGCGCTTGACCAGATAGTCGCGCACTCCGCCTTTGCCTTTGAGGTGGGAGTCCGCGTCGGCCTTGCTCCATTGAAACTGCCGCAGGGTGCTGCTGGGCATGATCTTCAACTCAACCCGGCTTTCGAGGAGCCAGGCGGCGGCGTGCGGATCGCCCTGACAATTGGATTCGTTGGTGGCCAGCCGGCCCTCGTTATAGCGGAACCCCATGACGTGAACGGTCACATTGTCCCGGATGCCCGGATCGAGCAGCAGCGCGGAGGCCACATTCGTGTAGGCCCCGAGCACAAAGACCTGGAGTTTTTCGCCGATGGGCACCGCCTTGGCCTTGACGATGATGTCGCGGGCGGCGGGGGAATCGACCGGCTGGTGTTTCTCCGGCATGGGGTTCATCGCCCCGATGGGATGTGAAATCCGCTCCTTCAATCCGAGGAGGCCGAGCACCTCTTCGATCATCTTCTGACTGGCCTGGGTATTGACCGGGAAATCGAGCGGCCCCTGCCAGCCGATGGAGGAAACGCCGACGACATTCAGTTCCGGAGCGATCAGGGCGCGGTAAACAGCGAACGAATCGTCAATCTCGGCCGCCATATCGGTATCGATATAAACATGGGGTTTTGACGGGCCGTTGATGGCGTTTTTAACGATAGGAAACAAAACCTGCGCCTGTCGGAGCATGCCGACGTCGGAGAGATGAACTCCGTCCACTGTCCCCTCGCCGTCATCACCGATGAGGTCCGTCCCCGGAACCGTGATGAGTCCTTTGATACCTTCCGCCTGCAAGCCGTGCACCGCCGCTTCCTGCCCTTCGGTGAATTTAGTGGGATGCGACTCGGGCCGCATCTCCGACTGACCGACAAAAATGATCGGCGCGTCGGGGCGCTGTTTGCGGATGGCGTGGACGAGTTTCGGCACGCGGTCCTGATAAAGAGCGGCTTCATCGCTCATGTTCCAAGTGCAGTCGATGACAAAAGCGGCGGCATCAATCTCAGCCAGCACCTCCCCGATTTGGGGATCCATTCCCCCCGAGGCCGAGAAGCCGAGATTGATGGCAGGCCGGTCCAGCATGCGGCCCAGAATCGCCGAGCAGACCATCCCCGGCCGCGACGCGCAGGCACCCTGGGCAATGGACGTGCCGTAAACGACCACCGGTTTGCGCTGCGCTTCCGGGCGGGGCGCCGGCTTCTCCAGACGCGTCCCCGGTGGCGCACCGATCTCCAGTGATTTTATCCCGTTGTAGGCGGGGAGAAACAACAGGCACTCGTGCTCCGCCTTTTTCTCTCCGCGAAACTCGAACTCGCCGACGTTGCCGTCCTGACTCCCCGGCCGGCCGTTTCCGACAAACACCCATGAGCCATCGCCGGAGCGCGTATAAAGATCCACCCCGCTGACGCCGGTTGCCGCCATGTGGGGCATGGCAAGCCCACTCTTGATGAGCGACCAGCGGACCTTGATGACCGGCGAGTCGGTCAGGAACCGGATGCAGACACCAGGATTGTTGTTGCTCAGGTCCCACGCCAGCCAGTTCACTCTGCTCTGGGCGGAATCCGGGAGACGGCCATAAGGGGTTGCGGTCTTTTCCCACCCCCGGCCTTCGATTTCAAACGAACTGGCGTCGCGCCACTCCACTTCCACCTCCTCATCCTCCGCCAAGGTCCGATTCGGAAGTGAGGTGAACACCATGGATAGAATCAATACCAGACGGCAAGACACGGTTAGCGACTTGCAATTGACTAAACGGGAGGCATTTGGGGAAATCGGCGCGGTGTCCATGAGTGTGCGCCATAGAACGGTGGGGGAGAGGGAGTTTAGCTTGATTTCCCCTTTTTCTGTGACCACCTCATTTCCAGCGGTCGGTTTCGGTCGGTTGATAAAGCCTCGCTCGAAGCCCTCTGGTTGACCGCCTCAGGATGTCCGGCTTCGAGATGTCGCGTTCGATTTTTGACCAAGGAGGGACCGGGCTGGTGCTCCTGGCATGCCCGGCATGGAAAAACGTCTGGCGCGCTATCCGCAGTTTTACTCCCGCATTGGTTTCGTCCACGGATTCCGCGTTTTGGGGGCGGTGGAAGTTCGCCGCTTGATTCGTTTCCTATCACAGACCGGGCGGGATCGTCCGGCTCAACGGCCTCACGGCAACTGTGGAGGCGGTGAACGCCGCACGGGAAAGCCTCGTCATCGGTCAGGGATGAGAAAACGGGTCGGCCAAATAATTCTGAAAGTTACATCTTAGCTCAAAATTTTGACCCTTTTCACGCAATATAACGTCCTTTATGTTGCGTAACAGTTCCGGCCGTGGTGCCGTGACGGAATCAGATTCCTGGAGGACTGCCGATGGATGACAAAACGAGTTTGAAGCTGGACATGATCCGGAGATCGCATCACCTCCCGGACCGGAATTGCCCGTCATCGTCCGCCGCCCTATACCTGCGGGTGGCGGATCGCTGAGCCTCGCGGCTGATCAGTGGCCGTCTCTTATCGTGCGCGCCGGTGCGGCCGCTCAGGAATGGTTTCTGGAATTCTTCGCGGCCACCATCCGGAACAAAAATACGCGGATGGCTTACTTCCGGGCGATTTCCCGGTTTTTGCAATGGGCTGACGAGCGGCACCTTGATTTGGAGGACATCCGCCCCATTCATACCGCCAGCTACATCAAGGGTTTTACCGTGGGCCTTGCAGATCCGTCCGTGAAACAGCATCTGGCGGCGATCCGGATGCTGTTGGGGTCCTCAGCGCGAAAGCCAAAAAGGACAGGGCGTAATACAATTCGCCGCGTGATTTCCGTTTCGCGGGGAACCGCCACAGAATGAGCAGGAAAACGGCGAACCAGCAGACCGCCTCCACGGAATTGAAAATCAGATACGGAATCCTGAATCCTCCCGGACTGCCGTCCCGCGTGTCAATGATCCGGAAATTGAGTGCCCCGTAAGCGTCAAACATGCGCCCGACTCTCCGGCCGGACCGGCGGATTCACAACCTTTCCCTCCCGGCGGCATCGGGCAGCGCCGCAGTGGGAATCCGGATTTCCTACAAATCCCCGCCGTAGGCGATGAAGCCGCGGTAGCTTTGCAGGATCTGGCCCATGGCGGTGACGAAGGCTTTGCGCTGGAGATCAAGAGGCGCGCCCTGGGGGCTTTCGAGGATGACCTCAAAGGGCTGCGGATGCTGGGTGGGCGGGGCGCAGAGAATACCGTCGTAGCGGGAGGGCTGGATGCCTTTGCCGGCATGGAATCCGCCGAGTCCGCCGCTGGGCGCGCCTTCCGTGCGGGACAGAATGCGGTCCGCCGCCTCCAGCGCGGGGGCGACCATTTGCTCGGCGATCAGGGGATCCTGGGCGAGACCGAAAAAGCCGCCGCCGGTGTCTCCGGAGTGCAGGGAGAGGATACCGTCGAAATTCCGGCGCAGGATCTCCTGTTCCAGCAGCTTCACTTCGGTCTCCACCGAGTTTTTCCAGAATTCCCGGTTCAGATCCCTGCCGGAGGAGCAGTGCCGCCGCCCGGCGAGGTAGCCGGAGGGATTGCAGAGCGGGTAAATCCACAGTTCATACTCCCGGCCCAGTTCCGGCTGATCATCCAGCAGGCGCACAAAATCCATCAGTCCGAGAATGCCCGCCGGCTCGTCGCCGTGAATCCCCGCGAAAATCCCCACCCGGATGCGGCGCTTCACGATCTGCGTGCGCTGGAAAACAAAGCGCGGCAGCCACAGCCGGGTGGTGCCGTCCTCCCAGAAACCCACGGAATCCCCTTTTAAATAAGGCGACGACGCGACCTGCAGCAGCAGGGGCATCAGCAGATCCTTCACCGGAAGGCGCAGACCTTCCGTCACCTGGGCAGCCACCGATTCGGCAGACTCCTGCCAAAGGGTGCGCAGATCGTCCTCGGGAGCCTCTATCATGAATTTGGAGCGAAAAAATATTCTCCCGCCGGACGAGATTCCACCGAATTTCCGGGAAACACAAGCCCGCGATCCGGGAGGAGGAAATTTTGAGAATGATTCAAGGCCTGTAGTTTTTTTGAGATTATTAAAATGGCTGTTTGGGCTGCTGTCGGGAAGGGAGTGGATTGGGATGCCGGATTATTTGGTAAATGTGACGGAAAAGTCCCATTAAAATTTGCAGCAAGACTTGTCAGAAAGGTAAGAAACGAGCACAATTGAACGTGATTTGGCAGGATTTCTGCCATGAGGACTGCCGGAGGCTTTGTGCCCTCAGGCTGTTCTTGTCCTCCAGTCGCCGCGCCCATCCCTTACCTCTGTTCTTATGCGAATCTCCTCCGCTGTTCCCTTCCGCCCGCAGCGCCAACGGTGGCTGATGGCTTTTCTGAGCATTTTCGCCTCGCTGGCCCTGCCGGGGGCGGCGGCGGATGTTTACTGGGACTTCGCCACAGCTTCGCCGACCTCCATCACACCGCCGGTGGCGAATCTGACAGTCGGGGATGTGACCCAGGGAAATAATAATGGGACGACCACCATGCTCACCACGTCCTCCGCCTCCACCGGGTATGCGGGGGTTTCCGGAAGCCGGAACGCCGGTCTGGCGGCGCGGACCGGAGCGCTGAACACCGCTGCCGACGGAAGCGCGTATTATGAATTCACCCTGACCCCGGCCAACGGTTTTCAGGTAAGCGTGACAGGCCTGAGCTTTGGCTCGCGCAGCACCAGCACCGGCCCGAAAGCGTATTCCCTGCGCAGCAGCGTGGATTCCTTCGCGTCGGATCTGGCCACCGGCACGATCACCATCACCAATCCCGCCACCTGGGTGCTGTATTCGGTCAACGGCCTGGCCCTGAGCTCCGGAGCCCCCGTCACCCTCAGACTTTACGGCTACAACGGCAGCGGCAGCGCGAGCTTGAGCACCGCGAATTTCCGCATCGACGACCTCACGGTCTCCCTGACCGTCAGCACCGGCGGCGCTCCCGCCCCCACGCTGACCTCCTTCACGCCCGCCACCGGGCTGATCGGCAGCACGGTGACGATCAACGGCACCAATTTCGGCACCGCCCCGGCGGTGGCCTTCACCGGCGCGCCCTCCCCCGGAGCCACCGTGAACGCGGCGGGCACGGTCATCACGGCCACGGTCCCGGCGGGAGCCGCCACGGGGCCGATCACGGTGGCCGGTCCCGGGGGTGCGGCGACGAGTTCCGCCACCTTCACGGTCATTCCCACCCCCGCTTTCGTGATGGATATCTCGCCGGCCAGTGTGGCGGAAAACGACGGGGCCGGAGCGGCGGCGGGGACGATCAACGTGGAGACGGCTCCGGCGGCGGATGTCACCATCAATCTCTCCAGCTCCGACATCACCGAGGCCACCGTCCCGGCTTCCGTGGTCCTGAAAGCCGGGGAATTTTTCACCACTTTCCCCATCAATGCCGTCACGGACTCCGTGGTCGATCCGGCGGCGGCGGTCGTCATCACCGCCAGCGCCACCGGTTACCAGCCGGCCACTAAAACACTCACCGTGACCAACGTGGACTCCGGAGCCGAACTGCCCACCACCGTGGTTATTAATAAGTACGTCAACGGTTCCACCGCCTCCGCCGACATGGTCGAGCTGCTGGTGACCGGCAACGGCACCGCCGGCTCCACCCTGGACATGCGCGGGATGATTCTGAAGGATTCCTCCGCTGAAATGACCGGCGACGGCGGCGGCAAATACACCTTCAGCGCCGACAGCCTGTTTGAGGCAGTGAAAGCCGGGACCCTCATCGTCCTGAGCAACAACGCCACCACCACGGACACCGATCCCGCCGATTTCGTGCTGCGGCTGGGCATGAGGGATCCGGCGTATTTCACGTTCATCAGCGGCTGGGACATCGCGGCCACGGAAATGGTCATGATCAAAACCGCCACTTCCGGCACCGCCGGTTTTGAGGGCTCCATCCACGTGCTGGCCAATGGCAATGAGGGCGGCAACTTCGCCACCGCCGCCCCGAAAAAGCTGCGGGCCTCCAACACCACCCAGACCGCCCAGGCGGTGATCGCCAACAACACCACCGGCGCGCTGGCGGATTTCGACGGCACCGACGCCACCGCCAATGTGGCTCTGGGGGCCGGCGCGTTCGGCGCGCCCAACAGCGCGGGCAACAGCCAGTTCATCCGCCAGCTCCGGGGAATCACCGACAGCAGCGGCGATGGCCTGGCCAGTGTCGTGAACGCCACCGCCGGGCCCGCCGAAAGCTGGAAAAACGCCTTCCGCCGCACCGTCACCGGCCAGACCGCGGCCATCACGGTCTCCGGACAACTGCCCGCCGGCAGCCTGACCCGGATTGAAATCACCGTGCCGGAAGGCTTCAGCGCTCCGGCGGCGGGCAGTGTGACCGTTTCCGGCGATGGGGCCGGCGCCGCCCCGGCCGTGTCCCTCTCCGGCCGCGTGATATCCATCACCGGCACCGCCATCACCGCCAGCAACTCCGCCGTGATCAGTATCGCCGGCCTGAGCACCCCCACGCCCTCCGCGCTGACGGACACGGGAGCCTATCCTTTTATGATCCGCACCGCCGGCAGCACCGGCTCCCTGGCTCCGATTCCTTTGAATCCCCCAGCCCTCGTCTCCATCCCCGTGGCCAGTCTGCGGGACGTGGACGAAACCGGGACCCCTGTGGACAACGGCAGGCAGGTGGTCATTGAGGCCGTCTGCACGGCGGAGGATTTCCAGCTCAACAACACCAGCGCTTTTGTGCAGGATGGCGCTTTTGGCATCAATATCTTCCAGCCGGGCGCGGAACTGGGGCTGGTGCGCGGCAACCGCTACCTCATCAGCGGCGTGGTCACTCCCTTCAATGCCACCACGGAACTGATCACCGCCAATGTCTCCGACGTCCAGGATCTTGGCCCCGCCGCTCCCGTGACCCCGGCCACCCTGACCGTCGCCGCTCTGATGGCCAATCCTGAACAGTATGAGGGAAGTCTCGTCCGGGTCGCCAATCTGACGCTGAAGGAGGGGGAGACCGATTTCTTCGCCACCGGATCCACCATCACCATGCAGGATGGGCCGAATCCGGGGGATTTTCTCGATATTTACATCCAGCCCACCTCCACCGCGACCACCGATCCCGCTTACCCGGCGGCCATTACGGGCATTTTCCTTCAGTATGACACCACCTCGCCCTTCACGTCGGGATACGAGCTTTCCCCCCGGGATCTTGACGATCTGGGAGCCGGCGCTCCGCCGGCGGGCTACACGGAATGGGCGGCGGCTTACCCCGGCATCGGCGGAGCGGAAACCGACGCGGACGGCGACGGCCAGTCGAATTTCCTGGAATACGCCCTCGGCACGGTTCCCAGCGACAGGGCTTCGGTCCAGGACCAGGCTGTGACCAGCGTCGGCGGCAAACCCGTCTTCGCCATAGCCAAGGGCTCCGCCGCCGGAGCCGATCCCGCCGTTTCCTATGTCATCGAGGGCTCCACCGATCTCACCAACTGGTCGGAAACCACCGATCTCACCATCCTCACGGACACCGCCGCCGCTTTCTCGAAGCAATACACCGGCGCCTCCGGCAAATATTTCTTCCGTCTGAAAGTGGCCTCCGCGCCTTGAACTCCCCCGGACATTTCCGCTTTCCTGAAGGCGGATCCTCCTGGTCCCGGGTTCACCGGAACGGGCACGGCTCTCAAATCCTGATGCTCAACGGCGTGACGCCGATGCCTGCGGATTTTCCCGGCAGGGAGGCGCTGTCGTCCGCCGGTTTCGGGACGGGGCCGTTTCCCGCAATAACGTGAGGAATCCGCATTTGAATCAGCCGCGCGCCGGGCGTAAGAGGGACGTTCCCGCAATTTCAGCCTCCTCCCATGCTCCGTTTCCCCTTCAGCAGCCGCTTCCTCCGCTGCACCGCGTTTCTGGCGGTGAGCGCCGCGGCGCTGTCGGGCCAGGAAAAGACGGACGGGGATAAAACCGGGCCGGAAAAGACGGAAAAACCGGAAGCCGCCACTGAGAAAGCGCCGGTTGCCGGAGCCGCCGCCGCCACGCCGCAGGTCCGGCGCGCGGTGGCCGCCATGCGGGCAGGGCAGTGGAAAGCCGCCCGCACCGCCTGGAAGGCCGTGGTCAGCGCCGATCCCGCCAATCCCGCCGCGTTGTCCAATCTCGGAAAAGTGCTGTATCAGCTTCAGGATTACCCCGCCGCCCAGTCCGCGCTGGAAAAAGCCACGGCGCTGAAACCTTCCCTCAGTGATTCCTGGCTGACGCTGGGTCTGACCCACCTCGCCCGTCAGCAGCCCATGCTGGCCGTGTCCTGCATGACCCGGGGAGTGGCTGAAAATCCGGAAAATCCCGACGCCCACAATTCCCTGGCCATCGTTCTCAAACGCATCGGCTGGGCGGATGGCGCGGAGGCCGAGCTTCAGAAAGCGCTTGATCTGAATCCCGGCTACTCCGAGGCGCATTTCAATCTGGCGGTGATGTATCTGGAAAGAACTCCCCCGTCCCTGGAAATGGCCACCCGCCACTACCGCCGCGCCCGCGAGCTGGGGGCGGCGCCGGATGAACTGGTGGAAAAACAGCTTCAGGGTGAAACGGTGATCGTGGAGGAGAAACCGGATTCCGGTCCTCCGCCCGCTCCGGCTCCGGCTCCCGCCGCCGCCGCCAGTCCGGCCGGGGGTTCAGCGGAAAAACCCGCCGCCTCCGCCGCCGTTTCCACCCCGGACACTCCGTCAGGAGCCGCCGCCGCCCGGGAAACCTCCCCGGCCCGTTCCCGCAAATCCTCCGCCAGCCAACCCCCATCCCCCCCGAGAAAATCCTCCCCAAAATCATGAAGCGACGCACGCTCCTCAGCCACGCCGCCCTCGCCCTGCCGGGCCTGGCCTTCGCCGCCGATCCCCGTTCCATCATCACGCCGGGGGATGTCCAGGTTCCATCCGGGAACTCCACGGACCTGAAAATCCTGAAACTTCCGCCGGTGCCCACGGTCACCGCCAAGGCCTGCATGGTGCTGGATGCCGTCACGGGCACCGTTTTTTACGAGAAAAACGCCGACGAGCGCCGCGCGGTGGCCAGCACCCAGAAACTGCTCAGCGCCATCGTCTGCACGGAAAGCACCCCGCTGGACCGCATCGCCACGGTCACGCCGTTCGACACCTCCGTCGAGCCCCACAAAATGCCGCTGATCGTGGGCGAGCAGTACCCGCTGCGCACCCTCCTGCAGGTCATGCTCATTGAAAGCTGCAACGACGCCGCCCGCTGTCTGGCCCGCACCTGCGCCGGCAGCGAGGACCGGTTCGCGGAGTGGATGACCAAGCGCGCCATCCAGCTGGGCATGAAAAATTCCCAGTTCAAAAACGCCAGCGGCCTGCCCGCCGAAGGACAGTATTCCACCGCCCGCGACATGTCGCGCGCCGCCCGCGCCGCCCTCTACAATCCCACCATCCGGGGCATCGTCGGCCAGGGCGCGCTGACCATTTCCCGCCCCGATGGCCGCGTCAAAAACCTGCGGTCCACCAATCATCTCCTGCGCCGCAACACCAGCGAGTTTGTGCCCATCTGCACGGGCATGAAAACCGGCTTCACCAACGCCGCCGGCAAGTGCCTCATCTGCAGCGGCAACTACCGCGGCCGCAGCGTCATCTGCATCCTCCTCGGCAGCAGCTCCAGGGTCATCTGGAAGGAAAGCCGCAACCTCCTCAACTGGAGCCTCGGCCTGACCACGGCCTGACCACGGCCTGATTTCTGCGGTTTCAGAAAGCCGGAGTGTCAGCCGGGCAGTGGTCCGGATGATGCCGCCCGGCATGCGTCCGCTGCCGATGACCTGATTCCCCGGCCCGTCCTTCCACATGCCGGCCGCCGGCCTGGTGGCATTCCACCAGGCCATAGACTGAAGACCTCTTTCCCATGCATTCATTTGGTTCCGCCCTCGGCCTGCTCCTGTTTCTGACCGGCTGCACAGGTTCCGGCTCCAGCGCCGGCCCCGGGATTCAACCCCGGGAGGCGGAGATTCTGACTCAAAACTATTACTGGGATAAAGCCCGGGGCCCGCATCAGTTCACCGATGCGCAAATAAAAGCTCTCTTCGGCCGGGCTCCGGCGATGCTTTACACCAACGGCGAGCGGTCCGAAATTTACATATCCGAACTTGCGTGGGCTCTGGCGGCCGCCGGAGACAGACGCTATGCGGCTCTGCTGGGACGGGAGCCGGTCCGTGTGCAGAGTAAAGTTCTGCACTTTATCAAACACTTCTCCACAGGCTGCGGCCTGTCCTATCCCCGGACGTGGTCTCTTCCGGGCAGTCAATTTCTTGAGGAAGAGAAAAAAGCGGAACAGAAGGAGGGGGAGCTTAAGGACCAGGGAACACAGAATGCCGAAGCCAGTCTTCCCTCGGACGGCGCCTCATCCTGATCTTTCCTCATGCGCCCCTTCTCTGACGACCTGGCCCCGCTCCACGCGGCGTCGCTGCACCGCTCGCTGCGGACGCTGGATTCCCCTCAGCTGCCGGTGGTCAGGATGGGAGGGCGGGAGCTGCTGAATTTTTCATCCAACGACTACCTCGGATTCGCCTCCTCCACCGCCGTGCGCGAGGCCTTCAAGCGCGGGATCGACCAGCACGGCGCGGGTTCCGGGGCCTCGCGGCTGGTGTGCGGGACGCAGCGGCCGCACGCGGAGCTGGAGGCCGCGCTGGCGCATCTCAAAAAAACGGAGGCCGCCCTGACGTTTTCCTCCGGTTACGCCGCCGCTGTCGGGTGTCTGCCGGCGCTCTGCGGGCCGGACGATTTTATTATTCTCGACAAGCTCAGCCACGCCAGCCTCATCGACGGCGCCAAACTCAGCGGAGCCACTCTGCGGGTTTTCCCGCACAACCACCTCGAAAAGCTGGAGCACCACCTGCAATGGGCGCGCGCCCGGGCCTCCGCCTCCAGCCGCATTCTGGTGGTCACCGAAAGCGTGTTCAGCATGGACGGCGACTGGGCCGAGCTGTGGGACATGGTCCGGCTCAAGGAAACTTACGGCGCGCTGCTGCTGGTGGACGAGGCCCACGCCTTCGGCATTCTCGGCCCCCAGGGCCGCGGGCTCGCCGCCAAGCTGGGGCTCAGCTCCCGCGTGGATATCCATCTCGGCACTCTCAGCAAAGCCGCCGGGCTTTCCGGAGCCTACCTCTGCGGCAGCCGCGATCTTATCGACCTGCTGATCAACCGCGCCCGGTCCTTCATCTACAGCACCGCGCCGCCGCCCGCGCTGGCCGCCGCCGCCCTGGAGGTCGTGGGCCTGCTGCTGCCCGGCGCTTACGGCGAGGAGCGCCGGTCCCGGCTGTGGGCGAATCTGGCGCTGCTCACGGAAGTTTTCGGCGGGCGCATTCCCGAACCCTCCAGCGCCATCGTGCCCCTCATCATCGGCGCGGAGGACGAGGCCCTGCGCCTCAGCCGCCGGCTGGAGGAGGAGGGCATTCTGATTCCCGCCATCCGCTTCCCGACGGTCGCCCGCGGCCGCGCCCGCCTGCGCCTGACCCTGACCGCGACCCACACGGCGGAGCAGATCCACCAGCTGGCGGCGGTGCTGCTGCCACTGCTGCCCGGCGCCTGAAACCGCCGAAGGACCAGTCCGCTCAAAAAACAGGTCCCATAGGCCCTATAAGTCCTATGCCTTCCACGGGAGAAACACTCCGCCCGCGCTGCCCCCGCCCCCGCCGCTGAAACCTATCCCCCCAGCATCTGCCGCATGGCGCTGAAGCGGGACTTGGCCTCATCCAGCGACACCGGGCGGTTGCGCAGTTCCTGCCAGGAGCTGCGCTGCACGCACTGCGGGTCCAGTTCCTTGAGAAAACTGCTGCCCTGTGACGGCAGGCGGTCGCCCCATTTGACCCGGGCGGCGCACCAGGTCAGGGTGAGCCGCTCCCGGGCGCGGGTGATGCCGACGTAGAGCAGCCGCCGTTCCTCGGCCGTGGTGCCCTCGTCCACACTGCGTTTGTGCGGCAGAATTCCCTCCTCCAGACCGGGAAGATAAACGTGGGGAAACTCCAGTCCCTTGGACGCGTGCAGGGTGATCAGGGTCACGCCCTGCTGTTTCTCCAGATCGTCCTTGGCGCTGTCGCGGTCGTCGTCGAGGCAGATGCTGCCCAGAAAATCAATCAGCTCCGTCTCATCCCTCACCGGACGCGTGCGGACGCTTTCCAGCAGTTCACGGATGCCGTTGTCGCGCTTCATGGCCTCCTCCTCGTCCTTGCAGGAACGGCGCAGCCACGGGAGATATTCGATGCTCTCCAGCATGGCCGTGGTCATCTCGGCGATGGTCGGGTATTCCCCGGCCAGGGCGTCCTGCCACTTGGCGACGAAAGCCGCGAACTCCTGCGCCGCGCCCGCCGCCCGTTTGGAGAGCGTGGCGTGGAAGGCGTCGCTGGCCAGCGTTTTGAAAACGCTCTCCTTCCGCTCCTGGCTCATCAGGGTGGCGCATTCCACCACCGTGTCGCTGAGGCCCCGCGGCGGCGTGTTCACAATGCGCAGCAGATTGATGTCGTCGTCCGGATTCACCAGCACCGCCAGATAGGCCAGCACGTCCTTCACCTCGCGGCGGTCGAAAAAGCTGCGCCCCCCGATGATGCGGTAGGGGATTTTGTTCTTCCTCATGCCCTCCTCAAAGACCCGGGTCTGGGAATTGGTGCGGAAAAGAATCGCGAAATCATCGTGCTTCAGATTGTCCCGCTCCTTGGTGACCATCAGGTCCTCCACCACAAAATCCGCCTCCTCCTGCTCGCCGGGCATGGAGATCAGCCGCACCGGCTCCGCGCTCTTTTTGGCGCTCCACAGCCGTTTTTCCCGGCGGTCGCGGTTGTTCCGGATCAGGCCGTTGGCGGTGTTGAGAATGACATCCGTGGAGCGGTAGTTCTCCTCCAGCTTGACGATGGAGGGATTCGGAAAGAACCGCTCAAACTGGAGAATGTTGGCGATTTCCGCCCCGCGCCAGCCATAGATCGACTGATCGTCATCGCCGACCACACAGACATTCATGTGCGGTCCGACGAGGTGCCGGATGAGGTCCATCTGAAGCTTGTTGGTGTCCTGGAACTCATCCACCATCACATATTCATACCGCCCCTGCCAGGCCTGGCGCACGTCGGGGAACTCCTTCAGCACCTTCTCCGCGAGAATCAGCAGGTCATCAAAATCGACCGCGTTCAGCAGTTTGAGCTGATGCGCGTATTCCCGCATCACCACATTCACCAGCGCATCCTCCTGCTCGGCGGCGGGAATGCCCTTGTTGCGCTGGCGGCTGATCAGGGAAATGGCCGCGTCCGGGTCCAGCTTCTCGCCCTTGCCGGCTTTTTTGACAATGATGCGCCGCACCAGACTCATCTGCTCGCCGCCGGTGTAGATGGCGAAATTTTTCTTGTAGCCCAGGCGCTCGATGTCCCGCCGCAGGATCTTCACGCAAAGACTGTGGAAGGTGGAGATGGTCAGTTTTTTGACCGTCCCCTTCGGCGTCATGTGCTCCACGCGCTCGGCCATTTCCTTCGCGGCCTTGTTGGTGAAGGTCACGGCCAGGATCTGCTCCGGACGCACCCCTTTTTTCAGCAGATGGCAGATGCGGGTGGTGATCACGCGGGTCTTGCCTGTGCCCGCTCCGGCGAGGATCAGCACCGGACCCTGGGTGGTGGTGACAGCGAGACGTTGGGCGGGATTCAGGTCCTCAAGGCGCACGGCGGGATTTTTGGGGGAGGAAAAGGGAAATGGCGGGCGGGGAACCTGCCTCTTCACTCCCGGCCGTCAAACGCGCAGCCAATGCCGGAGGAAAACCGCGCGGCCGTCAGCCTCCCCGGAAAAGTCCCGTCCCCTTTTCACGGAATTCAGCCACCTCTCAAAGTGAGGGAATGGCGGAGGCCGGGCAAAGGGAATTTCCACATGACAGGGGCGGCGCGGCAGGCATGATGGCGGAACTTTTTCCTTTCCTTTTCTCTTCTTTTCCGCCTTCCATCCTGTTCCGTTCCGCTGAGTAATGCTGGAGTATATCAAAATCGCCCGCCCCGACCATTGGCTGAAGAATATTTTCATCCTCTTCGGACATGTCGTGGCCCTGGTCCTGGTGCCGGGTCTCTGGAACGGGTTGCCCACTCTGGGAGCAGCGGCTTTTTCCCTGGCGCCCGCGTGCCTGATCGCGTCGGCGAACTACATTCTCAACGAAATTCTGGACGCGCCGTTCGACCGGCTGCACCCCACCAAAAAACACCGCGGCGTGGCCGCCGGGCTGGTGAGCGTGCGGGTGCTCTGGCTGTTCATGGCCGGTCTGATCCTTGCCGGATTCTGCCTGGCGCTGGTGTTTTTCAATACCGGTTACACGCTGGCCCTGGCGATGCTGCTGGCCAGCGGCGTGGTTTACAACATTCCTCCGGTGCGGATGAAGGACCGGGCCTGGGGGGATGTGATCGCGGAATCCTTCAACAATCCCATCCGCCTGTGGCTGGGCTGGTTCGCGCTTGTCCCCTGGCCGGGCCCGTGGCCGCCGCTGACGGTGGTGCTGGCGTGGTGGAGCTTCGGGGCGCTGCTGATGACGGGCAAACGGTATGCGGAATTCCGCTTCATCGGAGGCCGCGAGAAGAGCGGGCTCTACCGTAAAAGCCTCGGCTCCTACAGCGAGGGCAGCCTGATCATCGCCATGATCACCTATGCCAACCTCTTCTGCTTCTGCACCGGCCTGGCCATGGCCGGGCACCCGGCTTTGAGGAATCTGGTGCTGGTTTTCCCGGTGATCGTGCTGGCCATCATCGCCTATTTCCGTCACGCCATGAGCGAGATCGGAGCCCGTCTGGAGCCGGAGCAGCTGCTGCGCAATCCGTGGATCATTGTCTGGACCATGGCCACGGCGGTGCTCACCCTGGCGCTCCTCACCACCAAACTGAATCTTGCCGCGTGGGTCTTTCCCTGACACAAATCCGGCCGGCGGCGGCGCGCCGCGCGACGGTGTCCGCCATCCTGCCGCTGCTGCTGGCGGCGGGGGCGCTGTGCGTGTTTCCGGCCTGCCGCGCCACCGCGCCCATGCCGCACGCCGCCGCCGCCGGGGAGGTGCGGCTCACGAAATCCAAAGCCGTGGACGCCCGGCTTTCGCGCGACGGCTCGGTGCTGGGCCTGCGTTTCCGCATCAAAGGCCGCGACGCCTTCGCCTCGGCGGAGACCGGGGCCGGATCCACCCGGCCCCTGACCTTTTACCCGGCCGCCGCCGGACAGGCCAGAGCGCTCGGGAAAAAAGCCGTTTCCGTGCCCGTGCTCAATGCCGGGGAATGGCGTGAACTGCGCCAGGCCATGGCCGCCCGGCTGGCTCCGGTTTCCGGAAAGGAGGGCACCCTGCTGATGGCCGGGGGAAAGGAGCTCATCGCCCACCACGCCGCCGGCGCCGCCAGGTTCACCCCTCTGGCCCAGCGTCCGCGCGGCCTGAGGATCACGCGCCGCCTGACCGAGGCTCAGCTGCGGGCGGAGATTTTTCAGGACCGGGGCGACCGGATCGACAAACCCGGCGGCCTCACCGGTCCCATGGTGCTGCTCACCGGGACTTTTCCGGAACTGGTTTTTCTGGACCGCTCCACCCGCCGCATGGTGTTCCTGTCCGTGCCCTCCAATGAGGCCCCGGTGCTGCCGTTCGGGGATTTCACGGCGGGAGGGAACATGATGCGGCAACTGGCGTCCTTCGTCTGGCGCAGCCATGTTCTGGCCACGCTGCGCAATCCTTTCTCCACCGGCGCGAGGATGGCCGTGAGCACCACCAGCATTGTGTCCGCCGGAGTGCGCCGACTGGTGGTCAGGCTGCCGGGAGGCCCCGTGCCGCCCCTGGCGGAGGCACCGGAAATGGATCCCGCGGAGTGGCGGGAAAGGCTGGCAAAAATCGCGGACTGCCCGCCCTCCAGGGCCTCGCTGCGGTTCCGCATCGGAGGCGACGCCTTCTTCCCCGACTTCGTGCAGGCGGTGCAGGACGCCCGCCGGACGGTGGATCTCCAGATGTTCATCTTCGACAACGATGACTACGCGGTCAGCATCGCCGATCTCCTGCGGCAGCGGGCGGAGGCGGGAATCCGGGTCCGCGTGATGCTGGATGAGAACGCCTCCATCACCGCCGCCGCCGCCCCTCCGGAAAGCCCCATGCCCGCCGAATTCGTGCCTCCGGCGGACATTAAGAAATATCTGAGGAAGGACTCGCCGCTGCAGCTGCGCACCACCTCCATGTCCGGCTTCACGGCGTCGCACACCAAGATCATCATCATCGACAACCGGCTGGCCTGGCTGGGCGGGATGAATATCGGCCGCGAATACCGCTACGACTGGCATGACCTCATGGTGGAGGTGCGGGGGCCGCTGGCGCGCTGGATGGAGAAGGATTTCGCGGGCTCCTGGGCCCGGGCCGGCTGGGGCGGGGACCTCGCCGCGTGGCGTCAGAAACTGGAGCGCGTCACCGCCCAGGCCGACGCCATTCCCGCGCCGCCGGGAGCCATTGCCGTGCAGCCGCTTTACACCAGCGCCGGCCGCGGGTCCATCGCGGAGTCCCAGCTGGAGGCCATCCGCCGCAGCCGCCGCGCGGTGTGGGTGGAGAATGCCTATCTCAGCGACCACGCCTACATCACCGAACTCATCCGCGCCCGCCATCGCGGCGTGGATGTGCGGATCATCATGCCGGCGGACAACGACAACGGCATCATGGCCGCCAACAACCGCGCCCTGGTCCCTCTGCTGCGGGCCCACGGCATCCGCATTTTCCTCCTGCCGGGCATGTCGCATGTGAAAGCCGCGCTCTACGACGGCTGGGCCTGCGTGGGGTCCGCGAACTTCGACCGCCTGAGCCTGCGGGTGAACAACGAGTTCAGCATCGGCTTTGACGACCCCGCCACCGTGGCCGGGCTGAGGAAGGAGCTTTTCGCCCGCGACTTCGCCCGCAGCCGTGAAATCCGGGATCCGGACCCGCAGACCCCCGCCGATGAAATCATGGCCGGGCTCATCCGCAGCCTGGCGGGGCAGCTGTAGAAAGGGCGCCCCTCCGCCCGTGGGCGTCAAGTTAACGGGGGTGGGCCTCCGCGCGTTTTTTACGCCAAAGGCGTTGCGCCCCCAAGCCTGGGGTTGCCGACGAAGGAGGCTACCCCAGGACATCTCCAAGGAATATTGGAACCACAACGTGGTTCCGGCATTTGTGGAACCTATCCTCCGCGAGGGCGGGGTCCCTCCTCCGGGATCAGGCCGGAACCGCGATGCGGTTCGGGGATTTGCGGAGGCACACCTGGGGTAGCCGTCTTCGCCGGCAACCCTAGGCTTGGGGGCGCAACGCCCTTGGCGTAAAGAAATGACCGCGTTTCAAGTCTTGCCCGGCGGGCAACGACCGTTCCGTGGAACTTGCCGCAAATACATCGCTTATCCTGACGCGCATACCCTCCCCCGCCGGACGGCCGGACCGGGAAGGCGGAAATTTCCGGCGGAAGGCGTGGATTTCAGGCCGGGGGAGCGGAAATCCCGGTCTGCAAAGCACCCGGCGGGACGGGAGCGGGGGAAGCCGGCCGGAGGCGGAGGAGACAGACCCCCAAATCCAGAAATTCCGCGCCGGGCGCCGGGCGGAAGACCGGGAGCAGGCGGTAGAGCCGCCCCATACCCTGTTCCACCAGACCGCAGTTGCGCAATTCCAGCATGTGCTTCGAGCAGGCGGCGCTGGCCACCCCGGCCCGGGAAGCCAGATGGCTCACCGAAAGCCATTCCTGTTCCCCCGCCAGCTCCGTGAGGATGCGCCATCGGGGCAAAGCCGCCAACACCCGGCTCAGACGGTGCTCCCACTGCGGGGTGTTGTCCGCAGTCAGCGGCAGGCGGAAGGTTTTTGAAAAGGCCATGGCGGTGGGAAAGAGGAAATGGTCCGAAGAAGTCTCCAAAGACCCCTCGGGGCACATTAGAAGAGTCTTTGCTCCGATGTCAAACCCCCACGCTCAGATTCGAAGAGTCCAAGTTCCGATATCAAACCTCCATGCTCAGATTCGAAGAGTCCAAGCTCCAATATCAGACCCCTGAGGGCACAATGGTGGAGTCCATGCTCCGATTACGAATCCCTATGCTTCGATTTGAAATCTCCCCGCGCGGATTGGAAGCGTGCACGCTGAAGAAGAACGCTTTGGTTCCGCTTGATAACGGGAGCGGCACCAACCTTGGACTGCGGTGGGAAGCGCAGCGCCACACCGCTTTGGATTTCAGTGTCGAAGGTGACAGCGTCAGTCAACAGCTTGACTTCGGGAGGTATCCAAAGCGGTGCCGACGCTGCGCTCTGTCACCGCACTCCATGACGCTGGGCGTGCATGGATGATCGGTCCCGCTCCCTACCTCATTCAGGCCATCACTCGCCGCAGCGGAGCTGGAACCGGTATGAGATTTGGCCGACACCACCGGCAGGTTGCCATGCCTGCCTTTCACTCAGCGCAAAGCCACATAAACACCCTCGAATTCCACACCCGTCTCATCGGCGGCGGCAATGGTCACCGGCAGGGTGATCCTCGCTTTTCCCGCTCTGGCGAATTTCGCTTTGAACTCCGCCACTACCTTCTCCTCCGGCCGGCGGCAGGTGGCGCGCAGTTCTCCGCGCACCGGATGGAGGTAGCGGATACGGCTGCCGCGGATGACGATGTGGCTGTCGCGGTTTCCCAGTTCCAGCCACAGCAGGCCGTAGCCCGCCAGCGTGGCCAGGGCGCTGAGGCTTCCGCCGAAAGCCGTGCCCAGGTGGTTGTGGTTCAGCGCCGCCGGAGCGGTCAGGACGAAGGTTTCGCCGTCCCAGGATTCCACCCTCACGCCCATGGCGCGGGAGAGCGGGATCTGCTGGTGGAGGTAGGCTTCGGTTTCGGCCAGCAGGGCGGCCCGGAAGCCGGCGTCGGCATTGAAATTGGAATCCGCGGTCGTCGTCATGAGGCCGCCACCCAACCCGAAAGCCGCGCGCTGAGCCAGTCCATTTCCTGCGGAAAAACGGTGTGGTCCCCGCCGGGGAAGACGTGGCTTGTCAAGGCCGCACCGGATTTCCCGAAGACCTCCACGCTGTGTTTCACGAAGGGCAGGGGAATATGGGGATCGTGCTCCGCGCAGGCCACCAGCACCGGAGTTCCCAGCAGATCCGCCGCCGGGCGCGGCGTGTCCAGCGGCCCGATCAGCGCGCCGCTGAGCCCGGCGATAAAACCATACCGCCGCGGATTCCGCAGGGCATACTCCAGCGCCAGGCAGCCGCCCTGGGAGAAGCCGGCGATGCCGATCCGCTCCCAGGGCTGGCCCGCCTCATGCAGCCCTTTGGCCAATTGATCGACCACTTCCAACGCGCCGGAGAGTGAGGGCTCATTGTCCTCCAGCGGCACAAAGAACCGCTGGGGATACCACGTGCCCTGATGGGCGTCCGGCGCGGCGAAGGCGATGCCCTCCGCCGGCAGGTAATCCGCCAGTCCGGCGATGTCCGCCGCCGAGGCCCCGCGGCCATGCAGGAGGATCACGGCGCCGGACGCGAGGGAGGCGGGGGGACCGAAGCGGACGGTGTCCGCGATTTTGTGGGGATTCATGACAGTCGGGAATTTGGGTGGCTCCGGGTCAGCGGAAGGGAAGAGGACTGATGGTTCCGGGAACGCTCAGGCATAAACGCGGGCCGCGCCGATGGGAGGCAGAATCCTCTCGATGCGGCCGCGGGCGGGCTCGTGCATGGCCGGCAGCTTGAGGGCGGTGCCGAGGGCGTCCGGGGTCTCATCGACAGCGAAGCCGGGGTTTTCGGTGGCGATTTCAAAGAGGATGCCGCCGCGCTCGCGGTAGTAGATGGAGTGAAAATAATCGCGGTCCATCACCGGGGAGACATGGTAGGCGGCGTCGTGCAGCTCCTCCTGCTTGGCCAGCTGGGATTCGTCATCGGGCACACTCCACGCGATGTGATGGATGGTCCCGGCACCGCCCGCGCCGCTGGGCGTGTCCGGCTGGCCGATGACATCCGCATACCGCCCGGAACCGCCGGGCCCGGCCTCGAAGCGGGCGCGGTTGCCCTCGCGGCGGACCAGCCGGAAGCCCATGACGCCGGAGAGAAGGCTCTCGGTCGGAGCGGGCTGGCGCACGGTGAGTTCCGCCGTGTGCAGGCCGCGCAGGGCCTGGGCGGCGGGGATGCCGGCTCCGGGCCAGCCCTGGCGGGCGTCGTCGGCGACGGCCACGATTTCCACGGGAATGCGGTCGGGATCGCTGAAGGAAAGCGTCTCCTCGCCGAAGCGGGTGACGTTTTTCACGCTCACGCCGTTCCGCTCCAGCCGGTCCTTCCAGAAGCCCAGCGAGTCCGCCGGCGCCGAGAACACCAGGGCGGTGGTCTGCCCCGGACCCACGCGGCCCCGGGCATCGTGGCCCGGCCAGTAGAAGAAAGTGACAATGCTGCCCGGCGATCCGGCGGCGTCGCCGTAGTAGAGGTGATAAGCCGACGGATCGTCGAAGTTCACCGTTTTCTTCACCATGCGGAGGCCCAGCAGTCCGGCGTAGAAGTCGATGTTCCGCTGGGGATCGCCGGCGATGGCGGTGACGTGGTGGATGCCTGTGATGGGTTGTTTCATAAAGGGTGGTTCAGGTTGACGCCCCATCATGCGGCGGTTCCGGTTTTTGTGAAAATACCCATTCGCTGGGCTGAGCATACCCGGCGGGTGGGGTGGGATCGGCCGGGGCCATGCGGCTGATCCGGCTGATCCGGCTGATCCGGCTGATCCGGCTGATCCGACCTGCCGGATATGCCGGACCCGTCCCTTACGGCGTCCACCACTTCGACAGACGGGGCTCCGGCCGGTCGGGTTTGGCGAGGCCGGTGGTGGTGCTGCCGGCGCACTCGGAGTAGTGCGAGGTGTCGTTGAAAAGGATCAGGCGGGCGCGGACGGCGTCCCGGAAGTCGATGACATTCAGCCCGGCGGGGTCCTGGTCGAGATTGTCCCGGTAACGGCGGGGGTCAAATCCCAGCAGGGAACTCAGCAGCAGGCGGATGGTGGCTTTGTGGGAAACCACGATCACCGGCTGGCCCTCGTGATGCCGGACAATGTCCAGCAGGGCAGGCAGGGCGCGGGCGGTGACGGCCAGGCCGCTTTCCCCGCCGATGGGGGCGAAGGTGTAGGGATCCTCGTCCCAGGCGGCGGCCTCGGCGGGGTATTTCTCCTCCACCTCCTTCCGGGTGTGCTGCTCCCAGTGGCCGTGGGAAATTTCCCGCAGGCCGTCGCGGGCGATGACCTCCTGTCCGTGCGGGGCGGCGAGGATGCCGGCGGTTTCCATGGTGCGGCCCAGCGGTGAGGCGTAGATGGCGGCCACCGGCAGGCTGCTCAGACGGGCCGCGAGTTTGGCCGCCTGGCCGCGTCCCTCGTCGGAAAGCGGCACATCCGTGGCTCCGGCAAAGCGGTCCTCGGCGCTCAGGGTGGTGGCTCCGTGGCGGATAAGAAAGATGCGGGTCAGGGGCATGGCGGAAGTCAGAAGTCAGAAGTCAGAAGTCAGCGGTCAGAAGTCAGCGGTTGGAGGTCGAAGGGTTTTTTGGCAGGGGGTGACCGGTCGTTTTACTCGTCAAGTTCCTGGATGCGCGCCAGGTGACGGCCGCCTTCGAAGGGGGTTTCCAGGAAAATATCCACGAGGCGCAGGGCGGTCTCCAGATCCATCATGCGCTCGCCGAGGGACAGGACATTGGCGTCGTTGTGGCGGCGGGTGAGACGGGCGGATTCCTCGTTCCAGCAGAGGCCGCAGCGCACGCCCTTCACGCGGTTGGCGGCGATGGCCTCGCCGTTGCCGGAACCGCCGAGGACAATGCCGCGCTCAAATTTCCCCGCCGCCACCGCCTCGGCCACCGGGCGGATGAATTTCGGGTAATCGACCGGCTCCTCCGAGTGGGTGCCGAAGCTGAAAACCTCGTGTCCGGCCGCCCGCAGGCGGCTGATGATGGCGAGCTGATAGCGGAACCCGGCGTGATCGGAGCCAATGGCGATTTTCATGGGAGAAAGGCGGATGAAACCGCCGATCCCCGGCGGAGCTCATCCTTGTCCCGGATGCCGGCGCGGAGCAATCCCGATTGCAGCCGGCGGGTCCGCGCTGTCAGTCCCGTCCGGCACTCCTCATTTCTGATTTCCGTCCGCATCATGCCCCTTCCCGAACCTGATCCCAAAACTCCGGGCGAGAAACTGTTCACCGCGGTCTTCCTGCTCCTTTTTCTGGGCATGATGGCGGCGGTGGTGTTTGAGGACTATTCGCCCCAAAAACTGTCGGTGGTTTTTGTGCTGCTGTGGTTTGTGCTGCTGCTGGCGGTGCATGAGCTGGGCCATGCCGCGGCCGCGCGCCTCTGCGGCTGGGGACTGCGGGGCATCGTCATCGGCTCCGGCGGCGAATGAGCCCGTGTGCGGTGCCTGGGAACATGGATCTCCTTCCGCACGTGGCCGGTGTCCGGTTATGTGCTGACGCGTGTTCAGGACCTGAAAGCCGCGAAATGGAAAAACGCCTTCATTTATGCCGCGGGCCCCGGAGTGGAAATCCTTTTGGCCGGATTCGTATGGTTTCTCTGCGGGAGGGAATTCCTGCGGCCATCCGGGTCCGTGGGCATGATCGCCGCGCAGTCCCTTGGCATCGCCGTTCTCGTGGATGTCTGTTTCAACCTCATCCCGCGCAGTGTCGAAAACCAGAGCGGAAGCGGTGAATATGTCTGGAATGACGGACTGGGAATCATCAACAGTCTGCGCCTGACCACCGCCGATTACGCCCGGATGAAACAGCAGGCGGACTGGCTGGAGGCTGCGGAGGAATCCCCCCGGGCACTGGATTCCGATTGAACCATCCGGCCGGATCATCCGCCTCATCATGGATGGCGGAGCGTTTCCTTCCGCAGCTCATTCCCGGTCTGAAGCGTGTTTTCCAGCGCCTCCGTCCTCGCTTGTGAAAAATTTCACAATACCCTTGCGATGGGGGGGCGGGGGGCTAGTTTTCCGCTGCGCCGCGCCCGTTTTTTTTGCCATGTCCACTGAGCTTACCCATGCCGCCTACGATTCGAAGATCGAGGGGAACATCATTTTCACGCAGCTGGATTCCGCGATCAACTGGATGCGGAAGAATTCACTCTGGCCGATGCCGATGGGGCTGGCGTGCTGCGCGATTGAACTGATGGCGACGGCGTCCAGCCGTTTCGACATTGCCCGGTTTGGCGCGGAGGTGATGCGGTTTTCCCCCCGCCAGGCGGATGTGATGATTGTCGCCGGGACCGTGACTTATAAAATGGCCCTGGCTGTGAAACGGATCTGGGACCAGATGCCGGAGCCAAAATGGTGCATCGCCATGGGAGCGTGCGCCTCCAGTGGCGGCATGTACCGCAGCTATGCGGTGCTGCAGGGCATTGACCGCCTGATTCCCGTGGATGTTTACATTTCGGGCTGCCCTCCCCGCCCGGAGGCTCTGATTGAGGGTTTCATGCGGCTGCAGCGGAAGATTCAGGGGGAAAAATCACTGGGTGAGCAGAAAAAGGAGTTTTTCGCCTCCATGAGGGAATAATCATTCCGCCATCCCATCCCTGTTTTTTGAAAGCACGACGTTTCCCCTAAGTTTCAGACACCCCGTTCCATGACCGCCGCCGAGTCCGCCATTGTCCTGCAGGAAAAATTTCCAGCCGCTGTGAAATCCATCACGGAATTCCGCCGGGAAACCACCGTGGTGCTGACTTTGGAGTCCCTGGTGCCGGTGATGACTTATCTCAAAGGTGAGCTGGATTATGATCTGCTGCTTGACCTGAGCAGCGTGGACAACATGGGGGAGGATCCGCGGTATGAGGTTGTGTATGAGCTGTATTCGCTCACGGGAAAATCGCACCTGCGTGTGAAAGTGGCGGTTCCGGAGGACGACACCCGGGTGGCCACTGTGAGCCATCTCTGGCCCACGGCGGACTGGCATGAGCGTGAAGTTTATGACATGATGGGCCTCACATTCACCGGGCATCCGGATCTGCGCCGCATTCTGATGTGGGACGGATATCCCTATTTTCCGCTGCGCAAGGATTTCCCGCTCGGCGGCAAACCGACGGAAGTCCCCGATGTCGCTTTCACAGGCACCGCTCCTCTGGCCGGCGGGCCATTTGTGACCAGTTCCGGAGCCATGGACCGGGTGGCGGGTGAGCCGCGCGCCAAAGGCGAGGCATGAAGCCCGCCGACGGAATTTAATTTGAAATTGCGGGCAGGGGAAGCCTTCCGCCTGGGCATATCTCTGGTAATTTTTATCAGATTTTCTATAATTTCCAGTTAAAGCTTCTAATTATGATGACATAAAGTTTTTATGGAAATTCGAAGATGTCGAATTTATCATCAAATATTTGTGAAGAGAGTGCTTTGGGTCTATTAATTAGAAACCCCCTTAGTCCTTCACCGTCTTCGCTTTGTCCGCGCCTGTTGTTCCCACTTCCCTGTCGGCTGATCGAATCCGGGCTGTCAATCATCATCTGCGCCTGGCTCTGGATCAGGTATCGGACGGGGTGCTGATTCTGCAGAACGGAATTGGGGAAATTCGTGGTCCGGTGATTGTCTGGGGAAATGCGGCGGCGGTCCGATGGACAGGTTTGCCGCCACTGGACCTGGCGGGAGCTTCCCTGCAGTCTGTGCTGACGCCTGATTCATGGCAATTGCTCCAGGTTTCGCTGAGGGCGGTTTTTCAAAGCCAGTCCGTGGTTTGTCCCCTGCAATTGTGTGCTCCGGGAGCCGTTCCGATGGAGGCGCAGGCGCAGGCCGCCCTGGGGCCGGCCGGGGAAATCCTGAGCGTTATCCTGACGTTCCGTCCGTTGCGGACGGGCACGGACTCCGCATTTATCCGGGTGCCGGGCGCTCCGGGTCCGGCCAACCGGCCGGCGCCCTTCACGCCTGCCCCCCCGCCTTCCCCTGAAGGCTGGCAGGATGACGTGATTGAAACCATCCGGGAAACGGCGCGGCAGGTGGCGCATGAGTTCAATAACGCGCTGACGTCCATTGTCCTGCCCGTGGAAATGGCCATACGCGCCATTCCTCAGAGCGGCGAGTTGTTTGAAAGTCTGCGGGTGGCCTATGACTCCGCGCAGCGGGCCACGGATCTGGCGAAGGATTTTCTGGACTGTTTCCGGCCGCGCCCGGCGGTGCGGGTGACCTGCGCGCCGGGAGATCTGCTGGGCCGGGCCATGCGTCTGGCGACCTGCGCCCAGAATATTGCGGCCACTCTGGATCTCGCGGCCGGTCTGGAGGCTATTGATGTGGATGAAAGCCAGCTGGAGCGTGTGATTTTCAATCTCATCCGCAATGCCTGCCAGGCCATGCCCAACGGCGGCCGGCTGCGTGTCTCCGCCGCCAATACCCGTGTGAATGCGGGTGATGGCGTGGCTTTGCCGCCCGGACCCTATGTCAGGATCAGTGTGCGCGACTGGGGTCCGGGGATTCCCGAGGAGCACCGCAGGCATCTTTTCCACTGCCGTTTCACCACAAAGCCGGGGGGGAATGGCTGCGGCCTTCCCATCTGTTATCAAATCGTCCGTGATCACGGCGGCGAGATGATGGTGCGCAGCAAAGTGCATGTGGGCACGGAATTCATTATTTTCCTGCCGTCTGTCGGGGTGGCTCCGGCGGCTGCCAGGCCGGATCCGGTGCCGGAACTGGATTTGCTGTTCGCCTCCTCCCCCGCCTCCTTCAATTCCCCGGTCCGGATTTCGAACTCACCCTCCTCTGAAAATCCGGGTCCGGTCTCCGGAAGTGAGGGAGCCCGGGAACCGGGCGCTCCAGGCGCGCCCCATCGCCCGGGGCATTCCCTGCTGGTGGTGGATGATGAGCCGGGAGTCCGCCAGGCGCTCAGCCAGATTGCCCGCAGCAGGGGTTTTGATGTCGCCACCGTCGCCACCAGCGATGCCGCGCTGCAAAGCTACAAGGACCGTCTGCATGCCCGCCAGCCATTCAGCGCCGTGCTCCTTGATTTGAATCTGCGGAGCGGTCTGAATGGGTGGGAGGTGTTCGCCGCGATCCGCCGCATGAATCCGGAGGCTTCGGTGGTCGCGACCAGCGGGCAGTATTCGCAGGGGGATGTCGAACGCTTCCAAGCGATGGGTTTCGCGGGATTTTTGCCGAAACCCTACAGTCTGGAGCGCTTTGACCATGTGATGCGCGCCGCGCTGGCTTTGTGACCGGTGTGATGCGGACGGGCCCGGGGCCGCACCGCCGCATCAAAGGGGAACATGAAAATGAATGTCCCGGCTGTGGAGCCGTCGGAGAATCCGGCCCACCTTGACTTTCCATTGCGGGACAGTAACGTGTGCCAAATTTTTAACAGTAACACGCTGTTTCCCCTGCTTCCCTCCTCCTGATCATGAAAACTTTCGCGCTCCGTCTCCCTCTCCGTCCCGCGCTTTCGGCCCCCGCTCTGCTGCTGACCTGCGCTTTGCTGGCCGTGCCCCTGCCGGGGATTCTGACCGCCACCGCGCAGGAGGCGCCGAAAGCGGATCCGGGGGAAATCACGGCGGACCAGATCATCAAAAAAGTTCAGGACAGCCGGGCGCTGCGGGATGCCGTGCTGCAGGGGGAACTGACGAAGGACGATAAAACCGTGCCTTTCACCGTGACACTGAAGTCCGATCTCATCAGCTTCCAGTTCACCAATCCCGTGCAGACCGTGAGCCTGAACATTAACGACAAAGGCTCGCAGCTGACGGAGACGGCGGCGGGTTCGAACAGGCTGGTGCCGGTGCCGGACAAACGCTACAACGAGGGCATACGGGGCACGGATCTGACTTATGATGATATTTCCTTCCGTTATCTGTATTGGGAAAAGCGGGTGAAGCAGCCCATTGAGGAAACGGTCAAAACGCGGAAGTGCCATGTGGTGGATCTGTATGCCCCCAAAAAGATCGGCGACTATGGTCTGGTGCGGATTTTCGCGGAGAAGGAAAGCGGGGCGCTGCTGAAGATTTACTGCTACGACTGGGAGGGCAAAATGATCAAGGAATGCGCGGTCACGGCGGGCATGAAGGTGAACGGCTCCACCATGCTGAAGTCCATGGAGGTGATCCGCTACGTCGCCGGCACCAAAAAAGTGACGGGGGAAACGACGTTCGAGCTGAAGAAACCCTGACGAATTTTGAGCAACCAGGCGTGGAAATCCGCCCGCGCGTTTCTCCCCGGACGGATGTCACGGCGGTAATCTGGTCCGGAAAAACCGGTCCGCCAGCCAGGCCGAAAGGATGCCCAGGGAATACATCAGCAGATCACTCCACAGGAAAACATACCCCAGAATCAGGCCGCCCAGCCAGGTGTGCCGTACCGTGTTGAGCCAGGGAGCCTGATACAGCTGCGTGATTTCGATGAGGTAAGTGGCGATCAGGGCGGCAGTCAAAGCCCTCCCCGGCGCGGCGGCGGGAGACAGGCATCTGAATCCAAAATAGATCATTCCGGCCCAAATGGCATCCCCGGCGTAATCATGGATGAGGCTGCCCCTGACCGACCATTTCCGGGACAGATAGCCGGTTATCAGGACCAGCCCGGTCACCAGGGCATAAAACAGCCGCCGCTTCAGCAGCGATGGGGCGGAGGAGCCGGGCGAAACCATGTTAATGCGACTTTGTTAATTCCCCGATGGTGCAGGCTTCCAGCCAAGAGTGTTCGGCACGGAATCAGCTGCGCGCCATGGGCCTTCCATTTTTTCAGCACTTCCTTTTCCCGGAGGGAAAACAGCCGGTAGCCGGTGGTTGAGCGCAGCGACACCACCGGAAAGAGTGTCCAAAACATCCGCATCCCGGCGGGATGCCGGACTGCCCGGAGACTGGCCTCCCCGCCCGGCTCCGGGCTGCCATCCCATCCGGGATGGATCGTTCCGGGAGTTTTCCGGGGATGTCGCTGCGCTCAATCCCCGGCTACCCGCTGTGAAGCCTCCGGCTTCAATCACGCGAAAGCCCACGGGCCTGGTTAAAAACGGTTTCCTGAGCGCGGCACCATCCATGCCGAACACTCTTGGCTTCCAGCCTGCGTGGCCATCGGGCTTCCAGCCCGATGATTTCCTCCATTTTCTTTCATTTAACAAAGTCGAATTCTCAGAAAGGGCTGATCCCCGAAAGCGTGGCGAAGCTCACCTGCCGGATCAGATCCAGAAAATCCGCCATCCACAGCGAGGCGGCGGCGGCTTCGGTGGTGGCGGCGTGCAGGGCGCTCCGGAGTCCGCGTTTTCCGATGGGGCGGTCGGTGACGTAGCTGCGGTCAAGATAGGGCTGCACGGCCCAGCGGGGCATGGCGGCGATGCCGCGCCGGCTGGCGACGAGCTGGAGAATGGCCACGGTGAGTTCCGTGGTGCGGTGGGCGGCGGGCTGGATGCGGGCGGGGATGAGCACCTCGCGCAGGACGTCGATGCGGTCGGCGGGAATCGGATAGGTGACCAGCGTCTCTTTGGCGAAATCCTTCGCGGTCAGCCAGGGACGCGTGGTCAGGGGGTGGTCGCGGGCCAGCAGGGCGGAGACTTCATAGCGGAAGAGCGGGTGAAATTTGACCCCGGGGCGTTTGTTGGCGTGGGAGACAATCACGAGATCCGCGCGGTCCTCGCCGAGCAGCCCGATGGGGTCCGCCTGGAAGCCGGACACGAGATCCATCTCCACCTCCGGCCAGCGGGTGCGGAAGGCGTCCATGGACGGCATCAGCCAGTCAAAACAGGAGTGGCACTCCACCGCGATGCGCAGCTGGCCGGTGCTGCCGTCGGCCATGCGGACGACCTCCTGCGCGGCCTCGGCCACCTGACGGTCCACGGCCCGGGCGAGGGTCACCAGCCGCTGCCCGCCGGGCGTGAGCTGGAGGGGCATGGTTTTGCGGTGAAAAAGCGTGAGGCCGAACATGTCCTCCAGCGCTTTGATCTGATGGGAAACCGCCGGCTGCGTCAGATGCAGCCGGGCGGCGGCGCGGGACAGGCTGTGGGCATCCGCGATGGCCGCGAGGGTGCGGAGGTGGCGGAGTTCGAGATTGGAGAGGGCGGGATTGCTCATGGAAAAAGGGGCGGATGGATAAAAACGGGCATCCGTCCGCCCGCAAGCATCATTCGCCAAACGAATGATGAGGCGCATGAGCATGAATTTTACAAGGGCCCGTCCCAGGGCGAAGCAGAGGGATCATGAATCCAAATCCGTCCACCGCCTCCGGGCCCGTCCCTCTTTTCACCCACGTCTCCGGCTATCCCAGGATGGGAAAACGCCGCGAGTGGAAGTTTGCCCTGGAGGCTTACTGGAAGGGCGCCACGGACCTCCCGGCTTTGGAGGAGACTGGACGCGGCCTGCGCCGGGAAAACCTGGAAACCCAGGCCCGGGCGGGAATCAATTTGCTGCCGTCCGGTGACTTCAGCTTTTATGATCAGGTTCTCGATATCTCCTGTCTGACCGGAAATGTGCCGGAGCGGTTCGGCTGGAAAGGTGAGGGAAAGGTGGATGCGGACACCGCTTTCGCCATGGCGAGGGGGCGCTCCGGTGCGGAGGTGTCCGGCGAATCCTCCGCCTGCGGCTGCGGCGGACATCAGACGGAGGCCACGGCCTGCGCGATGAGGAAATGGTTCGACACCAATTACCATTTCATCGTTCCGGAGATTAATGAGCACACCGATTTCCGGCTCACGGGCAGCGCTCCGTTCGACGCCTTTTCGGAGGCTCTGGCGCTGGGGCACCGGACCAAGCCGGTGCTGATCGGTCCGGTGACCTATCTGTTTCTGGCGAAGGAGCAGGGCGCGAAACCGGATTTCGACCGCTGGTCGCTGCTGCCGGCGCTGGTGCGGGTGTATGCGGAAATCCTGTGGAAACTGCACGCGCTGGGCGCGGAGTGGGTGCAGCTGGATGAGCCGGTTTTCAGCCTTGATCTGGAGGCCAGGCACCGGGGATATTTTCAGGAAAGTTACCGCGCCCTGGCGGCGGCGGCGCCGGATCTGAAACTGCTGGTGGCGGCGTATTTCGGACCGGCGGGGCAGAATCTGCTGACCTTGGCGACGCTGCCGGTGCGGGCCATTCATCTCGATCTGACCTGCGGGGGCTCGGATCTGGAGAATGTGCTGTCCATTCTGCCGAAAGGGAAAATCCTGTCGCTCGGCGTGGTCTCGGGACGGAATATCTGGCGCAGCCGTTTTGCGGAAGTGCTGCCGGGAATCCGCGAGGCGGTGGCCAGACTGGGCGCGGACCGCGTGTGGCTGGCGCCGTCGTGCTCGCTGCTGCATGTGCCGGTCAGTCTGGAGTCAGAGCGCCAGCTGGCGCCGGAGGTCAGGAGCTGGCTGGCGTTTGCGGAGGAGAAACTGGAGGAACTCAAAACCCTGGCGCGTCTGGCGACCTGCGCGGCGCCGGAGGAGGATGCCGCTTTCCTGGAAAACGGCCGGCTGCATGAGGCGCGGGCGGCCAGTGAACTGCTGAACCGTCCGGCGATGCGGCGGCGACTGGAGGCGGCGGAAGCGGCGGGTCTGGAGCGGGCGCAGGCGTTCGGGGAGCGTCGGAACATTCAGCGCGGGCAGTTGAATCTGCCGCTGTTTCCGACCACCACCATCGGCTCGTTTCCGCAGACGGCGGAGGTGCGGGCATGGCGCTCGCAGTGGCGGAAGGGCCGTCTTTCCCTGAAGGATTATGAAACTCTGCTGGAGAACGAGACTCTGCGCTGCCTCCGCATTCAGGAATCGCTGGGGCTGGATGTGCTGGTGCACGGCGAGTTCGAGCGCACGGACATGGTGGAGTATTTCGGAGCGCAGCTCGACGGGTTCGCTTTCACGGAATACGGCTGGGTGCAGAGCTACGGCAGCCGCTGTGTGAAGCCGCCCATCATTTTCGGCGATGTGGAGCGGCCGCGCCCGATGACGGTGCGCTGGTTCCAGTTTGCCCGGCAGAACACCACGCGGCCCATGAAGGGCATGCTCACGGGACCGGTGACAATTCTGAACTGGAGCTTTGTGCGCGATGACCTGCCGCGCCGCGAGGTCTGCCGGCAGATCGGACTGGCGATCCGCGAGGAGGTGCTGGATCTGGAGGCCGCCGGCTGCCGGATTATTCAAATCGACGAGGCGGCGCTGCGCGAGGGCCTGCCGCTGCGGGTGAAGGATCAGGCGGCGTATCTGCAATGGACGGTGGACGCCTTCCGTCTCTGCACGGCGGGCGTGAAGGACGCGACGCAGATTCACACCCACATGTGTTACAGCGATTTCACAGGGATCCTGCCGGCGATCGCTCGGATGGACGCCGATGTGATCACCATCGAGACCTCGCGCTCGGCGATGGAGCTGCTGGAGGCCTTCAGCGGCTTCCGCTATCCGAACGGGATCGGTCCCGGCGTTTACGACATCCACAGCCCCCGGGTGCCTCAGCGGGAGGAGATCGTCCTTCTGCTGGACAAAGCGCGGGAGGTGCTGCCGGACGAAAACCTGTGGGTGAATCCCGACTGCGGCCTGAAAACCCGCGGCTGGCCGGAGGTCAAAGCCGCGCTGGCGGTGATGGTGGAGGTCGCCCGGGACCTGCGGGAGCGGGTGGAAGCCGGCAGGAGCGCGGCGGCGGCGGTGATGTGAGGAACGTGCGGGACCGGCCTGGGAGTTTATTGTTCTCTGGAGCCGGACGGGGAAGCGGTGCCCCGTCCGGCGTGCGGGGCTGAAAAGGGAAATAATGGAAATGGGATTCGGGGGATGCTTCGCTTGAGGTGACCGTGCGGCATGTCAGGCTGCGCTGTTCATGAATCCGCGCCTCATTGAAATTCCCGAAACGCTGCCCTGCGTCGGACGTGACCGCCTCAGCCACCGGTTTGCGCCGTTGCTGAGGGTGATGGTCGCGTTTCATCGGACAAAGAGGCGTCTGCGCTGGCTTTTCGGCCGGGAAACTTACGCCGGCGCGCGGGAGGCGGAGTCGCTGCCCTTCCGCGCGCACCGGCATTCGTCGCTGCTGCTGCGCAGGCTTGGGGATTCGGATCCGAGGCTTCAGGTCAATAAAATCACCAATCTGCGCATCGTGGCCTCCGTGCTGGACGGCCTTCTGATCCGTCCGGGGGAAACCTTCTCCTTCTGCCGGCTGGTGGGCAGGCCGACGCGGACCCGGGGATTTGTGGAGGGGCTGGAGCTGAGCCGCGGGCAGGCCCGCCAGGGCGTGGGCGGCGGGATCTGTCAGGCCGCCAATCTCCTGCACTGGCTGGTGCTTCACAGTCCTCTGACGGTCGTGGAGCGCCGTCAGCACAGTTTTGATCCGTTCCCGGACGAGGGGCGGATCATTCCGTTCGGGACCGGGGCCGCCATTTTTTACAACTACGTGGACTATCAGTTTCACAACCCGACGCCGCGGACTTTCCAGATACGGCTGTGGCTGACGGAAAAAACCCTGGAGGGCGATCTGCGCTGTTCTGCGGAGCTGGAGCACAAATACCGGGTGAGGGAACGGAACCACGCTTTTCTGAAAATCGGGCCCCGCTTTTACCGGACGAACGAAATCTGGCGGATCCGCACGCTGAAGTGCCGCAGTGTGCCCGATTCGGAGACGCTGATGACGCGGAATTTCGCTCTCCTCAAATACGGGCCGAAGGAATATCAGGAGGTCCCGCCCGGGCAGCGGACCTTCATTCCCGGCGGCGGGGAAGCACCGGAGGCTGATTCCTGAAGAAAGCGGGGGCGGATGACGCTGCGGTGCGGTACGGGGCGGCCAGTCCGCGTTTATCCTGAATCCGGCTCTGACAGGCCACGGATGGCACGGATATAACGGATAAACACGGATTTTCCCGGGGATGGCCGGTCAGGGATGTGCTCCTCTCCAGAGGGCGCAGGGTGACCGCCCGGGGCGTTGCCCATAAGCGTTAACTTACCGTGCCCTGACGCATGGAAACGCCCCGGGGGGCGGAGGAACTTAGCCGGTGGTGGAGGGAGCCCGGCGACCGGAACCACCGGACCACATGTTCCCGGAACCTGAGCCCTGAAGGGGCGGCACTCCCCGAAGCCGGTAAACATCGCAGGTTTCCCCGGAGGCCTCCCATCACTGGCAGGCCACACCCGGTTCAGAAAAGCGGGCGGGCATCCTTTTACCCCGCCGGGTCATATTCCTGTCCCCATTCCTGCCGCTTCCCCCTCATTTCCCCTCCTGGCCGACGGTTTCCCGGAGGTTTCCGGCGCTCAGCCGAGGTTATTTCCCGCAGCGGCGGGGTTTTCTCCGGCAGAGGCAAGGTGCTGAGCCGCAGCGGCGGGGTTTTCTCCGGCGGAGGCAAGGTGCTGAGCCGCCCCGGCAAGGTTTTCTCCGGTGGATGCAAGGTGCTGGGCCGCTCAGGCAAGGTTTTCTGCGGCAAAAAACCCCGCATCCGCCGGAAAATACCCCGCATCCGGCCCCCGGCACCTTGCCTGCGCGCCGCAAAACCTTGCATGCCCCGCACGCACGCAACCACTTGTATCATCCCTGAAATCCGTGGCCCCTGAAAAGCCAGTCGCGCGTCATCCGTCCCCGGGAGGCTGGCTTTCCGGCTTTGCTTCGGGCCCGGTTTCCGGTTTTTGAGCTGGTTCAGGCTGCGGCTTTGTTTCCGCGATGGTTGCCGGAACTGGTTCGGAAATTGCAGCTGGAGCTGGCGCTGAAGTGGGCGTCGGGGTTGGGATTGGGGCAGCGGGCAATGCCGGTTCGGGCGACTGGACTGGAGCCGGGATTTTCGGGGCGGCGGCTTCCGCGACCGGGGCGGGAACGGGCTTGGGGCTGGGGCTGGGGCTGGGGCTGGCGGCGAAGAATTCGCGGCGGATGCGGTCGCTTTCCCGGTCGATCTGCTCGGGGGTGGCGCTGAGTTTTTCCAGGAGGAACTCGGTCATGGAGAGCGCGACCTCGCCCTCGCCGGAGAAAACGCTGTCGGCGCCGGCGGCGGTGAGATCGTGGGCTTCCCGCAGATAGGCAGTGCGGGCGAGGATCTGAATGCGCGGATTCAGCTCGCGGACCTCGCGGATCAGGTCCTTGCCCTCCATGCCCGAGGAGCTGAGGATGAGCGCGCGGGCGTTGGCGATGCCGGCCTGTTTGAGGGTTTCGGGGTGGGCGGCGTCGCCGTAGAAAGCGGTGATGCCCTCCGCTTTCAGCCGCTGCACGGTGTCCAGATTCATTTCCACGACGACGGGGACAATGCCGTTGTCCCGGAGCAGGCGCACCATGGTCTGACCCACCGGGCCGTAGCCGATGATGACGGCGTGGTGCTCCGCGTCCGTGTCCGGCGCGCCGTCGGTTTTCATTTGTGATTCCAGAGACCGCTTGAACCATCTGGCGACCCAGGGCTGGCGCACCATCCAGCGCTCCAGCGGGCCGACGGTGCGGTAAAAAATCGGCGTCAGGGTGATGGAGATGATGGCGGTGACGACGAGGGCATTGAAAGCGTGCTCGGAAATCACGCCGTAGGTCCGGCCCATGCTGCCGACGATGAAGGAGAATTCGCCGATCTGGGCAAGCACGGCCCCGACGGAGAGGGCGGTGCGCACCGGATAACCCAGCGCCAGGGTGATCAGAACCGCGGCCAGAGGTTTGCCGATAACCACAATGCCGACGGTGGCCACCACCAGCCATGGCGTGGCCAGCATGGCGTTGAAGTCAAAGAGCATACCCACCGAGACGAAGAACAGCACTGCGAAGGCGTCCTTCATGGGCAGGGCGTCAGTGGCGGCGCGGGTGCTGAAGTCCGACCGGGCCACGACCATGCCGGCGAGGAAGGCGCCCAGTTCCATGGAGACCCCGAACAGGGTTTTCGCGCCGAGGGCGATGCCAAGGCCGATGACGAGGACCGCGAGCGTGAATAATTCGCGGGACCCGGTGCGGGCGATGTGGGACAGCAGCCGGGGAATAATCCAGCCGCCGACCAGAAAGGTGAAGGCCACCAGGGCGCAGATTTTCAGCGTGGTCCAGCCCAGGGCCACCGTGAGATCACCGCCGCCGGAGGCACCGGAGCCAAAGACCGCCGGCAGCAGCACCAGCACAAAAACCGTGAACAGATCCTCGACCACCAGCCAGCCGATGGCGATGTGGCCCACCCGCGTGTGCAGGTGATTGTTATCCACCAGCACGCGGGTGAGGACGACGGTGCTGGCGACGGAGATGGCCATGCCGAACACCGCCCCCTCCGCCCACGTCCAGCCGAAAAGCTTCATGATGAGCATGGCCAGGCCGGTGGCGGCGGCGCTCTGCACGATGGCGCCGGGAATGGCGATGCGTTTGACGGCCAGCAGTTCCTTGAAGTGGAAATGCAGACCCACGCCGAACATCAGCAGAATGACGCCGATTTCCGCCATTTCCCCGGCAAGGGCTTTGTTGGCGACAAAACCGGGTGTGTTCGGGCCGACGAGAATCCCCGCCAGCAGATAACCGACGATGGGGGAAAGACCGATGGCCCGGGTCAGCAGGCCGAGAGCGAGCGCGGCTCCAAGGCCGCCCGTGAGAGTGAGAATAAGTTCCGGATGATGCATTTCATGGAGGGGGAAAGGCGGACGCGCAGGTTACCCTCACTTCCTCATCATGCGAGAAATTCCCGGTAAAAAGATGACAAACGGTTCATCCTTCAGGACATGGGCCGGCTTCCGGAAAGCCGGCCGGCGTCCCGGGGTCACGGGGTGGGTTCCGGTAGGCCGTCCAGGTTCCGGCATCATTCCCCGGCCGGAAACAAAAACAGCCTGTCCCGCACGGAGTCGGGACAGGCTGGGATTTAAAACGGCGGGATCAGTCGCGTTTGGCGGTGCTCTTGGGCGTCTGGGTGGTGAGCTCGATGAGGTCGCGGACGATCTGGAGGGTTTCGGCCTTCACGGGCTCAATGCCATGCGGGAAGGTTTCCTCGTCGTCGGAGGCGTCCCCGTCATTGTCATCGTCCAGGGAGCTGAGGCGGGCTTCCGGTTTGGCGTCCTTTTTGGTCTGAACGTCGGTTTTCAGAGTGACTTCGCCCAGAGTGTCCAGCGTCAGCGGGAACACGGTGTAGGGATCGCCGGATTTATTGGCCTCGGCGATGCGGGCTTTGCGCTCCAGTTTCTGCCCGGAATAAAGGGCTTCGTTGGCGGCATCCTCCGCCAGGCGGTCCTTTTCGTTCAGGGAGAGGGTGTTCCGTTTGATGATATCATGCGAGCGGGTCACGTAGTCCGTGATGTATTTAAACTCGGGATTGCTGGCCACGCGGGCTTCGCTGCGGGCCTTCAGTTCAGCGATGGGCAGGGGATTGGTCGGCGCCAGGTCATATTTCATGCTGTTGATGACATCGTAGGGCAGGGGATCCTTCAGGAAGGACTCGCCGACCTCCATGGCGTCATAACGGGAAGGCATGATGACATCGGCCTCCACGCCCTTGTGCTGGGTGGAGCGGCCATTGATGCGGTAGAATTTCTGAATGGTGACCTTCAGGCTGCCGGCGCGGTCGTGGTCGCTGAAGAGCGGCATCTGATCGGCGACGGCGAGAATGGTCTGGACGGTGCCTTTGCCGAAGGTGGCTTTATCGCCCACAATCACCGCACGGCCGTAATCCTGAAGGGCGGCGGCGCAGATTTCCGAAGCCGAGGCGCTGGCACGGTCGGTGACCACCACCATGGGGCCGGAGTAAACCGGTTCCGAGGCTCTGGAGAAGCGGGGTTCCGTGCGGTCACGGTTGTCACGCTGCTGGACCACGGGGCCGTTTTTGATGAAAAGACCCGTCAGGCGGATGGCTTCCTCCAAAAAACCGCCGCCATTGCTGCGCAGATCCAGCACCAGTCCGGAAATATTCTCCTTCTGGAGACGCGCCAGCAGGGCTTTGACATGGGCGGAGACGCTCAGGCCGCCTTTTTTGTTCATGGTGTCCATGTCCGCGTAGAATTCATTGAACTGAATCCAGCCGATGCGCACGGGAGCGGTGCCCGGCCGGTTCATCTCAATGAGTTCGGCTTTGGCCAGAGTATCCTTGATCTCCACCTTCTGGCGGATGATTTTCACCTCGCGGAAGGTGGTGGGATCGTCGGCGGGAATGATGCGCAGGCGCACGGTGGTGTTCTCGCCGCCGCGGATCATTTCCACAATTTTCTGAAGCTTGAGGCCCTCAAGGTTCTTCAGATCCCCGTCCACCCCCTCGCCGACGGCGGTGATCAGGTCCCCCACATGGATCGAGCCGCTTTTGTCGGCCGGGCCGGTGGGGACCACGCGGCGGATTTCAGCCGCGCCGTCCTTCATTCCCAGTTCCGCTCCGATCCCGATGACGGATTTTTTCATCTCGATTTTGAAGCGGTCCTCCTCGGGGGCGCTCAGGTATTCCGAGTGGGGATCATAGGCGCTGGCGATGGCGGAGAGGAAGAAATTCGTGACATCCTCATCATCATACTCCTGAAGGATTTTCAGAAAACTGTCATAACGTTTCTGAACTTTCTGCTCCGGGGTGTCCGGCATTTTTTCCTTCAGTTTCCCGTCCTTGGCGTTCTCAAACGGCTGGGCGTCCTGAGGCTTCAGGGGCGCGACGGCGGCGTCGGGAGTGGGTTTGCCGGAGGCTTCCGCTTTTTTGGCCTCGGCATCGACTTTTTCCTTTTTGCGGATGGCGGCGAGGGAGATTCTCAGCCGTTCCTGAAGCACCTCGCGGGTCAGCTGGCGTTTCCAGATTTCGTCCAGTTCCGCCTGGCTGTTGGCCCAGGGGGCGTCCTTGCGGCTGATTTCCGCCTTCTCCGCCGTGGCGAAATCCAGTTTTCCCGGCTGCAGCAGTTCGCGGATTTTAACGGCGCGGTCCTTCAGGTGCTGGGAGTAAACCTTGAAAATCTCCTTGGCGGGATCGATTTTGTTCAGGACCACAAAATCATCCAGTTTGGTGCCGTAAGCCGCCTGGAATCCCTCAATTTCCGGCTTGGTGAAATAGAGGTGGTTCAGATCATAATACTCAATATAATTCTGAAGAGCCTTCCGGGAAAGCTCATCATCGAAATCCATTCTGGAGTAATGATTCTCCATCAGCATATTGACCACCGTGCCGGCCACGGCTCCAAAATCGGTCTTTTCGCTCTGGGCCCAGGAACAGGCCGGCAGCGAAAAACCCAGAGCAAGTGACAGAAGACGGGCGGAGGGACGGAAGCGCAGATTCATTTCCCGGAAATTATGGGGTTGGCTGAGAGGAGGGGAGGGACGCGAAGAAAGCGCCGCCATCCCAGGTTTTACGCTGCAAAACATCCGGTATTGCCTTGAAAAGTCCATCACTTTCCCCAACGGGTTGTTATGCCCTCCGATTCCCCGCGCTTTCACACAGGTGGATTTTTTTTCACCAATGGCTGGCTGCTGACCGGCGCGGAGGGGAATATCGGAGTGGATGCCCCGGAGGGCATGGCGGACTGGCTGGCGGGCCAGGGAGTGAAACTGGATGCGCTGCTGCTGACGCATTGGCATCTGGATCACGTGGTGGACGCCGCGCGTCTGGCCCGGGAGCATGGGTGCGCCATATATGCCTGGGGTCCCTCCACGCCGGATGACCGTCTGGAGACGCATCTGAAAAAGTGGGCGGGAATCACCTTCACGGTGGAGAATTACCCGGTGGATGTTGAACTGCGTCCGCTTTTTGAAAAAGAGGGGAAACCGGCCATCACCGTCGCCGGCCGCACCTTCCGGCTGGAGCATGTGCCGGGGCATTCACCGGACAGCGTGGTCTATATAGAGGAAAGCGCCGGACTGATTTTCAGCGGGGACACGCTGATGCAGAGCGGCATCGGGCGCAGCGACTTTCCCGAAGGGGACGGCGGCCTGCTGGTCCGGGGTATCCGGGAGAAAATCCTGCCACTGCCCGGCGGCTGGCGGGTGCTCAGCGGGCACGGCCGGCCGACGGTTCTGGAAGCGGAGCGCCGGAGCAATCCATATCTGGACTGAGAAGCCCGAGGGGGGAAGGAATCCCCGGTTTGTCCGGCGGGTTCAATCAATGGAATTTACAGGGTTCATGGAAGACGCATAAGCTCTATTTTGAGGAAACCGGCATGCGCATTCCCGTGAACCTGAACTTGCGCCATGGAGGGGGACCGTCCAGGTATGGCCGCTTGTCCCTCATGCGAACCTTTTTCATCCGGTCCCTCATCACGGTGGGAGTTTTCGCCCTCTCCGCGGGGATGATCTGGCTGATGCTGCGGGCGATGCGCGGGCTTTCGCTGGAGGCCGAAACCGGAAAATCCCCGGAAACGGCTTCGCCGGTATTCTCCGCCCCCGCCATTCCCGTCACTTCCGCCTCCGCGCCATCCGCCGCGGGCCCGTTCTCCGCTGATTCCCCGCCGCCCGCGCCGCCCCGGAATATTCTGGCGGAACTGAACGACACCATGGCCTCGGTGGTGGCCCGCACGCTTCCGGGAGTGGTGAGCATTGAAGTCGAGCGGGTGCGCACCGTCAGCCAGCTCAAACTGGTGGCGGGAAACCGTCCTCAGAACGAGGTCCGCACGATCCGCGAGCAGGGTGTGGGCTCCGGCACCATTGTTTCCGTGGAAGGTTACGTGATCACCAACTGGCATGTGGTCGCCGGAGACAATGTGAACATCCGGGTGGTGCTGCACGGGGATGACGATCAGCGGCCGGCATCGCTGGTGGACCGTGACGAGGCGCTGGATATCGCCCTGCTGCGCATTGAGCCGAAAACTCCGGAGGAGACATTCCCGTGCATGGCCTTCGGGGACTCCGATCTCATGCGGCAGGGGCATTTTGTCATCGCGGTGGGAAGCCCTCTGCATCTGGCGGAAACGGTGACCCAGGGCATCATCAGCAACCGCTCCCGGCGCGTCAGCGATATTCAGACCTCCTTTTTTCAGACGGACTGCATCATCAATCCCGGCAATTCCGGCGGTCCGCTGATGAACCTGAACGGGGAACTCATCGGCATCAACGCCCGCATGGTGGAGCCGCCGGAGCAGGCGTCGGGCCAGATTCCGGGCCAGCCCTACGGTCTGGCGATTCCGTCCAATGAGGTGCAGGACGCCTACGACCGCATGGTGCACAAAGGCCGGCCGAGAGGGTATCTGGGGGTGAGCGTGGATGATTATCCCCCCGCTTCCTATCAGGACGGAAAACAGCCGGAAAGCGCTGTGGTGCTCGGTGTGGAGCGCGGCTCCCCGGCGGCGGCGGCGGGACTGCGGAAGGATGATGTGGTGAAGTCGCTGGACGGGCTGCCGGTCCGGAGCGCGGCGGAATTTTTCCGCCGGCTGCGCAAAAAACAGGTGGGCGAATCCCTGCTGATCGGGCTGCGGCGGGGATCGGAGGACCAGTCCCTGAAGGCGGAGGTGGCCAACCTGGACACGATTTTCGCCGCCCAGCCGGTGCCGGAAAGCCATGACGTGGCCGGGCTCAAGGTCCGCGATCTGCGCAAAGCCGAGCAGACGCGTTATCATCTTCTCAAACCGATCGGGATTCTGATTGAGAATGTGGCTCCGGACTCCCCGCTGCACGGGCTGGTGACGCCGGAGGAGCTGATTCTGGGGGTGAGCGACAATCAGCGCATGACCCAGATCGACAATGCGGCCACGTTTCTGGCGCGGATGAGGGAGCTGGAGGGCACGGGAGGATTTCTCTATGTGCTGCGGGGCAGCGGCGTTCCGGAACGGGTGGCCTTTCCCAAAAACTGAAAACCGGAATGCCCCGCCGCTCAAAACCGCTCCTTTCCCGGGAAAACGACCTTTTCACTCCGCTGGAGGCGGAGCCGCGTCCAGCCGCGTGCGGTCCGGACCCCATTTCCGGTGCCGGCTGCCGGACCGGTGCGGATCCCGTCCGGCTTCCCGCCGATCTGCACGGGGAACTGAAAAATTTCCGGGAATTCGGCAGTGAAACCGTCGTGGAGACGCTCAAAACCCCGGAAGGCGCGGAGGTGCCGGTTTACATCAACGAATACTGGACCAGCCGCCAGCGGCAGGCGCATTCGCTGCACGAGATTTCCTACCGCGCCTGCTTCAAGCCGCAGCTGCCGGCCTTTTTCATCAGCCGTCTGACCCGGCCGGGGGAGGTGGTTTACGATCCCTTCATGGGCCGGGGAACCACGCTGCTGGAGGCCGCGCTGCGGGGCCGGACACCGTGGGGATGCGACATCAATCCGGTCAGCGCAAGGCTGGTGGAGCCCCGGCTGAACCCGCCCTCGTTTCAGGAAATCAGCGCCCGGCTTTCAGAACTGCCGCTGAGCACGGAAGCCCCGCTCCGGGAGGAACTGCTGGTTTTTTATCACCCGGAGGTCCTGCGGGCCGTGACCGCGCTCCGGGATTATTTCGCCCGCGGCGGGACGGACGCCGCCGGTGCCTGGCTGCGCATGGTGGCCACCAACCGCCTGACCGGTCACAGCAATGGATTTTTCTCCGTTTACACGCTGCCGCCCAATCAGGCGGTGTCCGTGCGCAGCCAGCAGCGCATCAACGCCCGGCGGGAGCAGACGCCGCCGCCGCGTGATGTGGCGGGCATTCTGGAAAAAAAGAGCAGCCAGCTGCTGAAGGACCTCACGCCGGAGGAGCGCGCGGTGCTGGCCGCCGCCTCCGCCGGAGCGAGGCTGGTCACGGCCTCCTGCGATCACACGCCGATGCTGCCGCCGGACAGCGTGTCGCTGGTGGTGACCTCACCGCCGTTTCTGAATGAGGTGAACTATCAGACCGACAACTGGCTGCGCTGCTGGTTTCACGGGCTGGACTCGAAGGATATTCCCATCTGGCAGATCACCAGATTAAGCGCCTGGCGGGAGCGCATGACCGCTGTTTTTCATGAGCTGCGGCGGGTGGTGAAGCCGGGCGGCTGGATCGCCTTCGAGGTCGGGGAGGTCAAAAGCGGCAAAATCCGCCTGGAGGAGGCCGTGGTCCCCGCCGCCATGGACGCCGGACTGGTGCCGGAGCTGATCATGATCAATGCCCAGGAGTTCACCAAAACCTCCAACTGCTGGGGCGTGGACAACCAAAGCCTCGGCACCAACACTAACCGCATCGTGCTCCTGCGGAAGCCGTGAGCTTTGGGCCCGGGAAATAGGGAAGGGACAGGAAAGTGGAAAGTGGGAAGTGGAAAACAGCCCGCCGCTTTCCCTGCCGGACGGAGCTGCGGGTTCCCGTTTTCCCCATTATTCCTTTCCCCATCCGCCACCCGTCCAGCCCCGCTCAGTCCGGCCGGCTTTCCTTTTCCGCCGGGATCACCGAGACCACCAGCACCGCGCCCAGGAGGAGGCATCCGGCGATGAAATACATGCCGTTGTCCAGACTGCCGCCGGTCGCGCCCTTGATCCACGCCACGGCGGAAGGGCCGGTGAAACCCGCCAGTCCGCCGATGGAGTTCACCAGCGCGATGCCCGCCGCCGCCGAGGCTCCCAGCCGGGCCGTTCCCATGGACCAGAAGACGGGCAGGGCGGACATGATGCCCGCCGTGGCCAGCGACAGCGAGGCCATGGAGGCCACCGCGTTCTGCCCGGAACGCACACTCAGCACCAGCCCCGCGCCGCCGCACAGCGCGCTCACGGCAAAGTGCCAGCGGCGTTCCCCGCTCCGGTCGGAACTGCGGCCCACCAGCCACATGGCCGGCACCGAGCAAAGATAGGGAATGGCCGTGAGCAGCCCGACGTTCAGCATATCCTCGACTCCCGTGTTCTTCACCAGCTGCGGCAGCCAGAAGCTGATGGCTCCGTAAAGCCCCATGCTCACACAGAAATAGATCAGACTCAGCAGCAGCAGCCGGGGCTGGAGCAGCAGTTTGACCAAGGGCGGTTTGACGGCTGGTTTTTCAACCGGGGCCAGGCGGGATTCCAGAAACTGCTTCTCGCTTTCCGAAAGCCACCGCACGCTGCGGATGCCGTCGCGCAGACAAACCAGCACCAGCGCCCCGACGATCACCGAAGGCAGTCCCTCCAGCAGAAACAGCCATTGCCACCCTTCCCAGCCATAAATCCCGTCAAAACGGTTCAGAATCCAGCCTGACAGCGGCCCGCCGATCACTCCGGCCACGGGAACCGCCATCATGAACAGGGCGACAATGCGCCCGCGCCGCCACGCCGGATACCAGTAGGTCAGGTAAAGAATGATCCCCGGAAAGAATCCGGCCTCCGCCACCCCCAGCAGAAACCGCAGCGCGTAAAAACCGGCGGGTGATTCCACGAACATCATGGATGAGGAGATAATCCCCCAGGTGATCATGATCCTGGCGATCCAGATCCTCGCCCCCACGCGCTCCAGCAGCAGATTGCTCGGCACCTCGAACAGGAAATACCCGATAAAAAAGATGCCCGCGCCCAGGCCGTACACCTGATCGCTGAAGCCGAGATCGGCCAGCATTTTCAGCTTGGCGAAGCCCACATTCACCCGGTCCAGAAACGACAGCACGTAACACAGGAAAAGAAACGGAATCAGCCGCCAGGTGACTTTGCGGTAAAGATTCTCCTCGTGGAGGGAAGGGTCGGGGGATGCGGTCATGAAAAGTTTGCCGGATTGCGGGCTCCGTCTTTCCGGAAGCCGTGCCGATGCTGGCGGGCGGGGCCGCGCCTGACCATCAAAAAATCACCGGCCGCCGCCGCCGCCCGCTTCGAGATATTCGTGGCAGGCGAAAACCTTGATCCTCCGCAGCGGCAGCCCGCGCTGCATGACATCAAAGACCGTCAGCGGCTGGATATCCCGGAAGGCCGCGCGCAGCCGCCGGGGCGGATTATCCGCCGTCGAGGTCGTGAAATACAGCGCGGTGCGGCCCATGAAGGCGCTTTTTCCCTCCGCCGTGCCAAGGTAGCCGGGCCAGAAATGATAGTCGCTTTCCGGCACCGGGCACGACAGGGCCATGACCAGCGGATGCCGGGGCGTGGGCCGCAGCACCGGAAGATCCGGAGGCAGGTGGAAATTCAGCACCGAGGCCAGCCGCTCGTCCTGGGCGATCACGAACAGCCCGCCGGGCGCCTGCGGGGCGGCGCTGCGGATCACCTCCGCCGCCTCCGCCGCCAGAGTCCGCCAGCCGCGCCAGTTCCGCGATTTATCATGCCGGTAAGTCACCGGCGCCCCCGCATGACGCAGCAGATCCGTGTCCAGCACCAGCGGCGCGCAGACCAGCGCGGGCAGCACGCACAGCCACTGAAGCCGGATTTTCCCCCGCAGGTCCGGCAGATGATTCTCCCACGCCCACGGCAGCAGCAGGCACAGCGCCGGAAACGCGGGCGCCAGCCATTCGGGATGCGGTCCCGCGCTCAGCGTGGCCAGCCAGGCCGCCGCCAGGGGCGGCAGGGAGACGGCGGTGATGAACCGCGCGGCGTCGCTGGCGCGCCATTGCCGGACCGCCTGGAACAATGCCCAGAGCATGGCGGCGAACATCACGGGACTGACGGCGGCCAGCCATTGTCCGGCCTGCGTCAGCGGTCCGGACCAGCTCCATGGCTGCCCCGGCGGGCGCAGGGCGTCGCGCCAAAAATAATATCCCGCCCACGCATGGGACCGGTTCCACTCCCACACCGGCCACGCGAAAAGCGCGAAATCCGCCACCATCAGCCACGGCCCCGGGCGCCGCAGAAATCCCCGCCAGCGGCGCGATCCCGTCAGCAGCAGCAGCGCTCCCGCAATCCCCCACACCGCCCCGTACCAGCAGAGAAACCCCAGCCCGAAAAGCATTCCCGCCAGCGGCCAGTGCCAGTCCCACGGCGACGCCCGCCGCAGCCCCCGCCACACCGCGACCAGTCCGGCGATCAGAAAAAACAGACCCGGCGTCTCCGGCCGCATCTGCACCGCCGCGAGATTGGTGATGGGTGCCAGATTGAAAAGCGCCACCGCCCAGCCCGCCGTTTTTTCCCCCGTCAGGGAATGCGCCAGCCGGTACAGCATCCAGCTCGATCCGGCGATGAACAGAGGTGCCGCAAAGCGCACCCCCAGCGGCGTGTGGCCAAAAATGAAGGAGCTGATCCCCGCCAGCCAGGCCGTCAGATTCCCTCCGTGCAGCCCCGCCAGGGCCGGGTGCCGCAGCGTTTCCACCAGCTGCGCCTCCGCCGGTGAAATGTCATGCAGCCCCGCCACCACCCAGCGCAGCAGCGTGAGCACAGCAAGACTCTGCACCAGCAGGCGTTGGGTGAAAGTCAGCTCCATGAGGGCGGTGGAAATCGGAAAAGCGGAGGCCCGACCGTTGTATCATGCGGCATCCGGGCAACAAGGGGAAACGGGTTTTGTGAGGGGACGGGGGATGGACTGAATGGACGGCATGGACCTGATGGACGGCATGGACTTTGAAATTTTTGTCCATCAGGTCCATCCAGTCCATCCCTCACCCCTCCAGCAGCCCCCGCAGATCCTCCTCCGTCAGGCCCTCCATCAGCGGGGCCTCGTCGTCCAGCGCCGCGTCCGTCAGGCCGCGCTTTTTCTGCTGAAGCTTCAGAATTTTCTCCTCCACCGTCCCCGTGGTGATCAGCTTGTAAACCGTCACCGGGCGGTCCTGCCCGATGCGGTGCGCCCGGTCCGTGGCCTGGGCCTCCACCGCCGGATTCCACCACGGATCAAAATGAATCACCGTGTCCGCCTTCGTCAGATTCAGGCCGTAGCCGCCGGCTTTGAGACTGATGAGAAACACCCGTTTGTCCGGGTCATTCTGGAAGGACGACACCAGCGCCGCCCGGTCCTTCGTCTGGCCATCCAGGAGGCAGTAGCCCAGTTCCGCCGCCTTCACCGTGTCCTCCAGCCGCCGCAGCATGGTGGCGAAGGCGCTGAAAATAATAACAGAATGCCCGCCGTCGCGGATTTCCTCCAGCAGCTCCGCCACCGCCTCCAGCTTGCCGGACAACTCCGCGGGTGTGGCCTGTTTGGGAAGCTCCAGCTTGAGCAGTCCGGGATCGCAGCAGGTCTGGCGCAGCCGCAGCAGCGTGGTCAGCAGGTGCATCCGCGCCTGGCCCTGCTGTTTGGCGTTGTCGGCGTCCATGACCTTGGCCGCGCCCTCGCGCATGAGACCGGTGTAAAGCTCGCGCTGGATCGCCGTGAGTTCGCAGGCGTGGATTTTCTCAATCTTCGACGGCAGATCCTTCGCCACATCCTGCTTCAGACGGCGCAGCAGATGCGGCGCCAGGCGGCGGCGCAGCCGGGCCATCACCGGGGCATTGCCGCCGGCGGAAAGCGGGGCCTCATACCGCTCCTGGAAATCCTTCCTCGGCCCCAGACAGCCGGGCAGGGCGAATTCCATCAGCGACCACAGATCGCGGATGCCGTTCTCAATCGGCGTCCCCGTCAGCGCGAACCGCACCTTCGCCGGAAGCGCCCGCGCCGCCTTCGCCGCCTGGGTGTCCGGATTCCGGATAAAACCGGCCTCGTCCAGAATCACCGCGCCCCACTGAATGCCCCGGTGCTCCTCAATGTCCCGCGCCAGCAGCTGATAACTCGTCAGGACCAGATTCGCCTTCCGCGCGGCCGCGAACTGGCTTTTGCGCCGCGCGCCCTCCAGCGTCAGGCAGCTCAGCTCCGGCGTGAACCGCTCCGCCTCCGCCCGCCAGTTGCCCAGCAGCGATTTCGGGCACACCACCAGACAGGGCAGATCCGGCCACCGCCGCCGCAGCGCCGCCAGCAGCGACAGGCTCTGAAGCGTTTTGCCCAGCCCCATCTCGTCCGCCAGAATCCCGCCCAGCCCCTGCGCGGCGTGATCCAGCAGCCACTGCACGCCGGTTTTCTGATAATCCCGCAGCAGCTTCAGCAAAGCCGGAGGCACGCTCGGCTCCAGCGGCCAGGACGCCCCGGCGGCCCCAGGTTCCAGTGGACGGCCAAACGTCTGCTCCAGATAGCCGGCCTGCGATTTTTTCACCCGGAAGGAACCCGAGGCCTGGTCCGGCTGCACGTCGCGCAGGACCTCATTCAGGTCCATGGCGTCGGCCAGGGAAATCACGGCGGTGCGGCCGTTGGGCAGTTTTTTATGGCCGGATCCTGTCGCCAGCAGCCGCGCGATCTCCACCCGGTCCAGCACCGTGCCGCGCGCCGATCCGAAGCTGAGATCAAACGACAGCCAGTCCGTCCCGCCGCCCACCGGTTTCCACTGCGGCGACAAACGCTCCACGCCGGCCGTGGCCGCCGTGAAACGCGCGCCCGTCGTGACCTGCCAGTCCGCCTTCAGCCGCTCCATTTCCCCCGCGAAAAACTGGAGAACCGCGTTTTCCGAACTCATCAGAAAATCCCCGCTCCCCGAAGCCTCCGCCGCTGTCGTCACGGACGTGAAGCCGCAGGCCTCCAGCCTCCGCACCGCCGCCGCCTCCGCCGCCTGATTCCGGGTCAGGAAAACGCCGGGCCGCGTGGTCGATTCCAGCGGAAAACCCGCCACTTCCCGAGCCAGCGGCGGGAATGCCGCCGGGCCGTCCGGATACCGGCAGCGCAGCTGCGCGCTGAGCCGCGTCAGGCTGCCCTCCAGCGTCAGTTCAAAACGCGGACCGCCCGGCACGAGGTGGAACGACAGCACTTCCGGCGACGATCCCGCCGCATCCAGATCAAACACATTCTGCAGCGCCGCCAGATTGCCCGCCAGCCAGCGGCGGGATTTTTCCAGCGGCGGACGCGGCCGCAGCGTGCCCAGCAGTTCAAAAAACACCGCCGGCACCCGCAGCGGCCGCAGCGTCGCCGTGCCCGGATGCCAGACCCAGCCGGTTTCCTTCTCGGCGGCGGGCGCGACCAGCTGCCAATCCGGCTGTGGAAGCTGCAGCGCCAGCCGCACCGGACCTGATTTTGAAGTGGTCAGAGTCAGCGCCAGGCGCGCGGAGTCCGGCGTCACGGAAAAGGGGATTTTTTTCGATCCCTCCCGCAGAAAAACACGCGGATGCCCCGCCAGCGCCGAAAGCGCCCCGGTGATCTGCGGCCCGCCGGTCAGCATCAGATGCGGCGGCACCGTCGTCTGCTGAAGACTCCCCAGCCAGGCCAGCACCGGCAGATCGGGGGAATGCGCGGGATGGGAATCAGGACCGGACCCGGCTTCCGCAGGCACGCGGGAGCCGGTCTCCACCAGAATCGTCAGCCGCTGCCGCTGCAGGCCGGGGAAAAAATTCGGCGTCAGGAAAAACGAAAGCGGTCCCTCCGCCTTTGCGGGCTTCGGCCCGGACGGCCCGGCGGAGCGCCCCGCGCCCGGCCCCGATCCTCCCGCCGCCCCCGCGCCGCCGCCACTGCCCGGAGTTCCTCCTCCTCCTCCTCCTCCTCCTCCTCCTCCTCCCGCGCCATTCCTCGCCGCTTGGGCCGCTCCGTCCGCCGGCTGCTTCTCATGCCGCCGCGCCCAGGCCGTGCCCACCGCCAGCGAGTGCGCGCAGATTGTCCCGTCGCGCCGGGACTGGAAACAGTTGCACAGATTGTCCATATCGCTCCGGCTCCGCAGCCGCAGCCCGCTGGAGAACACCTTGCCCGCATCCCGGACCGAGCCCGTCAGCCGCGTCCCGTCAAAGGCCGCGTCCGCAACCGCCCCGGCGCTCCACATCGCCCGGGCGCGCTTCATCTCCTGCCAGCCGCCCATTTCCATTAACCATGCGTCGGTGATTTCCATGAACCCCACGCATAAAACCAGCCCCGGCGCTCTGGCAACCGGTCGGCGCTCCCTCCACTGATGATTGAACAGAAGGGAGCAAAGGAAACGAAGGAAAAAACGGCGGGCCGGGCGGCGAAAATGACGTTCCCGCACCGCAGCCCGAAAACCGGCGGCGACGATGTTTTGCGCCCTGCGGAACCGTATGCCAAAACGGGTCCGGACTGAAATTTTCCCGACCCTCCGGTTGACAGCTCCGCCCGCAGCATCAATTCATGTGGTCCGCCATCTTTCAAAAAAGGCATAGCGGGCTGTAGCGCAGTTTGGTAGCGCGCTTCGTTCGGGACGAAGAGGCCGTGGGTTCGAATCCCGCCAGCCCGACCATTCATAATCAACGGGTTATGACTGGGAATTGTTGGATGAGAATGACGATTGTGGCGTGGAAATTGTGACTCAATCCTAAACTGAGGTTGACCACACAGTCCGCGCGCCTGAACAGAAGGCAAGAAAATGGCGGCCTTTTATAAGATCTTTCCTTTGCTGACCATCCTGCTTTTGACGGGATGCGGCCGGGAGGAGATTTTGTTCCGCCCGGATGGTTCGGCGATACGCGTGCCGTTCACGAAAAGGAGAGTTTACAGCATTGAGCAGGTCCCTGCGGATATTAAGGAAAAATTTCTTGCATGGCTGAACCCATTGCGTGGAATGGACACGGCGGAGCTTGACCCCGGGACGCGCGGGCGCATGGAAAAGGTCTCCCGTGAATGGCGCATCAAAGACCGGGCCGAGTCCTGGAGTGGGGGATGCGCTTCCGGCGCGCACTTTTTGGAAGCCGGCGAGACAGAGGATGGCTGGTGGATTTTCTACGAAGCCGGAGGGGATGTGGACTGGTCGGAACTGGTGCTCATTAAGCGGGTGGACGGCGTTCTGAAGATCGGGGAAAATCCTGCCGGCAACCGCTGATCGGGACTGATCGGGTGCTGATTCAGGTGGTTAAGGATGGGAATCGCCCTCTCCGGCGAAAAATAGTGACGAAAATAATGTCACCGCCTCCGGCGCGGGCGCATCAACCCGGATGACGCTCCCTTTTTCCGGCGTTGTCATTTCATGAGCGCCAAATCCGAAAATCACCCTCATCCCGCCGACGCTGAGTTGGTGCGGGCCGCCCAGCGCGGGGAGAAGCGGGCGTTTGTGGAGATTGTGGCCCGGCATCAGGTGATGGTCTGCGGGGTGACGCTGGGGGTGCTGGGGGATTTTACGGCGGGGGAGGATGCGGCGCAGGAGGCTTTTGTGACGGCCTGGCGGAAAATCCAGGATCTCCGGGAACCGGAAAAACTGCGCGCCTGGCTGGCGCGGATCGCCCGGAATGCCGCCCTGGGGCATCTGCGGCGGACACGGGGCGTGCAGTTTGTGGAAATGGATGAGCGGTGGGCGGACGAAGATCAGTTGCCCCCGGATGAACTGGCGGTGAGCGGTGAGGAGTCGGCGCTGGTGCGGGACGCGCTGGGCAGGCTGCCGGAAAATTACCGTCTGCCGCTGGTGCTTTTTTACCGTCAGGACCAGTCCGTGCGCGAAGTCGCGGAAACCCTGGGCCTGGGCGAGGATGCCGTGAAGCAGCGCCTCGCCCGCGGGCGGGAAATGCTGCGCGAGCGCATGACCGGGCTGATCGAGACCGCGCTCCGGCATACGCAGCCCGGCGCGATTTTCACCATTGCCATCGCCGCCGCCATCGGAGCCCTGGCGGCTCCGGCGGTCATGGCGGGCGGCGCTTTCGCCGCCGCGGCGGCGCTGGGTTCAGCCTCCGCCGCCACAACGGCATCCACCGCCGCCTCCGTTTCCACCACTCCCGCCGCCATCACCACCGCCATGACCACCTCCAAAGCCTCGCTTGTCACCGCCGCCCTCGTCGCTTTCGCCTGTCTGCCGGTCGGTTATGCCGTGCATCAGGGCACGCATCCGCCTCCACCGCCGCCGGAGAAGGTTGCCGTGAAGCCGTTGCCCGGCGCCTCCGAAGCGGCGGCGAAACCGGATTTCGGCGACAGCGAACTGTTCGCGGAGTGGGTCCGCCTGCACGAGGAGCACGGCCAGGACGCCCGGGCGATGCCCGCTTTGTTCAAGGCGATTTCGGAAATCAAGGACACCTTCCGCCGCCGTGCCTTCCGTGCCGCCCTGACGGCGGAATGGGCGCAGGTGGACCCGGCGGGAGGACTCGATTTTTTCATCAGCAGAAACGGCGACCGCGCCCAGTGCCGGCAGCTTTTCCTCCAATGGCTCTCCCAGGATCCGCAGGCCGCCATGACCAGACTGACCAGTCTCGGCAAAGCGGGCGACGATCTGGCCGGAGAGTCGGCCGTGCTGTTGGACATCGCCCGCCGCGCGCCGGAATTTGTCGCCGCCATCGCCTCGCGGCTGCCGGAAAACAGGGATCACTGGAGCCATCCGGTGGCCGATGCCTTCGCGGTTCTGGCCGGGAGTGATCTGGAATCCGCGCGCTCCGCCGCCGAGACCCTGACCGGTTCCCGGCGCGGCGAGGCTCTGGCGGGCGTGGCCAAAGCCTGGGCGCAGAAAGACTTCGCGGCCATGGCCGCCTGGACCAGAAACCTGCCGGCGGACATCGACCGCGAGGATGTCCTGCGCAGCGGCCTCATGGGGCTGGCGGCCACCGATCCCAAAGCGGCGCTGGAAAATGCGTCCATGGTGCCGCCAGGCGGGCGCTCCGGCTATTTCGCCGACTCCACCGCCGCGCGCCTGCTCAAGGAGGCCGGGGCGAAGGATTTCGAGGGCACCACCGCCTGGCTGCGGGATCATCCTGGCAAAATTTCCGGGGAGGATGTGCAGGGTCTGGCGGGCATTGTGACCGAACGGCTCAATGCCGATCCCGTGAAATTCCTCGCCGGGGAGCTGAAAAAAGGCACCCTGGAGGTGCTGGACGCCGCCCTCGGCAGCGCCCTGCTGAATGATTCCAAACCCCAGCTGGCGAAAGTCTGGGAATGGCTGAAGGGAGCGCCCGACAGCGCGGCTGTCCGCCGACTGCGGGACACCGTGATCAATTCCGCCACCTATCAGAATCCGGCCCTGGCTCTCGCCATCGCCAAGGAGCTGCCGTCCACCCCCGAGGGCGAAAAGGATCTGAACCGCATCGCGCAAAGCCTGCTCAACGCGGGCTCCCGTATGAACCGTCTGGAAAGTCTCCTGTCGGACGCTCCCCCCGCGCTGCGGAGCCGGCTTCTCACCAACGCCTTCAGTTTTTTGAATCCTGACAATTTCGTCAGCGCCTCGCTCTGGCTGCCGCGCCTGGAGGAGCTGCCCGCCGGAGCGCGTGGGGACGCCAACCGGCAGGTGGCCCAGGCCTGGGCCGCCAAAAACCCCGAGGACGCCGCCGCCTGGGCGCTGCGGCTGCCGGCGGAGAACCGCTCCGGAGTCATCGGGAACGTGGCCGGCGGATGGCTGAAAAATGATTCCCTGGCCGCTTCGGAATGGATCTCCCAGCTGCCCGCCGGACCGGACCGCGACGCCGGAGCCCATGCCCTCGTGAGGGAAGTCGCGGCGGATTCACCCGACGAGGCCTGGCAATGGGCGGTTTCCATCGGCGATGGGGCCATGCGCATGCAGGCGGCGGGCACCGCCCTGGGCTCTCTCGCGCAGCGCAATCCCCAGGAGGCGCTGCACTGGATCGACAGCGCCGCCGCCCTGACGGAGGCCGAAAAACAGCAGCTGCGGCAAAGCGTGGGCGCCGGAGCCGCCGGCAAAACCACCAGCCCCGCCAACCAATAACCGCTTCCGCCCCGTGAAACGTTTTCCTCTCATTATTTTTTCCGGGATTGCCGGCCTTGCCGCCGGTTTTGGTCTCAGCGCGCTGCGTCAGCCCGGCGGCGCGGAATCCGGAACCGCCGGAATTCCCGCCGCCGGCGGCCAGGCCGGAAAGCCCGGCGCGCCGTCAAAGCCGGCCGGTCCCGCCGCCTCCGTGCTGGCGGAAAAGCTGCGGACCGACCTCTCCATCAGCCGCGGCGTCACCCGCTGGCTTCAGTGGATGACCGCCGTGGAGAAAGCCGGTCCCGGGGATTTCCCGGGGCTCGCCCGCATGGCGAAGGAGATGCCTGGAGCGCTGAACATGCTGGCCGCGCGCTGGATCGAGCTTGATCCCCGGGGGCTCTTCGAAGCCTGCCGGAACGCGGGCGGATCCGGCCCCGGTTTCCCGGCCAATGAGCTGGCCCAGCTGCTGCTGGAGACCTGGCCGAAGAACGATCCCGACGCCGTGCTGACCGCCCTGAAAAACAGCCCCGGCCTGCAGATGGGCTGGCAGTTCACCGCGCTCAACAGCCTTTTTCAGAACCGCCCGGAGCAGGCCCTCATCACCATGAGCGCTCTGTCCATCGACGGCTACGGGCCCGATATGAAAGGGGTGGCCAAATGGGCCGCCGCCGATCCCGGTCATGCGGCGGAGGTGGCCCTGGCGCACCCCGCGGGCTTCGCCAGCCGGCTGGTGCTGGAGACCATCGGCAAAGAGTGGGGGAAGAGTGATCCCGAGGGCGCGCTGGCCTTCGCCGTCTCCCGGAACACCGCCGCCGCCTCTGATCTGGCGAATCAGGTGATGCGCCAGTGGGTGGAGAAGGACCTGACCAAAGCCTCCGGCTGGCTGGCCGCCGCCGGGGGGCCGGAGCGGGCGCTGCTGCTGCCCGCGTTTATTGAGGCGTGGGGGAAAAAGGACGCTCCCGAGGCCCTGCAATGGTGCCTTGCCAACACCTCCGGAAGCCAGCAGTCGGAAGTCATCACCAGCCTCGTCAAAGGCACCATCGCCCAAAGCCCGGACGCCGCCGCCGCGATGATCGTGGGCCTTGAGCCTTCGCCGCTCCGCAGCAAAGCCGCCGTCACCTTCGCCGACACCATGATCAACAAAGACTGGTGGCCGGGATTCAACAGCTCCGGCCGCTCCGCCAAACCCGAAGCCATCGCCTGGCTGGGTCAGCTGGACCCCGATGCGCGGAAGCAGGTGATCGGCAATATTCACTGGTCCTGGAGCGAGCACGATCCCAGGGGCTTCGCCGACTATCTGCGGTCCCCGGCCGGGCAGGTGGCCGGTCCCGAGGCCGTGACCGCCGCCGCCCGCAATCTGGTGCGCGAGCAGCCGGTCGAAGCCATCGAATGGGCCAACCAGGCCCCCGAAGCCAGCCGCGCCCAAACCCTTTCGGAAACCTTCCAGGCCTGGACCCGCCACCAGCCCGACGCCGCCATGGACTGGCTTCAGAAGCTGCCCTCAGGCGATCCCCGGCGCGAGGCGCTCTACCTCGGCGCCGTGGAGCACATCATTGATCCGGCGGCTTTTCAGACCGGTCCTCTGACCTCCCTTGAGCCCATCAACAACGCCCGCCGGGACCTCGCGCGGCTCCTCGCCACCGATCCCGCCGCCGCCCGCCAGGCCATTGCCAAACTGTCCATGGAACCGGCCCGGCGCGAGCAGACCCTGGCCCGCCTGAAGCTTTCCCCCGCCGGAAAGTGAGGGCGGCCCGGCCCGCCGGATAAAGGCATTCAGTTCCCCGCCGTGATCCCGCCGGGCGAATCCGCCATCAGGCCGCAGGTTCGGGCTGGGCGGCCAGGCGGGTGCGGATGGCGCTGAGAAGAGCGGTGAAATCGACGGGCTTGGCGCAGTGGTACTCGAAGCCGGCCTCAGCGGAGCGCCGGCGGTCGCTGTCCTGGGCGTAGCCGGAGATGGCGATGAAAAGGGAGCCGGCGCAGGCGGGATCGCCGCGCAGGACGCGGGCGACCTCATAACCGTCGAAGCCGGGCAGGCCAAGATCCAGCAGCAGGACTTCCGGAAGGAATTCCCGGGCCGCCTCCACGCCGCCCGGACCGTCGTGGGCCATGCGGACCTCGCAGTTCCGGCGGCTGAGAAGGCGGGCCAGGGTCTGCGCGGCGTCCACGTGGTCATCCACGATGAGCACCCGCACCCGGCGGGGCAGGGCGGTGGATTCCGCTTTGGGGGCGGGAGCGGTTTTAGGCGCGTGGACGGAGGCCAGAAGCGGCAGGGTCACCGTGAACGTGGATCCGGCCCGGCCCTCGCCGCTCTCGGCGGTCACCGTGCCGCCGTGCATGTCCACCAGCGATTTCACCACCGTCAGGCCAATGCCCAGCCCACCCTGCGCGCGGTCCAGCGAGGTCGTGGCCTGGGTGAAAAGATCGAAGACATACGGCAGCAGCTCCGGGGAGATGCCCACGCCGTTGTCGGTGACGGAGATGAGGATTCTCTCCTTTTCAGTCCGTGCCGTGAGGCTGATGTGGCCGCCCTCCGGCGTGTATTTCGCGGCGTTGGTCAGCAGATTCACAAACACCTGCTCCAGGCGGTCGGCATCGCCCTGCACGCTGAGAATGCCGTCCGGGGCGTCCACGGCGAGGTTGTGTTTTCTCAATTCGATGAGCGGCATGACGGCGGTCACGGCGGCGGCGATCACGGCCTCCAGCCGCACCGGGGCAAACCGCAGTTCAATGCGGCCGCGGTTGATGCGCTCCACATCCAGCAGGTCGTCCACCATGCGGGTGAGCTGGGTGCTCTGGCGGTCGATGACCTCGTTCGCCCACTGCCTGCTGGCGGCATCATCGCCGGCGTCGGCATTGATCCGCACCGCATGGCGGATGGCCGCCAGGGGATTGCGCAGCTCGTGCCCCAGCATGGCCAGAAACTCGTCTTTCCGCCGGTCGGCGAGGCGCAGAGCCTCCTCGGCTTTGCGCTGTTCGTGAATATCCGTGCTGGTGCCGACCCAGCGGATGATCTCCCCAGCGGCGTTGCGGGCGGGCGCCGCCTTGACATGGAACCAGCGGTAATCGGTGTCGATGAGCCGCTGCTGACGGCAGTAGAGGTCGCATTCCCGGCCTGCGGTCAAAGCGGCGGCCCAGGTGGCGGCGGTCAGGGGCGCGTCGTCGGGATGCACGGATTTGATCCAGTGCTCCGAGGGATCCGCATAGGCGGCGGCGCGGGAGTTCTGATAGGTGGTCGCTCCCTTCACATCCATCTCCCAGACCAGATGCGGCATTTCCTCGGCCAGGGCGCGGAAGCGGGCCTCGCTTTCCGTCAGCTGGGAAGTGCGCGAGGCGACGCGGCGCTCCAGCTGCTCGTTCAATTCGCGAAGCTCCTCCTGGGCCCGCCGGCGCTCCGCCACTTCCGCCAGCAGCTCACGGTTGGCCTGCGCGCTTTCACGGGTTTTACGGTGCAGCTCGGCAAAGACCGCGACTTTTGACCGCAGGATGGCCGGGCTGATGGGCTTGTGCAGAAAGTCCACCGCGCCCGTGCTGTAGCCCTCCTGAAGATGCTGGTCCTCGCTGGAGTAGGCGGTCAGGAAAATGATGGGAATGGAGGCCGAGCGCTTCCGCTGCTTGATCATCACCGCCAGCTCAAAGCCGTTCATGTCCGGCATCTGCACATCCAGCACCAGCAGCGCGAAATCCTCCGCGACCAGCGCCAGCAGGGCCTCGTTGGCGGATCCGGCGCGCACCAGTTTATAACCCGGATCATCCAGCACCGTCTCCAGCGCCGTGAGATTCCGGGGCTCGTCGTCCACGATCAGAATCTTGATCGCCTCCTCGGGAAGGTCCTGCGCGCCATCGCTGTCCTCCACGTGTTCCCAACCGGTCACCGCTGCCGGGGCTTGCCGGTTTACACCTGAGTCGGGTTGCTCGGATTTCATGAAATGGCGTTGAGGGCGGCAGGCTCAGCGGAAGAGCCAGACGCGCATGAGGGAAAGAAGCTGGTCGGTGTTCACGGGTTTCGCGATATAGTCGGATGCGCCCGCATCAAGGCATTTCTCGCGGTCGCCCTTCATCGCTTTGGCCGTCAGGGCCAGCATGGGCAGGGTGCGGAACTGCGGGTCCTTGCGGATCTCCCGCATGGTCTCGTAGCCATCCATCTCCGGCATCATGATGTCCATGAGCACAATGCTGAGATCGTCCGTGCGCTTGATGAGATCAATGGCCTGCCGCCCGTTGGTGGCGCTGACGACCTCCATGTCCTGGCTTTCCAGCAGGGAGGTCAGGGCGAAAATATTCCGGGCGTCGTCGTCCACCACCAGCACCTTCCGGCCGCGCAGGACAGCGGCGGAGCCGTAAAGCGTGTGCAGCATTTTCTGCTTCGGCTCCGGCAGATTGGTGATCACGCGGTGGAGGAAAAGCGCCGTCTCATCCAGCAGCCGCTCGGGCGACTGCACATCCTTGAGGACAATGCTTTTGGCCATGGACTTCAGCGTTTTCTCCTCGCCCAGCGTCAGGTCCTTGCCCGTGAAAACCACCACCGGCACCGCCAGCAGTGCGGGTTCCCGCTGCACTTTTTCGAGAAGCTCAAATCCTGTCATGTCCGGCAGGCGGAGGTCGAGAACCACACAGTCAAAGGGTTCATTCAGCATCGCTTTGAGAGCGTCGGCGCCGGTCCCCACGGCTTCGATTTCAATATCATCGGCCCCGAGCAGGGTGATGATGGAATCGCGCTCAATATCGTTGTCCTCCACCACCAGCAGGCGTTTCGTGCGCGGGCAGGTGAAGTCTTTGATACGGGTGAAGGCGGCCTCCAGCCCGTCCGTGGTCGGCGCTTTGACGATGTAGGAGAACGCCCCGTGCGCCAGGCCATGCTGGCGTTCCTCCTCCAGGCTGACAATCTGCACGGGAATGTGCCGGGTGGAGGGATCCAGCTTCAGCTGGTTCAGCACCGTCCAGCCCAGCATGTCGGGCAGGAAGATATCGAGCGAGATGGCGGCCGGATGATACTGCCTGGCCAGGGAAAGTCCCGTGGTGCCCTTCGACGCCACCAGTCCTTTGAATCCGTGATCCCGCGCCAGGCCCAGCAGAATGCGGGAATAATGCGCGTCATCCTCGATGATGAGCATCACCGGCTCACCCTCCACAATGATGTCGCGGTCATCCAGAACCTGCTCCTCCACCGTGACCGGCAGCAGATTCAGCCCGTAACCGCCGGGCGGTCCGGTGCTGATGGGTGGGGCCAAAGCCTTGCCGGACGAGGGGCCGGTGTAGTGCAGCGGCAGGTAAAGGGTGAAGGTGCTGCCCTGTCCGTGGACACTGGAAAGCCGGATTTCCCCGCCCAGCAGCGTGGCCAGCTCGCGGCTGATCGCCAGGCCCAGGCCCGTGCCGCCGTACTTGCGGGAAGTGCCGGCGTCGGCCTGCTGGAAGGCTTCAAAAATCAGGCGCTGCTTCTCCGGAGCCACGCCGATGCCCGTGTCCTCCACCGCGAAGGCGATCACCTGCTGCGCCTTGCTCAGCACCGGATGCTCATTGCTCCAGCCACGCGTCGCGAAGCCCACCCGGATGTCCACATGCCCCTGCGAGGTGAACTTCACGGCGTTGGACAGCAGGTTTTTCAGAATCTGCTGCAGACGCTTGGGATCGGTGGTCAGAATCCGCGGCAGGTCGTTGTCGAACTCCACGTTGAAGGGCAGATTCTTGTTCTCGGCCACATGGCGGAAGTTGCGGTCAATGTTATCGCGCAGCCCGGAGAACGAAATCTCCTCGGCCTCCACGGACACCGTGCCGGACTCGATCTTCGACAGATCGAGAATGTCATTGATCAGGTTCAGCAGATCCGAGCCGGCGGAGTGGACGTTGCGGGCGAAGTCGACCTGTTTGGCGACGAGGTTTCCGGCCGCGTTCTCCGCCAGCTGCTGGCTGAGAATAAGAATGGAATTCAGCGGCGTGCGCAGCTCGTGCGACATGTTGGCGAGGAACTCCGACTTGTATTTCGACGTCAGCGCCAGCTCCGCCGCCTTTTCCTCCAAAGCCCCGCGGGCCTGCTCCACCTCGCGGTTTTTGCGCTCCACCTCCTCGTTCTGTTCGGCCAGCAGCCGGGCTTTGGTGCCCAGCTGCTCGTTGGTTTCCTGGAGCTCGCTCTGGCGGGACTGAAGCTCGACCGTCAGCTGCTGCGACTGGCTCAGCAGGCCCTCCGTGCGCATGGTGGCCTCGATGGTGTTCAGCACCACGCCGATGCTGGCGGTGAGCTGGTCGAGGAAAATCAGGTTGGTGGAGTTGAAGGGATTCAGCGAGGCCAGCTCGATCACGGCCTTGGTGTGGCCTTCAAAAAGCAGCGGCAGCACCACGATGCTGGAGGGCGAGGCATCGCCCAGGCTGGAACTGATCCGGGTGTAATCCGCCGGAACGTCCGTGATGAGGATGCGCTGTTTCTCCAGGGCGCATTGACCGACAATGCCCTGTCCCAGCGGAATGCGCTCCGGCTGCCCGGGCCGCTGCGCATAGCCCGCAAGCAGCTGCAGGGTCGGCCGCCCCTCCTCGGTATGCGCCATCTGATAAATCGTTCCCTGCTGCGCGCCCACGAGGGGCACAAGATCGGACAGGAGCGTTTTGGCCACCGTGAAGAGATCGCGCTGGCCCTGCATCATGCTGGTGAAACGGGCGATATTGGTTTTCAGCCAGTCCTGCTCGCGGTTGCGCTCCGTGGTCTCGCGCAGGTTCTCGATCATCGTGTTCAGGTTGTCCTTCAGCTCGGACACCTCGCCCTTCGCGTCGACCTGGATGGACCGCGTCAGGTCGCCCTGCGTCACCGCCGTCGCCACTTCGGCAATGGCGCGGACCTGAGTCGTCAGGTTGGCGGCGAGAAGGTTCACGTTGCCCGTCAGATCCTTCCACATGCCCGCCGCGCCCGGCACATTGGCCTGACCGCCGAGACGGCCCTCGACGCCCACTTCACGGGCCACGTTGGTCACCTGGTCCGCGAACGTCGCCAGAGTGTCGGTCATGTTATTGATCGTCTCCGCCAGCGCCGCGACCTCGCCTTTCGCCTGCACCGTCAGCTTCTGGCGAAGATTGCCGTCGGCCACCGCCGTCACCACCTTCACGATGCCGCGCACCTGATCCGTTAGGTTGGAGGCCATGAAATTCACGTTATCCGTAAGGTCTTTCCATGTGCCTCCGACGCCGGAAACCTGTGCCTGACCGCCAAGTTTTCCTTCCGTGCCCACTTCGCGCGCCACACGCGTCACTTCCGAAGCGAAGGCGTTCAGCTGGTCGACCATGGTGTTGACCGTGTTCTTCAGCTCCAAAATTTCGCCCTTCACCTCCACGGTGATTTTCCGGCTCAGGTCACCACGCGCGACCGCCGTGGTCACGTCCGCGATGTTCCGCACCTGACCGGTGAGGTTCGCGCCCATGGTGTTCACGGAATCCGTCAGGTCCTTCCATGTCCCCGCCACGCCGGGCACCACCGCCTGCACGCCCAGCCGTCCTTCCGTGCCGACCTCGCGGGCCACGCGCGTCACTTCCGAAGCGAAGGACCGCAGCTGCTCAACCATGGTGTTGATTGTTTCCTTGAGCTGCAGAATTTCGCCGCGCACGTCCACGGTGATTTTTTTGGAAAGGTCGCCATTGGCCACGGCGATGGTCACTTCCGCAATGTTCCGCACCTGACCGGTGAGGTTGGAGGCCATGGAGTTCACGTTGTCCGTGAGGTCCTTCCACGTTCCCGCCACGCCCGGCACCTTGGCCTGGCCGCCGAGATTTCCTTCCGTTCCCACTTCGCGCGCCACACGGGTCACTTCGGAAGCGAACGCGCCCAGCTGCTCGACCATGGTGTTCATGGTTTCCTTGAGCTGGAGAATTTCGCCCTTCACATCCACCGTGATTTTCCGGCTCAAATCACCGCGCGCGATGGCCGTGGCCACGTCCGCGATATTCCGCACCTGGCCCGTCAGGTTGGAGGCCATGGAGTTCACGTTGTCGGTGAGATCCTTCCAGGTTCCCGCCACCCCCGGCACCGCCGCCTGGCCGCCGAGCTTGCCGTCCGTGCCCACCTCGCGGGCCACGCGGGTCACTTCCGCCGCGAAGGACCGGAGCTGATCGACCATGGTGTTGATTGTTTCCTTCAGCGCCAGAATCTCGCCGCGCACGTCCACGGTGATTTTTTTGGAAAGGTCGCCGTTGGCCACGGCGATGGTCACCTCCGCGATGTTCCGCACCTGCGACGTCAGGTTGGAGGCCATCGAATTCACGTTGTCCGTGAGGTCTTTCCAGGTCCCCGCCACGCCTTCCACCTCCGCCTGGCCGCCCAGTTTCCCTTCCGTGCCGACCTCGCGGGCCACACGGGAAACTTCCGACGCGAAGCCATTCAGCTGGTCAACCATGGTGTTGATGGTCTCCTTCAGCTGCAAAATTTCGCCCTTCACCTCCACGGTGATTTTGCGGCTCAGGTCCCCGCGCGCCACAGCGGTGGTGACGTCCGCAATGTTCCGCACCTGACCCGTCAGGTTGTTGGCCATGGAGTTCACGTTGTCGGTCAGATCCTTCCAGGTCCCCGCCACTCCGCGCACCTGCGCCTGGCCGCCGAGCTTCCCTTCCGTGCCCACTTCGCGCGCCACGCGGGAGACTTCGGAAGCGAACACATTGAGCTGATCGACCATCGTGTTCAGCGTGATCTTCAACTCCAGAATCTCACCCTTCACGTCCACAGTGATCTTTTTGGAAAGGTCGCCATTGGCCACCGCCGTGGCCACGTTGGCGATGTTGCGGACCTGGCCGGTGAGGTTGGAGGCCATGGAATTCACGTTGTCCGTGAGATCCTTCCAGGTCCCGGCCACGCCCGGCACCGCCGCCTGGCCACCGAGTTTTCCGTCCGTGCCGACTTCCCGCGCCACTCGACTGACCTCTCCCGCGAAGGCGTTGAGCTGGTCCACCATGGTGTTGATGGTGTCCTTCAGCTCCAGGATTTCCCCGCGCACCGTCACCGTGATTTTTTTGGAAAGATCACCGTTGGCCACCGCCGTCGTCACTTCCGCAATGTTGCGGACCTGGGACGTCAGGTTGGTGGCCATGGCGTTCACCGAATCCGTGAGATCCTTCCAGGTCCCGGCCACGCCGCGCACCTCCGCCTGACCGCCGAGTTCCCCCTCCGTGCCCACTTCGCGGGCCACCCGCGTCACTTCAGACGCGAAGCCGTTGAGCTGATCGACCATGGTGTTGATCGTGTTTTTCAGCTCCAGAATTTCGCCGCGCACGTCCACGGTGATCTTTTTGGAAAGGTCGCCGTTGGCCACGGCTGTCGTCACTTCGGCAATATTGCGCACCTGGCCCGTGAGGTTGGAGGCCATGAAATTCACGTTGTCCGTGAGGTCCTTCCAGGTTCCCGCCACCCCGGGCACCGCCGCCTGGCCGCCCAGTTTTCCTTCCGTGCCCACTTCCCTCGCCACGCGCGTCACTTCCGAGGCGAAGCCGTTGAGCTGGTCCACCATGGTGTTGATGGTGTTCTTCAGCGCAAGGATTTCGCCCTTCACGTCCACCGTGATCTTGCGGGACAAGTCGCCGCGCGCCACCGCCGTGGTCACCTCCGCGATATTCCGCACCTGCGCCGTCAGGTTCGAGCCCATGGAGTTCACGGAATCCGTCAGATCCTTCCACGTTCCCGCCACCCCCGGCACCGCCGCCTGACCGCCCAGCTTGCCTTCCGTTCCCACCTCCCGCGCCACGCGCGTCACTTCCGAGGAAAAACTGTTAAGCTGATCGACCATGGTGTTGATGGTCTCCTTCAGCTCCAGAATTTCGCCTTTCACATCCACCGTGATTTTGCGGCTCAGGTCACCACGCGCCACCGCCGTGGTCACGGCCGCGATGTTGCGCACCTGGCCTGTGAGATTCGAGGCCATGGCGTTCACGGAATCCGTGAGATCCTTCCATGTTCCCGCCACGCCCGGCACCACCGCCTGACCGCCGAGCCGTCCCTCCGTGCCCACTTCCCGCGCCACCCGCGTCACTTCCGAGGCGAAGGACCGCAGCTGGTCCACCATGGTGTTCGTGGCCTCCTTCAGCTGGAGAATCTCACCGCGCACGTCCACCGTGATCTTCTTGGAAAGGTCGCCATTAGCCACGGCGATGGTCACTTCCGCGATATTCCGCACCTGGGCCGTAAGGTTGCCGGCCATCTGGTTCACGGATTCCGTCAGGTCCTTCCACACGCCGGAAACGCCTTTCACCTGCGCCTGCCCGCCCAGTTTTCCCTCCGTGCCCACTTCCCGCGCCACGCGCGTCACTTCCGAGGTGAAGACCGAGAGCTGCTCGATCATCGTGTTCACCAGCTTCGCCGACCGCAGAAACTCGCCTTTCAGCGCGCGTCCGTCCGTCTCCAGCTCCATGGACTGCCCAAGGTCACCTTTGGCCACCGCGCCGATGGTGCGGGCGATGTCCGCCGTCGGCCGCACCAGGTCATCCATCAGCCCGTTGATGGCGTCAAGCTTGATGGCCCACTCGCCGACCGCGCCCGGCAGCGACATCCGCTGCTTCAGCCGGCCCTCCTTGCCCACCGTGGTGCTCAGGCGTTTCACCTCTTTCGTGATGCGCTCCTCGTGGGCGATGGTCTGATTGAAGGCCGCCGCGATCCGTCCCTCCGTGCCCGTCCAGTCGCTTGGCAGCCGCACGGCAAAATCCCCGTCACGGAACGCCATCACCGCCGCCAGCAACTGCAACGATCTCGCCTCCGCGGAATCCGGAACGGACCCCATGCGGCTGGATCGGGAAGTGGCTGATTTTCCCTTCAGGGAAGCGCTGGCGGAGGGGGCCTTGGGCGACGGTTTCAGCTTGGTTTTCATGATCAGGGGTTGGGCACTAGACCACAGCGGCTTTCAGGTGACGAGTAAAATCAGGCTTTTCCGGCTGTGGCGTAAGCCGGTGACGATCAATCAGTAAAGAGGGATGCTATTATTTTTCACGCGGACATGTATTTTGAAATTTCCCGTTTCATGCCGGGAGCGGGAGGCGGCGTTCCTGAGTTTTCTGTTCCTGAGGAAATCCGGGAAACCTGAAAAACCGTTGGCCAAGGCCGGTCCCGGATGGTTTTCCGGATTCCAGCAACAGAAGCGGCCGGCCGGCGCTGATTCCTCCTCCAGCGGCACGCATGAACTACCCCTCCGGGGCCGCAGGGTCCCGGGAATCCCCTGCGGACGATGGCTCCGCCATGAACTGCCGCATCAGCGATTTCAGGGAATCCTCCAGCAGGGTCAGATTCCGGCGGATCTGATCAACGGTTAAGGCGATATCCTCATCCTCCCCCGCCAGCTCCCCGATCAGGGTGGCGGCCAGTTCGAGCCCGTTCAGATGGTTTCTGACATCGTGGACGTGCTGACGCACGATTTTCACAGCCTGCGGCGGTCCGGAGCCGGAATCCTGGATTGATGGGGAAGTGGACATTTTGTGAAAGGGAGTCTGCCCGTCAAGTGGACTGCATGAGGGGCGTCTTCAACATTTTTCGCGCGGGATCCGCAGGCGGTCCCCGGCTGTAACTCATTGCTGTGCCTGCCCTTTACAAATTCCACCAAGCGCGCACCATAGCCACCGGCAGTGCGGATCCCCAATGGATGGCGCCTCCGGCCGCGGGTTCCTTCCGGTTCTCTCCCGGCTTTTACTCCGTGACGGCTGAGCAAAACCGTCAGGGAGGCCAATGTCATCCCTTTTTTATGCCTGAACCTCCATCAGTTTACATTGTTGTGCTCGACCTGCACCGGCTGGAGGCACCGTATGAAAAACTGATAGAGTGGCTGGACTGCGTCGGAGCCGTGGAGCTGAGTCATGAGGTTTTCATGGTTCCCACCGCGTATTCGGCGATTCAGCTGGAGAGCATGATCCGGCGCTTCATTGATGTGGCGGACGGGCTTTCGGTTTTCAGGCTGGCCCCGGACTATTCCGGAGTGCCTGTCGCCGCTCTGAGGCTGCTGAAACGCTGGCTGCCCCGGGAATGAACAGGTTCCGGCCGCCCGGAGGCGGTTCAGCCGCGGAAGCGGTAGCCGATGCCCCGGACCGTCTCAATGATGACGGGGACCTCGGGATTCACTTCAATCTTGCGCCGCAGCTGCGCGATATGCTGGTCCAGAGTGCGGCTTTCCGGAAAATAATCCAGTCCCCAGCAGCGGTCCAGAAAAGTGTCGCGGTGCACCGGCCGGCCCGCGTTCTCGTGCAGCAGGGAGAGCACCGAGGCCTCGCGCGGCGTGAGGTCCACACTCACTCCGCCGCGCTCGGCCCGCAGCTCGTCCGGGAAAACGGTCAGATGTTTCAGGACAAACCGCCGCAGTGCCTGATTTTGCCGCTGACTCTCACGCAGGGCGCTCCGGCGCAGGGCGGCGCGCACGCGGGCCAGCAGCTCGCGTTTGCCGAAGGGTTTGCGGATGAAGTCATCAGCGCCCAGCTCGAGGCCGACGACCACGTCAATCTCCTCGTTTTTCGCGGAGACAAAAAGCACCGGCACTCCGCCGTCCACCGCCCGCACCTGACGGCAGACCCCATAACCGTCCAGGCGCGGCATCATGATGTCGAGGCAAAGAAGGCTGGGTTTTTCCCGCCGCCAAAGCTCCAGGGCCTCCACGCCATCGCGGGCGGGGACGGCCGTGAAACCGTCATCCGCCAGACAGGCGCACACGGCCTCCAGAGTCAGCGGATCATCATCGGCCACGAGGATTTTCATGGAGGGGAGGAGCGGGGCTGCTGGTTATTGGCGGGACGGGAGAGGGCGGGCAGGCACAGGAGAGGCAGAGTGAGTTCAAAGGCGGCTCCGGGCTGATCAGGGCCGCCGGGCAGCAGCACGACGCGCCCGCCCATCCGTTCCGCCAGATCGCGGGCAATGGCGAGGCCGAGTCCGGTGCCGGTGACGCCCTCGGTGATGCGGCTGTCGAGACGCTCGAAGGGCTGGAAAATCCGGTCCGCCTGATCGTCCGGAATGCCGGGGCCGAAGTCACGGACGCTCAGCCGGAGAGCGCCGGATTCCGCGCTCAGGGAAATGACGGCGCGCTCTCCGGCGGCGGCGTATTTTTCGACGTTGGAGAGGAGATTGGCCACGATCCGGGAAAAGGCGTCGGTGTCCAGATCCGCCCGCAGACTGGAATCGAGAACGGTGGTCACGGCGATGCCGCGTCTTTTCAAAGCCGGGGCGAACTGCTCCAGCACTCGGTCAACCAATTCCGCCGGCTGGCAGGATTCCGGGCGCACTGTTTCCGCCTGGCCGCGTTCCCGGCGGGCGAAAGTGAGGACATTGGCCACCATGCGGCCGAGGCGCGCGGTCTCCTCACGGGCAATGCCCAGACGGCGCTCTGTTTCCCCGGAATTCCCGCAGTCGAGGGAATCGCGGGCAAGATCGAGGGAGAGCTGAAGATTGGTCAGGGGCGCGCTGAGTTCATGGGAAACGCGGTTCACAAAGGACACGCGGGCCGTGACTTCCCGCAAAGCCGCGCGCTGAGCGGCGGCCACTTTCCAGCCGAGCAGGGCGATGCCGATGGCCAGAGTCCCGGCCACGGCGAGGGTGGGAATATCAAATTCCGTCCGCCATCCCCTCTGATCCCAGGAGGCGATCTGCCAGTTCCCCAGACGGCTGGTCAGAGGCACGATGAAATCCGCCGGGCGGTCCGGAGGGCTGGGGATTCCGGCCAGAGGACGGCGCGGATTTCCCCCGCCGCCGCCCTCCACGCGGTCCAGGCCGCCGGCGGCGCGCACCGGAGCCCAGGCGGTGGTCAGAAGGTTTTCCAATTGGGCGCTCACCGTCTGCTCCACGGTTTTTCCCCGGATAAGCAGAACGGCCACGCGCTCGCCCTCCAGCCGGCGCCACCAGGCCAGCCAGGCGTCACCGGGGCGGCCGGCCCAGCCTTCCGCGGCGGGGCCGAAAATGTCGTCGGCGCGCAAAGCGAGGGCGAAGGGCGAGTCCGGACGGCGCTGGCCTTCAACCAGTTCCGGCACTGGCGGAAGGGAGCCGGGGGAAGGCGTGGAAATGGTGGACGGTTTGCCGTTCCCGCGCGGCAGAACCGTGAAAAGCTCCGGCCCGCGCAGGTTTTCGAGGACCGCCCGGATGTCGGTCAGAGGAGCGCCGGTCTCCGCCAGCCCGGCGGCGCGGCGCAGGTGGGACGTGAGAACCGCATCCAGCCGCGAAAGCTCCTCCTGCAGAATGGAGGCGGTCTCGCGGAGGAGCGTGCGGTCCACCGGCCGCCGCTCCTCCACCTGACGCCGCGCCAGCCACACGCCCCCCGCCAGCATCAGTCCGGCGGCGGCCAGCATGAGCGGGAGAGTCAGGGCGGGACGCTGGGGGCGCATGGCGGCGGCGGATGGTTATTCCGGAAGATTCACCGTCAGAAACATGAACCACACACGGTGCTCCTTATTACCGCTGGGCACACCGCTGTCGATGGGCGGGCTCATGGTTCCCACCAGCGCGGGCTGGCCGACGCGGGCCGCCACCTGGGTGGCCAGTTTGCTGGCTTCAAAGACGGGCTGAAAAATCTGTTTTTCGCTGTCGATGGCGACGTGGCCCATGAGTTTTATGTGCTCCGGAGCAATATTGATATCCGCTGTCCTGCGGTCCTCGGAAAGCGTCAGTTCCATCTCCACCGTCCAGCCGGTGTTTTTGAATTCGAGGCTCTGCGGCGTGATTGGTACTTTAAGAAAATCAGCCGGAATTCCGGAAACGGGCAATGACGGCAGGGCGGCCTCACCGGCGGGACCCGTTTCGCCTTTGGCTCCGGCAGGTTTGGGAGCGGGGGACGGGGACGGAGCAGGCGGAGTGATGGTGTGGGTGGTGGTGCTGGAATCAACGACGGCGGCGGGAACTCCGAGACCCACCGACTGGGGAACCTGTCCTGGCTGGAATTCCGTGGCGTAGGGCTGCTCGTCTATGGCCTCCACTTTGCTGCGCTGGCCGCTGCGCAGGCGGAGGACTTCAAGGCGCTCCAGCGTCACGGCGCTTTTGTCCGGTTTATCCAGCTCGTCCTGCACCCACTGGTAAAGGTCGGCCTGACGGGGGAACTTCCGCAGGGCATGGCGGGCGTCCGCGGGCGTCAGGGACACCCACTCCATCCGGGCCAGGGCCTCGGGCACGGTTTCCTGCTCGGAAGCGCCGGCAATGACGATCCTGGCGACGGGGGCGGGAGCGGTTTCCGTCTTCACGAAGGGGTCTTTCTGGACCTGCGCCGTCGTTTTCGCAGTGGCATTTTGCGCGGGGACGGGTGTGGCGGAGAGCAGAAGCGGCAGGGCCAGTGCGGAGAGTTGGAGAAATGGTTTCAGTTTCATGGCGGGTGATGGATTGTTGGTTTCGTCCGGTGGTTTGGTTTTTTGATTTGCGGCAATCACCGCCTGGAGTGGCGGCGACAGGGAATGCTGCCACACTCGTAGGCGGTTTGTGTCAGGCCGGGGTCAAAGGATTGTAAAAGTTGTGTCAAAAGGGCTGGGAAAACAGGCATGGGCGCTGGCAATTGGCCTGTCTTTTGCGTAAGGGGGGCCTTCATGACAGCGATCAACGCCCCCACAACACACGCCGCCCTGCTGGACTGGGTGCGGGAAATCACCGCGCTCTGCCAGCCCGCGGAAGTTCACTGGTGCGACGGCTCGCTGGCCGAATACGACCGGCTGTGCGGGGAGCTGGTCGAAAGCGGGACTTTCCGGAAACTGAATGAGGAGAAGCATCCCGGCTGTTTTCTGGCGCTTTCCGATCCCTCCGACGTGGCCCGCGTGGAGGAGCGGACGTTTATCTGCAGCAAACGCCGGCAGGACGCCGGGCGCACCAACAACTGGCAGGATCCGGAGGAGATGAAAACCACGCTGCGCGCGCTTTTCACGGGCTGCATGGCGGGCCGCACGATGTATGTCATTCCCTTTTCCATGGGGCCGCTGGGATCGCCGAAATCCATTGTGGGTGTGGAGATTACGGACTCCGCCTACGTGGTGGTGAACATGCGGATCATGGCGCGCATCGGCACTGCGGTGCTGAATCAGCTGGGCGCGGATGGAGTGTTTGTCCCCTGCCTGCACAGCGTGGGCAGCCCCGTGGCGCCGGGCGCGGCGGATGTCCCCTGGCCCTGCAATCCCAACAAATACATCGTCCATTTTCCCGAGGAGCGGGCCATCTGGTCCTTCGGCAGCGGTTACGGCGGCAATGCGTTGCTGGGCAAAAAGTGTCTGGCGCTGCGCATTGCCAGTGTTATGGCCCGTGACGAGGGCTGGATGGCGGAGCACATGCTCATTCTGGGCCTGGAAAACCCGCAGGGCGAGAAGCTGTATCTGACCGGCGCCTTCCCCAGCGCCTGCGGGAAGACAAATCTTTCCATGATCATCCCGCCCGCCGGATACGAGGGCTGGAAAGCCACGGTGGTCGGCGACGACATCGCCTGGATGTGGCCGGATGCCGAGGGCAAGCTGCGCGCGATCAACCCCGAGGCCGGTTATTTCGGCGTCGCCCCGGGGACCTCCGTTCATTCCAATCCCAACGCCATGGCCGCGCTGGCGAAAAACACGATCTTCACCAACGTGGCTTTCACTGACGACGGCTGCATCTGGTGGGAAGGCATGACCGACGCGCCGCCGCCCAACCTGACCGACTGGCGCGGCCAGCCCTGGACGCCGGAGAAAGTCACGCCCGCCGCGCATCCCAACAGCCGCTTCACCGCCCCCGCGCATCAGTGCCCGAGCATTGATCCGCACTGGGACGATCCCGCCGGGGTGCCCATCAGCGCCATTATTTTCGGCGGACGCCGGCCCACCACCATGCCGCTCGTGTATCAGGCTTTTAACTGGGTCCACGGCGTTTACATGGGCGCGACCATGGGCAGTGAGACCACCGCCGCCGCCGCCGGGGCCGTGGGCCGGGTGCGCCGCGATCCCATGGCCATGCTGCCGTTCTGCGGATACAATATGGGGCATTATTTCCGTCACTGGATCGAAATGCGCCGCCTGATCACGCATCTTCCGCGGATTTTCCACGTGAACTGGTTCCGCAAAAGCCCCGACGGCAAATTCCTCTGGCCCGGCTTCGGGCAGAACATGCGGGTGCTGGAATGGATCTTCAAACGCTGCGTCGGCAGCGTGCTCGGACACGAGAAACAGATCGGCTGGGTCCCCCACTTCGAGGACTTCAACACCAACGGCCTGGACACCTTCACGCGCACCGATTTTGACGCCGCCATGGCCTTCAATCCCGACGAGTGGCGCGATGAGCTGATCAGTCAGGGCGAGCTGTATCTCAATCTCTATGACCATCTGCCGAAGGAGCTGATCTTCCAGCGGGAGCTGCTGGCCGGGCGGCTTTAGAGCGGGGATGAAGGGGAGCGCCGGGCTGAAACAGGGAGCCCTCCGCCTGCGGAAGCAGGGGAGGGCCCGTCAATGGTCTGATCCGCCGGGTGTATCCGGCAGGAGCGGGTGGAGGGTTATTTTTTCTCCTCGGGAACCTTCAGTTTGGCATCGTCGGGCCAGACGGCGCCGGCGGCGATCCATTTTTTGAGAAGCTCGATTTTGGCGGCGTCGGGACGGGGGGCTTTGCCGTCGGGGGGCATGGCGTCGTCGTCCGTAGCTTCCAGGAGGAGCACTTTGATCATGGCGCTTTCATCGGGCTTGCCGGGGACAATGAGTTTCGTGTCCTTGCCGCCTTTGAGAGCCATTTCCTTGGTGTCCATGCGCAGCTTGCCTTTGGCTTTGCCCTCGTGGTGGCACTTCACGCAGGAGGCTTCAAGGATTGGCGCGATATCCTTCACAAAATCCGGATCCGCCGCGCGGACGGAGGTGAGAAGACTGATACTGGCCAGGCTGATAATAAGTTTTTTCATATGCGATGGGATGGACGGATGGGATGGGAAATCCTGCCTCAATAAGCCGGGATTGGGCTGATTAATCAAGATTTGCGTGGTTTTTTCGTGAAATTTCATGATCCCGCAGAGTGGAAAAGACCGGCGTTTCCCGGAGAGTTTCCACTCCGGGGCGGGAACTGCGCCGCAGGGATTGAACCGGGAAGGTTTCCGCGTCCTCGCCGAGCGCCTGAATGGCGGTTCCGCGGTTCAGGTCCGGGGAGCTGGATTTGATTTCCAGGCTGGCGGAGCCGGGGAGTTTTCCCGGCACGATTTTAACGTCCGTGACGCCGGGCATCCGGGCGAGACTGGTCCTCACCATCCGGAAACAGGCGGAGCAGGAAAGACCGGAAATCTCTCCGGTGTAGTCGTAGGCGGGGACCGGAGCCGGGACAGGTGCCGCCGGATTGCCGGCGGGAGAGATCAGCGGCCCAAGGCAGAAAAGCGGGAGGAAGAGGAGAAGAGGAAGGAGCGGGCGGAGCCGTGTTTTCATGGGGCGGATATTCCGGGAAGGATGAGGAAAATGCTGTTTTTGAGGGGAAGCCGCGCCGCGCGGAAACGGGTTCCGCGCGGCGGGGTTGAGGATGAACGGGTTCAGGCCCGTCGGCGGCGCAGAATGACACCCGCAAGGGACAGTCCGCTGAGCAGAGGAACGGCCGGTTCCGGCACCGGCACCACATTGAGGGTGGTGTTGATGCCGTAGGAGGTGGCCGCCCCGATGCTTCCGGCGGCGTAGTCCGCGCCGCCGACGAAGATCGTGTAGTCGCCGGGCCCCAGCAGGAAGGTGCCGCTGACAAAGCCGTCCGCCGGGCCGTCGCCGGTGATGCCGGACACACCGCCGAAGTTGGCGGCGGTGCCGTCGACGGCATATCCTTTGAAGCCGAAAACGGTTTCCCCGGCGGCCGGATAGGAGGGGTCGAATTCCGGGCCGTCATTCCAGACCGTCCAGCCGGTGAGCGCCCGGAAGGAGCCCTCCGTCTCCGCCGGACGGCTGGCGATGCTGGCGGCGGAGAAGTCGTGATCCGCTTTTTGGGGGCTCAGATGCGCCAGGCCGGAGTAGACGGAGAAGCCGGGAAGCAGCCCGGCGGCGGAGGTGGAGCCGATGGCGGTGTCCTTCACGGTGATGGTCACCGAGGCGTCATACGTCAGCGTGAAGCGGAAGGCGCGCAGTTTGTGGCTGTCGCCGTAATCCGCGTCCGTGCCGTCGGCCCAGCCATAGGAGCCCGTGACGGCCTGATTGCTGATGGTGACGGTGGAAACGCCAAAGTTCGGGTCGGCGTTGAAGTTCCGGCCCGTGTAACTGATGTGCGCGGAACTGAGGGCGGCGGTGGCGAGAAGCGCGGACGCACAGAGGCCGAAACGCTGGCCAAAGCCGCGCGGCTGGTGTAGGAATGTCATGCTGTTTCTGTTCTGGTGTTTGTTTTTTCGGTTAGTCCCGGGGAGGCGGATTCCGTCCCGGAGCGGCAGGCGCGGCGGCGGCTTCAACGCTGCCGCGCCACTCCGGACGGGGAGTCCGCAAAATGTGATTTGATCAGCGGCTGGAGTGACGGCGGCGGCGGTTCAGGACGGCGAGACCGGCCAGGGCGGTGAGGGCCACGCCGCCGGGTTCGGGCACGGCGCTGGTGGTGAAGGTGGCGAGATAACCCTGACGCGAGGCTCCCACGGAGGAGGGCGCGAGGCCGCCCACGGCGAAGGTGTAGTTTCCGGCGGGCAGGAGCCAGGAGTCGGTGACGGAGGTTTCCACGCCGCCGTTGCGGTAGTGGTCGAGGTAGGCCAGGTCCTCGGCCCAGGCGACGTTGCCGGTGTTGGGGTAAACGTGATAGTTCCCGGCTTTGCCCTGCATTTCAGAATCGTAAAAATCCATCGGCGAGGCATCGGTGTCCCAGTTTTTCCAGATGGTGAAGGCCGGGAAATAATTCTCCGTCGGGAAGAATCCGGAGGGCAGCATGGGCACGGCGGCATTGCGCGTGAGAGCCAGGCTGAGGACGGCGGGTTCCGTGAGGGTCAGGGCGATCCAGTTGGAGGTGTGGCCCCAGCCGCCGTTGGGCACCTGGGCGTCGGCGATGGCGGGATCCTGCCAGCTCCACTGGCCCACCGAGCCGGCAACGGAGCCGGAGTCATTCTGACCAAGGCTGAGGCCCTGATTGTAGGTGATGCCGCCGGCCGGGGCGGTGATGATGGTGGAGGCCTGAAGACCGGGCGCGAAGCTTAAGGCGAGGGCGAGGGTCAGGCCCGCGCTGAGGACGGAGGCGGTGGCGAAGGATGGCTGGATTCGTTTTTTCATCATGGGTTGGTTTTTGTTATTATGGTTTCGGCAGGGGGCGGCGGGCGCCGCCAAAGGGTTGTGATCACCAGGCGCGGCGGAAGCGGAACAGCGCGCCGTGCCCGGCGGGTGGGCCCGTGGACCAGAAGCCGTCAGCGGCGGCGGCGGGGGAGGTGAGCGGGACCCAGACGGAAGCGCCGGGCAGGGTGGCGGTTTCGGGATACCAGCCGGCGGGATTTTCCGACCAGGAGAGACGCGGGCCCTCCGGTGTCAGGGTGATGCTGAAAGCCGGGGGCGGCTCGTCGCTGTCGGGCACGCCGTTGCCGTCGCGGTCCAGAGTGCGGGTTTGTCCGAAGCCGGGAAGGGTGCCGGAAAAAGTCAGGGCGCCGCCTTCACCGAGGCTTTCCAGCAGCAGGGCGCGGGTGAGGGAGGGTTCCCCGGCGCGGTCAGGCAAATAGCGCGCCGTGCCCTTGTCCCAGACAAAACTCCGCAGCCGCCCGCCGGTCACGCCCTGGACGGTGAGGTCGCAGTCGGCGGCGTTGGCACGGGTTTCGAGGAGGGCGATATCGGCCTCCGCCGGGCTGCCGGCGGCGGGCGGCGCGGTGACGGTGCGGCTGCGGCCGACGGCGGGCGCGGTGCCGGTGTCGAAGGCGAGGATGAAGGCGCGGAGGTCGTTGAACTGCTGGAGCGTGGCCAGATTCGCCAGAGCGTAAGGGTGGCCGATGGGCATGTCCGACGTGGGGGCGGTGCCGTCCTTGAGAATGCCGTAGCCGGAAATATTGACGGCTCCCGCCGCCCGGCTGAAGGGCGTGTGCTGATGGGCGAGGCGCAGATGCGGCGTCTTCACCGGCTGGGTGGAGCCGACCTCCTGCATGAGATCCACGTTGTTGTCCGATCCGATGCCGGGATTGGTGGGGCTGGTGGCGTGGCAGGTGATGCAGTGCGAGAGGTCGTGATTCAGAAAAACGAGCCGGCCCCGCACCGCGCTGCCGCCGTCCAACTCCGCAGGCAGGGTGCGGTCGGGGAGGCGGTGGGGATTGGGGTGCAGTTTCAGGCTGTTGAGGTAGGCGGCCATGCTCTCCATGCCGGCGGCGGGCAGCTCTGATCCCGCGAGAAGGGCGGGGAAGGTGACGTTGAAACTGGCGACGGTCGGGCGGTCGCCGCGCCAGTGCAGGAGCTGGTTGGAGGAGAGGCCGCGCAGGGTCTGCGTGAGCAGCGGGCCTTTCATGGGATGCATCACGCGGTTCTGCGGCGTGGCGTTGTGGACGGAATTGTTGTAGCCGATAACGGTTGCCATCTGCCCGCCGGGATCGCCGAGATCCCAGGCCAGACCATCGGTGTCGGAGTCGAGGTGACAGGACGCGCAGGAGGCCGTGCCATTGCCGGAAAGGCGGGCGTCGTGGAGAAAGGCGCGGCCGGCTTTGAGGTCGGGAGGCGTGGGGTCGTGGCTGCCGGCGGGGACTTCGCTGAGCACGGCGGCGCTGGCGGTGTCGATGACGCTGACCGTATTGGCCAGTTTGTTAAGAACGTAAAGCCGCGTCCCGGCGGCATTGATGGCCAGGCCGCGCGGGCCGCGCATGAAGCGGCTGTCGTTGGGGGCCGTGCTTCCCGCAGGCAGGGGCAGTCGCAGATCCACGCGGGTGAGGACGCGGCCTTCGGCGTCCAGTTTGGCCACGCGGTCGGAGTTGTAGGCGGCGACCCAGGCGGCGCTGCCGTCGGGCTGGAAAACGAGGGCGGTCGGCTGGGCGAGGGCGGTTTCCAGGGACGCGGGATTGGGCAGGGTGGCGTAGTCGGTGCCGGGGTTGAGGTCCTGAATTTTGACCGCGCCCGAGGCCGGATCAATGCGGCTGACGCGGTGGTCGATGAAGTGCCCGCGCAGAGCCGGTTCGAAGCGGATGAGGTTCAGGGATTCCGAATTGGGCACCCAGATTTCGCCGGTCACGGGGTGCATGACGACATCAAACAGATGGGTGCCGACGCCGCTGAACCAGCGGAGGACTCTGTTGTCGGCAACGGAGATTTCCGCCAGGTCGTGGTCCAAAACTTGGTAAGGAATCCGGCTGTCCGAGGCGGGGACAATCAGCGCGGTTTTCGGTGCGGGCGGCAGGGCCGGATTCGTCGGCGCGGGTGGGGCCGGAGCCTGGTCGGCGGGGAGGACGGTGGTGTTGTTTCCGGACAAAAGACAGGCGGCATAGACGCGGTCGCCGGCGGCGTTGACGGTCAGGGCGCGGGGGTAGAGGCCCTCGAGGGGAATGATGGCGGTTTCCGTGCGGGAGGCGGCGTCGAAGACCCGGATTTTGCTGTTCCGGGCACAGGTGACAAAGGCTTTGCCGCCCGCGAAGAGGACATCGGCGGGTTCGTCGTCGGCGGGCAGGGTGGCCACGACGGTGCGGCGCGGGAGGCTGATGACGGAGACGCTGTCGGAGACTTCATTGACCACCCAGACCTCGTCATTGCTGAAGGCGCGGACGGAGACGGGCTCCATGCCGACGGGGATTTCCGCAATCAGCAGGGGCGCGGAGCGGGCGGGATTGGAGATGTCAAAGACGGAGAGACGGCCGTCCGGAGTGTTCACGGACAGGAGGCGCGTGCCGTCGGGCGTGAGGGCCACGGGATGCGTCTGGCGGCCTTCGAAATGCTGCCAGGGCGGCGGGGCGGCGGTGACGGGCGTGGAGGCACTCAGGAAGAATAGGACGGATAGGGCCGATAGGACGGATAAGTCGGAAGGGAGGAGGGGCCGGAGGCGGCTGGGGAGGAGGCTCATGCGGGGCGGGGAAAGGACAGGGGTTTTCCGGTTAGAACATCCAGATGAGCCCGGCGCGGACCGTGGCGTCGGGACTGGTGCTGGAGAGGCCGGTGCCGACGCCGGCTTTCAGGGTCAGGTGGTGCATCGGCTCCCAGTAAACCGCGCCCAGGGCCTCCTGATAACCATGGCGGTCGAAGTCGCCGATGGCTTCAAAACCCACGGCCAGGCCGGGCCGGAGCTTTTGGCGCAGGCCGATGCCGTAACCCCAGGCGGCGGACCCGCCCTCGGGCAGGGAGCAGATCAGGTTTCCGACCAGCAGGGTGCTTTTGGTCAGATCAGCTTCAAAGGTGAAGCGGGAGGTCCAGAGGCTGTCGTCGTGGTTGTGGATGCTGTTTTCGTGGGAATGCGAATGTCCGGCGGCGGTGTCCGCGTGGTCGTGGGCGGCGGTGGCCGTGCTGGCCGAAGAGCTGTTTTTACTTTTGCTTTTGCCGGAGGATTTGGTTTTGGCGGTGTTTTTTGAAGTGGCGGCCGGAGAGGCGACGGCGGCCGGAGCGGGCGCGGTGGTTTCCGGTGTGGTGGTGGTGGTTCCGCCTCCCCCCATGGCGGCGATTTCCTCCGGGGTCAGGGCGTCGGGATTGGACTCGCCGCCGGCGGGGGGATTGACGGCCCCGGTGCCGTGATCGTGGGTGCTGTGATCGTGGGGGACGGTGGTGGAATCCGGCTGACTGGCGGTCGGCTGGGAGGCGGAGTTGGAGCCGGTGCCGGAGGTTTCGGATTCCGGGTGAACATGCGACAGGGATTCCGCGGACAGCCCGGTCACGCCATGGGTGTGCACGGACGTCTCCTCTCCGCCCTCCGCGAACTGATAACCGAAGGAGACGCCGAAGCGGATGGGCAGTTTGAAGTTTTTCGGCGTCAGGTCAAAAAGCACGGACGGCTCGATGGAGCAGTAGCGCCAGTTCTCACCCTCCTCCTGGGCGAAATCGGCGATGACGCTGATCGCGGTGCGCGGCAGCACGCCGATGACGATGCCGGGAGTGAGCCGCAGGCTGTCCGCGTAGCCCTCGTCGCTGAACGAGAAGGTGTTCTGGATCAGCCCGCTGCCGGGAGCCTGGACTTTGGCGTCGTTGAGAAGGAAAAATTCCTGCCCGTGGTGGGCGGGTGCGGGGCCGGGCAATGTCAGGAGGAGAAGTGAGGAAAGAAGGGGAAAGGGCTTCATGGCGGGAAAAATGGGGGAGGAGCCGGAAAGGATAGAATGAGGCCGGCGGCGCGCGGCAGGAGCTGTCGGCTGGAGCGGCGGGACGGAGGATGGACCCGCGACCGCGCAGCAGGCAGGGCTTCCGCAGGCTGCGTGGAGGAGTGAAGGTTTCAGCTCACGCGTGCGGTTTGCGGACCGCCACCGCAGGCCGGGAATCCATGATGGGGCGGATGGGCGGAGACCCGGAACGGGCAGGACATTCCCTCCCTGCCCGGGCGGGGTGAAAATTTCCTGTCAGGACTTGTGAGTCCGGCTTTCAGGAGCCGGAGAATCCGAACTGCGTGAGGTTTCTCCCGCTTTGGGGGAGGATGCCTGCGGCCGGCGCTCCCGTTCGTCGGATTACTGGCGAATGGCACCTTTTTGTCCATTCGCCGCGTGGCAAGCTCCGCTGGAGAAAGCGGTGGCAAGCCTCCGCAGTCCAAAGGCCTTCGGCCAAGGCCGGGGTGATTCCTGTTTGACGATGCCGGTGCCGGACTTCGTCCGGTCAGGTCGTCAGATGCTCAGCAGCCGCGGAGGGGGCACGGGGGGCGCATCGCGCCGGAGGGAGGCGAATTCGGGACCCTGTCCCGCGGGGCTTCCCGTTGTCCGAAGTTCAGCCGTTGGCGGCGGGATCAGCAGATCCGTGGAGCGCACGGCATCCTTGAGCTTGAGCTTCGCCAGAAGATTTTCGGGCAGCGGACTTTGCGGGTCCGCCGGCTTTTCCGATTCCTTGATGGCGGTGCAGAGGGAGCAGGGGTGCTCACCGTCGAATGTCGTTTTCACAGCGGCGGCCACGCCGGCTTCCGCCGTGCGGGAAACCAGCATCCCCGCCCAGGCGACCGCCTGAAGCGCACCGCCGTCCCCCCCCAGCAACCGCAGGAAGAGCAAAAGCAGTAAAGTGACGCGGACGAACGACATGGAACGCGGCGAGCTAAACGGCACCGCGTCCGGCCCGCAAGTGGGGAAAGCAGGGAATGCCTATCCGGAGGATGATCAGATGCCGGGTCGGAACCGTCCTCACGCGGAGCTGATTTATGGGAAAGCACATGCGGGCGGTGACGGCTGAAATTGCTCTCCGCAGAGTGAGGACAGGCGTTGCCGGAAATTCCGGGCCACGGGGTTCATATCCTCCGGGCTGATATCGGCATAAAACTGTCTCAGCCCGCCGCGCAGGGCCGGGGAGGTGAGATGATGAAGAATCTCCTGACACTCCGGGCCGTTTTCACCCTGCGCCGACAGCATCACCATCGGGGCATAGCAGTCAAGAAGAGCGAAAACTGTGGCCTCTTCCGCCGACCGCAGGCCGGAGCAGTTGGTGCGCGCCGTGCGGGCTGTCCGGTGATATTGTCCGTGCGGCAACGGACTGGCGAAGACCAGATCAAACGGGCTCCAAGCCGGCGGATTCATCCTTCAATCCGTGCGTGAGGGCGTCAGGGGCGTTTTCAGGTCCTTGTTGTCCTGTGTTTGCTCAGTGGTGCGGCGGCGGCCGGGAGGGGTATCGGAGGAGCCTCCTGACGAGGATTTATCCGTGGCCAGCACCGTGCTGCCCGCCGGGATGGTGTTGTGCGGCATGGGCGGCTGGACCTGCGGGAGCGGAGTTTCCTTGAGAGAGGGGCCAGGGCTGGACGCCATGCCGGGGGAGACGTTGATGATCATGCTGTTGGCCGCATGATCGGGGGCGGGCCAGGCATGGATGAGCAGCATGACGCCGGCGTAGGCGGCCACGGCGCTCCAGGCGACAACGGGGCGGCGGATGGCGGAAAAAGCGGTCTGCACACGCTCGAACCAGAGGGAGGCGGCGCTTTGCGTGGCGAGGGTTTTGAGCTGATGGGCGTGAAAGTCCTCCAGAAATTGCTCAAAATACCCCTCCTCCGGCTTCTCATGGCGCTTCAGGCGGAGAAGCCGGCGCAGTTGTTCGTCCTTGTTCATGGCGGGTGGGGTTTGGGAAAATCGGAGGAGACGGCAGTGCTTGTGGTCAGTCCCGGACTCAGGAAAGGTAGTCAGAGAGCAGCGACTGGAGCTGTTTGTGGGCGTAGTGCAGACGGGACCGCACGGTGCCCTCGCTCACGCCGAGGATCCGGCTGATATCGGCGTGGGGCATTCCCTGAATATCGAACATGGTGACCACAGTTCTATGATCCTCAGACAGTTTCTGCAGCGCTTCGTTCAAATGCCGCTGAAGTTCCCGCAGGCCGGTCTCACGGACAGGGTCGCTGGTGGCGGTGAGTTCGAGGAATTCCCCGTCGGTCTGAATCCCGTTGTCGATGTCGTCGAGACTGATGTTGTGCCGGCGGTTGCGGCGTTTGAGGAAATTGAGGGTGAGATTGACCGCGATGGTGTAAACCCAGGTGTAAAACCCGCTTTGCCCCCGGAAACTGCGCAGATTCCGGAAAGCGCGGGCAAAAACCTCCTGCAGAAGGTCGTGCGTGTCCTCCCGGTGGCTGGTCATGTGATAGATCAGACTGTAAAGGCGCGGGCTGTATTTCAGGACAAGCGTGTCAAAAGAGGCGCAGTCCCCCTCCTGGGCGCGCTCCACAAGCACACGGTCCTCCTGTTTGTCGGTCAGAGCGGCATCAGCCATACGAGGGGGGGCGGTCCGGATAGCCGCCGGATACCCGGACACGGAAAGTGCTGCTGCTGCCACGGCGTTTTTTTCAGGTTGGGGCCGGAGCCGTGAAGTCGGCGGGACGGCGGGTGAGAGTGACGGACACCGCGCGGGTGTCCGGGAGGATGAATTTGTGAAGGGTCACGCTCACGGTCTCCAGCGGCCAGCGGGCCAGCGCCACGCGGCAGAAGTCCCCGGCGAGGGTTTCAATGAGCAGCCGTTCGCCCCGGCCGGCCTCCTCGCGGAGGGCGGCGGCGACGTCGGCGTAATTGACAGTGCGTGAAAGATCCTCGTCCAGATCCGCGAGGCCGCCGGCGGGCCACAGGGTCACATCCGCCTCCAGCCGCTGGGGCAGGGCGCGCTCCTCCGGGGGCACGCCGATTCTGGTCACAAACCCGAGGCCGTGAATTTGAATATGGTCGCGCTGGGTTTCGGATGGGGACAAGCAGCCGTTCCGACAAACCGCCGGCCCCGGTTGTTCAAAGAAAAGAAGTCAGCGCGGCCCAAAAGTCCTCATTCCGCCCTCATTTTTCTTGCCGGAACGGAGGAATCACGGTTACTGGCGGACCATGAAAATTCCGCGTGTCTCTTTTTCTCCGGCCATGGCGGCGACTGGCATTCTGGGAGTTACGGCGGCGGGCTGGGGACTGATGGCGCGGGATGAGGCCGGAAGAAAAGACGGCGGACTGCCGGCGGTCTGGCGGGCGGAGAAACGGGTGATCGACCTGCACATGCACATCGACGGCACCCCGGAGCGGTTTGACCGGGCGGTGGGCATCATGGACCGCGCGGGAGTCGGGATCGGCGTCAATTTAAGCGGCGGCACGGTGACGCCGGGCGAAGGCGGCGGGAAATCGGAGTTTGAAACCGTGAAGACGCTGGCGGATGCGCGGTTTCCGGGCCGGTTTGTGCATTACATGAACCTGGATTACTCGGGCTGGGACGAGCCGGATTTTTCGGAAAAAGCCGCGAAACAGATTGAGGAGGGGCACCGGCTGGGGGCGGCCGGCTTCAAGGAATACAAGCGGCTGGGGCTGTTTCTGAAGGACAAAGCCGGGAAACTGGTGAGTATTGACGATCCTCGCCTCGACGCCATGTGGGCAAAATGCGGCGAACTGGGCATGCCGGTGTCCGTTCACGTGGCCGATCCGCGCGCGTTCTGGGAGGCTTTTACGGATAAGAACGAGCGCTGGAAGGAATTGAAGGATCACCGCAACTGGTGGTTCGGCGATCCCGCGAAATTCCCGAAACGCGAGGAGCTGCTGGCCGCGCTGAGCCGGGTCATCGAGCGGCATCCGAAGACGACCTTTGTCTGCGTCCATTTCGCCAACAATTCCGAGGATCTGGCCTGGGTGGACCGGTTTCTGGACACCCATCCGAACGCCATGGCCGACCTCGCGGCCCGTATCCCGGAAATCGGCCGCCACGCGCCGGAGGAGGTGCGGAAACTTTTCACCAAACACGCGGACCGCATTCTTTTCGCGACGGATTTCATGGTTTATGACCGGCTGATTCTCGGCTCCGCCGGCGACGACGAGCGCCCCACGGATGACGACGGGGTGACGTTTTACAATAAATGCTGGCGCTGGATGGAGACCGACGACCGCGACTGGGCGCACATGACGCCGATCCAGGGCGACTGGACCATCAGCGCCATCAAACTGCCGCCGGAGGTCACGCGGAGGATCTATTTTGACAATGCCCGGAAGCTGCTGGCGAAATCGCTGCCGCTGCCCGTGATGACCGCGGCGCGCGCGGAGGCGGATTTCGCCCCGGACGGAAAGCTGGATGATGCGGTTTGGGCCAGGGCGGTGCCCGTGCGCATGGAATACCAGTCCGGCGACGGCTCGGCGCTGCCCGCGATGAGCACCACGGTGCGGGCCTTGTGGAGCGATCAGTATTTTTACCTCGGCTACGAATGTCCGTTCACGAAACTGACCACGTTCACCCCGGTCTCGAAGGAGGAGAGGCTGGGGCTATGGGACAGGGATGTGGTCGAGGCCTTCATCGGCACCGACCCGGCGAAGGCGACGCGTTACACGGAATTTGAGTGGGCTCCGACCGGCGAGCAGCTGGATTTGAAGCTCGACCTGCCGGAAAAGGATTTCCCCTGGAGCAGCGGCATGGAATCCGTTGTGACGGTGGATGAAGCCGCGAAAGTCTGGCGTGTGGAGGTCCGCATTCCCATGAAATCCCTGACGGACACCGCCCCCAAAGCCGGGACCCGCTGGCGCATCAACCTCTTCCGCCAGGACCGCGAAAACAACGCCGGCCTCGCCTTCAGCCCGGTGCTGACCGGTTCCTTCCACACCCCGGCCCGCTTCGGCTGGGTGGAACTGAAGTAGGAAAGCGGTGGAAAATCAGGGACCGGTGGTTTGCGGCGGTTGGAATTTGAACAGAAGAGCTGAACAGAAGGGCGCGAAGGAAACGAAGGGAGGAACCAAAAGGCGAAGGCCAGCATGAAAACGGCTGCCCGCCGTTCATCAAAGCCCCGGCTGTGTGATCCGGATGGAGCGGGCCTCCCGCCCGTTTCCTGAATAAAAAAGCGGCCTCCCGTTGCCGGGAGGCCGCTGAGTTTTTGTGGGATTGCCTGAAGAGAGAAAGTGGACCTCTCCTTACTGAATCAGGCGGGAGTCGTGGTTTCCTCGATTTTCACGGGGCGGTAGCCGCCGATGGATTTAAAGTAGAGCAGCAGCAGTAGGTAAATGACCGCCATGCCCACAGGCAGCAGCGCGTCATACCGCAGAGTGGTGCGGCTTCCTCCGATTTCGCCGTCCACCATGGCCTGTTGTTCAGGAGTCCGCTTGGCTGCTTCGAGGTGTTTGGCTTCCCCGACCTTCTTGCCATCAAGGGCGGTCACTTCAGCAAAACCCAGCCATTTGCTGGATTTTTCGGCTTTATTGGCTTCCAGCACAGCAGTATGACCATTGGCCTGCATGTGCTCAGCAGTGAACCGGTCTTTGGCATAACCAAGGCCTGGGCCGCCCAGCTGACCCACGGAGAGCATGCCAATCCCGCCCATGATGCTCATCGCCACAGCTCCCGTGCGGGGGAAACGGTCGGAGACCACTGCCAGCATAGTGGGCCAGAAAAAGGTCTTTCCGATGCTGTAGATGAACATGGCGCCGAATGCGGCGGTGATGCCTGTGACTCCAGCGGCGAAATAGAGCCCGGCGATGGCGAACAGCGAGCAGACAAACAGAATAGTCACAGGTGAGAACTTGAGCTTGCTCTCAATCCAGTGGGAGCAGAAGCGCAGCGCGAACATCATCGCACAGGCGAAGATGAACAGAATCTTGCCCTGTTCCGGAGTCAGAATAGTGCCGTTGATGTTCTCAATCCAGGAATCCGTGCCCAGCTCCAGGGAGCCGAGAATCGCGTGAGCGATGAAGAGAACGAAGAGCATCCAGTGACCGATGGCAAAATTCGTAATGACAGCAACCCAAAGCACAAAGCCAGCACCCACGGCCATGGAGATGTAGTTCCAAGCGGCACTGATGAAGAAGTCAGACTGAGTGAGGCCAAAGAGAATGTTTCCGCCCAGCGCATCGCGGGTGAATAGGTAGAGCAGCAAACCGGCGACAGAGGCACCGAGGATACCGACTTCCTTCATCATTTCTCCTAGAGAGAAGCCTTTCGATGAGGCTTCGGATTTGGGGAAGCTCTGACCGAAGAACATGAAACCATAGATGAGGGTCGGCACCAGATACAGGGCGAGCTGCTGTTTCCATGTCCAGTGATTGCCGACAAGAAGAGTGATGATCGCGCCCAGAATCATGCCTGCCGGCCAACTGGCGTGCAGGATATTGAGGTAGTGGGTTCTGTTTTGGGGGAACAGAGTGGCGACGAGCGGATTAGCCACAGCTTCCAAGGTCCCGTTCGCCAGGGAGAAAATAAAGGTGCCGGTGAAGAGCAGCAGGAATGCCGACTGCTGAGCCATTCCTGCGGAGGGCACAAGAGTGACCACAGCCGATAATACATGCAGGAGGAAGGCGGTGATGATCAGCTTGCCGTAGCCGATTTTATCAACAATGATGCCTCCGATGATGATGCCGAAACAGAAGCCGGAAAAGCCCGCTCCGCCGATCAGCCCATTCTGGAGATTGGTGAAGCCGAATTCCTGACTCCATGCGGCATTAATGCCGTTGCGGATGGCGAATCCGAGTCCGGCCGCGAGGATGGCCATGAAGCCGGCCCAGAGCAATCGTTTGGAGTTTGGTGTGATTCCTACTTCGTTCATAAATTTGTAATGGTTCCTTTGGATGGATGTCGTTGTAATGCGTGGGGCCGGAGGAAAACTTTCAGTCAGGGCATGGAAAATGCGCACCCAACCATGGTTTAATCCGGGGTTACGGGCGCGGAGATTGGACAAAACCCCTTCACCCCACAAGAAGAAAAGTGAGGATTACCGATTTACGGGTTTGGCGGCTTTGCCGGAATGGCCCGGCGGGGAGGCGATGGCGTGCAGCGCGAGGGCGAGAACGGCGTTGCCCAGCCCCATCATGGACTCACGGTGATTCTGCTGAAGAATGGCCGCGAGAATGTAAATCATGGGGACCAGAAAAATGACCGTGGTCCAGGGGTAACCCCAGGCCTGATACGGGCGCGGCAGCAGCGGCTCCTTCCGGCGCAGATAAAGGACGCCGAAAACGGTGAGCACCATCACCAGCTGGAGGGAGAACTGGGTGCAGAGCATGATCTGGTTCGCATCCAGCACCATCACGAACAAAACCGCGATAAGAGTCTGAACCAGAAGGGCCAGCCAGGGAACTCCGGTTTGAGTGACCCGGGCCATGGGTGCCAGCAGCGGGTGATCCTGGCCCATCATCTGGGCCACGCGCGATCCCGCCCACAGCATGCCGCTGATGGTGGAGACCAGCCCGGCGGCGATGCAGCCCGCGATCAGCTTTCCGCCATTCTCCCCGAAAATATGGGAAGCGGCCACATAACCCACATCCGCCTTGCCGGCGAGCGCCGGAATCGGGGTGCTGTATAAAAAGGCGGCATTCAGCCCGACATAAAGCAGCGTCACCAGTCCCGTGCCCCAAAGCAGCGCCCGCGGAATGTCACGGGCGGGGTTTTTCAGCTCTCCGGCGATGTAACAGGCTGAATTCCAGCCGGTGTAGGCGTAAAGCACATACATGATGCCCACAGCGAAAGTTCCTTTGATCATCAGGCTGCCGTCGCCGGGTTTCGGCAGAAAACTGATGTTCTGCGGCTCCTGCACCAGAAATCCGGAAACCGCGAGAAACAGGATCAGCAGGATTTTCACCACCGTCAGCGCCGTCTGCGCCCGGCCGCTGGCCCGCACGGACACGAGGTGCAGGGCGGTGGCAAGGACGATCACCCCCAGAGCCAGAGCATAAAGCGTCATTTGCGGCGAGTCCGCGCCCCAGCCGGTGGCGCTCATGGTGTACTGGGCGAAAAAAACGGAGCACAGAGCCACGGGAGCGGGAAATCCGACGGTGATGGAGATCCAGCCGCTCAGAAACCCCGCCGCCGGATGAAACACCCGTCCCAGCAGATGATATTCCCCGCCGGAACGCGGCAGGGCGCAGGTGAGTTCGGCATAATTCACCGCCCCGAACGCGGACAGAATGCCGCCCAGCAGCCAGATCAGCATCACGGGAAACCCTGAAGGCAGGCCCGCGACCTGATAGCCCAGGGTGGTGTAAACCCCGGTGCCGATCATGCTTCCGGCCACCAGAGCCAGGGCGGCGGAAAAGGAGGTGAGGCGGGGAGAGGACGGAGGCATGGAGGGTAAGGGAGCAAAAACAGCGGCGGATACGGTTCAGCGGGAGGACTTTGAACCTGAATTCCCGAAAACGCGCCATGGATGACACGGATTTTACGGATACACACGGATATCCGGAAGATCGATGGCGTCGGCAGGGAAACCGTTCCGGCCGTAACAGCCGTGATTATCCGCTTCATCCGCAGCCCGGCAGTTCATTTTTCAGGTCCGTACGGAGTCATCCGCCAATCCCTGATTCCCAGCCCCAATTTCCCCGTGTTTCTGAAGCGGCTTCATTTGAAAAGCGAACCCGTCCGGCGGTTTAGGCGGTGACGACTCATTTTCATCATGGCCTGAAGACCGGCAGAGGAAGTCGAAGAGCAGCAATGTGTCCTGAAATTCAGAAAAGACTTGCATCAGTGGCCTCCGCGTGTAGGATATTCATGCGGGATAGAGCAGTCCGGTAGCTCGTCAGGCTCATAACCTGAAGGTCGTTGGTTCAAATCCATCTTCCGCAACCATTTCCCAAACCCCTCAATCTCACGGTTGAGGGGTTTTTTCTTGAGAAGAGCCCGCGCTTTCAGAGGCGGCTTCCAAAGCCAAACGGATAGGCGGGAAGGGAGTGGCGGCCCGGGAATAAAAACCGCGTTTCTGGCGGTGATCGGTCCATGCAATCCTTTGAGGATCATGGGATATGAATATTTCTCATTCATGAATGAGAAAATACTTGTGGAGGTGGGGGGATCTGCGGTAAACGCGGGTTTTCAATTGTGAAACCTTTATGAAAAATCATTCCATCCTTACCATCCTCGCCAGTTCCCTGATGCTTGCCGCCGCCCAGGCCGGCACTGAATACGTCAGCAGCCCCGCTGGTCCGATGCAGCCGCCCGCTGTGATCAATGTGCCCACCATCTGCGAATGCTTCAAGGACAACACCGCCTTCGTGAGCATTTATGCGGCAGGAGTCCTGCCCGATGGCGGCGGACACTTTGATGATGGCATGGGCGCGGGTCTGGCACTGGACTATTTCTTCTCCAGACACGTGGGGATTGAAGTGGACGCCGCCTGGGCAGCCGTTGGTGACGACCTGGGTATTTTCACCAGCAGCCTGGTTCTGCGCCTGCCGATCGACAGCATCTGCCTCGCTCCCTACCTTTTTGCGGGTGGCGGGATTCAGGCGAATGACGGGGACACCCGGGGCATTGGTCATGTGGGGGCCGGGGTGGACTGGCGTTTCACCCGCTGCTTCGGCATTTTCGGTGATGGCCGCTACACCTGGGCTCCCGACGATCAGAATTACACGGTCGTCCGCGCCGGAGTGCGTATCGCTTTTTGAGGACACCTGGCCGTTGAACAGCCGCCTGAGCCGGCGGGACAAAAATCAAAATTCAGGACCACGCCTCCGGGCGTGGTCTTTTTTGTGGCCAGGCTGCGGCGGCGGGGCGGCAGGCTTCGCTCCGTTCCGCCTTACCGCCGGGGGAAAACCGGAGTGAAGTAATACAGGCAGCGGTTCAGATTAGGCGGGTAGGCGGTTTCGTCCATGAGACGCCCGGCGTAGATGAGCCGGGCCACGTAACCGTAATAACTGCGCTTTCCATACTGTTTCTCCTCCAGTGTATTGAACGGCGGGCGCAGATAGGAGACCTGAAACCATTCCGGCACCCCCGCTTTCCAGTCGGGAAGCACCGAAATCCATTTTGTTTCCGGCGGGTTGGAGGTGGTGAGGTCGATTTCACCGTCATTGACGGATTCAAACAGGAAAATCTGCAGCTCCACCTGCGAACGGTCAATATTCCCCACCCCGGAAGCGACAATGGGCAGCCGCAGAGTGATGCGGTCTCCAGGGGAAGCCGGGGCTGCCGGTTTCGCCGGGATCGGCTTTTCAGCGGGCTTCGAAACTGGTTTTTTGACTGGAGACCGTTTTGGAGGAGCTTTTTTTCCCCACGGCTCCTCCCCGGGGCTTCTTTTACGGGCGGTTTTTTTGGAGGAGGATTTTTTTCCGGAGGATTTCCTTTTAATGGCGGGTTCCTCCCGGGGCTCCTCCTTTTTATCCGGTTTATCGGCTGCCGGCTTGCCGGGTTCGGAATTTTCAGACTCCGGGCCGGATTTCTCCGGCGCGGGGGAAGCGGGCTTTTCCTCCTCCGGTTGGGTGTTTTGTGGTTTTGCCTCCCCGGAAGACGCCGGTGCGGGATTTTCCCCGTCCGGCTTTGGCGGATCAGCTCCCGGTGCGGTGCCGGATGGTTTTTCGGGAGATGATTTTTCTCCGGAAGTGCTTTTTTCGGTCTCCGCCTCCGCCTGGGATCCTGGTGCCGGTGCCGATGGTGGCGCCGGTTCTGCCGCTGGGTTGATTTCCAGGTCGGCTGCAGTGGCTGGAACAGGTGGTTTTCCCTCATCCTGCGGCGCGCTTTCCTCCGCCGGTTTATCGGCTGCCGGCTTCACCGGGTTTTGTTCCGCAGCTGATTTTGATTCCTCCGATGGAGGTTGAACCGGAGGCTGGGGCTGGGAAGGCGGAAGGGCATCCGGCTTCTCCTTCTCCTCTTCGGGGGGTTCCGCAGGAGTCCCCCCGGCCGTCGGTTTTTCCGCCTCCGAGCGGTCCGGATTGACGGTTTCCGTCGCCGTTTTCATTCCGGCGATTTCCTCCTTCACCGTGACCGGCCCAAAGCGGAGAGGGCGTTTGCGGTCCTCCTCCGCCCGCTGGACCAGATCCCGCCGGAGAAAGCCGGCATAGCGGTCCACGCCGTGCAGGATGGCCAGGGCCAGCTGGTCGCGGTAGTCCCTGCTGGCCAGCTTTTTCGCCTCGTCCTTGTTGGAAAGGTAACCCAGTTTGCAGGAAATGGCGGGCATGCGCAGGTCCCGCAGTTCATCCACCCGCACCCGGCGCACGCCGAGATCAATGGTCGAGGCCTCGCTGACCACGCTGTTCTGCACGGTGGTGGCCAGGGCCAGGCTTTCGCGGTCGCTGATATTGCCGGCGAAAAACCGTTTATCAATGTCCGGGCTATCCGACTCATTCGTGGCCGGAGTGCCGGCGGGGGGCAGGGTGGAGCATTCGAAGCCCTTGGTGGCGGAGGCGCTGCTGGTGGCGGCCCGGAGATTGAGGTAAACGGATTCCTCCGTGACTTCATTCGCCATCCGGACCCGCGCGGCGGGAAGCACCAGCTTGTCCGTTTCGCGGGTCAGCACGACCTTGTAGCCGTTGTTTTTCAGCAGGGTGGCCAGCACTTTGGCCAGCTCCAGGGTGAGTTCCTTCTCATCAATGGCCTGCGATTGAATGCCGGGATCCCGCCCTCCGCCCGCCGGATCGATGATGACGGTGCGCAGAATCGCGGGATCGCGCCGGTCCGTGGGCCGCAGAATCGGGTCGAGCACATTGCGCACGTCGAAGACCGAAATCATGGGAACCTTCTCCGGCTGCTTCACGACCGGGAAGCTGAAAAAGAACGTCCAGCCGTTGAGCCGCACCCGCTTTTCCCCGAGGGCGAGTTCGATGCTGAGCTTCTCCCGGCGCAGGGCGAAGGCTTTGTTCCAGACCTCCGGGATCCTGAGATCGTAATACGCGGCAACCTGATCCAGAGGCACATACGACCGGCCTTTGTAATAAACCGGCGTCCATTCCACCTTGGGGGTGGCCACCGCCGGCAGCTTGACCGCCGGAGCCGCCGGGGCGTTGACGGCGCAGAAAAGGGAGGCCGCCAGCAGAAACAGGAGAGCCGGCAGCGTGCGGGGCAGGGGTATTGGACGGGAGCAGGACAAGGGGGAGTGATGATAACCGCTTTCACCGGCTTGTCTTCCGGCAAAAACGGTCAGCCGGAAAGCGCCGCTCCGTCCGGTTTTTGCGCCACATACAGCGAGGCGATGCCGCCGCTGAGAGGAATCGCCCGCCCGTTGGCGAACCCGTTGGCGCGGAGCATGCGGATCATGTCCTCCCCGCTGGGAAAGCGCTCAATGGTCCCCGAAAGGTATTCGTAGGCCTCCCGCTGGCCGGTGAGCAGACCGGCGAGTTTCGGCAGGATTCGGTGCAGATAAAAGCGGTAGGCGCCGCGGAATCCGGGCAGCGCCGGCAGGGAAAAATCCAGCACCACCAGATGCCCGCCGGGCCGCAGCACGCGGGACATCTCCCGCACCGCCGCCGGCCAGTCCGCCATGTTCCGCAGTCCGAAAGCGACGGTGACCGCATCGTAGGTCCCGTCCGCGAACGGCAGCGCCATGGCATCCGCCACCAGCCATTCCGTCCCCGGAAGGTTCCGTTTTTTCGCGATTTCCAGCATCGGGGCGCTGAAATCCGCGCCGGTGAGCCGCACTCCGGGCACGGCTTTGAAAATCGCCTCCGCCAGGTCGCCGGTTCCAGTCGCGAGGTCCAGCAGGATGGAAGGTTTCAAATCCGCCACCAGCCGGGCTGTTTTCCGCCGCCAGAGAATATCCGTGCCCAGGGAGAGCACATGATTGGTCACCATGTAACGGCGGGCGATCCTCGCGAAGGCGTCTTTGACAAATACCGGATCCTGCATGGTGAAAGGGACGCCCCTCACGCCGCCGGCCGGAAAATTTGGTGCTCACGAGAGGACTCGAACCTCCACGATGTTACTCACTGGATCCTGAATCCAGCGCGTCTACCAATTCCGCCACATGAGCATTTGCGCCAAAAAGCGAGCCGCGACATCGCACCCGATTGCAGCGGCGGCAACTGAAATTTTCAGATTTCGGCAAATGTTTTCCAGCTGAGGACCGGGCATGAGGGAGGCTGCGGAACCCTGAATCAGGGGCCCGGGGAGAATTTCCTCCGCGACCGGTTGCGCGCCGCTGTCCATGGCGGAGCATCCTTGTCTGCTGCCTTCAAGTGCCTCCCAATCACAGAATGCCGAATGAACTCCATGCCGGACAACTCCAGATCGACTTCCTCACGGGACTGCCCACCGCCATCAGCCGACCTGTTCTCACAGCTGCCGGCCGAGCCGCTTGTGCAGCCCTTAACCGTCACCGAGCGCGCGGCATCCTGGCGTTATCTCAACACACTCCACCCGGTCAATCGGTTTCGTTTGATGTTTGGGCAGCCGCTTTTGCCCGACAATCACGGGAATGGCAGGTCCCTCTGATTCCGCTCGCGGACTGGGGTTTTGCCCGGGAGGAGGAGGGGCTGCGCTGCCCGGCTTCCCTGATTCCGATGGCTCCGGGCGCCGAGGCCGCCCCCTACTGGCACCGGGAGTCGGGAATGGTTTATAAACTGTTCGATGTGAGGGCGCACGGCGGGCTGGGCAAGAAGATTATTTTCGAGCCCGGGGAGACGGGCGGTTATGAACTGCGCCACAGCGATGCCACCCTGATGGACACCATGGAAAAAATCCAGGTGCTTCACAACCTGGGCGCTCACTCCACAGAGATCGTCGGGCTGGATGACATGGGCAATTTTCTGATCGTGAAGCAGGCTTATGCCTTTTCCCAGTCTTATAACACTCCCGGCCGCCCCGAGACCGACGCTTACCGGCTTTTTGAGACGGACCGGACCGCCGCGGTCAATGCTGTCAGGGCGGAAATCTGCCGCGGACCCGAACTGCGGGAGTCAGTGGTCGTGGGTTTCGTGGACGGCCAGGCCTGGCTGGTGGCGGATCTGCATCACCGCAATGTCATGCGCGATGCCGATGGGGCCGCGACCATCATCGATGCTCTCACCGGTCCGGTGACTCCCCGGGCGCGGGAAAAACTTCCCTGGCTTGCGGAAGCGGTGGCCAATGCCCGGGCCTGGCGTGAAAACCTCCCCCGGCCGGTGAAATCCTGGCAGGAGGATTTCCAGGAGGATGAGATTTGAGTCGAGCCTCTGAAGGCGGACACGGATTGAACAGCCGGAATCGGATCCGTGCCGGGAACCGCCATTCAACAAAAAAACCGGCCCTCGGAAGCGCCGGGGCCGGTTTTGGGAAAATTCGGGGGAGCAGGGGCTGAAAATCAGGCCTGGGCCTGTTCTTCCACGACGATGACACGGAGGGGAACGGAGGCGAGCACCTGGCCGCCGATGGCGACTTCGAAGGAGTAGGTGCCGGCTTTTTCAAAGCGCAGGGGCTGGAAATTGAGGATCATGTTCCGGGTGAGGAAATCCGCGCCTTCAGGCAGGGCGATGTCGATGGCGGCCTCCAGGGGCTGCATGATGTCGGTGCCGTCCTCATTGATCATGCGGATGGCCAGCTTGTGGCTGCCCTCGTCCGCGGCGCGGAAGCAGATGCGCAGCGCCAGAGCGGCCTGGGGATGCACGATGGGCACGGCGCGGGAGCCGATGGTGTCGAAGGTGCCGAGGACGCACAACTTGGAGTTGTAGTCCATGGCCGAGTCACAAAGAGTTGCTACTTGGATTTCCATAGGGGCGCGAAGATAGCGGAAGCGCCGCGAATGCAAACCTTTTTCATCCGCAGTTCAGGAGCGCCGGGAGGCGCAAGGGCGCAAGGCGCTCACGGAAAATTGATAGGAAAAGGCGCGCGGCATTGGGGCACAGGGAGTTGACCTGACCGCTTAAGTTTGACAGGAGCCGGATGAAGCTCCAATTTCCGCGCTTATGAAAATAACCTTGATTGCGCTGTCGGCGGGTGTGCTGGGCGCGTTGATGTCGTTTGTGATCCTGCGCCCGGCCGCGGAGCCGGCGCCGGCAGCGGCGGCAAAGCCCGGCGTGGTCGCTTTTTCCGACGCGAAAGTGCGGGCGCTCACCCAGGAGGTGGCCCAGCTCAAAGCCAGGCTGGCGGCGAAGGCTGCGGCGGAAACCCCGCCCCGGGCGGAAGCCGGCAGGGATTCAAAAGCGGCGATCCCGGAATCAACGGACAAGGCCCGGGAAAAAATCATCGCGTCACGGCGGGAATCCATCAAAGCGGCGGTGGCGGCCAAGGTTGAAAAACTGACGGAAAAGCTGGCGCTCAATCCCGATCAGGCCACGGCGGTGACGATCTGGCATCAGAGCCATCAGGAGGCGGTGCTGGCCGCAGCTCTGAAAACTCCCAGGGATCCAAAGGATTACCGCCTGAACATGGCTTACCGGCAGGATCTTCCCCCCGAAGTGCTGGCCAATCTCCCCGAGGAGCAGCAGGCGGTCTGGCTGAAGCACGATGCGGACGCCCGGGCGGATTCGGTGGAATCGATCACCAATGGGGAGATGGGATTCATTGCCAGCACCCTCGATCTTTCCCGTGAGCAGAAGGATCAGCTCTTCCCGCACCTGTCCCAGCTGTATATGGAGGACACTTATGCGGATTTTGCCAATGTGGTGGATATCGATTCCCTGTCCGTGCAGAAGGACGCGGACAATGAGCGGAGGCGGCAGTTTTACAGTAAGATTTTTGATGCCGGACAGATGGAGAAATGGGAATCCATCGCGGTCACTTATAAAGATGGAATGCTGAGGCAGTACGGCCCGCCAAAACCGGGGGAATGACCTCTCTTTGGAGACGCCGGCATCGCGGCGGAGTTCCCCGGCCCGGTTTTTCGCAGGATCCGCAGTGACAGGCTGGAAGCCAAGAGTGTTCGGCACGGAATCAGCTGCGCGCCATGGGCCTTC
>JAZKFB010000003.1:0-64118 GCA_040386695.1 Verrucomicrobiota bacterium
GGCTTCCACCAGCGCGCGATTTTTTTAGGAGCCACATCACTAACCGGTCACACCCCATGGACTCTCCGCCGCAGTGGCACGACTATAGATCTGATTTGTCTTCGTGTCGGCATGCCCCGTGATCTTACTGTAAGGGAGCGGTTTCTGAGAAAATCATTCCTTCTTCCCACGGCGCCCACCAGCACCCGGAAGGCATCGAGGAAGTGCTCCGCATCCTGCTGGAAAACGACCCCTGACACCCCTCCCGTTTCCCCGAACTCGCTTTCCCCCCGTTCATGATCCGTGAACCGAAGATTCCGGCCTCTCATTGTCCGGAAGGCCAAGCTCCCTGAGATATTCCGCACGGGTATCCATGTCACGCACCCTCGCCTCCGCCGGCATAGCCACCGCATGCACCTCACAACGGCGGAAAAGAGTGTCCAAGCCCTCGTCCCTCTCCAGAGCATGCACCAGCGGAACCAGTTGCCAGGACAGACAGAGCGGATGCCCGTGGCGGTCACCAAAAAGCGGTGCGATCAGCCGGCCTGGCATCGCAGCGGCAGCCACGGTATTAATCAATGCTTCCCCAAGACGGGGCAGATCCGCCGGCGCGATGAAACAGAAATCCTCCTCTCCCGGCGCATGTTCTTGCTCCAACCAGTGCAGTCCGGCCTGCACAGTGGCTTTCATATCCGGCGTCTCGCTCGGCAGCAGGCACACTTCGGCCCCTTGCGACCGGCATACCTCCGCCGTACGCGCATCCTCCGCGCGGATCACCACGATCCACTTTTTGACACAACTTTCCCGCCATGCCGTGAGCACGTTTTCCAGCACCGTGCATCCGTTTCTCCACGGAATCCCTAACTTATTCCCGACCATGCGTCGGGCATGGCCCGCCGCCGGGATCACCGCGTAAAACTGCGGTCTGGCCGGCGGCGCGCTTTCGCTCATTCCCGCCTCCTTTTATAACGCTTGGGATTCATGGCTATTCTCCTTGGAAGCCCCACGGCACAGGATCGAGCCCATATAGAGCCACCCTGGGAACCGCCCGCCCCGGCCTATCGGATTTTTACAAATTTGCAAATCCAACCAAGCCGGGGCGGCGCGGAGTCCATTATTTGGCCTCAAGGAGGAAGGGAACTCCTTCGTGAATTTATCGGGCTCACCGGAGTTCGCCGGGAACGGCTTGCCGACGAGAATTTCCACAGCCGTATCCATGGCATTGTCACTGAGAGCGCGGCCATTGAGGTCGGGAAGCTTGTAGGCCGCAGGAGTGCCCACGGTGTAGGGAACGCTGTCCGGCAGGATCCGGGCGGCCCAGGCCTCGGCGTAGGCCTTCGGGTCTTTTTGCGCTCCGGCCAGGGCTGTGTATTTTTCGATAACCGCCACGACTTTGGACTTTCTCTCCAGATCAGTTGAGATGTCGGAGGAATCCTGAATTTCCTTCTGCTGCTCATCAGCGAGATAGAGATGGGGCAGAAGCACGTGACCGATGCGGTTGATTCTGTGCCAATGTCCGGGCTCGATCTCCGCTGCCGTGCTCGCGCAGTAGTGGATTTTTTCCGGAAGCAGGGAATTGGGCACCTCCAGCACAATGCCGCCGGAAACACCCTTGGCGAACAAGTTGCCCGGCGTGGCGAAAGCGTCGGCGTCGAATTTCCCCTCCGCCGCCGCCTTTTTCAAAAGCCCGATGCCCGCCCCGTTGCCTGGGAAAGGATCCTGTACAGTGGCCGTCCAGACACGCATCCCGTTTTTCAGCGTTTGCGGTTTCCCGATTTCGGTTTCACCGATGAGCGTTCCTTTTTTGCTCATTTCTGGAAAAGCGCTGGAGCTTTCGTAGACATGGACATGCGTTCCCTTGTAGGTCACCGTGAAAGTGAGCCCCTTGCTGAGGTTGGCGTCCGCCCCGATGTGGATGTTGTAGAGTCCTTTGGCGCCGAAAGTCGCAGCGTCGCCGGCCTTGCCTTTGGGATTAAAGGTCAGCGCAAAGACGGTCTTTTTACCTTCCGGTGCCGGGAAGGCGAAAATATCCTGGGTGTCAAACTGGGGATGCTCCCTGGCCAGCGCGGTGTCGCCGTGATGGCCCGCGGGGGCACTGAGGGGAGCAAGCAGACAACCGGCGGCAAGGAGAGCGCGAAGGGATCGGATGGAGTTCATAATGGATGGATGTATTGGTGCGGGAGGGAATTTTGCTCCGGCACCGTGACTGGCGCCGGAACAGGGGATTCAAGTCGTGTGCCGGTTGCGGAACCGGATGCCGGAGGGCTTGGCCGGCGGCAGCCGGAGCGGGCTCTTTTGTGTTTCCCAATGATCATCCCGCAAACCCGGCCCTGTCGGATTCACTGGCCATTCGCGGCGCGGGTCAGAGCCAGGGCAGCCCAGGCGGTGGCTTCGTCGGACATCCACCAGAAGGCGGGATCCGTGGCCTCACATCGCGATTCTCATTCAGCGAGTAAGCCCGCCACGAACCATCCCCGCGCTGATGAGCGGTCAGCCACTGGGCAGCGGACGTAATCACGGGATCCGTGGCCGGAACGCCCGCATCAAGGAGGGAGCAGGTCATGAGGCCGGTGGAGTATCCTTCCGGCTTAAAGGCCTCAGGATTGAGATTGCGAGGCTTTTCCGGAGGGGCGGCCCCGCTGTATTTCCACTTGTTGAGATTGTGGAGTGTCCAGCTGCCTTTGTCCCCGCCATCCTGATTCTGGGCGGCTTTGAGTTTGGCGACGACCACCGTTTTTTCCTCATCCGTGAGAAGTCCGTCAAGATGAATGGAAGCCTGCGGCAGCCAGGCCTCGCCGAAGAGGTTGTCCGGATTGCGGCTTTTTTTCAGCCAGCCCCGGAGAAGCTCCACCTGTTTTTCCACCGCCGGGGAAACTTGGGGTTCCTTTCCGTAATATCCAGGCGCGCGGCCAACGGCGATGGCCGCCAGCCAGGTTTCCGCCCGGTGATCGAGCCACCGGGCCGCTTTTTCGGGATTCCAAGTCTGCCGGGTTTCCGCTGAAAGCCCTGGAGCGGCGGAAAGAATCAATATCCCGCATACAGCTGCCGCAGACGCTCGGAGTTTTGATTTTTTCAATTTCATTTCAGTGAACGGATGTAACGGTATCCTGTAGCCGGAACCAATCTATTCTCCCGGAGCCTCCCCCTCGAATGGACGCGTTAAAATTAACAGTATAAATTTCTTATACATAATCAGCACAAATCCTCAATCCGAACGGGTGTGACCCGTTAGTGATGTTGGGGATTTAGCGGCGGACAGCTTGCGGGCGGGCCGGGCGGGCGGTTTTTCATCAGTATCCCTGGCGGTCGAGACGCTGCCAGAACTGCGCCCAGCGGATTGCAATTAACCACTAGCGCTTCTTCTCGCCCTTCAAGCGCAAGCTCTGAAACGTTGCCTGCAATCCTGATTGCGGCCTGGCTGCGGACCGTGTCCCGTGGCGGTCAACTTCTTATTGTTCAGGCATGGCTTTGCGAGATTTGTTCCAGCGGTTGTCCCAGGCTCCGACCAATCCCCACGCGGCTCCGGCCGCCCGGCAGTTCGATGTGGCGGATCTTTACCGGGGGCCGGTCAGCGGGATGGAGTCCCCCGGCGCGGATGGCGGCCCGGCGCTGGATGAAAAACTCCGGCAGGCGTATTTCTGGATCGTCAACACGGCCATCATCAGCCCGCACTATGATGTGGAGTACAACGCGGAGCCCCCGCCCTCGTTTGTGCTGGGCGACTCCAAAAGCCGCCTGACACTGCCGTCGGCGCAGAGTTACTCCAGCTTTGTCCTGCTGCCGCTGCTGACCTTCGCCACCCGGCGGAAGTGCCTGTTCATCGGAGGGCCTGGCCGGGGGAAAACCGCCAGCGCGCTGCTCATGGGGGTGCTGGGCGGCTATCCCGTGAAGGAGGTGCGCCGGGCGATGCTGCACGGGCATCCGCAGATGACCATCGCCGATCTTCTGGGGAATCCTCTGCCCGCGGATCTGGTGAAGGCGCAGGACCTGAAGGACATCCGCATCGCCTGGCGCGGCTGGCTGGACATGCGGGTCAAAATTATCGATGAGTACAACCGCATTCCCACGCGCACCCAGAGCGCGCTGCTGACGGTGATGGGCGACAATTACGCGGAGATTCTGGATCACATCCACGAATGCCCGGACGCGGCGTGGTTTCTGACGGCGAATGATGACCAGGGCGGCGGCACCTATCAGGTGATCGAGGCCCTGAGGGACCGCATCGACGTGGTGGTGCAGGCGCTGGCCTTCAATCCGCGTTTCCTCGACGATCTGGTGACGCGGATTGAGGAAAAAATCCGGCCGGAGGAGGTGGTGCCCCGGCAGATTATTTTCACGGAGTCGGAGGTGGACCGCATGCAGGACGAGATCCGCGCCGTCGCGCTGCCTCCCGAGGCGCGGCGGCGGCTGGAGTTCTTCACGAGCCAGTTCGAGTTCTGCGAGGTGGCGGGCGACCAGTTTGAATACAAGACCAAGGACACCGCCCGTCTGGCCGGAGTGGAGTGGGCGGCGCTGACGGCGAGGGACACGGGCCGGGACAAGGTGAAGGATCTGGGCTGCCAGACGCGCAACGGCATTTCCGTGCGGGCGCTGATGACGCTGATTCATTTCGCCAAAGCCATCGCTTATTTCCGGGGAAATCCGGCGGTGGAGCTGGAGGATTTGCGGCAGATTCTGCCTTTTGTGCTCTTCGACAAGCTGACGCAGGACGTGGACGCGCCGTTTTTCGAGGGGTCGGGCAACACCGCCTTCCGTTCCGACCGCGTGAGCTGGCTGCGGCGGGTTTTTGATCTCAGCTGCGCGGAGTACGACCGCCTGAACTTGGACCGGGAGGATCCCGTGGCCCGTCTCTCGGAGGAATTCCGGCTCGGCCTGGATGGCGTGACGGAGTCCGAGGTGCGCGGGAGGATGGTGGGAATCGAGCGCCTCATCACGGAGTGGTCCAAGGGCCACAAGCTTTACGGGCACCTCTATGATGATCTTCTGAATCTCAAATACCTGCACCAGCGCTACACGAATTACCTGCGCTGGCTCCGCACCCGCTGACCTCTGAAACGTTTCCCCTCCGGCACTTCCCCGTCATGCTGAGCGATGCTTTTGTCCAGGTCCTGAAGTCAGGCCGTGAGGAGTTCAATGCCCGGTTCGCCATGGCCAAAAAGCAGTTTCCGGCTCTGGAGGGCGCGGCTTTTTCCGCCTTTCTCGGAAGCCGCGCGGATCCGCTGGTGCGGGCGGTGGAGGGTGTCCGGCCCGGTCTGCTGACGGAAACGGCGGTGGGGGCTTATGAGGCGGGGCTGGAGCTGGTGGCGCAGCGGCTGGCGGGGCCGGAGGCGCGGCATCCGTGGACGGATCAGGTTTGGGAACGGCTGCTGGTGCCGGCGGCGGCCCTGGTGGCGGAGTCGCCCCGGCTGCTGATCGGAGCTTTGAGCAATGGTGCGCATCAGCTGGCGATGACGCCGGGAGCGCGGCCGGACCAGTGGCTGCGGCTGATGGAGCGGCTGATTCCGCTGGCGGGGAATGCGGAGGAGCTTCTGCGCGCCGGCCAGCTGGCGGCGTGGCGCAGCGGGCTGGCGCATTACCGGGAAAGCGCCCTCGCCGCGGCGGAGGGGCTGGAGGAAAAACTGGCGCTGACGGCGCTGGAGTCGGTGGAATCCTCCTGGCCGGAATTGCGGCGGCGGCTGATTCAAAGCCGCTGGGAGGGCGGCGGGGTGGTGATTGACGGAAAGCCGCGCCTGAGGCTGCGGACGGGGGCCTTCCGGGGATTTGGAGGACTGTTCGCCGAACCGCCCCGTCTGGTGACGGCCAACAGCCAGGTGTTCGCGCGCAGCGGCGCGGACGGCTGGCTGCTGACGGCGGACGCGTTTGGCGCGACTTTTCACCGGGCCACGCCGGAGGAGCTGTCGGCCGCTTTGCCGCAGGTGCCCCGGGTTCCCGACGGCATTCAAATCCCGCCGGACATTGGCCAGGTCACCAGTGTGGCCCGCCTGGATCACACGGTGGCGGTCACGGGAGCACTGACGCATGCCGTGCTGCTGTATTCGCTGCCGGAATCCACCGGTCCGCTTTCGTGATGAAACTGGAAACACTTCAGCGGCAGTGGATGGAGCAATGGCCGGCCGCTCTGGAGACCTGGAGCCGCTTCACCCGGCTCAGTCCGCCGATGCTGTGTCTGGAGGTCAGTGAGGCCGGACGCGAGGGACTGACCGGCAGTTTCGCGATGATCCGGCTGGTGGATCAGGCGGTGGTGGTGAGTCTGCCGGAGGTCGTGGCCTGCGGGGTGGAGGATTTCGCTTTGGAAATTCTGGCGCATGAGATCGGGCACCATGTCCTGGCGCCGGCGAATCTGACGGATCACGGGCGCATGCTGTCGCGCATGAGATGGGGGCTGCCGACGGTGGAGCATCACGCGCCGGTGGTGGCGAATCTTTACACCGATCTGCTCATCAACGACCGTCTTCAGCGCGGTTCGAATCTGCGGATGGGCGAGGTTTACCGGCGCATCACCGGGAAGGAGAATTCCAAAAACGGGGACAGCGGCGCGGTGTGGAAACTTTACATGCGGATCTATGAAATCCTCTGGCGCCTGGAGCGGGGATCGCTGGCGGGCCCGGTGGATGACCGGACGGACGGCGACGCCTGGCTCGGCGCGCGGCTGGTGCGGGTCTATGCCCGGGACTGGATGGGCGGCAGCGGGCGTTTTGCCTCCCTGCTGCTGCCGCACCTGCTGGAGGACCGGAAATCCCGGAAGCTGCTGGAGAAATTCTTCGACACCCGGGCGGCGGCCACCGGCGGGGAAATCGACGGTCTTACGGAAATGGAGCCCGGCGAGAGGGAGGGAGCCATTCATCCGGCGGTGGATCCGAGAATATTGGCGCGCGGTTTTGTAAAAATTTGCGTCAGTTTTGTAAAAAGTCCTCCGGGAGCGTGAAACGGGGGTTTAAACGGCCGTTCATCACCTGTTTCACGGGTGTTTGAATATTGGCGGCCGGGCGGTGTCTGTGGGCGGGAATGAACGATGCCCCACGCACCGCGCCGGTGCTGCGGTGGCCCGGCGGAAAGCGCCGGATGCTGCCCCAGCTGCTCCCCCTGATCGACCACTCCCGCACGCTCTACTGTGAGCCCTTCGCGGGCGGGCTGGCGCTGCTGCTGGCCAAGGAGCGGCACCGGGCGGAGGTGGTCAATGACCTCAACGGCGACCTGGTGGCCCTCTACCGCTGCGCGCAGTTCCACCTGGAGGCCCTGATCGGGGAGTTTGAGTTCATCCTCGGCTCCCGGAGCAATCTGGCGGACATGAAGGCCCAGCCGGGGCTGACCGATCTGCAGCGGGCGGCCCGCTTCCTGGCCGTGAACCGGTGCAGCTTCGCGGGGAACCACTCCACCTTCGCCGTCAGCCGCACGTCCCCCGGCGTCTCCAGCCGGGCCAATGTGGTCAGCGCCCTGCGCGCGCTGAATGCCCGGCTGGACCGGGTGGCGGTGGAGCACCTGCCGTGGCAGCGGTGCGTCAGCCTCTACGATTCGCCGGGCACCCTGTTTTTCCTTGATCCTCCCTACCTCGCGGCGGACACGCACATCTACCGCGGCTGGCGGGAGGCGGACATGGAGGAGCTGGCCGCCGCCCTGGACGGCCTGCGCGGCACCTGGCTGCTGACGGTGGATGACAGCGCGTTCAACCGCGCGCTCTTCGGCCGGCACCACCTCACCCCCGTCACCACCCGCAACGGGCTGGCCAAAAATGCGGCGCGCGCCGTCTTCGGGGAGCTGATCATCCGCCCGCGCTCCCCGGAGGAGGAGCGCGCGGCGGCGGCCGGCGCGCGGCGGAAAAAGGCGGCGTGAGGAGGAAGGGACGGCCGCCGTCAGCCGATGCCCAGCGTGAGCAGGCCGCCCCGCGTGTAGCTCTCCTCCCACATGTCGCCGTTGTCGTCGCCGGTGAGGTTGGGGCCGAAGGTGCCGCCCGCCCCGCCGGAGGTCAGCACCATCCCCGAGGCCCACGACCCGGCCGCCAGACTGGCCAGCGCCGTGTCCGTGTAATACAGCTCCGCTCCCACGGCCCCGTCCGGATCATGCTCCGGGGGGAAGGGCACGACCGCGCCGGTGGCGTAGTCATGGAAATAGGATTCGAGCGGGCCGTGCAGGCTCTGCCCCGCCGTCATGCGGCAGGGGGTGGCCAGCCCCGCGAGGTCCGCGGGGTCGGTGCTGTAGCTCATCACCACGCTGGTCTCGTTGGTGGTCGTGACGTCATTGATGACGCTGGTGCTGGAGTCTCCGCCGTCCGCCGGGTGGAAGGTGGAGACGAGCTTGTCCGTCTGCACCACCGTGCCCAGGATGGAGAACTGGCCGCCGGCGTCGTAGAGCCCCTCCCCCCAGGGCGTCACGCTGCCGTGCCACCACTGGCTCATGCCCGGCGGCACCGGGGACTGCCCCCGCCACACATCGGCATAGGGCACCGACGCGCTGAAATGCGTCGTCCGCGTGCGCACATCCACCTGCCGGGAGCGGGGGCCCGTGCCCGCATCCGGCCCGCGCTCGATCACCAGCGTGTGGGTCATGCTCTCCGCGATGTCCAGGGTGATGGCGCTGAACTTTTTCCAGTGCCTCCACTCCCGGTTCCCCCAGATGACCGGTTTCCACGGACCGATGCTGGTCGGGTCCGTGAGTCCGTCCTCATACGCACGGCGCACGGCATCGCGCGACCGCCGCCAGTCACGCTCGGCCATGGGGAAAAGGAATTTGTGGCAATGGTTGCATCTGATTGAATTGAAAGGCTCAGCCCCTCGGCTGCACATCCCATGTCTCACTGCCCGGCGGGCCGTAGCGGCGCAGGACGAACAGGAAGGCGATCAGCGCCTCCATGGTGTAGGTCACCGGGCCCACGTCCACCACGCACACGGGGATGTTCACGTGGCTGCCGGAGCGCTGGTAAAAGTCCGGCTCGGTGCCCGTCAGCAGCAGCTCCGCACTGGTGATGATCCCGTGCAGGTCGTTGGAGTCATCCACCTCGCACCGGAGATACAGCCAGCCGGACCCGGCGGATGCCGGCAGCGCGATGTCAAAATAAGCCTCCGCCTCCGCGTCCACGCCGTCGTAAACGCACCACACCATGTTGCCCAGCCCGTCCAGGATCAGCGCGGGATACACGCGCAGCGTCAGCGGGGCCGTCCGGGCGCACAGCCACGGGGTGGGCCCGCCCTCCGGGGTGTAGCTGCGGCCGGTGTTCTTCCAACGCGATCCGGTGGCCCCGTGGACGGTGTTGCCGGCCGCTCCGGAGGCCGCGTCCGTGCGGATGCCCCCGCCGGGATTGACCAGCGGGTGCTGCCGCTGCCCGGCGCGCAGCACCTCCAGAAAACCGGAGGGGGAGAGCGCCTGGTTCATCGGGCCGAAGCGCACCGTGGTCGTGCCCGTCAGCGCGTCCGTCACCGTGCTCTGCACGGGGGATCCCGTCACCGTGGCGCTGCCGGTCAGCGACAGCGCCATGCCGGGGTAAATGCCCACATCCGGATCCGCCGCCGTGGACGTGTATTCCCCCTCGTCAGGCACGGACTGGAACGCCTCGAAGAAGGCATCGGCCAGCCCCTCGGGCACCTCCTCCCCGCCGCTGCCCCCGGCGGTGCGGTAGGTCTGGTCCTCCGCGTCCGTGCCTGTCAGCTCCACGTAAAAATCCTCCCGCCGGGAGAGGTTGTTAAAGAGGCGCGCCAGCTTCGGCTTCGTGGCCGCGCTGCCCGTGAACTCGATGTTGATGGTGATGCGCACGGGCGCGGCGCTGACCCCGGACATCCACGGCTGGATGCTCCCTTTGATCAGCTCGCGCGGGTAGTTTTCCAATGCCCCGCCCGGCCCCGTCTTCTCATCAGCCGCCACCTCCTGGGTGAAGCTGTGGATGGTCAGGTCCCCCGCCTCCGGATTGCCGTCCGCGATCTCCGGGAACTTCTTCTTGAGCCACGGCCCCAGCTCCCCGATCCCGTCCGGGATGTCCAGCGTCTCGATCTCCTGCTGCTGGGTGATGATGCTGGCTCCGCGCAGAGGGATGGTGAAGTGCGCCACCCGGCGGCCCGTCACGGCTCCGGCCGTGTCGTCGACAATCTGCAGGTAGTCCACGCCGTCCACCGTGGTGGTGATCTCGTAGTGCACCACCACGCCGCGCAGGCCCATGCCCTGCCGGGGCCACACCGCGCACCGGCTGGTGCCCGCCGCCCCGCCCACGGCGCGGGACACGGCGGTCATGCCGCCCGGCCGCTCGATATTGATCACCCCCGCCGGGGTGAAGGACAGCACCGCGTCCGGGTGCCAGCGCAGCACCGCGCGGATGGCCTCCGCGCAGGTCACATCCGCCATCTGCATGGTGGGCGGCGTCAGCGTCACGCCGGGCAGGATGCTGCCGATGGTGATGCCCGCGCCCTGCGTGTTGGCGAAGCCGAGGATGGCGAAGAGGATCTGCTGCGTGGTCTGCCGGGCCCCGTTGTCCGCCAGCCCCAGCACCACGGAGCTTTTGCGGATGGCCGTGGAGGAGGACCCGCTGGCGAAGGGCTGGGTGTAGGGGATCTCCTCCAGCCACTTCCACTTGGTCACCAGCGTCACCGTGTGGCCGTGGCTGCCGCCGGTGGCCGCGCGCGCCGGGCGGTCCACCACGCCGGTGAAAAAGATGCCGCCCGGCCCGGTCACCGTCACCGCGTCGTCCTCCGCATACAGGCTGGCGGCGCTGAGGTCGCGGGCCAGGGTGATCTCGCAGGTGCTGCGGCCGCCGGCCTGCAGGCTGCGCGTGCACCGGGTGACGCCGGTGGCGGCGAAGGTGCCGCCGGGGGAAATGCTCCATGGCATGGGTGTGTGGTCGGGTTGGGGTTGGAGGTGAAAGTTTACCGGTTACGGGGGATGGGAGGGGGGGAGGCTCAGCGGCCGTAGCGCCCCTCTTTTATCTGGCTCTCCAGCGCCTGGATCCGGGTGGTCTGCCGCTCCATCTGCGCCTGCTGGCCGCGCATGGCGGCCACCAGCGACTGGATCAGGGAGTCCGTGGCGGCGGTGTTGGCGGCGGTGCTGCGGGACAGGGATTCGCCGGCCGCTCGCACGGCGGCCTCGCCCTTGCCGGCGTCCGCGCCTGTGTCTGTGCCTGTGCCTGTGCCTGTGCCTGTGCCGCCGGGCGCGCCGGCGGGGGCCGTGCGGGGCGGCGGCTTGCCCAGATCCTCGATCGCGCGGCGGCGCTCCTGCCGCGTGCCCTCCATGGGCGGGAACTGCGGCGGCGGCTCCGGGAATCCTGACTTGGTGACTCCCGTGTCCCCTTCCAATGTTTCATCCCCGAAAGGATTGGCTGCGCGCTGTTTTCTGGCCGCCTCCCGGGCGGCGGCGCGCTGCGCGTTCTCCTGCTGGCGGCGCTGGTGAATGCGGTCGCGGCTCTCCCTCTCCTCACTGGCCGTGTCCACGCCTGATTTTTTCAGGGCGGCGATGCGCTCATCCTCCGCGATGTCCTCGCGCCGGCGTTTTTTATCCTGCGCCGCGTCCTCGGCCTGCTCCTTCTCCCGCGCCTGTCTCTCGCGTTTTTCGTCCGGCTGCTCCCTCGGGCCCTGCTCGGGGGGCGCGGTCAGTTTTTTGCGTTGATCCTCCTCCCTTTTTTTCTCCCGCGCGTCATCCTCGGCTCGGCGGCTTTTGCGCAGCCTGTCAGCCATCTCCTTTTCCGCCACGGTGGTGTCTATGCCGGACTCCTTCATACCGGCGAAACCCTTCGCGTTCCTCTCATCCTCCAGTCTGCGCTTCTCCTGCAGTTCCTTGTCCGCTTTGCGCTGCGCCTCCTGCTCGATCCGCTTGTTGATCTGGGTCACTTCCAGTTTTTCAGCGGCCCGGCTTCCCTCTGTAAGTGTGGGATAAACCCTCCGCTGTTTGTTGCGGGCGTCCGTATCCATTGCCGCTTTGGCGTCCAGCTCCACCGCCTGCTTGCGCAGTTCCTCCTCCTTCTTTTGCTTGGCGTCCAGCTCCCCGGCCACGGCCTTGCCGTCATCCCTGCCGGTGCGCTCCTTCGCTGCCGCGTCATCATCGCTTTTCTTTTTCAGCGCCTGGTATTTGCTGCTCTGCTCCAGCATTGCTTTGCGCTGCTTCTCGTATTCGGGGTTGGGCTCATAACTCCCCACGCCCACTACAACGCCGCCTTCGCCTGAGCTTGTGATTTCACTGGTTGAGATTTGTTCCGGCGTTTCAGCCAATTTTTTCTGCTGCGCCTCCAGCTTGTCCTTCGCCGCTTTCTTCTCCGCCTCCAGTTTGCTTCTGTCCTGCGGCGTCAGCAGGCCCCGGCTTCCGCTGCGCAGGTTTTGGATTTCCTCCTGCTCCACTTTGGCCTCGTCCCTCTTCCCCTGCGCCTTCTTCCGGGTTTCATCAATCTCCTTGGTCGCGGCGTCATCCTCCACTTGGAACTTGGTGGCCTCAGCGCGGCGTTTGGCTTCAGCGGTCTTCTGAATGGCCTCGATATCCGTGATCTTGCCGTCCTCCTTGTCCTGCGCGATGCGTGTCAGCTCCAGCGCCAGATCCGCGTCCGTCTCCGCGGTGATGGACCGGTTCAGGGATTCGCGCCGCTGCTGCGTGAGATCGATCTGGCGGGCCAGGTCCGCATAGGCTTCCTCCGCGTCCTCGATCGTGTCCTGGTGCCTTTTCAGGGCGGCGTCCGCCTTGTCGATCGACTCGGCCTCATTGGCGGCGGCGGTGGCCGCGTTGCGGCTGGCGATCACCAGCTTGTTGGCGGCCTCCTCCGCCTCCTTGGCCTTGGTGCCGAAGATGTCGAACCGCTGAATCACCTGCTCCAGCGCCACGCCCACGATGCCCAGCACGCCGGCCAGCCCCGCGCCCAGTCCCAGGGATTCGACCAGTCCGGGGATGTTGTTCATGATCCCTTTCATCCCATACTGCGCGTCGTCGAAAAAGTGCGCCGCCTGCAGCGCCGCCTGCCCGGCTTTGTCCGATCCTTTGGCCGCCTTGTCATCCGCGTCGGCCCCCTCCTCCGCCGCCTTCTTTTTCTTCTGGCTCGCCTCGATGACTTTTTCGACGTGCTCCACCATTGTCCCGCCCGCCTCCTCCTGCGCGGCGGCCCCCTCCTCGGCGGCTTTGGCGGACTCCTCCGTGGCCTCCGTCTGGGTCTCCGCCGCTTTGGTGGCGGTGTCGGCGGACTTGGCGGCGGCGGTGCCGGCCGTGGTGGCCGCGCCGCCCTCCTTGTTGGCGGCGGCCGCCGCCGCCTCCTGCGCGGCGGTCAGCTTGGCGTGCGCGCCGGCGGCGGCCTCCGCCTGCTCCCGGTTCTTGGTCAGGGCGGCGCTCAGCGCGTCCGCCGCCGAGGTGTTGCCCGTCGCGCTCACCGGGGCGGCGGCACCGCCACCGCCGTCGAATGAGGGGGCCGGCGAGTAATCGGGCACTGAGGGCGTCGCGGGCATGGAGGCCGGGGCCGGCGTGGCTGCCGGGGCGGGCACGGACGGGACCCGCAGCCCGGGCGCGGGGCCGGGGCCGGACGGCGCGCCGCCACCGCCGGCCGGTGACAGTGGTGGCGGCGGGGCCTGGGTGCCGGCGGGGGCCGCCCCGCCGCCGGTTCCGCGCGCGGCGTCGGCCGCCTCTTTGGTGCCGTGCAGGGCGTCGGTCAGGCGGGCGGCGTCGCCGGCGGCGTCGGTGGCCTCCGCGCCCATGCCGGTCATGGCGGCTTTGGCCCGCTGCATGGCGGCGGCGGCCTCCCCCGTCTCCGTGGCCGTGCGGCGGGCGGCCTGGGCCGCGCCGTCCAGCCCGGTGGCGGCCGTGCCCGCCGCCGCCCCGGTGCCGTCCAGGGCGGAGCGCGCGCCGGTCAGCGCGGCCTCCGCCGCCGCCGCCCCGCCGGCGGTCTGCCGCGCGGCCTCCGCCGCGCGGCCCATGGACACGCTGTATTTGTCGGCCTCCGCCGTGGCCTGGCTGAAGCTGGCGGTGGCCCCCTCCGCCGCCGCGCCCACGCCGGTCAGCGTGGCCTGCGTGGACTGCAGGCCCGCGTCGTCGGCGGTGGTCACCACCCGCAGGCTCAGTGTTCTGTCGGCTCCGTTGGACATGGGTTTCTAGGTCTCGCAGATGTTATCAATGAACGCGTTGATGGCGAAGATCTGCGCGTCCGTCAGCGCCGCCAGGCTCTCGTCGATCATCATGATGAACTGCCAGGTGGGGCTGTCGGAGGAGGAGACCACGCCGCCGTTCTGCATTTTTCCGTGGAAATACCAGATGTCGTTGGTGGTGAACCCGGCCCCGGAGGGCGACATATTGGAAGTGCCGGCCGTGAATCCGTTGGTCAGGTCCGCCGCGAACGGGGTGTTGTTTTTCCAGAACTGAACAACTCCATTGATGCCGGTGCGGGTGACGATGGTGTCCGTGCTCCCGGCCGCGCGGACCAGCTGCGTGGACGCGACGATGGGCGCGGTGACCGGCGGAGTGTTAACAAACACGGTGATTGCTTCCGTCAGCCAGACGCCGGTGGACCCGCCCAGGGTGAACCCCTTGCCCTCGCCGCCGCCGCTGGTCCCGGTGCTGCCCATGGATATGACAGTGCCCTCCGGCGCGTTGGCCCCCACGGCCACGGCCACGGTGCCCCGGCGGAAGGTGATCATCCTGGTGGAGGCTTTGAGTCCGGGGATCACCGCCTGTCCGGATTTCAGATTCGCCCACACCAGCCCGTTGGCGGCCCACACGGGCGCGCCGGTCAGCGTCATGTCCGTCGCGGGCTCCACCCCGCCGGTCAGCGTGGTCGCCGCCGACGCCCAGGAGAAAGCGGAGGAGGATTTAGCCAGAGGGATGCTGTTGCCCGCGACGCCCGCTGTCAGCGCGGTGGCCGTGATGACGTTGGTGGTGTAGGCCGCCGCCGTGGCGGAGGCGTTGGCCGCCGTGGCGGACCCGTAGTAAATGCCCGCCCCGGTCCCGGCGGTGACGGCGGCGATGAGATTGTTGCGGCTGCCGCTCAGGTCGGTGCCGATCAGCACCTCGTTGGCCGTGGCTCCGCCGGAGGTCAGGGCGCTTTTGAAGGTGTAGGTGGTGGCCCCGATGGTGACGGTGTCGTTGTTGGCGGGATTGGCGGAAAAGGTTCCCTGCCGGGCGGCGAACGCCCCCTCCCTCAGCCCGCCGGCGGCGAAGGCCGTGGCCCCGCTGCCCTTGTTGGCGGCGCTCTCCAGCAGGCACATCCAGGTGTGGGCCCACAGTCCCTGCTGGGCCAGCCAGTCGAAAAACAGATTGATATACCCTTTGCGCCGCACAGCCCCGCTGCGGGCCAGATACTCCAGTGTCTTCGCGTTGTAGAGCTGCGCCGCCGGGATGGTCGGCCTCGTGAGGTCGATCACGGCGTTGGGATTGTAGAAAAAGGGAACGTCGGGCATAAAAAATTAGAGGTCGAATTTGAAGGGGATGCAGTAGTGTTTGATGGCCAGCCCGTCCTCGGTCTCCTCCGAGCTGTCGCGGATCCCGATGCATCCGTTGGTGAATCCGGCAGTGCTCCGGGTGAGCGCGAGTCCGCCTGTAATGGTCCCGGCCCCCTCCTTGTCCCGGGCGGTGATGATCTCCAGGCAGTTGGCGGAGATCCACGTCATGGAGCTGATGGTCAGGATGCCGGCGGTGTCCGCGAGCTGGATGCCGTGGTTGAGAAGTCCCACCATGATGCCGTCGTCAAATTTAAACGGGTGGAGCGGTCCCTTGAAATAAAGACTCGCCGTCCGCGCCTGCCACACCGCGCTGTAGGGCTGGGTGGGGATCCACTCCAGATGCTGCACAAAATATTTGTAAAACACGTCCCCCGCGACGAGGCCCGTCTGCTTGTAGCCGGGGGCGTCCTCATGCAGACCGGTGTCCGTCGTCAGCCAGTAGTCCGGCATGATCAGCTGCATGCGGGGATCGTCCCGCAGCTCCCAGAACGCCAGGGCGATATCCGGCCAGTTTTTGGTGTTGTAGCTGGGGACCACGAACCGGACTTTCGGAGGGAATGGCTGCCCGAAAACCGTCATGACCGCCGCTCTGATGGCGTCCGTCATGGCGCTGATCTGTCCTTTGAAAGTGTCCTTTGGAGTGTGATAGGACTCGGAGGCGTCAGTCTGCCCGATATTGATGTCAACACACGGACAGGTGACGTTCCCGCCCTCGGCATTGATAAGAGCTTTGCACGCCTGGAAGTGGGCGAGGAGCAGGGACCACCAGTCGCTGTTCTGATCAATCTCCGTGACGAGACTGCTCCCCTGTCCGGCCGCCGACAGCCACAACCTGAAGGGGAAACTGGCCGTGGAGAGAGTTTTGGCGAACTGGCGGTTGATGCCCAGGGCGGTGCCCGAGCAACAGGTCTCCCCGCCGTTGGGGCCTCCATCCGGGCGCGGGTTGGTGTTCTCCACCAGGGGGGCCATTTGAGACAGCTCCAGCATCCCCGCGCGCGGGCCCTCGGCGAAACTCACCGCATTGTAGGGCTGGGTGGTGCTGATCACCGGCAGGCCGTCCGCCCCGATGGATTTGGACTGTCCATACCAGATGATGGCCACTGTTTTCCCCAGCACCTCGATAATGACCGTGCGGGCCGGGAGATTGGTGGTGACGGCGGATGAGCCGGAGGCTCCCAGCGCCGGCCACCATCCGCCTTCCCCGTCCACATTCACCGGGCCGGTCGCATTGGGGATATCGGCATACCCGATCATGCACCCGTTGGGGAACTTGATCAGTCCGTCCTCGATGCGCGGGCTCAGCCTGCCGCCCACCGCCGCGAGCGCGGCGGCCCCGGCGCGGCCGAACACCTGGTCGGCCAAGGCCTGGGAGAAGGTGGCCACCAGATTATTGCTCGTGTCCAGCCCCAGATGCACCTCGATGTTGCCGGTGTCCAGCCCGCCCCCGGCGGCCCCGATCCAGTTGAATCCGGTGCCCGTCAGGTCCATGTTGATCATGCCCCGCAGCGTGCTGGTCACGGCGGCCGTGACCGCCTCGGCGGCGGCGATGCGCGCCGACTGGTCGCCGGGCATTTTGATAAACGGGGTGTTGCCCGGCTCGCGGTAATAGAGGCCGTTGACCAGCTCGCTCTCGCCGTAGATCAGGGCCAGCTCCGTGCGCGGGGGGCTGGTGGCGTTGGCCGTGCCGGGCAGCTGGGAAATCAGCGCCCTGCGGTAATCGTAGCCCACCACCGCCGCCGCCACCTGCCCGGACAGGCTGGCGATCAGCGCGGCCTGCGTGGAAACTGTGGTGGCCAGACTGTCCACGGATTCCTCCTGGCTGGCCAGTCCCTCCACCACTCCGCCCACGGCGGCGGTCAGATCTGACTGACTGTCCTGCACGATGGTCAGGGCGGATTCCAATGTGACGGCATTGTCCCGCAGCAGGTTGTCGCCCTGCACGCGGTCGGCGGCCTCCCCCTCCAGCTCCTCCTGCGTGGCGATGTTCACGCCGGAGAGCGCGTTCACTTTTTCCATGAAGGCGTCCAGCTGCGGCAGTGTCGGATACAGCGGCGGCAGCGTGCCGGCGGGGCCGTCCGCCCCGGCGTTGCTGTCGCGGAAAATCACCTGCCCCGCGCCCAGGGTGCTGCGGCCCGCGCCGGTGAACACCGCGTAGACCACGGCCCACAGGGTGGCCTGCCGCGTGCCCAGCTTCAGATTCGTCTGCGTGGCCGTGAGCGGGAATCTTCCATGCTGCCCGCTGCCGTCCAGCCATTCGGAGAGCACCAGCTCGGGATTGAGATCGCTCAGGGTCAGCGTCTGCCCGGCCAGCAGCCCCTCCTCCTTGTCCGACAGGTAGATCTCCAGGGTCAGGCTCTGCACCCCGGCCAGCGTCCGCAGCGCGGTGCCGGCGGGATTCATCAGGGCCACCTCCACCCACACATCGTCCCCCCGGTAAAACACGGGGCGGCCCAGGGCTTCGGGGGCGCTGGCTCCTCTGAGGGGGATGCGGATCTGGGCGGGATTCACGGGTGTTTAAATGGGTGGTTGGAGGGGTGTTTAACTGGGGTCAGGGCGCGTCCGCGCCGCCGCCGTTGAGCAGTTTATTGAGCGCCTTCAGGCACTCGGCGGCCACCGCCTCGTCCGGCGGCAGCACGGTGGGGTCCGCCGTTATTTTGACGGATTTGCGCAGGATGAAATACAGCGGGTCGGAGGTGGAGGGCGGGGCCGCCGTGCGTTTGTAGACGCCCGGGTAGATAGCATGGAACGCCTTGCCCCCGCCCAGATCCATGATGGTGCGGCCGTGCGCCGCCGCCGTCACGGGGATGGTCAGGTTGCGGATGGGCTTGCCCGTCACCTCGCTGGGGCGGCCGCTGGGGCGGATGATGCCGCCGTAGTATTTCATGCGCACGCCCTTGTGCTTCAGGGTCACGGTCGCGCCGCCGCCGTCGCTCTCGCTGGTGGTGCTTTCGATAACGGATTTCCAGTAGCCGGTGGACACCCCGCCCAGCCGGTTGGGCCGCGCGGCATGGGTGTTGGTCAGGTGATCCTTGACGGCCTTTTCGGCGGCGGTCTCCACCACGGCGTGCAGCTCCTCCGGATTGCCCAGCACGGCGCGCGCGCGCCGCAGCGCCTCCCATCCGGCGCTGGCATCCCACTCCAGTCTGATTTTCATCATGGCGGCGCGCCCTCCTCCGTTAAAGTCAGGATCACGGGGCCGTCGTCGGCCGCCGCCTCCACGGCCTCCACGCGGAAGGCCGCGCCCTGCGGGAACAGGACGTGGTGCCCGTGCGTGTCCTCCTCCGCCGCCAGTGCGGCCACGGCGGGGCTCAGGTCCCGCGCCGTGTGGTGCCGGGTGATCAGCAGGGTCAGGGGATAGCCCTCCGCCACCGCCTCCACGGCGGCCGCCTCCGCCTTCATCACGGCGAGAAACGGAAACTGCATCACCGGCGTCCACACGCCGCCCTGCGGCAGGCCGGTCAGCGCGGCCGTGCGGGCGGCGGGGGTTTTAAACCAGTGCGTCAGCCGCAGCAGCACGTTCTCCACCATCGGCAGGATGCGCCAGATCAGCGCCGCGAAAAAATAGTGCAGGTTGCTGCCCGCCGGCAGCGCCGCCGCCCCGCCGCGTGCCCATTCAATAAGCGCCTCCTTCTGGTGCAGGGGCACACCGCCGCCGTTGGGGGTGCCGATGATGTTGGGGATCCTCTCCGCCGGGTATGGGCGGGTGCCGTTAGGATCGGTGTAAACCAGTTTATCGTTTTCCCATTCGGTCAGCCCGTGGGTGGCGTCCTCCAGTTCTTTGCGCCCCTGCGGCGTGGTCACGGCGGGGGTGACCTCCAGCGTCTCATTCAGACTTGGCGCGGGCTTGCCCGGCGGCGGCGGTACCACGGAGCGCGGCGCACCGGGGGTCTGCCCCGGTGCCGATGGTGCCGATGGTGCCGGCGGGGATCCTGGAACAGGCGTGGGCCGTTCCGAATCCGGATCCGGATCCGGAGCCGGAGCCGGAGCGGGAGCGGGAGCGGGAGCGGGGACAGGGACGGAGCCGGGCGGAGATTCCGGCGGGACGGATGGCGGGCTGACCGGCGCGGACGGATCCGGCGGCGCGGTCTGACCGGGGGCGGGCACTGGCACCGGCTGCACGCCGGGTGCCGGCACCGGCGCGGCCGGGGCCTGCGGCGGGGGAATCTCCCCCAGCCACATGGCCACCACGTCTTTGCCCAGCGCGGCCTCCGCCTCATCGCGGCGCACGGCCAGGTCCCCCATGCCGCTGTTAAAATCATACGGCGCATACGGCGCGCCGAACCGGTTGAGCTTTTCCCACACCGGGCTGTCCAGCAGGGCGGTCATCCGCTCCGGATTGGCGTCCGCCAGTCCCTCCGCCTCCTTCGCCCACCGCGCCGCCCAGTCACGGGGCACGCGGCGCGGGGTCATCCTCACCATGCGTTTGGCGGGATAGGCGCGGCGGGCCTTCCACTGCTTCCTGTAGGCCGCGTGGTTGCGGGCGATGCTGACATTGGTGCGGATCACCACATCCTGACGTTTGAGCGTGGACAGATCCTTGATGGTGCCCTCCTCCCCCGGCGCGGCGGTGTAGCCGTGGCGTGCCAGGCCCTCGCGGATTTCCCGCCGGGCCTCTGATTCACTGAGTTCGCCGCTCAGCACTTTCCCCCCAGCCACCCGGAACACCTCCAGTATCTCGGCGCGCATCACGCACGCCATGAAGAACGAGCGCTCCCTCACCTCCAGCCGCACGCGGTCCCACTGTGCCGTCGTCATGGACGACGGCACGGGGGTCTTGGCCGCGTAAAACTGCTCGGGGGTCAGGGTGGGCATGGGAGCGGGTCAGCTTTTGGGGAGCACGTAGGCCACAGCTCCGCAGCACGGGGTGCTGCCGGCGTGGCCCGGATAGACCTTCCCGCACACCCCGCATTCGCAGTCAGGAAGCCCGGGCAGGGCGCAGGCTTCCGGCGCGGTGGCGTCGATCGCCGGATCAGCCGCGTCATGGGAGCGCGGATAGGGGCTGGGCTCGTTGAGTTCCTGCAGGTCCTTGCCCAGCCACATGCCCGCCTCCTCCAGTTTGGTGAGGGCGATGCTGCGGCTGCGGCTTTTTCGCGGGGATGCGGCGAGGGCCGCGTGCAGGTCTTTGATGCTTTGGCGCGCCTGCTTGGTTTCCGCCACTGGTGTTGTTGTTATTGTGTTTGACATAATTTGCTATTCCGTTACGGGGCACACGCTCCAGTGCGGATCGCGCAGGGAGATCCAGCGGACCTTGCCCCACGGCCATTTGGTCATGGTCCGGATCCGGAGCCCGTCAGCGGCCACCGCGGTCACGGTGCCCTCGCGCCACGGGCGCATATTCTCGAATCCGGCCATGTGTCCGAGGTCTCCGGGATGGAACTGATAACTGATCAGCACTGACTGGCCGAGTTCGAAGGTCATGGGGTTGTCAGGCTCCGGGGTTGTGGGATCCGGTGATGCTGTAGGTGCTGATGGTGGTGATGCCGATCACCCGTGTGTCCACGGTGCAGGAGGCGGTATCCAGGCTGACGCCAAACCCGGCGAACGGTCCGGGGCTGGAGGCCACCGCGGTGGCGTGGGTGCCGATGAACGTCTTGGCGGCGGCGGGGCTGGCGTGCCGCCGCCGGCTCGAAAACGTGAAGGAGAAGCTGATATTGCCCCGGTGCTTTGTGGACGGCGCGACGCTGTCGATCACCGCGTCCACCTGCATCACGGGGCGGCCGCCGCCGCTGATGTCGAAAGCGCCGTCGAAGCCGTCCTCGTCGTTGTCCGCCAGAGTGCTGCCGCCGAAGGTGATGGGCATGGATGGGATGGTGGGGGGTCGCGGCGGGGGGGGGAGGTGGGAAGGCGGTCAGCCCGGCACCGTGAATGTCAGCAGCGGCTGCATGGCTCCGGAGGCGAACTTGCGGATACAGGAGAAAGTCAGCCCGTCGGTGCGGTTTTTGGTGCTGCCCCACATCATCGATCCCGACCGGATCCCGCATTTGGTCAGGGCCACCTTGTAGCCGCTGCGGCTGGTCAGATACAGGCCGGCCCCGTCGTAGGCGAAGGACATGCCGGGCCGCAGCGCGATGTCGCTGGCCCCGCCGCGCTGCAGGAATTCCGCCATCGCGTCCTCCGCCACTCCCACCGGCCTGCAGCTGGCGGTCACCTTGAAGCTGGTCTGCAGGATGTCGACGATGCCCACGCTGTCCGCGCGGCACATGTCCGTGGTGATCTCGCTTTTGATCGTCCACCCGTCCTCCGTCTCGATCCCCAGAAGGGTCACATCGGCGTCCGGGTTGAAATCACCCTCCCCGTCCGGCACCCCGTAATTGCCGGTCCAGGGCTCCGTGAGAATCAGTGGCGCGTCGAAGGTGCTCACCGGGGCGGCATGGACAGTCTGGGTGATGATGGCCCCGGTGGCGCTGTCCACCGCCGCGATGCCCGTGAACGTGAGGCCGCCGAAAAGGGTTTTGCTGGCGGACAGGTTCAGGTCCGGCAGGGTGGTGGGACCGGCGCGGGCCACGGTGGTCACCATCTGCGGGGCGATGAATGGCTTGATGACCAGCGCGCCGCTGAGCACGCTGGTGCCGGGCACCCGGCCGGAGGCGGCGGACAGCAGGGTGAGAGCCTCCCCCAGCCACTGCCCGGACGGGGTAAAGGCCACAGTGACGCTGCGGGATTTCATCCTCTCCTCCAGGAGGCCGTGCGCGTCCGTGGCCACATCGAAACCCTCCGGGTTGATGGTCACGTTGATATCATCCTTCGTGATGAATTTCAGGCCGGCCCATTCGATTTGCGCGGGGCCTTTGATAACGGTGGTGGACATAATATATGGGTGGGTGGTGGGTGGGTGCCCGTCCGGCGGGCGTTTAAAAGGGTGTTTAAAGAGGGCCGCTTTACGGCGGCGGCGGGCTCGCCGTGCCGCTGGCGAAATTGAGGCGCACGGGGTCATGACTGACGCCGGCGGCGTATTCCCAGACGAGGTTCCAGGCGCTGATGCCGGGCTCATCCTCATCCGCCGCGATGCTTTTGAGGACGATGCCGCCGCCGCCCAGCGCCTTGCCGTCCTCGGCTGTCGGCTTGTGGTGCTGCAGCAGCAGGGCGCACACCTCCGCCACATAGTCGGCGGGCTGGCCGCTGCCGCCGGATCCCCGGTTGAGCGTGATGTTCTCGCGCACCCGGCAGTTGTAGCGCCCCGGGGAAAGGTAGGGCGTGCTCGCCGAGTGCGCCCCGAAGTCCCCGCCCAGCGGATAGACGATCACGCAGATGCCGAACCTGCCCATGCCCGTCTTCACCCGGCTCTCCAGGCTTTTATCATTGCCCGCGATGACGGGGATCTCCTTTTCCGCGCCGGTCCCCCGGAAAAACGGATCGTCGGAAAGATACCGGACCACGGCCTGCTGCACCTGGGTGAGTGTCATGGGGATGGGGTGTCAGGGCGGGCCGTCGCCGAATATGATCTGGTTCTCGGATCCCCACGCGCCGGCGTCGGAGGCGGGGCTGGAGGGGGAGAGGGTTTCCGGCGGGGAGATTCCCGCATGGCCCTCCCTCACCTCCTGCAGCTGGTTCTCCGCGTCCCGCAGGCCGTCCTTGCGCAGATCATCAAAGTCGATGCCGGACTGCGGCAGCCGCGTGGCCAGCTCCCGCCGCAGCAGGTGGATGGTGGCGCTCTCCAGCTCCGGGGGCACCGTGCCCTCCGGCCCCAGGGCATACTTGCCGCTGGCGGCGACCGCGCCGCGCACCCGGTTGACGGTGCGGCGGATGCACCCGGGCACCACGGACGCCCCGGCTGTCAGGGCCAGCGCGGAGAACGCGTCATACTCCCCGTCCGCGAGGGCCTCGCGCACGCTGTCGTCGTTGATGGTCAGCCAGGTTTCAGCCATGAGGGGAAAAGGGTCAGCCGGCCTTGGTGAAATCCATGTGATAGGTTTCACCCGGGGTGAAGGTGCCGATCAGTTCAGGATTCGTGATCTCCATCGTCAGGGATCCGGACGGCGTGAATTTGGAGTAAGTGTTATCCTCCTTTTGTCCGTTCGAGACGGGCGACATTTTCAGGGTGTCGCCGTATTCCGTGCGGGTGATGCTGTCGATTTTGAATTTGGCTCTCATGATTTGCGGGTGCTGGCTTTGAAAAGATAGTGAGGGGAGGGGTGTGGACTCCGGCGGCGGCCGCCGCCGATGAAACGGCCGCGCGCCGGAGCCACGTTTTCCCCCTAGCGATTGGTTTTCCGCGTCCCGGCGGTCAGGCCGCGTTGAAGTTGAGCAGGACGCAGGCGGCGGCGTTGGTCACCTTGGGTTTGGTGAACCAGTCCATCTTGGCCACCTCGCCGCGTCCGTCCGGGCGGATGTAGCTGCCGGACTTCATGATCTCGCCGCGCGGGGCGAAGGTCTTCATGAACGACTGGTCGCGCCGTGTCGGGGTGTCGTTGCCCACGAAGATCAGCACCTGGTTGTCCAGATTCCAGGCCAGGTTCTCCGCCGTGCCCTCCGGTGAATTGTCATAAACCGTCAGCGAGTGCAGCACCTCCGGCGAGCCCATGATCAGGCCGCTCAGATCCTGCAGACTGGGGGTGGCGGTGGTTTTGGCCCCGCCCTTGTAGAGGGCGCGGATGCTGTTGTGGTTGCTCATGCGCAGGCCGGCGCTGGCCCCGAATAGAATGCGCAGGCGCAGGTTGCTGCCCGCCTTCACGGCTTTGTAGACGCCCAGGATGGCGGTCTCGATGGTGAGCTTCAGGTCCACGTTGGAGGCCTGGGCCGCGTTGATGTCGGTGCCCGCGCCGGCGGCGGCCAGGGCGACGCTGAGGACGTCCACCTCATTGGCCAGAGCAGCGGCCTCAGCCGCCTCGTCCGCGCGGTCCATGAGGGTGACCTCCAGCTCCTCCTCCCCCATTTTCTCGATTTCATCAATGGGGGCGTCGATGGCGTTGGCGACCAGCTCATCATTGATCAGGGTGCCGCCGGTCTCCAGCTGGGCGGCGGGGCCGTTGATCACGCGTTTCGTGTTCATCACGCGGAACGGAGCGCGGCTGTCGTAGGCCCAGTACTGGAATTTGATCCCCGGCACGGGGCAGACGGGGGCGAGGAATTTAGCGATGCGCATGCGGTCCATGGCGCTTTGTCCGGCCCCGCGGGCGTAGTTGCGGACCTTGGCGCTGGAGGCCACACGGCTGAGTTGGGAAGGCATAATTGGGTATGGATTGGATTTTTGGTAAGGCCGGGCCGGTGTTGAATCCGGATGTGCCCCGTCCGGGGTTTGGTTACAGGGATCAGGTGGTGGTCTGGGCGGGGGCAACCAGCGCCAGGGCCCCGGCGGCGTAGGTCACGCTCTCGGCGGCCTGCGCGCAGCCGATGCCGGAGGTGACCGTTTTCAGGAAACCGGGGTTGCCGGTGTCCACCATCAGCTTGGCGGCGCGCGTGACGCTGGCGGAGATCAGCACGCGGTGCTCGCGCTCCCCGGTGAAGGGGAGGAAACTGCCGCGCGCCCCGCTGTCCACATCCTCCTCCGCCACATAGGCGGCGATGTCCGCCTGCGCGGTGACGGGGGTGACGGTGTCGGCGGCGGCGGTGAGCTTGCAGAGCATGCCCTTGGTGATGGCGGCGGCGGCGAGCATGGGGCGCGGGCCGGGACCTCTGACGTTGTTCATGGGTAAGTGCGGGTGGTGGGTGATTTTGGTTGTTCGGGACTGGCTGGCTGCCGGCGGCGCGGCTTTAGGCGGCGCGGCGGGCTTTGACCTCCGCCTCGGCCTCCGTCCAGGAGGCGGCGAAGGAGAGTTTCTTGTCGCGGGCGATCGCGGTGGCCCGGGCGCTGATGGCCTCATACTCCGCGTCCTGCGCGGCGGCGGCGTCGGACGGCGCGTCCTCCGTGCTTCCCGCGCCGGTGGGGTCGAAAGCCTTGCTGGCGGGCAGCGCGTTGAGCGCCTTCACGGCGGCGTCCCCGCCGGCGGTGAGGCTGTCCGTCCACCATTTGATGGATTCCGCGTCCTTGGCGGGGATGCGCCCGGCCTTCACGGCCGCGTCCACCTGTGTTTTGGCGGTGGCGGCTTTGGCGGCCTTGACCTCCGCCTCCAGTTCGGTGATGCGCGTGTCTTTGGCGGTGAGGGTGGAGGCGTGCGCCGCCTTCACGGCGGGATCCCCACCGTCTTTGAGTGCGGCGAGGCGGGCGGTGACGAGAGCGGGCGCGCCGTCGCTGGCCACCTCCGTCTGGCTGAGGATTCCGGCGGCAATGAGGGCCGCCACGATGTTTTTTTCCATGGTGCTGGTTGGGTTTGGGTTCTGTGGTGGCCCGTCCGCAGGCAGCTGCGGAGGGAAAAGGTTTGAGGCGTGACGGGCCTGCACCGCGCCGATCGCGCGGAAGGCGGGATCATTGACCAGACCGCCCAGTGGCCCGGTGTCGCGGAGGCCCTTCACGGTTCTGGAGACGCGGTCGTAGCGGAACTCCGGGCTGAAATAGCTGTATTCCCCGTCCGTGATGGCGGCCCGCGCGGCGGTGGTCCAGTCCACCTGGCACACCACGCCCCGCCCTTCGACCCAGCGGAATGATCTGGGCCTGCCGCTGGAGCGGCCGCCGGCATGGTCATAGTCAAAGTAAGGAGCCACGGTTCCCGCCAGCCGCACGGCCAGATCCGCCTGCAGCCGCTCCGCCGTGGCGGCGTCCACGATGACGGTGATCTCCTCGGGCTTCCCGCCCACCGTGGCCACGATAATGTTCTCACCGGCGGGCATGTAGACAAACTCGCTGGCCGCCGCCGCCCCGGCGGGCACGGGCTGCGCTTTGGCCAGCACCGCCATGTCATGGGGGGCCGTGTTTAAATGGGCTTTTACAGTAACGTAATTCCGTTTCATGGCGCGGGCTCGGGTTCAGGGTTGAGAGGGTCGCCCAGCACGGCGGCGTGGCCGTCCGCCGCCGCCTGCTCCAGCACGCGGGCAAGAGTGTCCGTCAGCTCGGCCGTGAACGGGTCGGGAACCACGCCGGGCACGGTGGCGCGCGCCGCCTTGGCGGGCTCGCCGGGTTTGTCCTTTTCGTCAGGCTCCGCTGCGGGCTTCGCGGGTTCGCCGGGTTTTGGCGGCACGGGCGGTTCGCCGGGCTTGGCGGGATCCTTCGGGGCCGGCGCTCCGCCGATCGTCTCCTCCCCGTCCGCCGGCATGGGGATGCCGTGGCGGTCATATAAATACTCGACCGGCAGGCGCATGCCCATGGTGATCAGGATTTTGTCCCGCTCCGCCTTCTTCTGCTCGTCCTCCGCCTCGGGCAGTTCGCAGCGGATTTCGGGGCACTCGCTGGTGTCCCCGTAGTTGAGCTGGATGATGGCGCGGGCCAGCTGGTGGGTCAGCACGGTGGCCACCGCCCCGCCGCACGCGGCCAGCCGCTCCCGGCGCACGGTCTGGTGGACCTTCCCCAGGGCGAAGCTGCCGCCGCCGTCCTTGCCCGTGTCCGCGCTCAGCGTCTGCCCGAGGATGAGGATATCCGCCGCCTGGTCCGCCAGGTCGATGATCAGCTTCTGCGGCAGACTTCCGGCCGCGTGGTTGGCCTCCTGCATCTTCAGATCCGTGCCCTCCGGAAAAGCGGCCCAGCCGTTGTTGCCCAGATTGGCCAGCATGGCGCAGACCGTGGCCTTCACATTGGTGTCCCCGGCGCGGTAGGTGGCCCACCGGAAGGGGCTGCCGAAAAGCTGCGCGTAACTGAGAAGCCACTCCGGACCGTAGGTCGCGGCGATCCAGTATTTGGCCAGGCTGCGCAGGGGCGCGGCCACGCTGGGGTGGCCGTCGTGCCCCGGGAAGATGCCGGTCAGAAACTGGTGCGGGGGGAAATCTGTCAGGCGGCTGGAGCTGCGGCCGTCCGGCCGGAACATCAGCCTGTCCGCCGTGCCGGCCGCGCCGCCGCCCCAGGACTGGGCGTAGGCGTAGTGGCTGCTGCCCGTTTTGCGCAGGGCGCGGGGCAGGCAGGCCTGGCCGCCGCCGCCGGCGTCGGAGCGCATCTCCCAAAGGATCTCCATCACCGCGTGCCCCTGCACGGTGCCGCCGGCCAGGTGGCGCAGTGCGCCCTCCAGACTGCACTCCAGCGCGGTGATGTCCGGGCACATGCCCCACAGGGCGCGCTTCACCAGGGCCGCCTTCTCCTCCGCCGCCGGCGTGGCCGGCGTGCCGTCGTCATCGCTCCAGGCGTGGACGTTATACGGGGCGGCCTCCACCGCCTCGCGCAGCGTCCTCACATTGTGCTGCAGGCGCGCCCACGAATCCTGCATGACCGTGAAGAGAGCCAGCTGGTCGGTCAGGTCGCCCGTCAGTCCGTTGACCAGGATGGACTCCACCGTGCCGGGCAGCAGCCGGCGGGTCAGTCCGTGCTCCATCCACCGGTCCTCCACCATGGGCGGCGGCATCGCGGGCGGCGCGGCGGACGCGGGCCGGCCGGCGGAGGGTTTGGCGCTGTAACGTTTTTTGGACACGGGGGGCGGGAAAATGGGGGCGGAACGCGGGAAATGGGCGGATGCGGAAAACCGGGGTGTGATCGGGGCGGAAAATGGCCCGGGTTAACAGTGGTTAACGGGGAGGTTATGGGCCTCCGGCGGCGGGGCGGGGTGACGGGGGCGGAAAGAGGTTTTTAAATGTTATAAGGGCCTTCCCGGGCGGCGGGGTCAAAAGTGCTGATCCAGGGGGTGCGGCCCATGCCGCCGCCGCCCATGACCACGCCGGCGGCGGACTCGGCATCGAAGGCTCCGCGCGGCCCGTCCTGCACGCCGTGCTCGGCCAGAGCCAGGGCCCAGAAGTGGTCCGCGTGCTCCGTGAACCCCTCCTCGTCCTGCGTCTTTTCGGCGGCGATGCTCACGCGCTGGCCGTTGGCGCTGACCACGCGCTCAGGCAGGTGCAGACTTTCCTCCAGATCCTTGTCGGTGGGGATCTCGATTAGTTTGTCGTCAAAGAGCCGGGCGAGGTTGATGGCCATCAGCTCGGTGACGGCCATGGTGGGCGATTTGCGGCCGGAGGCGGCCACATCCGGTGTCACCGGCACGGTGGAGGCGAAGTGCACGGGGATCACCAGATCCCCGTAAAGTCCCCTCAGCTCATCCGTCAGACCGGTGCCGAGACCCGTGAAGTCCATGGCGATGCGGCGGATCCGGTGCCCCACCACGCTCATCAGATTCTGCATCTGCCGGCGCTGGAAATCCAGACGCATGTCCCTCATCCGCAGCAGGGCCACCAGCCGGCGCATGTTCGCCACCTTCTGGATCACGGCCACCACGGAGGCGTCGCGGTTGCGGCCCACATCCTGGCCCACATAAAAATCCCCGTCCGTCAGACGGTAAAGCCGCTGCAGCGTGGCCGGGGACCACACCTGCTCATCCCGGGCGAAGGACGGGGCGCGGCACGCGGAATGGATCAGATCCCACGTCAGCAGGCTGCCGGATTCCGCGCTGGGCTGGTTCTCGTAGTTCTGGAGATATTCGCGCTTATCGCCCGCCTCCTCCTGCGCCTCCTCCGGGGTCAGCGGGCGCTTGGTCTTCAGGGATGTGATCGTCAACGGGGCCACCGGATCGTTGTGACTGATGGCCCACGCCCCGCTGCGCGTCATGCTGCTGACCGGAAACTCCCCGCGGCGGATCCAGCGGTTGAAGAGGGAATTAGGGCCGTTGTGCGTGCTGGCCACGCGGCACAGAAACTCCGGATTGCTGGAGATGATGGGCTCCGCCGCCGCCCACATCTTGGCGGCGTTCTCGTGGAAGGCCCATTCATCCAGAATCAGATCCGCGCTGAAGCCGCGCGCCGTGCGCGGGCTGGCGGCGAGGATGAGGATTCTTCCCGTCTTGGTCACCTCCACGCCGTTCTCCATCACCTTCAGGGTCACGCCCAGGCGGTACTGGCAGTCCTCCACCTCCAGGCCGAACTCCTTCAGCTCCTCCGGCAGCGCGCCGCTGGCCTGGGTGATCTCGTCGGCCGCGCGGGCATAAGCGCCCAGAGCCTCGCTGACCTTGACGCCGAACTCCGCCCCGTTGCCCTTGCTGTTGGAGATGACGATGATGGTCCACGCGCTGATTTCCGGGCGGGCCAGCTGCTGCATCAGCCGGTCGCAGGCCCAGTGGGCCAGCACATGGCTTTTGCCGATCTGGCGCGACCATTCCAGAATGAGCATCTTGGTCTCCTTGTCCTGGAAGACGGGGATCTGATACTCGCGCAGATGCACCAGCGGCGCGGCCTGCCGCGCCGGGGCTTCCATGGCGCGCTCCGCTTTGGCGTGCGCGGTCCCGCCCAGGGACACCGTGGCCGCCAGCGCGGCGATCAGGGCCTTGCGGTTTTTGCCTTTGGGCGTGCCTCCCCGGATCATGCGTCCTCCTTCCCTGGCCGCGCGGCGGCGGCCGGGCCATACACCCGCTGGCGGATGGCCTCGATGAATTCCCGGCCGGTCAGGTTCCGGTCTTTGGCCACGGCGCGCAGCTCCTCCGCCCGGGCCTCGCCGCGCAGCACCTCGGCGATGATGGAGGCGCACTCCGTCTGGATGTCGAAGAGCTGGATCTCCAGCGCCCGCTCCGCGATGTTGGTGCGGCGGATGGCCACCATCTCCTTCACACTCAGTTCCCCCATGGTGGCGTCAAAGAGGCGCTTCTTGATGTTGCGGCGCAGCTGCTGGTCCAGGGTGCCGCCCTTTTTGTCGGGCTGCCATTTGTCCACCTCGCGGGCGGCCTCCGAGCTGCGGTCCAGCTTCCAGCGCAGGGCGTGCCGCTGGATCATTTCGCCGATCGCCGTTTCGCTCGTGGACACGCCTTTGTCGTGCAGCGTGCCGCCGATCTCCTCCAGCCCCTTGCCCTCCACGATGGCCGCGTAGAACACCCACTCGCGCAGGGCCAGCGACGGATCGGCCGCCGCCAGTCTGGCGTAGAGGGAGTCGGGACGTGGTTTTCTTGAGGACACGGGAATCAGATATTGTTTGTTATGGGCGTGTTGCGGCTTCCTTATCCGGGGCGGCCGCCAATGCCGCCTCCAGCTCTCCGAGCATTCCGATTTCCTTTGTGTGGTCTATCCGCCAGCTCGTGTCGCCGGGTTCGGCCGCCGGGTCATCGGTGGCCACACACCCATGCGCGGCGCTCAGGGCGATCCCGATCGCGCGGATGGCGCGGGCAAAATCAAAGGGCGGGCGGGCGGCTGCGGTTTGGGGAATGGTCATGAGCGGTCAGAAGCGGGCGCGGGCGGTGCCGGCGGGAGTCAGGCGGTAAAGGGTGTCGCCCGTCAGATCGTCCTTTGAATCAATGATGAAGCCGTCGTTGTGCAGGTCGGTCAGATCCGCCCGCAGCTCCAGCTCCCCGCAGCGCACGCCGCGCACCAGCTGCAGCTCCGTGCGCAGGGTGGTGGCGCTCAGCCCGTGGCCTTCCACGCGGTTTAAAGTCTGGAGAATATGGAGTTTAAGCATAGGACAGGGGTGGAATGGGGACTGGCGGGATCAGCGCCGGGGGCGGGGCCTGCGGGTCACGGGATCCCGCTCCATGAGCGCTTCGGACAGCGCCTCCGAGCGGCCCCGGACCTCGGCCATGCCTTCGATGAGGAGGTTCAGCCGCTCGTGTATTTTCACGGCCCGGTCCTCCCCGGCCCGCAGCACGTCGTTGTGCACGGACTCCACGCGGGCGGCCAGGGCCATGTGCTCGCGGCTCAGTTTTTCGAACTCATGGCGGAGGACATGCTCCTCCTGTTTTTTTGTCAGCACCGGCTGCGGCAGCGGCGGCGGCGGCACGTCCTTTTTGAGCAGGTTCTTGAGCAGCAGACCGATGGCGAGCAGCACCACGAAGACATTGAGCACCACCACGGTGTGCTCGGATGCCGGGAACTGCTGGGCGAGGAAAAACATAAAGGGCGGCGGAGGTGGGGCGAAAATGTCAGGGGCGGGTTTTCCAGCTTTCGCTGTCGTGGCCGGGGCCGGGGCCGGGGCCGTCCGTGTCCTCGTCGGCCAGTCCGATGCCCAGGGCGTCGGTGGCCTCCGCCGTCATGGCGTCCTCCCGGGCGCACAGCATGTGCTCGTGCAGGAGGTCACAGGCCGCTCCGATGTCCGCCAGGCTCGCGCCGTTGATGGCGGCGGTCTCGCAGCTGGTGCGCATCTCCTCAAAAAGATGGCGCTGCGCGGGGGAGAGCAGCGGGGCCGTGAATGCTTCGGATGTGGATTTGACCATGACAGGAAAAGGTTGGGGGTTCGCGGCCGCTTCAGAGGACCAGCAGCCGGAGGATGGCGTCGGGTGTCAGAAACCCCATGGTCCTCAGATCCCCGTTGGTGGTCAGGGCGCGCCCGCGGCGGAAGATGCCGTCGCCCTGGCGGTCCTTTGCCGCTCCCTTGTAGGTGCTGGTGGTGTTGCCCTCGATGGTGGTCATCAGGCCGTTGCCCGCGCTGTGGATGACGATGCCGGCGTGGCCGAGATCCGAATTGCCGTGCCGCGCCAGCCAGATGGAGCCGGGGACGGGGGTGGCGCTCAGGGCATGCGCGCCGCTCAGATTGCGCACCGTGGTCATCACGTGAGGGGTGATCAGCTGGCGCGGACGCGCATAGTTCCACGGCTGGCAGCCCAGCCGGCGCAGGGCCAGAATCAGCATCCCCTCCGCGAAGGCGATGCAGTAGGGCCACGGGGCCTGCCACCCGGCGGACTCCATGCACTCCGTCAGCTGCGCGCTCAGCGCGCGCTCCGCAGCGGGGGTGGCGGGATGGTCCCACTCCGCGTTGGGGCGGCGCTCCAGCAGGTTTTCATAGAGCGCGGCCTGCCGGATGATCTCGGCGGCGATGAGCGGGGCGGTGATGGCCGGCATGGGGGAGAGGGCGGGAAATTGTTGTTGTCGTTGTCGTCCTTGAGCAGGATCCAGAGTAAGGCTGCCCAGCCGGCGGTGACGCACAGCGCGGTCAGCCAGTCGCCGGGCCCGCTCACAGCACGGGGGGCGTGGCGGGCGCGGGCGGCAGAAACTTCCGCCGGATCCACGCCTGCAGGCAGTCAAAGAGGAAGACGGCCACGGCGGTGACGAAGGCGGACGCGCCCCGCGTGTCCTCCTCGCTGGTGCCCACCACGGCGGCGGCGGCGGTGAGGGCGGCGGCGATGCGGCGCGCCAGCCAGGAGTTGATCAGGGGGCGGAGGGTTTTGAGCATGGGCGGGGATTCGTGGGACGGGACGGGAGGGATCAGCGGTGGGGCAGGCGCACCAGCAGGGAGGTGACCGCGCCCATGAGCAGGGCGGCGAGCACACCCAGCAGCAGCGCGCAGCGCAGCAGATCCGCGCGGCGCTGCAGCAGCTCCGCGCGCCGGAAGGCGCGGCCCCCGGCCGGATAAAGCCGCGCGGCCCGCCCTGCTCCAGCACACCCGCCGCCATTCATGGCGGCAGCGGCCGCGGTGCCGTCCCGTGTCTTGACGTCAGTGGCAAATGCCCGTGGCAGCGGCCGTGCGGCGGTCAGCCGGCGGCGGGCGGTGGAGAGGTGCGGGGCGCGCATGCCTCCCCTCGTAGGTCACCCTTTGCCCGGACGCACCTTTTGCGCGGAGCCCGCGGGCGGTATTCCTGACATTTCTGACAATCCCGCCATTCCTGACACGGCCGCGCCCTCTCCGGGCGGGTTTTTTTCGCGGGAAACAGGACGGCGGGGAAATCCGGCCGGTCAGGCGCGCAGGGCCTTCAGCCTCGCCACCTCGGCGGCGGGGATGCGCAGCTTGCCCCCGGCGCACGCCTGCCGCGCGCCCATGCGGCGCGCCCGCTGCCGCACCCAGCTGGGGCTGTATCCCAGCAGGCGCGCCGCCTGGCGCACGGTCAGCTCCTCCTCCTGCGGCACGGGCCGCCCGGGGATGACGATCCAGCCGCCGTCCGGGCGGCTGGTGGGCACGATCGATGCGGGGAAAAACAGGTCCGGCTGGTGCAGGCGGTCGCTCATGGGTGGCACGCGCACCTTAGCACGGCGGTCAACCGGAGCGGCCGCCTCCGCCAAAATTCCCGCATCATTTCAGGATGCCCCGCTCATGGAGATACCTCAATCCGTTTTGGGACGCGCTCCATACCAATCCTCGATTTTGTCCGCCAGCGTTTTGGGCCACGAATTTACCTTGATGGAGCATCTCATACAGATGGAAAGATACGACATTCTTACTGAGTTTTACCTCCTCCGCGATTACTTTGACTTCCTGGTGGGGAATTTGAGCAAGGAAGCGTAGAATTACTTTTGCCTCCACATGAAGATCCGGAAAACGGTCCGGTTTAATTGAATCCCGCCGGCTCTGGAGTTCGGCGGACAACTGCGTGACTTCATCGCGGAGCTTTTTAAGGAGTTCGTCTTTGCTCTTCAGTTCTGCTTTCAATTCTAAAATTTCCGCAGCCAATGCTTTACTTTTTTGCTCCTCAATCGCCAGCCGGTCAGTGGCCAGTTTGAGTCGTTCATTGACTACGGGGAGAGCACGTTGACCGGAAAACAGATCCGCGAAGAATTTGAGCAAAGCCATAATGTCCGAAAAAAATGAGTCAGGATGGATTCGATGGCGCGGGTGAATCTTTAACCTGGCTGAGACGGTCGATGATCCAGCGGTTTTCCTTGCGGGCGGCGTGCAGCTCGTGGCACTGGCGGCAAAAAAGTGTGATGGCGCTGTGCTGGAGGACCACGGCGCAGATAACGCCGATGCCCACAGCCAGGATTTGCCAGCGCTCCAAAACGGCTCCCGCAAAAAACAACCCCAGACCCGCCAGAATACCAAGGCCAAGGAGCAGGGCCGCAAATGACTCAAGCCCCGTCGTTGTTGGCTCTTTACTAGGGGCCGGGAGGGCGGCGAGCGGTGTTGAAGGAGTGGCGCTTTTCGCAGCGACGATGGCCTGTTTCAGATCCAAAGTGCCCAGCAGCTTGTAAAGTGGCGTCCATCCGGCATCACCTTCCCTCCAGACGTCCACCTTCCACATTGTTCGAGACTTAGTGGCTGGGTCGTTGGCGTATTCTGCGATGCTCCTTGTGGGCAAAGACTGGTGGCCCGCTCGGAAAAAATAGATGGCATTCACATCGATTTGCTTGGGAGTGGATGATCCCAAATTCCGCCGCGCAACCGCAAGGCAGAGAGTTTCAATATCCACAGTGTCTTTAAGCGCACGCCATTCTGTCGTGCCGGTCATACAAACATCCACCGCCTCCACGGGATCCTGTTCCTTTCGCTCTACCCGTAGGGTGGCGTATTGCTCCATGGTGCACATGGGCAGAATCCGACTGCCGACGCGAAAGTAATATTGCGGCTCCATCTCACCAGCAATTGTGGATTCCACATCTTCAGTCGGGTCGGCAGGCCAGCCTGTGGACTGGAGATCCAGCACGTTTGATAGCGGTATCCAGCGGCCGGAGCCCACGCGGCTGACCTCCATCATCCCGGCCTCGCTCACGGAAACGTCCGTGAGTTGGCGGAATTCCGCCAGACTGCGTGTCGGAAGCGCGAGCGCGCCCAGCCGGAACTGCAGCATTTCAGATTCAGGAATGGAGATCATTGACTTAGCGGTGCTTGGTTTTGGTTGTAGCGGACGTGCGCCGGTTCATTTCATCGACCGCGTTGGACAATTGTTTGAGATCCTCAGGAACGATTTTCCCAGCCTGTCGAAGTTTGGTTAATCCCGCTTCAGCCACACCACAGAGACTGGTGAAATCCAATCCTCGCAGCAGCCTGACCACAGGATCCTCCAACTCCGCAATCTCGATAACCTTTGTCATTGATGACCCCGTTGCGGCTTTCTCCAGCGCCTCCAAGCTGATCATGAACTTTCGGGAGATGGGCACTTCTCCTCGTTCAATAGCATATAGCTGAGAGCGGCTGTAGCCCAGTCTCTCGGCTATGTCCCCACGGTTTCTCAACTTGAGGACCCTCATCAGGGACTCAATGCGATCCGAGACTTCAGCGGCGTCAGGACCGGTGTGGGATGTGGGCGGCGGGGATGTTTCGTTCATGTAAATCCAAAAAAATTCCGTTTTCGTAAAAAAACGTTGCGGTTTTAGTGTGATTCTGCTTACTTTTTGTAATTTACAGAAAGTAACCGCAAAATGATAACCGCTGAAAATCATAAAGTCAAACCGGAGCCGTCGTTAGCCAATCTGGTGAAGGCCAAAATGGCTTTGAGAGGCATGACTCAGAAGGATTTAGCTCGGGAAATCAGTGCCGCGCGGGGCACGGTGAACAGAGCCATCAAACACGGTCTAAACCGTGGAGTCCTTAGCCGCATCCGGCGTCTTCTGGACATTCCGTAAACAGCAACCATCCACATTAAATGCGTAAAAAATCGGAATCAATGTCGTCTTGTGCGCAAACTGGAATTCCAGTCCTCGCGAAAATGTTCGCGGAGCAGATTCCGAAACACCCCTTGGAGGAGCAAATCTGCGCCTGGCAGGGATTAGCGGAACTCCTCGACGGCCCCGCCGCAGAGGAGGCCGCGCAAACAGCCAGAGCCCTGCGCCAAGCCGATGCCGCGCAAATGAGGTTCACCGACCTCTTTAAGCCCCAAGGCTGACAGCATCCACCCTCACACCATCACCTCCACAACCAGTGACACCCACAGTGACCTATACTTTAAACGACTGCATCCAGGGCCTCATTAACCACCGCACCCGCGAGGCGTACGCCATCATCGGCCAGGGCCTCTGGCTCCTCAATGCCCTCTCTCTCCACGCTCTCCCGGTCGGGGAGCGGAACCAAGGCCGGAAATCAGTTGCCACAGTGGCAACTGATTTCCCGCCCCCGGAAAACGAGGGCTTTATCCAGTGGCTGCGCGAGAATGTCGCCGGGCCGGAAAGCCCGCTGCGCCTCTCCCAGCGCACCTGTTACCGCTACATGGCCGCCGCCCGCCACATGGGCCTGAAGGCCGGGGACGGGGAGGCGGAGCTGGCCGCGCTGGAGGCGCGCGACGCGCTGGGCGGCCGCCGCATCTCCGACCTCTACAAACAGCCGGCGCTGGCCGACGCCCCCGCCCCGCCCAAAACCCCAGCGCCCCCGCCGGAGGGGCCGGAACAGATGTGGCTGCCCTTCACCACGGAACTCTACACCCTGCTGGAGCCGGAATCCAAAAGCCGCCTGGCCCTCTATAAAATGCCGGCGGCGGATCTGGACGCCATGGAGGCCCACCTCCGATTCGGCCTGGACGCCATCCGCGAGGTCAAATCCACCCGCAAAGCGGGCAAGCCCGCCGCCTGAACCTGACCGCCAACCAACACACCCGCACCCGCACATGAATATACCCGCCACCATCGGCACCGTCCGCAGGCTCGAAGAGCTGGAGCATGCCGCCACCGGCCGCTTTAACCGGCTTCTCGATTTTCACTGCATGCCCCCGGATTATGAGCCGGAAAGCGGCCGCCGGAAATTCAACGCCCAGCGCCGCCGCCGGCACAGGCACCATCTCGGGCGGTGCCTTAAAATAGGGGACCGGCTGAACGTCCTGGGCGACAGGGTTTTTGCCGCCGGCCTGCAGAAGCTGTTTTTCCCCGAAGCCTGCGCCCGCGCCGCCGCTGAAAACGCCCGGAAGGGAGGGTCCGCCGAATGAGCCGCGCCTTTTCCTTCAGGGCGGCCGCCCGCAGCTGGGCGCGCATGCTCCGCCAGCATCATCCGAAGGCCGCGCTGTCCCCGGAACGGGCCGCCCTGCTGAGGCCGGCGGTGATCGCGCACAAGGACTTCCAGCAGCTGGCGGAGGCTCTGCGCGGCCAGATTGACGCGCTCCCTGAACAGCGCGCCGCAGAAGGGGGAGGAACCGCCCGATGAAATCCCTCACTCATAAGGATGCCAGTCCCGATGCGCCTCCTCCTGCATCTGAAACCACTCCCGCGAGCTGGTTTCGATCCAGCCCGGGCGACCCTCCCGCCACCAGGCCTCCACTGTCGCGCCTTCCAGCCACACTGCTGCGTCCTCTTTCCAGGGAGGGTCGCGCACTGGTTCCGCTTTACTATCTGGTGACAGCCCGGACGCGTATCCGGCGCGCGCCCAAAGCAGCGCCGTTTTCAGAAAAAATGCGCCGTCATTGCGAAGGCGCGGCCATCGCCCTGTTCTGGCCCATTGGCCGGGCGCTGACATTATTCTGGCTCTGGCGCGATCCGCCATGTCTTCAAAGTGCGCGGCTATGGTGGAGAGCGAATACCGCTGCCCGGCATAGTCATAATCCACACGCGGCTCCCAGCCCGTGCGCGGAGCCGTCCTCACCGCCAGATCAAGAACATAAAGGTGCCGCAGGGCATTGGGATCAGCGTCCATGCCGGGACCTGAGCACGCCGGGGAGCCAAATGCAAAGCCAGCCGGACGGAGGGACCGCTGAATGACCATGGCCATGGAGGAGACATCCATCAGACTCAACGGGGAGGCGGAGCACGCCATGTGGTACAGCGCCACGCCGGCCGCGCAGCGCGAGGTGGCGGAATGGGACACGGACATGCGCGCCATCCTCAGCGCCGGCCGGGGACTGCAGGGCCGCGTGACCAATAACATCGCCAAGCGCCGGGGGACCAGCCCCAGCACCGTGCGGCAGAAGTTCTACGCCTGGCGGGAGACGGGGTGGGTGGCCCTGCTCAACAAAAGCAAGGTGAAGCCCAGCGCCACGCTGCCGCCCACCTTCGTGGAATACTGGCGCTCCATCATCGAGAGCCACCAGCGCGCCAAAAGCGCGGTGGCGCAGTCCTTCCGCTCCCTGAAATCAAAGCTGGCCGCGTGGGAGCGCGACGGCGGCGTGGCCGACAGCCCGCACGCCATCCCCGGCTATGTCACCGCCCCGCGCCGCAGCCAGCTCACCAAGCTGCCCCCGGGCTGGAGCTACGACAACCTGAACCGGCTCAAGGCCGCCGAGGCCGCGCGCCGCCTGCGCAGTGTCGGCCCCAAAGCCTACAGCATGATGGTGCCGCCCGTGCTGGCCACCCGCGAGGGCATGGAGGTGGGGCAGCAGTATTTCTTCGACGACGAGCAGCCGGACGTGTGGGTGAACTTCGTGGGCACGAACCGCAAACAGATGCGGCCGCTGGGCTTCCACTGCCTGGACTTTGTCAGCGCCATGAACATCGCCGCCGGATTCCGCCCGCAGATCCTGGGGGACGACCACCGGGTGAAGAGTCTGACGCTGCGGCAGTTCGAATGGTTTGTGGCCCATGTGCTGATGCGGCGCGGCTACCGCGAGGCGGGCACGCAGCTGGGCGGGGAGCTGGGCACCGCGAAATTCACGGACCGGTTCTCCGCGGCCATCGGCATGGCCACGGGCGGGAAGGTGACCACGGGGCACAGCGGCCGGTTCGGCGACGCGGCCTGCCGGGACATGCTCTACGAGGGGCAGTCCACCGGCAACTTCCGCTGGAAGGCCCCCATCGAAAGCTGGTTCAACCTTTTCCGCAACTATATGGCCGCGCTGCCCGGCCCCACGGGGCGCTGCCGGGACGAGGCCCCGGAGGAGACGCCGGGACTGGAGCGCGCCAACACCTGGTTCCTGCGGCAGCTGGAGAAACTCCCCGTGGAGCGGCGCAGCCTGCTGATCTCGCCGGTGCTGGAGTGGAACGCCTTCATCAGCGTGGTCCACCAGCTGATCGGCATCATCAATGACCGGCGGGACCACCACATAAAGGACTACGCGAAAATGGGCTTCACGCTGCCGGTGATCGAGCTGGAGGGGAGGGAATTCCCCCTGCCGCCGGAAACCCTCATCGGCATGAGCCCGCAGGAGCGCCTGAAAATGGAGATGCTCAGCGCCGCCGGATATTCCCGGGTGATGAACATGAAGCCCAGCGAGGTCTGGGAGCGGCACTCCAAGGGGCTCAAAAAACTGCGCGGCTGGCACGTGCCCGCCCTGATGCAGGAGGATGCCGCCCGCATCATCAAAGTGGACAGCCATTACACGCTGAAGGTGGAGGATCAGGATCTGGGCGCGGACGAGCTGATGTATATCGGCACGGCGGCCGTGAACATGCACGGGCAGAAAATCACCCTGGACCGGGGAAAGGAATATCTGTGCTATCTGAACCCCTATGACGCGGGCACCATGCAGGTCTGCGAGGCCACGGGCAGCCGCCGGGGCGCGTGGATCGGGGAGGTGGCGCTCAACCCCAGCTTCAGCCGCACGGACCAGCACGCGATCTGGACCCAATACGGGATCAACAGGGAGGCCACCGGGCCGGAGCGCGAGGACATCAACCGCCGGGCGGGATCCGAACGCCACCGCCGCGCCGCCAACTGGATCTGGAACAAGCGCGTGGCCGACACCGACACCCCGCTGACCCCGAAGGAGAAAAAGAACGCCGCCGCCCGCGCCGAGGCGGAGGCCGCCATGGACGCCGCCCCGGCCCCCAGACCCTCCGCACCCGCACGGAAGGCCACCGCCCCCGTGATCCCGAACCCTTTCGGCTGACCCGCCGCATCCCGCCCCGCACACCCATGAAAATCATCCATCTCCTTCTCCTCCCCGCTCTTCTCCTTCTGGGCTGCACGGTCATGGCCATTCCCCGGCCCGCGCCGGATCCGGACATGGAGACCGGCGGCGAATAACAAACCCAGACCATCCGCACCCATCCACCAGCCCCCACGCCATGAGCGACCAGCCCAGACCCAAAGCCCCCACGGATCACCTGCTGCCCACCATCAACGGGATCCTCGAATTCGCGGACCACTATGCGGATCCGGAGACCGTCCGCCAGCTGCTGTGGGATGTGGCCTGCAGCGCGGTGGAGCGCATGCGGCCGGCCGACTGCGGGGACCTTTTCAGCATCGGCAATCTGGCCCTGAGCCGGATGCATACGCCCGTCAACAAACCCGCCGCCGCCACCACTGAATCCCACCAATAACCCACCCGTCAAAACCATGTCTGAATCATATCCCGCAAAACAAGGATGGCTCCGGCTGACCCTCACTCTGAAGGAGGGCACCGTCATGGGCGATGAGCAGGCCAGGGCATTCGCATCATGCGGACGCCCGGAAAGCTGCGAGTTCGGCCCCGTCACCCGGCGCGGCCGTCAGGTGAAAATCATCTTCCGCGAACTCAAAACCACCTCACCATCATGAGCCATACCGCCACCGCCCATACCCACGCCGCCGCCGGCCACACCTTCGCCGCCCACTCCGCGCCGCTGGAGCTGGCCGACGCCGTCTTTGACACGCCCGCCGTCATGGATCCGCCGGCCCTCGCCGGGGACTCCCTCAAAACACCGGATCCCGCTGTTTTCACGGCTCTTAAAACGCTGGTCGAAAACGGCCACAACGGAGAGCAGTGGAGCCGCAACAAGGTGGCCAAAGCGCTGGGCATATCCGGCGCCACGATCTCCATCTATCTGGCGCAGGACCAGGCGCAGCCGCCGCCGCTGAAGGCCAATCTGCGCAAGCTGGAAAGCAGCATCGCGGAGCTGCTGGCCACGCTGAGCGCCAAGCGGCGCTTTGACGGCGCGCTGTTTGAAACCCACATCTCCCGCAAAATGGGCCAGTGGATCGGCATGGTGCGCGCCACCAACACCATCGGCCTGTATGTGGGGGAGGCGGGCATCGGCAAAAGCTGCGGGCTGGAGATTTATTCCCGGCAGAACCCCACCGCCCTGACCATCGCCGCGCGCCCCTGGCGGCGCACCCGGGACGCGGTGGTGACCATGCTCTGGGAGCAGTTCGACACCCGGGGCTGGAACCGCCGCAGTCCGCGCGCCGACTGGATAGCCCAGCACCTGACCGGCATGGAGACGGTCATCCTGCTGGATGACTGCCACACCCTGACCTTCGCCGCGCTCGAATACCTCATTTACCTGGCCGTGGAGACGGGCACGCCGCTGGTGATGGTGGGCAATCCCCGCGTGCTGGAAAAGCTGCGGCCGGAGCCCCAGCTCTTCTCCCGCGTCTTTCTGAAGCAGGAGGGCACGCTGCCCGCCGGCAAAGCGCTCAACGATGCCGTGGAGGCCGTGCTCAGCCGCGAGGCCCCGGAGCACATCCCCGCCCTGCGCACCATGGCCCGCGAGGTGGCCGCCCAGCCCGGCCACCTGCGCGGTCTGATCCAGCGCTGCCGGGCCATGCACGAGATGATGGGCCAGTTCGCCGAATACGCCGGCAACGCCGCCGCCGCCTTCCACGCCGCCCACGCCCTCTCCATCCACAGCGGCTACACCCTCACAGCACCCTGAGCGCTTCCGTTATTTATCCTTCAATCCAGCCCCGCGCCATGCCACTCCTCCATCCCACTCCCGGATCCGTCCTCAACCAGTTCCGCACCCTGCGGCCGGACGTTTACCATTCGCTGGCCTTTCCCTTTTACCATCCGGTGGCGGGCAAAACCGCCACATTCGTGAGCGATGGCGAAAGCGTCATGCTGTGGACCATGCGGCGTCTGCCCGGCTACCGGGACTGGGTCATCCACAGCGGCCCGCAGGGTTTTGAGCCGCCGGAGTGGATGCGTCTTTATATGGGCGGCGCGTCCTTCCCCGCGCCGCCGGTGCCCCCGGGCAAAAAGCCCGCCGTGCGCGCCGTCATCGCCGGCAACATCGCCTGGCTGCCGCGCCGGGTGCTGGCGGCGCTGGCCTCGCTGGACACCTGCTGGCTGGGACTGTCCGCCGGCAGGGCCCGGCCGGAAAACGGACTGCTGACCGCCGTGTCCGTCGTCTGGTCCCTCGGCTCCATCAAAGGTCACGGCGTCATCATCTGTCAGGACCCGTCATGAGCGCCCCGGCCCGCATTCCCCGCGCCACCGCCTGCAGCGTCCACGTCCTCACCCCCTCCGGCGGGGACCGCCGGGTGACCACCTACCGCAGCGCCCGCGCCATCACGGCGGCCGCGCGGCGGGCCCGCGCCCTGCGCCGCGAGGGCTTCGCGGCGTGGATCGTCCCCCACGTGCCGCACGCCCCCGGCAACTGATTTCCTCCCCCTCCTCTGTCCGCCAATAAACCAAAACCACACCCGACACCGATGAACACCAAACGCTCCGCCAGACCCGTCCACCATCCCCGCCCGCGCCGGCACCGCACGCTGGGCCACCCTGTCAGCCCGCCGCCCGTCACCCGCCGCCACGGCCCGGTTTCCTCCGGGGATCCCGCCCCCCTGTCCGCGCTGCCCCCGCACCGCCGCGACAGGGATGAGACCCGCATCGCCCGTCTGATTGTCTGGACGCTGGGCGAGGAGCACCACCCGGCCCGCCTGGCCGCCGCCCGCACCGTGGCGGAGGAGATGGCCCGGCCGCACCGCCCGCCCACCGTCCGCATCATGGACCACCTGACGGAGGCGCAGGCGCGCGATGTGGTGCTGCACGCCCTGCGCGGCGTGTGCCACCGCCCCGGCCTTCTTGCCCGCCTGTGGGCCCTGCTCTCCGTCCTGCTGGGCGGCGGCAAAAACCCCTCCACCACCTCCCTCTGATCCCCGCCATGAACGTCCATCCCTTTTACTTCATTCTGGCGCTCACGGTCGTCGCCCTCCTTGTGTTCGCGCTCTGCGCGGTGTGTTTCCACTGGGGCTGGCGGGAGGGCCGCCGCCGCTGGCTGCGCAACCGCACCCAGCAGGAGATCGACCTCACGGAAGTGCTGCGCGAGCGGCAGCTGCGCAGGCAGGGGACCCACGTGTGAAACCCATCGGAACCCACCATGCCATGAACTCCGCCGCTGAACCCTCCGTTTCCCCCTGCCGCGCGCTGCGCCGCGTGATCCGTCTCATCCACTCGCCAGCCGTCGCCCTTACCCTCCCGAAGATCCATGTTCTCTGCGAACTGGCCCTGAAACCCGGGGCGGGCACCACGCTGCTGGGGGAAAAGTGCCACTTGTCCACCTCCGGAGTCCGCCGCCATCTGGACGAGCTGAATATCCACCGGCTGGTGGACATCGCCAAAACCGGCCGCCCCGGCAATGACTGGGTGTCGGTCCTCACCCCCGAGGGCGCGCGCCTTATCGCCGCCCTCAACGCCGCCGCCCAGGGATGAGCGCCGCCGCCCGCATCCCGTCCGCCAAAGCCGCCGCGCTGGCGGAGCGCATCGTGGCGGAGCTGGCCCCGTGCTGCGCCCTCATCGCGGTGGCCGGCAGCATCCGCCGGGGCCTGCCGGACGCGGGGGATATCGACATCGTCTGCCTGCCGCGCTGGCAGCGGGAGGCGGATCTGTCCGCCGCCTTCCGCGCCTGCGCCATGTCCGGCGGCATCATTCAGGACGGGCGCATTTCCAAGCGCTGCCAGCTGCGCAAGAGCGGCGTGCAGCTCGACCTGTGGGTGGCGCACCACGCCGTGCCGGATCTGCTGGCCCCGCTGCCCTGCAACTGGGGGGCCATGCTCCTCACCTACACCGGCTCCCCCTCCTTCAACATCCGCTGCGTGGAGCGCGCCAAAGCCCTCGGCAAAACCCTCCGCCCCGGCCACGGCGTCATCGATCAGGACGGCACCGTCCACAGCGCCACGGAGGAGGCCATTTTCACCGCCCTGGAGTGGGATTTCATCCCGCCTTCAAACCGCCTTTAAAACCCGTTTAAAACTCCCGTTCCCCATCCCCTCATGGATCCGCAGCCCGTTCCCCCGCAGCCCTTCGCCAAAGGCGACAAAATCACCTTCACCAACCGCTTCAGACGCGGGAGCACTCTGCATATCCAAACGGCCCACGGCACCTTTGGGGAAATCCTGCCTGATGGGCGCGTCGCCATCAGATGCGGCCGCTCCGGCCGGGGAAAGCGGATCATCATTAGCCCCGAAAGCGTGCGGTCCGCCGACGCGCCGTCCGCAGTTGGCGAGCAGCTCGAACGGCTCACACGGGCTCTCTTCTCCTCCCATTGAAACCCGCCCTGCGAATGAGCACTGAACCGGATTCAACTGACAGCCACGGAAAAAGGCTTTCTGACGGCACAATCACCTGCTGCGCCTGTGGCGGGGACTGCGAATGGGAGGAATGCCACACAGGCTGTGAGGATGGATTCTTCGACGCGTATGACGGGGATCCTCTCTGGTATGATCCGGGCGATCTTGTGGCGTGCACGACTTGCGGAGGGGATGGCGGGCACTGGTGGTGCAGCAGCCCTCAGTGCTCCACCGGCATGATCACGATTATCCGCGTCCCCAGCCTCACTCCTGATAATCCGTCATGAACGCCTCCCGCCGTCTCACTCTCATCCGCAAATACCGCGCCATGTGGGCGGAGGCGGCCGTCATCCTCCAGCAGCGCGGCTTCTCCAAGGCGGAGGCCGAGTGCTACCGGGACGAGGTGACCATGCAGGCGCTGGGGATGATCAAAAGCAGCGGGGCCTTCACCGAAGGCGAGTTCGACAAGGTGTTCCAGTGCATCAAAACGATCACCAAGGCGGACGATCTGGAAAGCCAGCTGGAACCGCCGGACGCCCGCCTGCGCCGCCAGCTGCTCTGGAGCATCGGCCAGGAGGAAAAATTTCCCGGCTACGCGGGCGGCATCTCACAGGACATTTACGGCCGGCGGGATTTCGAGAAGCTGCCCACCGATGACCTGATGACCCTGCGCCGCCGCATCGGAAATGACAAACGCGGCTATCACTACAGCTCCCGGAAATCCGGCGCTGACCGGTGAATGCGGCCACTTAAAAAATAAATAAAAAAGAGCTTGGCACCTGGGCGCGGAATGATACACTGCCGCCGCTGACAGCACGTCAGTGCCGACTCCGGCGGACCCCGGAGACCAGCCCGACCGGCTTAATGGTCACCCAAAAAATGAAACACCACAAGAGTGTCACCCTCGCTGAAACCTCCCTCGAAGAGCAGGTCACGGCGAATAATAAAGCCAACCCTTACACCTCCGGCAAATACATCTTCCTGGCCAATGATGAGACCCGCGACGGGGTGACGGTTTACCGTCTCCGCAACGAGGACAAAGCCGTGCCGGAATACATGGTGTTTGAGCAGGGCTTCCAAACGGACATCGACTCCTACGGCGTCCGGCAGGACTGGTTCACGAATTTCAACGACAACCCGCGGGACCTGTCCGATCCCTGGGCCAATTATGCGGCATGGCAGCTGGCGGAGGGCGTGCGTAAAAACAACGCCGAGATCGACAGTCTGGAGCAGGCCACCGCCGCCGCTGAAACCGCCGCCGACTACGGCATCAGCGATGAGCTGGCCAACCGCACCCGGATCAGCCGGGAATCCGAGATCGATGAAATTGCCCTCCGGATGGAGGGCCTCACCCTGGAGCTGATAACGGCCATCAACTGGAACCGCGACGCTGAATTCGAAAATGCCAAAGCGGAATCGGCGGCCTCATCGGATCTGCCATGGCTGCTGAGCCCCGACTACCGGGAGATCAGCACCCGCGAACAGAAGATCGAGAGCCTGTCGAAATACCTCAAGGCCCTGTCCGTCCGCGTGCTGGCTCTTAACTACCTGCCCTGATCCCCCGTAACCCGCCCCGGCCCGCAGGGGCCGGGGCCTTTTGCTATGAAAGCACAGCTTGTTCTGGAGCGGCTCGGAGACACTGATGATCAGATGATGCGGTCCATCACCTTTTTCCTGGAGGGCAAGGCCAGCGGCCTCCGGATGCCGTGGGTGGCGGAGCTGACGGCCGAGCATCCGCGATTCAAATTTGAGCGTGAGTTCCTGGACTGGTCCAAGGACTATGAGCACGCCAACAGCCGGGGATCACGCGGCGTCCGGGCCATCTACATCCTGGAGACGGGAAAGGTGTATGAGGTCTTTGAGAAGACGAGCTGGAAATCCTCCCACCGCTATTTCTGCCGCGTGACGCCGGAAGGCGACATCGTGAAAATCACCGCCGACGAGGTTTTAACCCATATTGCGCACCATGAACTCGATCACACCATCGTCCCCTCCCTTAAAGCGGATGCTGGGGATGAGCGTCCTTGACGCCGCCAGGGCGCGCATTGCCCGGGTCTTTGATGACTTCCCCCGCATTTACATTTCCTTCTCCGCCGGGAAGGACTCGACGGTCATGCTCCATCTGGTGATGGAGGAGGCTGTGCGCCGGCGGCGGCGTGTGGGCGTTCTGCTGGTGGATCTGGAGGCGCAGTATGCCCTGACCATCGCCCATGCCGAGGCCATGTTCGCCCGGTATGGGGACTGGGTGGAGCCGTTCTGGGTGGCCCTCCCCCTGAATCTCCGCAACGCCGTGTCGCAGTTTGAGCCGCAGTGGCGGTGCTGGGAGGAGGGCCGGGAGGATGACTGGGTGAGGCGGCCGCCGGCCATGGCCATCACGGATCCGGGCTTTTTCCCGTTCTTCCGCGCCGGGATGGAGTTTGAGGAGTTCGTGCCGGCCTTCGGTGACTGGTATTCCCAGGGGAAACTGTGCGCGTGCTTTGTGGGCATCCGCACGGACGAGAGCCTGAACCGGTGGCGGACCATCGCCCGCGCCAAAAAGCAGAGGTTTGAGGGCATCCCGTGGACCACGCGGGTGAAGGAGTCCCTGTATAATATATACCCCATCTATGACTGGCGGACGCGGGACGTGTGGATTTACCACGGGAAAACCGGGGAGCCGTATAATGCACTCTACGACCGCATGCACCAGGCGGGGCTGACGATCCACCAGGCGCGGATCTGCCAGCCCTACGGGGATGACCAGCGGCGGGGGCTGTGGCTTTACCATCTCATCGAGCCGGAGACCTGGGGCCGGGTGGTCGCCAGGGTCTCGGGAGCCAATCAGGGCGCGCTTTACGTGCAGGAGACCGGGAATGTGATGGGGAACATCAAAGTGACCAAGCCCCCGGGCCACACCTGGGAGTCATTCTCCAAAATGCTGCTGGACTCCATGCCGCCATCGACGGCGGAGAACTTCCGGAACAAAATCGCGGTTTTTCTCCGATGGTATGAGGTCCGCAGCTATGCGGCGGGCATTCCCGACGATGGGCCCGCAAACGACAGGACCGCGCCGAGCTGGAAGCGGATCTGCAAGGCGCTGCTGCGCAATGACTACTGGTGCAAGGGCCTCAGCTTTTCCCAGCACAAGACGGAGGCGTTCGCGAAATATCAAAAAATCATGCAGAAAAGGAGGGCTCTATGGAAACTGATCTGAAATCTGAATCCGGAATACCGGCATGGACGCAGGCTCATCCGGTCTCGGCCGTGCGCTGGGTGGAGGCGCGGCTGGTCCACGCCAATGACTACAATCCCAACAGTGTGGCCCCGCCGGAAATGGAGCTGCTGCGTCTCAGCATCCAGTCCGATGGCTTCACGCAGCCCATCGTGGCGTGGGAGCAGGACGACGGGACCTATGAGGTGATAGACGGTTTCCACCGGCATCTGGTGGGCCGGGAAATGGGGCTGTCCCATCTGCCGCTGGTCATCATCAACTCGGACCGCACCGGCAAGGGCGACAGAATCGCCGCCACCATCCGCCACAACCGGGCGAGGGGCAAGCACCGGGTGGCCGCCATGGCGGATATTGTCCTGGATCTCAGCCGGCGGAACTGGAGCGATGCGAAAATCGCCAAGGAGCTGGGCATGGAGCCGGACGAGGTGCTGCGGCTCAAGCAAATCACGGGGCTGGCGGAAATGTTCGCCGATGAGGCGTTTTCCGAAGCATGGGAGCCTCAGCATTAATAAAACGACCATGGAAAACTTATTGAAAACCACCAATCACGGACCGCTGATCACCTCCTCCGATTATTTCGGAAGCCCTGCGGAAACAGCGGGAAAATTCATGGTCAGCGTCAATGCGGGCGCTGTCCGTGTCCTCTGGCCTCGCGTCCGCCGCCGGGAGATCGACGACATGCGCGCCGCGAAATACGTCATCATCACCCGGGGGCTGTGGGCGTCCTCGCCGCACGGCCCGCAGGACGGCATGGAGCTGCTCTGGGAGGATGATTCCCCGTCCCCCTACTGTCTGCACATGACGGACTCCACGCTGCTGGACGCGTGGCCCGCGCAGCCGCAGGAGGGGGAGGCATGGATCGTCACCGTCTGGATGTGGCGCGACACCGGCCCCTGCAAAATCCTGGAGCGTCCCGCCCACTGGCGCGCCGCCTCCATCCCCTGCCTGAAACCCCTCTGAGCGTATGGCCAATGCCTCCCGCAGCCGGGGCCATCGTGCCGTCGGCAAATTCAATCACACGGATCAGGCCGCCAGGTGGTCCGCCCTGGCGGCGGAGATTGTGGCTTTCCGGGCCGCTCACCCCACCCGGGGCGGCGGCACCGCGAACGGCGGCCCGCACCCTGGGAGTCTTGTCTCCCTGGCCGAAGCCATGGGATTGGAAAACTGCCGTAGCACCCTGCGCCACATGCTCAACGGCACACGCCGTGATGACGGCGATGGCTCGCGCATTCCCGGACCGGACAAAATAAAGGCAGCCCGCATCTGGCTCAAAAAGGCGCGCAAGGCAGCCGGCGCTGACTGACTCACAGCCGCTTAAATGGCCATTCACCGCCATTTAAGCGGCCTTCCCCTGCACCTTGGTTTTTACAAAACTGGCGCAAATCTCTGGCTTTCGGGCGCTTTTTTACAAAACCGGCCTCCAATGGCTTTTGTAAACGCAACTCGTTGATTTCCAACGCCGCCCGGCCTAATCCCGCCTTTCCAAGGTTCCCTTCCTAATTGCTTCCGGAGCTGAACGGCGAGGCGGCGCGTGAGGAGCCGGACGCGGAGGCGGAGGCGGAGGCTGATTCCGCATTTCCCGCCATGCCGCCGGTTTCCGATGCCCGGTCACGCGGCCAGACCCGGCAGCCTTTTGAATACGGAGAGCTGCTGCGCGCGGCCGGAGTGCCCATCAGCGATCACGACGCGGCGGTGCGTTATTACCGGGAGCAGGCTCTGCCGCATCTCATTCCGTTTCCCGCGCGTCCCCTGCCGCGGAGCGAGGACCCGCTGCCGGAGGGCCTGGAGTCCTGGGCTCTGGGCGATCCCATGGACTCCCTGGACTGGCTGCAGTCGCTGCTGATCAGCCCGCAGGTCATTCCCGGCGTGACCACCGTGCGGCGGGTCTGGGGTCTGAATGAGGGTGCGGAGCCGAAGCGGGAGCCCCTGGACCTCGATATTTACGTGGACAGCTCCGGCTCCATGGCCAATCCGCAGCGGGTGATTTCCTGGCCCGCTCTGGCCGGAGCCATCATTTGTCTCTCCGCCCTGCGCACCGGAGCGCGGGTGCAGGCGACGCTCTGGAGCTGGAAGCAGCAGTACACCACCACGCCGGGTTTTGTGAGGGACGAAACCTCCATTCTGCGGGTGCTCACGGGCTATTTCGGCGGCGGGACGGCGTTTCCCATTCATCAGCTGCGGGACACCTTCGCCACCCGGGGCCGCGACGCCCGGCCCGCGCACATCCTGATCATTTCCGATGACGGGGTGGACACGCTTTTCAACGAGGATGAGAAAGGCAACTCCGGCTGGGACATCAGCGCCATGGCCCTCGCCAACGCCCGGGGCGGCGGCACCATGGTGCTGAATCTCGCGGAAAACTGGGAACAATACGCGGACCGCGACCCCTCCGCCGCCGCCATCAGGCGGGCGCGTGACGGGCAGGGCTGGAATGTTCACCGGGTGGCCGGGTGGGAGGACCTTGTGGTTTTTGCCCGGTGGTTCAGCAGGCTCCACTATGGCGGTAAAACAGACGCGCCCGGCACGCGGGCGGAAAACAAAATTTCCATCCAGCTATGAACCGTGAAGGCCCTCCGCTCGAAGCTCTCATGCACCGCCTCACCGCCGTGCCGCCGGATTTTCTGGATGAACCGCGCATCGGCACGCGGGGCACCGTGCGCGTGGATGCGGTGGTGGCGGACCTGATCCGGCATTACGGCGGGGTGCCGGAAGCGGGACGGCTCACGGTTTTCACGGGGCAGGATCCCGGCCGCGAGCGCAACCGTCTGGCCATTGTCCTGCTGCTGGCGTGGCTGACCGCCGATGAGTGGTTTGCCAGCCATGGGGTCCCGGTGGAGGCGCTGCTGTCCCTGCTCATGGAAGCCCCGCCCGAGCTGGCCAGACAAACGGCTTCCCCGGCTTTCCTGACCGATCCCGACCGGCGCGAGGAAATCACCCGGCTGACGCTGGCGCGGCTGGATTTCCGGCCCGCCGGGGAATCGCCCGCGCAGGCCCAGGACCGGCTCACCAGCCTCAGCGCCACGGAACGCGCCCGCGTGATCGCCGCCGCCCGCGCCGGGGAACTGCGGGCGCGGGCCATCCGCGAGGCTCTCGCCAAAAAGGCGGCGGACGAGTCGGCGGACAAATACACAAGAGAGTAGCACCCGCGGGCAGCGGGCGGATCAGGCCGGTCGGACAGATCAGGCGGATCCGCCGCCCCCCTCCAGCCATCATGAGCCAGCCCTCTCCTTTCCCTGAGCCCGATCCTGAGCCCACCGAGGCGGAGCGTTACCCCACGCTCACGGCGGCGGGGCGGCGGATGCTGGATTTTCTGAAGGAGCACCCCCATGCCCCGCTTTACCGGAACCAGAGCGGCAATCACCTGACCGCCGCCGAAGTGGCGCAGGTCCGGCAGTTTGAGGAGGAGGTGGCCGCCGCCCGGCTGGACTGGAAACCCGATGCACCGCCGCGCTGGCGCGATGCTTTTGTGGCCCGGACTTATGCGGAGGTGCCGCATTACCGGAAACTTGGAGGCGCGCCCGCCAGGTTCACGGACATCCCGCCGGTTTCCCGGGCGGACCTGAGCCATGACCTCACCGCCTTTGTGCCCGACAGCGCCCCGCTGGAGCGCATGATCAATTTCCGCACCAGCGGCACCACCGGCCATCCCCTGCTGCTGCCCTCGCAACCGGTCATCGCGGCCTCGTATCTGGCCTTTCACAAACGGGCGCTGCGCCGTTTTGGGGTGACGCTGCTGGCGGGTTCCGGCGAGGTCGGCGTGGTGCTTCTGGGCATGCAGAAAAAATGCTTCACCTACGTCTCCGTGACTCCCTCCCAGAACGAGGCCGGGCTGGTCAAAATGAATCTGCACCCGGACGACTGGCGCCATCCCGATGACCGGGCGCTCTATCTGGACAGCCTGAAACCGGAAGTGTTCGCGGGCGATCCCATCTCTTTTGCGGAACTTCTCACTCTGCCCCTGAACTGGCGTCCCCGGGCGCTGCTGTGCACCTCCATGGCCCTGCTGCCGGGACTGCGCCGGTGTCTGGAGGAGCGTTTCGCCTGCCCGGTGCTGGACCTCTATTCCATGAATGAGTCCGGCCCCATCGCGGTCGCGGATCCGGCAACTGGCGGCCACGTTCTGCTCCAGCACGGACTGTATGTCGAAATCCTGAATGATCAGGGCGAGGTCCTGCCGCCGGGGGAACGCGGGGAAGTCACCCTCACCGGCGGCTTCAACTTCTGCCTGCCGCTCCTGCGCTACCGCACCGGCGATCAGGCGGCGCTGGACTTCAGCGGCCCCGAACCCGTGCTCCTCGGCCTCTCCGGCCGGCCGCCGGTCCGCTACCGCACCGCGGACGGCTCCTGGATCAACAATATTGAAATCACCCACGCCCTCCGCCCCATGGCCCTGCCGCAGTGGACCGTGCATCAGGCGCGGGATGGCGGGGTCGTGCTGCATCACAGCGGAGACTCCGCCCTCGACGGTCCCGTGAGGAATATTCTGCAGGCTTTATTCGGCGCGGACCATCCCCTGGAAGTGATCTCCACTTCCTTTCCGGAAGGCAAAATCATCCAATACACCACCGGCCTTTCCGACCCTGCGGCCCACCCGGCCCCGGCCGCCGCGCCCTCCGGCCGGTCTTCAGAGCCACGGATTCAAAGCGGACCGGCCACCCGGTAAAACGCCCGTCCGGACGGCGGGGCAGTGTCCGTGAAAGTGGCGGTGCCCCCGGCACCGGCGGTCACCGTCCACTGGTCCGGCCATGTGATCAGATCCATGCTCCGCTGCACCGTGTATTTCAGTCCCGCCGCTCCGGAAAAATCCAGGGTCACGGTGCCTCCGGAATTCCACCTCAGCACCAGCCCGGCCGGAGCCGCGCCCGCCGGCACGCCGGTGATCCGGGAAGCCATGCCCTGCTCCGGCGGATCGGTGCCCCCGGATTCCACGGTCACGAAGGGATCCAGGGTCACATTCTCCCCTCCGGCGAGCGGAAGGAGCCAGCCGGTGGAGCCGGTTGCCGGGTATGCCGGAACGGCCCGGGTGAATTCGCCGTAAGCCGATCCCGCCGCCGGGCCGGCTGCGGTCACATCCGTTTCCCGCGCTTTGCAGCCCGGAAACCAGCGCAGAGCCAGCGGCACCGGCCGCGTCCTGCCCGCGAATGGCGCGAGGTCGATGATCAGGGACCGGGAAAAAAAACCGGGTTCCGTCGTGCCCGAAGCCAGATCAAAACCCTTCGTTCCGCCGGCGGAGGCGGGAAATTCCACATCCGACACCAGCACCAGGACATCATCATCCGCCACCCACCCCGTGCCCGGCGGGTCAAAACCATCCCCCGCCATATCCGCCACCAGCACGCACAGGGTATCCACCGGCAGCCGGTTGGCGGCGGAGATTCCGGCCTGATCAAACAGATGCCCGCAGCCGATGTTCAGCACCGCGGTTCCGCCGCCCCATGCCGGTCCCGCCATGGCGCAGGCGGTGAAAAAAAGCCGGGCCGGATGCATAAGCCGCGACTGAACCCAGACCCGCCGCCGCCGCAAGTCTGAACCTGAATTCCGGAATGAATTTGAACAGAAGGTCACAAAGATCACAAAAGAACCATTTGTGACTCAAAAAAGCCCGCTTTCCCGCCGGGCGGGATCATCCGCTGCGGCATTTTTCCGCAAGGGCCTTATTTGCGTTCTTTGTGTCCTTCTGTTGAAATTCGCCTTTCGCCTTTCAGACTTCACCGCCCGGCAGATCCTCAGCCTCCTTCTCCGGATTCCGGATGAGAGCGGGCGCTGGTTCAGCCCGATGAGGAGGAGGGCGATGAGGACGAGGAACTGCTGCTGCTGGAGACGTAGCTTGACGGCCAAGTGTTGCCGGGCTCATCGCCACTGCCGTTGATGCCCAGGGACAATTTGATTTCAGCCTGCACCAGGGACAGCAGGCGCTTCAGTTCGGGATCGAACTCACCGATGGAAATGAGCAGCGGCTGCATGCTGTTGTAAAAATCCTCGGCCGCATTTTTGAAATTGGAGCAGAGTTCCTCCGCTTTGATGGCGGCCGTCATGAGGGAAGTCTCGAAACGCTGGCCCAGCGCCGCCGCCGCGCGGAGTTTTTCGCCAAATTTGAGAATTTCGGCCAGGGTCAGCGGTTTGGGCGGAGGAGGAAAAGCGCCGTTGGCGGCATAAGCTCCGGCGGCCGCCAGCCAGCTGTTGCCTCCGGAGGCGTCGAGGGAAATGCCCGCCGCCGCCGCCGCCATGGCCCGGCGTCCGGCTGACTGGAGATCGGGATGTTTCTGAAGTTCGCCGCTGGCGGTGCGGAGCGCGCTGACCGCCACGGCCAGGGACCGGGAGGAGCCCGCCGCCATCAGGTAGAACTGCCGGACATTGGAGAACGGCCGGGCCAGCAGCTGGTCCGCCGGGACCAGCGTGCCCCCGGCCAGCTGCCCGAAGAATTCGGCGGGCTCTCCCGTGCCGGGTTTGTAAAGATAGTAAAGAAGAGACTGCAGGGCACCGAGCAGTGAGTAGAAATCCTTGGTCATGTGACAGTATGAGTCGTTGTGCCTGAGCGTTTTGGAAATGTAAAAAACAAATATGGAGGCAATCGGGCTTGCCGGGGAAACGGGCTGGTTTTAGGGCGGGAATGCCTCTTTCGGATCGAAAATTATACTGGTTCAACTGGCCGGCCCACATCGGCGGGTCGGACACCAAATTTGTCCACACCCTGCGGCTGCTGGCCGGGGAATATGACATCACGGTGGTGCCGAACGACGCCGGTTACCTCCGGAACCCGGAATGGCTGGATTATCTGCGGGAGCTGGGCGTGGGGTGGTGTCTGCCGGAGGAGATTCCCGAAAACACCGGGGGCTGGGCGGTTTCCCTGTGCAACGGGCGGTTTTTCAGGGACGGGATGCTGGGAAGCTGCGTCCGGCGCGGCCTGCGGGTCATCTGGAGCAGTGAGATGATGTGGCATTTTTACGGTGAGCTGGAGGCCGTGCGGTTCGGGCTCATTGAAAAAGTGCTCTACGTCTCGCCGGTCCAGCGCCAGGCTCTGGAGCCCGGATACCGGTGGGCGGTCAATCAGGAGCCCGGCCCACCGCCGGCCGCGGTCACCGCCGGCGGGTTGCGGCCGCAGCCGGATGACCGCTGGTGGGGGGATATCCCCGGCCAGGAGGGACGCCGGCTGCCGTGGGTCATGGCGGGAAATTACATTGATCCCGCCGGATTTCCCTTCCGTCAGCGCGGCCTCGGAACGGATGGCGCTCCTTTCACCCTCGGCCGCGTCTCCCGGGCGGATCCCGACAAATTCCCGGACGATTTCCCGCTCAGTTACGAGCGCCTGGATTTGAGGGAGCCGGTCCGGTTCCGGGTTCTGGGCTGGAGCGGCCAGCTGGCCGGGCGCTGGCCGGAGCATGCTTTCGATGACCGCTGGGACCTGGTTCCCGCCGGTGGCGAGCCGGTGACGCGGTTCCTGGATTCCCTGGATATCATGGTTTACGATCTCGGGCCGAAGTTCCGGGAAAGCTGGGGCCGGGCGGTGGTGGAGGGCATGCTCAGCGGCGTGGTGCCTCTGGTCCCGCGCGGCGGCGGACATCATCTTGACCAGCTCGTTCCCCATGGAACCGGGGGATTTTTGTGTGACGGGCCCGGGGATTACCGGCATTACGCCCGGAAACTGCGGGAGAATCCGGAGCTGCTGGCGCGCCTGTCCCTCGGAGCCCGCGAGTGGGCGGTGAAGGTGCTGTGCGGCCGCGAGGCCCATCTGGAGCGCTGGCGCCGGGTCTTTGCCGACTGAGGGCGGGGGAAAGCGGAGGATATCCCTGAGGCCGGGCGTCAGAGAGGAGGATTTCGGCGGTTCCGGGGGAGCGGCGGCGGCCAGGGCCTGAAGAGTGTTCCAGTCTTTTTGGGCACCGGAATTCAGGGACGGCCCGGTGGTCACGGCGGCGCCCATGATCCGCACCGCGCTCCGCGCCAGGGAAAGGCCGCGGTTTTTGACGGCCGGATCCCCGGCATTGCCCACCGCCTCACAGGCGCGGACGATGGCCGCGAGCCATCCGTCAAGGCTGCCCACCCCCTGCGAATAATCCTGCCAGCAGTGGAGCGCCTCGTCAGCGGACTCGAGGGCCTCCTCATACCGTTTTTCCTGGTCCAGCACCTCGCCGATCACCCGGTAGGTGTGCGGAACCTCGTTTTTGATGGACTCCAGCTCCCACTTCACCTTAAGCAGACCCACCCGGAGCTGAAGAGCGTCGCGGGTGCGGGCCAGAACCAGCTGCGGGTTCCCCATGCCCCGGTGCACCTCCGCCTCCCGCCGGAGAAACGAGGCCTGGCTCCAGCGCCACCAGGGCGCGCTGGCGGGGTCCGCCGCCGCCTGCTTTTCCGTGAAGGCGATGCTGTCATCCAGCAGACGCAGCGCCTGCTCCGGATGCCGTCCCTTTTCCCAGATCCGGCAGAAATTTTTCACCAGCTCCTGCCAGCCCATATGATCCTTCACATCCCGGCTCCGGCGCACAATTTCACCCTGGGCGGCGGCGGCGGCGGCGGCGGCCAGAGTCACGGCCTCGCTTTCGCGCCCCTCCTCCAGAAGAAACGGGAGCTGGGACTGGGCCGCATTGCAGAAGGAAAGCCGGATGTCGCGGATGGCCGGCACGGTCTGCCAGAGGGTGGTCAGCACCGCCAGCCGGAGCTTCCGCTGCTCCGCCGCCAGTTCCGGCTCGTCCCGGGACTCCCGGAACAGCTGCAGCGCCGTATGGCAATGCGCCCGGCGGAGACGCAGACGGACATTGGCCGGATTCCCGGACAGCATTTCCTCAACGGCTTTCAGCTCGCCCGTCAGGCCCAGCTCGGCCTCCCGCTGCCTGCTCTCCCCCAGCCGGGACGCCGCCTGGCCGACCCAGCCGATGAGGTCGGCGTGCAGCTCCTGCCAGCGGGCGGGCGGTTTGGGGCGCGCGGCGAGGATGGCGGAGGCGTCCCGCGCCTGCGTGAAAATCCGAAAAGCCTCCTCATTCCCCCGCAGATAATATTGAGCCCGCGCCTCCGCCCGCTGGCACCGGATTTCCATGAAGACGGCCTCCGGGTTGTCCGGATCGGCTTTCCGCCATTCGCGGGCCTTGAGCAGGGCCGCCCGCGCATACTCCAGGGCGGCGGAAACTTTCGTTTTTCCGTCAGGACCGGCCGCGCCCTGATCCTGCCGGAAAATAAGATCCGCCTGGGCCAGGCTGGCTTCCGCTTCGCCCCGGGCACCGGCTCCGGGATGTTTCCAGGGGATAATTTCCCGGACGGATTCAATGGCGGCGGCCGCCTCCTCATACTGGCTCTCGTCCGCCAGACACCATGCCAGAGCGGTTTTGCCGTCCCTCTCCAGCCCCGGCACCTCCTCCGGGGGAAGAGCGGGCAGAAAATCCAGGGCCGCCCGGGCTTTGGTCCCGGCCTCCTCCCAGCGGCCCTCGGCCAGCAGCACCCGGCTCCAGCGCAGAAAAAGCCGCGCATACATGAGCGAGCCCCGGCTGTCATCGGCGGCGGGCGGCGTGCCCGTGGCGTCCAGACTGGACCACGCCTGGTCGAGCAGGTCCACGCGGCCCAGATCCTCCAGGGAATCCGCGAACGCCCCCAGCAGAAACTCCGCGCGGGTTTCCGCGCGGGCGGTGGCGTTCCTGGTGGTCGCGAGAGCCCCCTCCAAAGCGGTATTTTTCTGCCAGAGCAGCGTGGTGCCGGAAACAGCGGTGAGGATCAGCGCCGCGCTCACGCCCGCCAGCGCCGGTTTGCGCCGGGCCCACATCGCCAGCCGCTCGCCGCCACCGGCCCGCCGCGCGAGGATGGGCGCCCCCGTCCGCCAGCGCCGCAGATCGGCCGCGAGGTCGTCCGCGCTGGCATAGCGGCGGCCCGGCTCCTTGGCCAGACAGGTCATGCAGATGATCTCCAGATCGCGCGGCACCGCCGAAATCAGGGTGGACGGCGCTTCCGGCATCTCGTCGGCGATCTGCCGGAGAATGGCGGCCATGCCCTCCAGAATAAAAGGAGGCCGCCCGGCCAGCATTTCGTAAAAGACGGCTCCCAGGCTGTAGATGTCACTGGACGTGGTGGCGGCTTTGGAGCCGTAATAAGTCACTTCCGGAGGCAGGTAGCACGGCGTTCCCAGCACGTGGGTGGTGCGGGTCAGCCCGGCATCCTCATCCAGCAGTTTGGCCAGTCCGAAGTCGCTGAGACATGGCTGGCCGGATTCATCGAACAGGATATTCCCCGGCTTGATGTCGCGGTGCAGAATGCCCCGCTGGTGCGCGTAGTGCAGCGTGGAGGCCAGGCGCTCCACCCACTCCGCCGCCGTGCGCGGTGACGGCTGGTGCTCCGGGGATTTCAGAAAATCCGTCAGCGCCCCGCCGGTCGCCAGCTTCATGGTGAAATACGGGATGCCGTCGACCTCGCCGAACTGATACAGCGGCAGAATTCCCGGATGCTCCAGCTGCGCCAGCGCGGCGGCCTCCACCCGGAACCGGTCCTGGAGTGATTCGGAGCGGCAGTGCGCCGGCAGCAGCATCTTCAGCGCCACCTGGCGTTTGGGCTGGTGCTGCATGGCCCGGTAAACAATGCCCATGCCTCCCCGGGAAAGCTCCTCCATCAGGTCATGCCCGGGAATCGCCCAGCCCGCCGCCTCGGCGGACAGATCGTTCGCGGGGTTTTTCAGTCCCGTGGCCCACAGGCAGGCCAGACACACCGCGTCCGCCCCTCCGAACCCCGCCAGAGGCTGGCCGCAGGTGGGGCATTCTTCCGCCGGACTGGACATCGGTTGATAAAGGGAATGCGGGTTCAGAACCAGACGGCCCCACCGGCCCACCAGTCGGGCTGATTGTCCACATAACGGACCCGGCTCAGCCGCAGAGTGCGGGCGCACATTTCAACCCAGACACAGAACCGGGGGGAGGAGCGCTGCTTTTTATCCACCAGCCGGACCTGCCAGCGGTCGTGATAGGCGGAGCTCAGGGAGCCTGTGGTCCTCACACTGTCCGACGACCCCGGCGCGGGGGCGTCCACCCCGCCTTTGGTGACCAGCGGCAGCTCGCCTTTAAGCTGATTCCGGAAAAACTCGTAATGATCCAGAGCCGCCTCCAGAATCTCCGCCTCCGGCCGCAGGGAGGCGGAACCGGCGCCCTCCAGCGCGGTTTTGATCTCGGCGCTCACCGGCGGCGGCGACGGAGCCGCGGATTTTCTCACACACAGGGCGCCGCGTCTCTGCTGAATCAGAAAATCACTGATTTTGACCGGCCCCCAGATTTCCGGACTGGCTCCGCACACCCGCGACGGGCACAGAGCATCCCCATGGATAATCTCCCTGCCGCCCGCCGCCCAGGGATCATTGACCGTCAGATAAAGCTGATCCGGATCCGATTTCAGGGAATCCGCCGTGAACGCGCCGGTGACCACCACCCAGTGTTTATACTGGCGGCACGGGATGAGCACCCCGTGGACGGCGGACGCCTTGACGGCGGCCAGCACTTCCTCCGCCTCCGCCAGGGTGGCCCCCGCGGAGGGATTTTCCGGTTTCCGGAAAAGCTCATAAGCGCCGCTGCCGGGCAGCGTCTGATTCAGCAGCCCCAGAACTTTCTCCGGCCCGGCGTTCCAGCTGGTTCCGTCCCTGACCGCATCAAAAATGGCCCGCTGGCCGGAATTTGCCGACAGCAGATGGTTCCTGTGCAGAACCATCTGAATGCAGGCCGCGCCGCACCAGTCGGCCAGATCCTGGCGGTGATAAGGATAAAGTGACATAGCGGATTGTGCCCCGGCCAGTGTTTGGATATTAAATAAAAGATGCCGCGGGCGGGAGCCTGCCATACGGTATCAAGTGTTGGTGTTCAAGACTTTAAACAGATGAAGCATCTCACTGTCCACGTCCTCGCCGGAGCCCACGGTCTGTGACACCCGCTCGCGCAGGAACTCCCGGAAACGGGCGCGGTGGCGGGAAACATCCACCCGCAGCGCGGCGGGACTGGTGCCCAGCTGGGCCGCCGCCACCTCATATGGCGGCGGCGTCTGGCCCGGCAGCAGATATTTCACCACCACGGGCCATGCGGCGATGCGCTCCTTGGTGAGGGTGGCGGTGGCCGCCAGGTCCTCAAAGGCGCCCCGCATCATGGCCACCGCCCAGTCCCGGTCAAAAGCGTCATCCGGAGGCCCGGGTTCCCCGAAATTCAGATTCTCCAGACACGCGTCCAGGCTCAGCGGAGCCTGTCCGCCCGGTCCCTGGGAAACTCTGGCCCGGCTGATCAGAAAACGCGCCAGCGCCGTGCACAGGTAGGCCCGGAACCGGCCTTTTGTGCGGTCCGCCCGCTTCAGCGTGGAATGCTTCAGCAAACCCAGCAGAAAATCGTGGGCGACATCCTCCACCTGATCCTGCGGCACTCCATGCCGTTGAATGAAGGACACAATCGGCGGGCGGTAACGCCGGCAGAATGAATCCAGAGCGGCCGACGCCTGGGCGTCGCCGTGGATGGTGGCCTCCGCGAGCAGGGTCCAGTGAGTGGTGGGAAACATTACAGGCGCCTGCTCTCAGGGTGAATAAGCAAAGCCGGGATTTGCGGAGCTGCCGGCCGGCGGGACTTTTCCGGCGTCCTGGCGGCGGAAAAACGGTGCCCGGAACAGACAGCGGGCCGGAACCATCCGCGCGCGTGGCGGAAAAGGATGGAGGACCGGCTCTGAAAGCCCCCGCCGGGTGCGGGTTTCCGTGCCGCTCCCGTTGAAATTTCCGGGTGATAAATGGCGGCGGCGTTCACTGTGAGGGAATTGTGCATACGCGCGAAAACTATTTTTCTTCCGCTTTTTGAGAAAGCAATGCCCGGCCGCGGGGAACATCCGAAAGTGCCCATCGGTCTCCGGCGGCATCCAGGCCGGAAAATGAACTCCGGAGCCTGAACCCGCTTCCCATTTTCGGGGTTTCGGCTCCAATTTGCTTCCCGTGTCCGGGAATTGCAAAAATACACATATTCTTAATATATATAACCAATTTACCATTGCCCGGCACGCGGATACTCGGCCAGCCAACAGAACTATTGAGTGTCCGGATGAGCATTTTCGCCATGCGGCTGGAAACCAGGGCCTCCCTGTTCGTCCAGCAGTTGAGTCCTGAATGAACTGAGGCCCGTCTGCGGCGTGGAGGCAGGGACAAGGCATTCCTGAATTGGAAAATTCTTATCAGGATTGCTGATTTTTTATTGTGCAAATTCTTGATTTTTCTTAAGAAATTATAAAAATCCGGAAGCGCACTCCCCGTAGCTCCGGCTTTTAAAAACTCCTTTTTCATGAAAACCCTCTCCCGCCTTCCACTCTCAGGACTTCTCGTGGTCGCATTAGCCCAAACCGTGCCCCGGGCGGTGGCGGATGTGCCGGCCAATGCCCTGCTGGCCTGGTGGGATTTCAACGATGCCACGGATCCCGTCATGGCCAAGGACCGCCGCCTGGCGCTGATGGGCTCTTTAAATGAGGGGGCGGGCTACACGGAGGATGCCCAGGGACGCTCCGGCACCGCCGGCGACCGGGCCGCCACCTTCACCGGCAACGCCGGCATGGATGTGGCGGCCGGGGATTTTCTGAACGTGGCCTCGCGTTCGGACACCCTGGTGTTCTCGTTCTGGCAGAAAAAAAACAGCACCCCGAATTCCAGCGCCTTCTGGGCTTATTCCAGATCCAGTCTGGATGGGGAGCGCGGAGCCCAGGCGCATGTGCCCTGGAGCGACGGGAACATCTATTTTGACACCGGCGGCGCCGGCTCCGCGGACAAGCGGCTGAGCGGCCAGCCTCCGGCGGGGGAAACGGGTTTTGACTGGACCCAATGGCATCATTTCGTTTTTCTGAAAAGCGGGGACACCAAGGAGGTCTGGATCGACGGGGAGCTGATTCTTTCCGCCGCCGGCCAGGCGCCGCTGGCGACCGATTTTTACCGCCTCACCATCGGACGCGGCCCGGATCCCAGTGTTGACGGGGAGATTGATGATTTCGCGGTTTATTCCACCCCTCTCCTGGAGGCGGACATCAAACGCCTGGCCAGTGGAGTGGCTCCCACCGCCATTATGGATCTGGCGGATACGGACAGTGACGGTCTGCCTGACTCCTGGGAGCGTCTTTATTTTCCCGCCGACCTGACTAAACTGGCGTCCGGCAAGGATTTTGACAATGACAGCTCGCCGGATCAGGCGGAACTGCTGGGTTACACCGATCCCACGGATTTTGACACGGATGATGATGGCCTGAAGGATGGCGTGGAGACCAGCAAGGGCACCTTCACCAACGCCGCCGACACCGGCACCAACCCCCTGAAGGCGGACACGGACGGCGATGGCCTGAAGGACGGCGTGGAGACCAGCAAGCCAACATACACCAGCCCCGCGGACACCGGCACCGACCCCCATAAGGCGGATACGGACAACGACAATATCAGGGACGGCCTGGAGGTCCTGTATGGCTCCAACCCCTTGATCAATACCAGCACCCCTGTTCTGACAAACGCCCCCACTTTGCTGGCTTACTGGAATTTCAATGACAGCACAGATCCCGCAAAAGCGGTGGACAGCCGCATCGGCGCTGTGGGCAACCTGAATCCGGCCGCTGTTTACACGGAGGACGCCACCGGTTACAGCGGCACGGCGGGAGACAGGGCCATGAGCTTTACGGGAGGCGCCCAGATGAATATTCCGGCCGCCGATTTACTGAATATCGGCTCCAACGTGGATGCGCTGACCTTCTCCTTCTGGCAGAAGAAAAACAGCATCCCGAGTTCCAGCGCTTTCTGGGCCTATGCTCCCTCCAGCGGCGGAGAGCGGGGATTCCAGGCGCATGTGCCCTACGGTGACGGCACGATTTATTTCGACACCGCGGGCTGCTGCAACGGCGATCAGCGCCTGTCTGGCTCCCCTGGCGCTGGCTTTGACTGGCTGAAATGGCATCACTTTATATTCCTCAAAAACGGCACTGAGAAATCGGTGTGGATTGACGGCACGCAGGTTTTAACCAGCACCAACCCTCAGGCGCCGCTGCCCCTGGACTTTTACCGGCTTCTCATCGGGGCGGGCATTAACGGGGAAATCGATGATTTTGCCATTTTCGCCTCCCCTCTGACGGAATCGGAGATCCAGCGCCTGGCAGCCGGGCAGTCCCCTCCCTCCCTTTCCAACAAGGACGACACCGACGGCGACGGACTGACGGACGCCTGGGAGCGCATTTATTTCCCCGTGGACCTGACGAAACTGGCCACAGGCGGGGATTACGACAAGGATGGCCTGCTGGATCAGCTGGAACTGACCGCCACCACCAGCCCCGTGAATCCGGACAGCGACGAGGACGGACTGAAGGATGGGGCGGAGATCACCGCCGGCACCAATCCCAAAAATTCGGACACCGACGCGGACGGCCTCAAGGACGGGGTGGAAACGGGCACCGGAACTTTCACCAGCGCCACCAATACCGGCACCAAACCTTTGGATGACGACACGGATTTGGATCTTTTCCCGGACGGTCTGGAGGTCCTGGCCGGAAGCGATCCCACTAAACCGGCCAGTGTTCCCATCCCCCCGGGAGTGACCACGCTGCTTGCCTGGTGGCCATTCAACACCAATGACGCCTCCGGAAACGCGGTGGACCAGGTCGCTGCCCGCAATGGAGTTCTGACCAACGATCCACAGTACACGGAATCCGGCGGCGGCCGCAGCGGACAACCGGGGGATCTGGCTCTCACGTTCACCCCCGGCCAGTACGTCGAGGTGCCGCAGGCGTGGTTCCTCAGCCTGGCCGCGCCGGGGGACGCCATCACCATCGCCTTCTGGCAGAAACTGAACTCCAGTGTGGCCTCCAGCACTTTCTGGGGTTTCTCCCCGTCATCCGGAGGAGCCCGCGGCATCCAGGCTCACGTGCCGTGGGACAATAATAACATTTATTTCGACCATTCCGGATGCTGCGCCGGCGAACAGCGCTTGAACGGGATTGCCGGGGAAACGGACTTCACTCAATGGCATCATTTCGCCTTTGTGAAAAACGGAACTGAGAAGGAAGTGTGGGTGGACGGGGAACTGCAGCTCTCAGGCTCGGGGGCCGCTCCGCTGCCGGTTGACTTCAACCGGCTGGACATAGGCGGCGGCACCCCCGCCATCGCCAGTATCGACGGGGCTCTGGATGACTTCGCGGTGTATGCCGGCGGGCTGACGGAAACCCAGATCAAAGCGCTGGCCTCCGGAGGCGCTCCCAACGCCATTCTGAACTCCGTTCCGACGTCGGACGCCTTCTCCATCACCGCGATTGTCCGCAATCCCAATGGCTCCATGACCCTCACCTGGAAATCTGAGCCGGGCGTTCTTTATTCCGTGGAAGCCTCGGCGAATCTCAAAAACTGGAATCCCCTTATGTCCCAGATCCCCGCCGCCGCCCAGGGAGGACTCACCACCACCACTCTGACCACCGTCCCGGCCGCACCGGCTTTTCTCAGAGTGCGTAAATAGAGTATTTTAAATTTTATTATAGCCACACGAGGCGAACCAATTCGCGGCATTCTCCGGGGTCACCGCATCCAGCGCCGCCGCGATGGCCTCCAGCAGTGTTTCATGCGTCCGGGCGGCGGCCCTGCGCGGCGGTGTTTTTGACTTTGCTCCACATTTTTTCAATGGGGTTGAGGAGGAGATGGCGCAAATTTATAAAAATGAATTAATGGCAAAGGGGTCCGGGGTTGCGGATTATTGAAAAAGTATGAGGGACCTGATGCTGATTGGGAATCACGCATTCGTGTCATCCGGGCCTTGGAGTTAATTCGGCTTTGGTAACTTCAATCACGGGCCAGAAGCCAAGAGTGTTCGGCACGGAATCAGCTGCGCACCATGGGCCTTCCATTTTTTCAGCACTTCCTTTTCCCGGAGGGAAAACAGCCGGT
>JAZKFB010000004.1:0-141287 GCA_040386695.1 Verrucomicrobiota bacterium
GAAAAAATGGAGGGCCCATGGCGCGCAGCTGATTCCGTGCCGAACACTCTTGGCCTCCGGCCCGTGAGTGAAGTTACCAAAGCCGAATTAAGCAATCACCTTGTCCACCGCCTGCCCGGCGATGCCGGTGAGGCGCACATCAAGACCCTGGAATTTGACGGTGAGCTGTTTGTGATCGATGCCGAGAAGCTTGAGCATGGTGGCGTGGAGGTCGTGGACACTGACGACATTTTCGACGGAGCGGTAGCCGAGTTCATCAGTGGCGCCGTAAGTGCCGGGTTTGGAACCGCCGCCGGCCATGAAGACGCTGAAGGCGAGAATGTGGTGGTCCCGCCCGCTGCCCTGGCCCATGGGCGTGCGGCCGAATTCGCCGCCCCAGAGGACGAGGGTGTCGTCGAGCATGCCGCGCTGTTTGAGATCGGAGATCAGGGCGGCGACCGGTTTGTCGCAGGCGCCGGCGGCCTCTTTGATGCCGCCGGTGATGTCGCCGTGATGGTCCCAGCCGCGGTGGTAAAGCTGGATCATGCGCACCCCGCGCTCGGCCATGCGGCGGGCCAGCAGGCAGTTGGAGGCGAAGCTGCCGTCGCCCGGGCGTTTGACGCCATATTTCTCCAGCATGGAGGCGGGCTCCTGGCTCATGTCCGTGAGATCGGGCACGGAGGACTGCATGCGGAACGCCATCTCGTACTGGGCGATGCGCGTCTGGATTTCGGGGTCGATTTTCTCCCCGCCGAGCAGGCCGTTGAGGCGGTTCACCTCCTCCACCACCTGCCGCTGGGTGCTCTGGCAATAACCGTTAGGATTCCCAAGGTAATGCACCGGATCGCCCTTCGACTGAAACTGAATGCCCTGGAACTTGCTGGGCAGCACACCGCTGGACCACTGCCGCGCGGAGACGGGCTGCGCGCCGTTGCCGCCCTGGGAAGTCAGGACCACAAAGCCGGGCAGATCCTGCGTGTCCGAGCCGAGCCCATACAGCAGCCACGAACCCATGCTGGGCCGGCCCTTGATGATGGAGCCGGTGTTCATGAAGGCGTGGGCGGTGTCGTGATTGATCTGCTCCGTCTGCATGGAGCGGATGACGCACATCTCGTCGGCAATGGTCGCCATCTCCGGGAAGAGATTGGAAATCTCGATCCCGTTCGCGCCGTGTTTGGAAAAGTCGCAGATCGGTCCCCGCGCCTTGAGCACGGAGCCCTGAAGCTGCGCCAGTTGCTGGCCCTTGGTGAACGATTCCGGAAACGCCTGCCCGTCCAGCCGCCGCAGCTCCGGCTTCCAGTCCAAGGTTTCCAAGTGAGACGGCCCGCCGGCCATGCAAAGGTGGATCACCCGTTTGGCTTTGGGCGGGAAGTGCAGCTTCGTCAGAACGCCGTGCATGCCGTGGTCATCGCCTCCCGGCGCCACCGCCGAACGCGCCTGCCCCATCAGCGAAGCCAAAGCCATGCCGCCCAGCCCGTAGGCGGACTGGGTGAGAAAGGACCGCCGGTTCACACTGCGGGCGAAGGAGTCGAAATCCGTCAAAGTTTTCATAACAGGAATTTTTACGTAAGGGGATTTCGCTCTCAGTAGCGGGTGATGGTCTCGTGCAGATTCAGAATGACGCGGCAGACGCTGGTCCAGGCGGCCAGTTCCACGGGGTCCTGCCCGGCGGGAGGTGGGGGGGAGAAGCCGATTTTCTCCACCTTGGCGGCGTCGGCCGGGGAGGCGTGGAAGGTTTCGCGCTGCTGGGCGAGGAAGGTGGTGATGGAGCTCAGCTCCTGCGGGCGGGGCTCGCGGGCAAGGGCGCTGTGCCAGGCGAGGAGGAAGCGGTCGGCATCGGTTTTCGCCGGGCTGGTCAGGAGATGCCTGGCGAAGACGCGGGCGGCTTCGGCGAAGGTGGGGTCGTTGAGCAAGGTCAGGGCCTGCTGCGGGGTGTTGGACACCATGCGGGCGGCGGCGCACTCGTCGCGCATGGGGGCGTCGAAATTCGCCAGCATGGGATGCAGGAAGGTCCGCTGCCAGTGCATGTAAACGCCGCGCCTCCACTGGTCCGCGTTTTTGTCAGGCTGATACTCGCGGTCGGGGAACTGGAGATTGGCGTAGTAGCCGGCGGGCTGATAGGGATGCGCACTGGGGCCGCCGACGTCAAGGTTCAGCAGGCCGGCGATTTCGAGGGCGTTGTCGCGCACGAACTCCGCCTCCAGACGGCGTGGATTCTGGAAGGTGAGCAGGCGGTTGGAGGGATCGAGGTCGCGGTATTCCGGCCGCTGGTTGGAAGCCTGGCGGTAGGTGGCGGAAGTGACGATGAGCCGCACCATGTGCTTGGTGTCCCAGCCCTTGTCGCGGAACTCGGCCGCCAGCCAGTCCAGCAGCTCCGGGTGTGAGGGCGGCTCGCCCTGGGCTCCGAGATCGTCCACCACGGCGGAAAGGCCGTTGCCGAAAAACTGCTTCCACAGCCGGTTCATCACCGTGCGCGCCGTCAGCGGATTTTCCGGGGAGCACAGCCAGTTGGCCAGATCGAGGCGGCTCAGGCGCTGGCCTTCCGCAGGTTTCGGACCGGGAAGGAAATGCGGGGTCGCGGGCGGCGTGACCGGGCCGGATTCGTCCTGCCAGTTGCCGCGCGGGCGCACCTTCACGGTCAGCGGCTGCATGGCCTGGGTGACCAGCGTCATGGTGCGGCCGTCGCGGTATTCGCGGCCGAGCGCGGCGAGGGTTTGATATTGATCGTAAGCCGCCGCATCCGCCGCCGTGCTGGTGAGCCAGGCCTCATTGACCAGCGACAGATTCGCCCCTTCCGGCTTCTCCAGAGCGGCGGCCATCGGTGCCATGAATTCCACGAATTTCGTGAGCACCGGCGCGGCAAAGGGCGACACGGAGAGCCTGAAGGAAGTCAGAGCGTTGTCCTTCAGGGTCACCGTCAGCACGTCGTCCGCGCCCAGGGTCAGGGGGCGGTCGATCAGCCAGACACCCTCGGCGCTGATTCCCGGCTTCGCACCGCCGATGGTCCAGCTGCCGAGGGTGCCGGGAATTTCCTCGCCGTCGGCGTAGCGCGGCTTTTTATCCTTCGAATCCGCAAACCGGAAGGTCACTTTCTCCTCCTTCTGACCAGGCCGCTGGAGTTTCGCGGACAGCGCCACGTGGCCGGAGGGCGTGGTTTTGCCGTCGGCGGTATAAACTTCCAGACACAGAGCCGCCACCGTCCCCGCGCCAGGTTTCATCTTCAGCGCCAGGGTCGCGGATTTGCCCGGCGGCACGGAAATCCGGCCGTTGTCGGCCATGGTGAAAGCGGGCGCGGCGGCCGGTGCCGGGGTCGGGTTGGGCGTTGGTGCGGCGGCGGTTACTGTTGCGGATGGCGGGGTGGAAGCGGCAACCGCCGCGGGAGGCTCGGCAGGTTTTTCGAAAGCCGGCAGCGCCCAGCCGCCGGGATGCCGTTTCAGGAATTCCCGGCTGTCCTTCAGCCAGGTTTCGAAAGCGGCGGAAGCCGTCGGATCCAGCGCCCGTTTGGCGGCGGTCTCGGCCACAAGAATGCGGCGGTCCGCCTCGGCGCGCGCAGCTTTATCCAAGAGCCACTGGCTGGTGACCTCGCGCTCCGGCGGGAAAGGCGAGTCGTTATTAAAACCCGCCAGCTCCTCATTCGGCGAGGAACTGTAGGGGGAATAAACGCCCCACTGCTTCACATCCGCAAAGAAAGCCTGGAGCGAATAAAAGTCCTTGGTCGAGATCGGATCGAACTTGTGATCGTGACACTCCGCGCAGCCAAAGGTGGACCCCAGCCAGGTGGCCGCCACGACCCGCGTGCGGTCGGCTCCGTATTTGGCCAGATACTCCGCCGCCTGCGCGCCGCCCTCGCGGGTCACCATGTTCAGGCGGTTGAAGCCGGTGGCGGTGAGCTGCGTTTCCGTGGGATTCGGCAGGAGGTCGCCGGCCAGCTGCTCGCGGGTGAACTGATCGAAGGGTTTGTTGCGGTTAAAGGCGTCGATCACATAATCGCGGTAAGGGAAAATCCGCTGATTCTGGTCGCCATGATAACCCACGGTGTCCGTGAAACGCACCACATCCAGCCAGCCCACCGCCATGCGTTCGCCAAAATGCGGCGACGCCAGCAGGCGGTCCACCAGCCGGTCATAAGCCCCGGGCGAAGTGTCCGCCAGGAAAGCGTCCACCTCCTCCGGCGAGGGCGGCAGGCCGATCAGATCCAGGCTCACGCGGCGGATCAAAGTCCGGCGGTCCGCCTGCGCGGAAGGCGTCAGGCCCTGCGATTCCTGCACGGCGCGGACGGCGGTGTCGATTTCATTCCGGCTCCACCTGGCGTCCTTCACGGCGGGCAGTTCAGGCTTCACCAGCGGGGTGTAGGCCCAGTGCGCCTCGTATTTTGCGCCCTCCGCGACCCATCGGCGGAAGGTCTCCTTCTGGGACCCGGTCAGCGGCTTGTGCTCCTCCTCCGGCGGCATCAGGTCGTCGTGATCCGTGGCGAAGATCCGGCGGATGATGGCGCTTTCCTCCGGCTTGCCCGGCACGATGGGCAGGTCGCCGGACTTCGCGGGCTTCAGCGCCTCCTCGCGGATGTCCAGCCGCAGCCCGCCCTTCCGGGACTTGGCGTCGAAGCCGTGGCAGTGAAAGCACGTGTTCGACATGATCGGCCGGATGTCACGGTTAAACGAAACCGGCGCTGGCGCGGCCCGCAGCACGCACGGGGAGAGCGTCGCCGCGGAGGCGAAGGCCAAGGAAAGGGAAAATCGGGTCGTCATGCGGCGGGGATGGGCGATGGGAAATTTCAGGCCACCTTAAAGGAACGCCCGCAAAGCCGGCAATGTTTCCCTTCTCCCCAAAACCAGGGGAGCCGGAAAATTACAAAATTTGATTTGAGAGAGGAGGCACGCCTCAAGTCTGCCGCGTTGCGCGGGCGGGGGGATGCGCTATTCCCTGTCTCCCTCATGACAAACCCCTGGCTTTTTTCATCGTCCGGCGCGCGCCTGGCTGGCCGCAGCGGCATTCTGGAACTGATGGATGACCTCGGCCGCGCGCTGACCACGGATCCCGGGATGCGGATGCTCGGCGGAGGAAATCCGGCGCATATTCCCGAAGCCGACGCGCTTTGGCGGCGGCGGATGGAGGAAATCTCGAAGGACGGCGACGCTTTGGAACGGATGCTGGGGAATTATGATCCGCCGCGCGGCAATCCGCGTTTTCTGGAAAGCCTGTCCGCTTTCCTGAACCGGACCTGCGGCTGGGACCTGACTCCCGCCCACCTCGCGATCACCGCCGGCGGGCAGAGCGCGTTTTTTTACCTTTTCAATCTGCTGGGCGGCCCCATGCCCGACGGCGGCACCCGGCGCATTCTTCTGCCGCTGGTGCCGGAATACATCGGATACGCCAATCAGGGCCTGAGCCCGGATCTGTTTGTCGCCTGCCAGCCGGAAATTGAAATCCTGCCGGACCACGAATTTAAATACCGCGTGCATTTCCCCTCCGTCGAGGCCGCCCTCGCGGTTGGAAATATCGGGGCCATTTGCGTCTCCCGTCCGACCAATCCGACGGGCAATGTGCTCACAAACACGGAAATCGCCCGGCTTTCCGAGCTGGCGAAAGCGGCGGGGATTCCCCTGATCATCGACAACGCCTACGGCCTGCCCTTCCCCGGCGCGGTTTTCCCCGACGACGCCACTCCGGTTTTTGACGACCATATTATATTAACGCTGAGTCTCTCGAAACTCGGTCTCCCCGGCACCCGCACCGGCATCGTCGTCGCCCGGCCGGAAATCACGGAGGCCATCGCCGCCATGACCTCGGTGGTCGGTCTGGCGAACACCAATGCCGGCCAGCAGCTGGTGCTGCCGCTGCTGGATTCCGGGGAAATTCTGGAACTGGCCCGCAAGGTGATCCGGCCTTTTTACGAAAACCGCGCCCAAGAGGCCGGGCAGTGGATGCGCGAGGCCTTCGGGGATGATCCCGGCTGGTCCCTGCACCGCTGCGAGGGCTCGTTTTTCCGCTGGCTGCGGCTGACGGAGCTGCCGATTTCCACGCGGGAGCTGTACCAGCGCCTGAAATCCCGGCAGGTGCTGGTCGTTCCCGGCGAGAATTTCTTCTTCGGCCTGGACGCCGACTGGCCACACCGCACGGAGTGCCTGAGGCTCAACTGCTCCGGAAATCCCGAAAGCGTGCGCGAGGCCCTGCACATTATCGCGGATGAAGTCCGCAATATCCGCCGTCATGGCGCGATTAGTGCGGGTCCCGCCGTCTAATTGTTGACACCTTTCCCGGAAACTGCCATCAGTCGAAGAAATTCACCGGATTTTGCCCGTCTCACTCTGATTTGATTTATTTTTCCCATGTCCGAAGAACACGACCACACCCCGCCCAAGCCGACCACCAAGACCTCGGCCGTGCCTCTCAAAAAGGAGACCGTGCGTATCACCCTGCGTCCCAACGCTCCCGGCAGTGACGCGCCTCCGGCCACCGTGCCGCTGAGCCCTCCTCCCCGTCCAAGCTTCGGCGGCGCGCCTCCCGCGCCCACCATTCCTTTGAGCCCCCCTCCCCGCCCGAGTGTTGGCGGCGGCGCGCCTCCCGCGCCTTCGGCCCCCACCGCTCCCGGCGCGCCTCCCCGCCCGGCTCCTCCCGTGGCTCCCGTCGGCAGCAAAACCATTCCTCTCGGAGCCGCTCCTCCCCGCGCCGCGGCTCCCGGCATGGCCCGCCCGGCATCCGCCGCTCCCGTCGGCGGCACCCAGCCCCTGCCCCGCGCCACTGTCGCCAAACTTCCTTCCGCCTCCCCCACCGCCGCGATTTCCAGCGCTCCCATCCGGACCGCCGCCGCGCATGACGAGGATACCGAAGTGGATGATGGTCCGCTCAACATTCTTTCCGTGGTGGCCCTCGTCGCCAGCCTTGCCGCTCTCTTCCTCGTCTTCGCCTCCGTGGATTCCTGGCCGATGTCCTATGGCTTCGCCGACAGCACCACCCGCAAGGCGGACTGGGAAAAGGACAACGATGTCGCGGGTTTCAAACTGCCTCTGGATTACTCCCCATTCGATAAAAAATCCGGTGACGGCGTGATTTCCAACTACGACAGCGTGGCCCCTAAAATTCCGGTGACTCCTCCTCTGGAGTAGTTTCCGCCGTCTTTTTAATATCCTTCAGACTTTTATTATTATGGGACCCCTCGTCTTTCTTGTCGTCGCCGCCATCGTGGCTTTGGCCGCCCAGGCTCTTACCTACTTCACCTGAAATTCTGATTTCCGGTTAAAATTCAAGCCCGGCAGGCATTTCCGCCTGCCGGGCTTTTTTATTTGCATCGCCGCCAAGCCGCCTAAGTTTGATGGGTATCCAACCACCAACCACCAACCCACCTCCTATGGCCAGCGCCGCAGTCACTCAAGTCTCCCAATCCACCTTCCAGCAGGAAGTCCTGCAGGCCACCGTCCCCGTCGTCGTTGATTTCTGGGCGGAATGGTGCGGCCCCTGCAAAATGCTGGGCCCTGTGCTCGACGAGATCGCCGCCGAGAAAGGCAGCGCCGTGAAGGTGGTCAAAGTCAATGTCGATGACGAGAGTGAACTCGCTGTCGAGTATGGGATCCGCAACATCCCCGCCCTGTTCTTCTTCAAGGACGGCGAACTGAAGCACAAAGCCCTCGGCGTCCAGCCGAAGGCCGAAATCATCCGCCGTCTCGAAGCCATCGCCTGAGATCACCTCCGGGAGCGGACCTTAATCAAAAACGGCTGCCTGCAAACCGCAGGCAGCCGTTTTGTTTTGATCAGACCGCGCCTTCGGGGCCTCCGCCGGACAGCCTGGCATGGGCGGACAGAATATGTCCGCATCCGCACGTCAGCCAGGAGCTTTTCCTCTTCAAATACCTTGCTCTCTCCGCGTTCCTCCTGTTCGAATTCAAATCAGCCGCCTTTGACGTCGTAGCAGTGGATCAGCTCCTGATCGCGCAGGTAAAGCCGGCCATTCACAATCACGGGATGCACCCAGATCTTGCCTTGGGGCTTGCGCTGGGTGGTCTGAGGGGAAAGCTTGAACCGGCCTTTTTCCTTCCAGCCTTCCGTGGAGGCTTCAATGAGCGCCACATTGCCGGTCTGCTCCTCAACACAGACCAGATGTCCGGCCGCATAACCGATGGCGCCTTTGCCCATGGCATCACTTTTCCAGATCTGCTCGCCGGTCAGAAAATCCTGACACTTCCAGCCTCCCTTGTCGGAATGCCCGTAAAGCTTGCCGTCCACGAGGATGACGCCGCCATGATGATTGACCACCACGTTGTTCTCGTAAACGATCTCCGGCTCCTTGCCGCCCAGCTTGTACATGCGGCAGCCAACTCCGTAACCCGCTGTGACATAAAGATAACCGTCCTTGAAAATCGGCGTGGGAATCACGGCGACACGGCCTGAAAAATCGGACTGCCAGAGCAGTTCCCCGTTGTCCGGGTTCACGGCGAAAACCTTTTTGGTCAGCAGCTGGATGATCTGACGCTGACCGTTCACGACAGCGGGAACCGTGGAGGAATACTGCGCGGCCTCCTTCATGCCGGTGCTGCGCCAGACCACTTTGCCCGTCATCTTGTCCAAAGCGGCCAGAGTTCCCTGGGAACCGCCGGGAGTGCAGATGACTTTGCCGTTCTCAATGAGCACGGATTCGGTGTAGCCCCAGTCCTGAAGCTTCCCGCCCAGATCCGCGATGAGATCCTTTTTCCAGATCAGCGAACCGTCCTTCGCCGCCAGGCAGCCCAGAATGCCATTGGCGGAAAGCGCATAAACCCGGTCCCCGTCCACTGTCGGCGTGCTGCGGGGACCGTCGCCCCAGTTGTTGGGATAAATGCGGTCATCCAGCCTGGCGGCCCACTTTTTCTTTCCCGTGATCGGATCCAGACAGAGCACCTGCTCCCCGCCATCCACCGCCCCCATGGTGAAAAGCTGATCGCCCACTACTGAAAAACCGGCATATCCCAGTCCCCCCTCTTTGGAAACCCAAAGCTGTTTCGGCCCTTGGGCAGGCCAGGGATTCAGGATGGTTTTGTCCGGCGAATGGTCATCGCGGTCAGCCCCGCGCCACTGCGGCCAGTCGGCCGCTGTCAGGAGAGTCTGTCCAAAAGCAAACAGGAGGGAGAGGGAAAGCAGGTGCTTCATGGGATGGCGGAATGACGGGTTTTTAACGCAGTCGGGGGCGAATCCCTTTCCGTCAATCTCCCACGTGAAAAAATTGCCCCGCTCCGGCGCAGCGGCCGGAACGGGACGTGAGTTTTTGGAGTATTCCGGAATTTCTCTCCGCTGCGGGGATGAGGGATTCCGGGACTGGGAAGTTTACGGGTGTCCGCGGACAGGAATCACTTTCCAGCGTTCAGAAACTTGGTGACATTGATGCCGTTTTTCTCGGCAGCAGCCTGAAGTTCGGTTTTGGCCGCTTCCACCTCCGCGTCAGCGGCTTGAAGTTTGGGCTGCGCTTCCGCAAAGGATTTCATCACCTCCGGATGCGCCTGCATATAAGTGGCCATTTCGTCCGGTTTGGTAGGAAGGTCCTTGGGAATTGTGGCCATAATCTCCATCATGGTGTCCGTGGCTTTAAGGAATTTGCCATACGCGGCTGTCACCTCCTCCGGGAGACCGGCGGTGGGAACCGTTTTGGCTTTAGCCACAATTTCAGGCAGCTTCTGCATCAGAAGCATCGGATTGCCCGCCGTTTTGGCTTCTGTCGTGGCGGTTTCGATTTCGCCCCCCAAAGCGTCCAGCCCCTCCTGGAAAGCAACCTTGGGATCCACAGCAGGCACTGCGGCGGCAGCCGGCTCTCCGGCAGTGGCGGGAGCGGAGACAGCCGTTTCGGAGGACTTTTTGTCACAGGCGGAGAATCCGATGGCAAGGCCCGCGGAGGCCAGGACAATGAGTTTATTTTTCATGAGGAATCAGAATAAGTGGATTGCAAGCCGGCCGCCGGGCTGGCGGGGCCGCGGCAGTTATCCCCCTCCTGACAGAAAGGGCAATGGAAATTCATTCATCCGCCATCTTCCCGCCGTTTGCGGAATTTCATCCGCCATTGCCGCCGCAGTGAAAAGCCGGAAAGATTTTCACAGCCTTCCGTCCCCCCTCCCCGACCCGCAGTGCCGTCTATGGCCGAGGCTCTCGTTCCCAAGAGTTAAACCAGGTGGCGGCCGCACTAACCAAACGTCTGCCTTCCAATAAAGGCGCGGCATCGGTGAGGCTGACCAGACCTCCATAATTTTGTATCGGAGCGGGCCCAAAGGACCAGGAGTCACGCACACCGCAGGAAAGGGATGGGGACGGCGGCCCGTGCGCCGTCGGCTGGGAAAGAACAGAAGGGCTGACGTAGCAAACCCTGCGCCGTCCGTCAATGCCCGGTGATGAATTCCTTGCGGGATCATGGCAAAACCGGAATCCGCCGGTTTTCCGCCGGTTAATTGAAATCAAATGCGGCTCCTGTGACGGATGTGAAATTTTCTCCGTCCCCCCGGCTCCGGACCGGAAATGCCATTCCACACCACTCCGGCTGATCAGATCCGTCCGATCCGATCAGGTCAGGCCGGATTTGGGCAGTTCCTCCGCCACCACCTCATCCTGAAGGATATCCCGCGGCTGAAAGCGCATGGCCACCACCACAAAAACCACCGCCGCCAGCGCCATGATGCCCGCGAAGAAGAGGAAATAAGCGGGCCCCTCCAGCCTGCTGGCTCCGAACACGTTCACGAGGAAAGTGAAACCGTTGCCCAGGGACACGGAGGCGTAGTTCAGCCCCAGCATGAGGGATTTCCCGCTCTTCGGCGCCTGGGTGTAGGAAAACTCCAGCGCCGTGATGGAGATCATGACCTCCGCCAGAGTGATGAAGAAATAAGCCGCCACCTGCCAGAGAATACTTGGCGTCCCTCCGGCGGTGATCTGCGACTCGATCCAGGCGGGAATGAGGAAGGACGGGACGGCGATGAAGAATCCGAGCCCGATCTTCCGCAACGGCGTCAGGCCCCACACGCGGTGCAGCCACGGATAAATGACAAAGGAGCACAACGGGATGAGCGCCATGACCATGAGCGGATTCGCGGCCTGGAGCGAGGAGGCGTTGAGCGTGAATCCGAACAGCGTGCGGTCCATCTTCGCCCCCTGGATCACCCAGCGCGAGCCGGTCTGGTCAAAAAGCGCCCAGAAAGCCGCGACGAAAACAAAAATCACCGCCATGCGGCCCACGGCGCGCAGGCCCTCCGGGGAGAAAGTCTCGCGCCACACCGCTTTTCCGCGCGGCGGGATGTGCGCGTAGTCATTCCGGCCGATCCAGAAAAGAATGGTCGCCAGGGCCATGAGAACTCCGGGAATGCCGAACGCCCAGTGCGGTCCCCATTTTGCCAGAATGACGGGAATCAGCACCGTGGCCACGGCCGATCCGAGATTGATGGAGAAATAAAACCAGCTGTAAATCCTCGGCAGCAACCTCGCGTTGCTGGCTCCGAACTGGTCGCCCACGTGGGCGGAGACACAGCCTTTGATGCCCCCCGACCCTACAGCGATGAGTCCCAGTCCCAGCAGCAGGCCGTTCCGCGAGTCATCAAGCGCCAGGGCCAGATGCCCCAGGCAGTAAACGACGCTCAGCGTCATGATGGTCCGGAATTTCCCCAGCCACCGGTCCGCGAGAATAGCTCCCAGCAGAGGCGTGAAATACACCGCGAGAACAAACAGGTGAAACCATTCCGTGGCCGTCCCCTCCTGCATCAGGAGATGGGAGGTCATGAAAATGGTCAGAATGCTCCGCATTCCGTAGAAGCTGAAGCGCTCCGCAACCTCGTTGCCGATGATGTAAGGGATGCCCGGCGGCATACCGGGCGTGGCGAGGGGAGCAGTGCGGTGAGTGGACATGCGGAGGATGGAAAAAGCGCCGGAAACCGGTCAGCGGCAGGTGTAAGCGGAAACCACGCGGGAACGCTCCTCTTTTTTCCGCAAAATCCGGCCCCCGGCCCCACAAGCCCGCCGGACAGTCGGCCGGATACCGATTTTCACTCCGATCACAGCTGCCTTGGGCGACAGGACAAGCGGGCATTACAGAGGCGGTCGTTTTCAGTATTTACCGGCTTGCAGCCGGAAAGATATATCCTTCTTTTTTCGCCGCCTGCCCCGGCTTCCAGAACCAGCCTTTCGGATCCCACGCCCGGGAAAAGGGATACTCCGTCCACACCTTCCGCAGCGCCGTCAGCCACTCATCGCGTTTTCCCGCCCGCTGAAACGCCAGCGCCCGGATGTAATGCAACGTGCCCGCGATGTTGACCTTATGAAACTCCAGCTCTTTCCCCGCCGCCGCGAATCCCGTCATGGCGCGCGCCTGATCCTGCGCCTCCGCCTGAAAAGTGCCCAGCGAATGGTCCACAAATTTGACCGTCGCCTCCTGATCGCCCGCCGCCAGCAGCTCCCACGCCCGCCGCAAATCCCCGGTCAGCCGGTCCTCCGCCTCCCCCGCCGCCAGCGCCACACGGACAGGAATCAGCGGCATCAGGCAGCCCAGAACCGTGGCGCGCAGAAAATCCCGTCTCAAGTCATGGTTGAACATCCGGACACCTTCCCGGAGCATCCATTTCATGCAAGTTTCATTTCATCAGACAACCCGGATTAAAGCCTGATTTGCTTCCGGAAAGACCGGCTTTTCAGGGGCGTCAGCGGAGGATTTTGGGATTTTTCGGGCAGGTAATATGTAAACCGCCGGTGCCAGCGGAACAGCCCCTTCTGATTGCCCCGCCAGGATGAGCGGTTCCCGTCCGTGATCAAATTCTTCCGGTCATATTTCAACTCCAGCCGCTCGCCGTTGTCCTCGTCCACTTTCAATTCCCAGATATCCTCCCGTTTTTGAACGGATTGAGGAGGACCGAGGCGGGCTCTGGCGTCAGCCCGGCTTCCGCCTTTCGTGATTTGCGCATAGGCCTGCCCGGTGGATTCCAAGGACTGACGCCGGGCTTTGGTGGGAGTGCCGCAGCCCGTGAGAAGCAGCAGGCTGGCCATGAGCGCCGGTGATAGTAAGGGAATAGACATGCGGTCATTGACGGTTATCTCAAATTTTCATTCAACACAAACCGTTCACGGAGAACCCCAAACTGTATGCCCACATCCCAAAACGGTCCTCCGGACACCCTTCCCGCTCCGGCAGCCGGATTATGATTGCGGATGGCAATGCCTGATGAGCAGCCAGGGTTCCGTCTCTGAATCTGTCCGGGAAGGCGGAAAGATGAATCCATGTTTTTTATAAAAACTCAACGCTCCGGGATTACTGCGGGCGATTTCCGCCCGGACAGTCATGAAGTTATTGGAAGCGGCCCACTCGAATACCGCGTCCATCAAAGCGGCGGCGGCTCCACTCCCCCGGAGAGAGGGCGCAACCCAAACCTGCATCAGTTCGCCCTCGGTCGGCGGCACAGAGTCACGATAAAGGGCAGCCAGCCCCGCAGGCGCGTCAGCCACCAGCACCACAAAAGTGGCCCGGTCCGGACCTGACGCTGATCCATCAGCCTGCGCGGTCCAGCTGGCCTCATCCCGGGCCAGGGCCGACTCCAGGGAAGTGAGGAATGCCTCCGGCGATTCCCTCAATGATTCCAGCCGAAGCCGCCTGTAGAGGTCGAACTCGCCCGGCTCCAGCCGTCTTATCCGGTAATTCACCAGGCTCACGCTTGAGGATGGGAAGTGCTTTCAGGAGGAACGCCGCGTGCCGGGAGGAATCCCGACGGCCATCCGGTCCGCCGTGTTTTTCCAGCACCCGCGCTAAACCGCCGAGGCCTTCCGCAGCCATTCCGTGGCGGTGGCGTTGAGGTCGGGGCCGTGGGAATCGCGGGTGGGGGCGTAGTAGTGCTCCTCCATGCTGGTTAAAGTGCGGTTCAGCTCGGCCGCGGAATCGGGCTGGAGGCGGCCGCTGCTCCGGATGCGGCGGAGGAGGGCCATCACCGTCAGCGGATTGATTTCCTCCGGTGCTTCAATGTCATCCTGCACGCTCCTCACGGTTTTTTTCCGGCGGCTGTAAAGCCAGACGGCAACGGCGATGACCGCGGCGCTCACGGAAAGCGTCCACCACAGCCAGGCCCGGCTGGGTTTGCCGTAGGTTTCCTCAAGGTTCACGGTGGCGGGCACCTCCTGGAGATCGGCGTCGGCATAGCGCATGAAAAGGGCCTTCACGTCCGTCGATTTCGGCTGGGCGAAGGTGAAGCTTTTCGCCGGAGCGGCCTGACCGGACGCCGCTTTCAGAGTCACCGTCCAGAGGCGTTCAGAAACCGGCGCGCCGAAGTTCCCGGGATGCTCCTCGCCGGTGTCGAGCTGGGTCACGCGCACGCCCTGATCGTCGATTTTCTCAATTTCAAATCCGGCGGGCTTCAAATCAAACAGCGTATCCAGCGCAGGCACCAGACCACGCGCGGTGGCTTTGATCTCCAGGCCGAGCACGCCCTTGTCGGCTTTGCGCTCATCAAGGATTTCCTGAACCTCGATGGCCACCGCCGGACGGGCGGCGGAGTGCGCGGCATCCAGCGGAATTTTGTTGGTTTCAATCGGCAGCACCGCGTAGCCGGAGGTGTCCATGAAGTCCAGGTTCAGCTTCAGCGGCGGCAGGGAATCGGTCTGCGGTCCCTTGGCCTTGAGCAGCAGGTAACAATACGGCGTGACGCGCCAGCCGTCCTCGGGATCGCCGGCGGATTTCACTTTGTCGGTGTGGAAAGTGACGGACTGCACCTCAAAACTTTCCTTCAGAGCCTCGCGCGCGGCCTCCTCGAATTTGTCGCGGTAATTCTCCGGCGGGCGGCCGAAATTGTAGAATCCCATGCCGGTGTTCTGATTCTGCAGATACTTCTGAAACCCGCCGGCCTCGCGCTCGATCTGCGTGGTGTGCCGGATATTCACAAACACCCCGAACGGCTCCGTGCCCACCGTGTCCGGGCCGTCGATGGCCGCCTGGAGCCGGATTTCCGTGACCAGATCCGAGTAGTAGGCCATCAGCTGGCGCGGCTCGCGGGCGCGCTCGTTGTCGCCCGCGATGGGCAGGCCCTGGGAAAGATACCGGTGTTTCACCGCCGGAGCCGCCGCCGTCATCCGCGTGGCCAGAGCATTGGCGAAAAGCGTCTCGTGCCGCTCTTTGGCTTCGCCGGGCAGCGCCTCCAGGGCGGCGCGGATCAGCGGGACCTGCTTGGGCGAGGGCGTCTGTTCGGCTTTCACCGCCTCCAGATCGGAGGCTCCGAGGCTGGCGTAAAACCAGGTCAGGTAAACATCCACGCTCTGATCCTTCTGCTCCAGACCGGGCAGCGCTTTGGCGTACAGCTCCGCGGCTTTGGCGAAGGCCGCGAAGGATTCCTCGCGGTCCTTGGAGAAAGTGGAGTCCTTGGCTTTCTCGTTCGCGAAATTGGTGCTGTCGAGCATCAGCGCCGCCTGCGCCAGCAGCAGCCGCCAGTCGTCGGGGAAACGGCTCCGCGCCTCATTCACAATCCGGCTGGTGACACCATAACCGCGGGCGACCTCGGCCTCCATCTCCTTGTCCGTGCGGTTGGTTTTTTTCGCCTGCTGCTCTTTGGGACTGCGCCAGACCGTGGCCAGATTCTGCCTCATGGACTGGAGAATCGCCGCCAGGGTCTCCGGCTTCAGCTGGTCCAGACCGCCGAAGACCTTGACGATGTTGTCCATGCGGAAAACCTCGGCGCTGCTGTGGGTGCGCATGAAGGCTTTGGCGACTTTCTCCTCGTCCAGGCCGCCCAGGGGCATGGCCCGCAGCTTTTTCACCCACTCCGCCAGCTCGGTCAGATTCCGCTCCTGACGGGAACGGGTCAGCGGGATGCCGTCGGCCTGCGGATTGTAACCGTAGATGAACATGTAGCGGTTCGTCCGGTTCTTGTCGGCGTTGGGATCGTGATTTTCACCCCAGACCTCAATAAACCGGTCAGCCAGCTCGCGGGCCTCGCGGGGATTGGCGGCGGCGAGTTTTTCAATGTAGGGAAAGGCGTCCTTCTCCATCTTCACCTTGAGCTGGAGATTCGCGAGCTGGATCAGCAGCGCGGGCCGCAGGCTGGAATCCACAGCCTCGATCCAGGCGTCGCCCGGGGAAAGCGTCAGGATTTCCCCGGCTTTGATGGGCCGCCGGCCACCGGGCTGCCCGCCCATGTTTTCGGGCATGTCGCCGCCGAAGAAAACGTTGCCGTACATATCAAACTGCATCTGCGGGCCGCGCGAGGAGGAATTGTCGCGGGCCTGCGTCCACTCCGCCTCGTTGAGCCAGTTCATGGCCAGCAGGGTCAGCGGGATTTTCCATTCCTTCGCGCGCTCCGGCGACGCCTTGAGCAGCGCGTTCACCGCCCGGTTCTGAAGCTCCAGATTCTGCTGGCGCGGTTCCGCCGCCGGGAGTTTGCGGCTGTCGGCGGTGGCGATGCCGATGCCCGCCAGAATCTCCATGCCCAGCGCGGGCTTGGCGGTGAAGCTGTCGGACAGCCATTTCGCGCCCAGTTCCGCTTTCACCTTCGGCGCAAGTTCCACCGCGCGGCGCAGGGAAAGCTGCCGCTCCGCCGCCATGGCGGAAGTGTCGGGAATGGACAGCGCGTCCTGGGTGATGCGCCACGCTTTTTCCAGATCCTCCGGCTTGCCGTCCTTGGCGAACCGGCCCTCCGCCGCCATGGCCAGAAGGTTCAGGGTGGCAATGTCCTTGGCGGCCAGGGCGTCCGCCTGCTTGGCCAGAAAAGACTCCGCCTCAATTCTCAAACCGGCGGCCACCAGCAGGCGCGCGGCGTCCCGGCGTTTGACGGTATCCGTGCCACCGAGGTTGGCGGTGCCTTTTTCCAGACGGCGGATGGCCTCATCCGGCACGTTGCCCCGGTCAATCGCCCCCGCGAAAAGCCTGCCCAGCTGCTCCAGGGTCTCCTTGTCCTTTTCAAAGGGAAACGGGCACTGCTCCGCGAGGTCCAGCACATCATTTGTCGACAGGATGTTCATTTCCTTCGGCGGCTGCCCGCCGTCACCGCCCATGCCCTGCATCTGCATTTGCGGGGTGATCGTCCTGGGTTTGACCCCCGGTCCGCCCTGGCTGGCCAGGGCGCCGAGAATGTGTTTCCAGGCCTGTTTGGCGTCCTCCGGCTTGTCGGGGAACCGCTCTTTGAAAAACGCGCCCAGCGCGGGCCAGTTCCCCCGCCCCACTTCCTTCCGCAGGGCCTCCACCGCCAGCGCGCCGGGGTCAGGCGCGGGAGCGCCCTCGACGGCTGGAGGCGGAGGCACGGGATTCGCGGTCGCCGACCATTCCCGGAAGGCATCCGACGCCAGCCGCGTGAAGGCGGCCTTTTTCAGCGTCTCCAGAATGGGCGGCGCTTTCGGAGCCTCCGGCACGGCCGGAGCCGCCGGAGCCGGGGTTCCCGGTGCCGCCGCCGCCGTCCCCGCCGGAGCGGGAGCTGTTTCAACTTTTGTCGCCGGGGCTGCCGGAACCGCCGGGACCGCCGGGACCAGCACTGCGGCCGGGACAGCGTTTTGGGCATGGGCAGGACCGCTCAGCAGAGCGGCCGTGAGGACAGCACGGGAAAAAGCACGGGACATGGCGAGGCGGACGGCGGGGGACAGGAAGGAATCAGAGGCGGATGAAACAGACGGAAAACGGAAGGCCTAGCTGCCTTCCCCGTCGGCGGGGGGACCGGAGCCGCCGCTGCGGGAATCGGTCGGTTTTTTCGGTCCCTGTTTTTTACCGGGCTTGTTGCAGCGGCCGGATTTGCAGTTTTTGCACTGGCTGGGCAGCGGCAGACCCTGCAATTCCGTCAGGTCCATCTGGGCCAGACGCAGGGAGTTTTCGAGATTTTTCTGATAGCGCTCCTTGTCGGCGGGGGCTCCGGTTTCCGCGAGATGGCGGAAATTCTGGCGGGATTTTTCAATCTCCGGCTCCCAGACCTCACGGGGCTGGCCTTCCAGACGCATGAGCCAGGTCATGTAATAACCGGTGTTGGCCAGCGCCTCCTGAGTGCTGTCGAGCAGCCCGGCCGGAGCGGCGGCATCGGCGGTGAGGTCGGTCTGGAGGATTTCCAGATCGCGGCTGGCCTCGGGCAGCTGCTGGCCGGCCAGCTGGGCCTGGCACCGGGCCAGGCGGATGCGGTAGGCCTGCGCGGTCTCCTCCTTCGGCAGGGCGGCGAGGGCCTCGTCGTAGGAGGCGATGGCGGCTTCCAGATCCTCCCGGGAGGCGGCGTCCTTGGCGGCGGTGAGGGCGATGTCGGATTTGTCGCGTTTGAGGGCCTCCTGGCCGGGACCGTAATGCCATGCGGCCCAGAGGACCGGCACGGAGAGCCAGAGGATGAGAAGAGTCAGTTTCATATGGTTGTCAGGGTGTGTTTGGGTTTTGGTTCGGGGTGGACGGATGCCGCGGAACGCGGCGGTGGTTTGGGTGTTAAAAGAGGACGGTATCCGGGCCGCCAGCCGGTGCCGAACCGGGCCAGAGCCATGGGGATGCCCGCCAGCAGCAGACTGCCCAGGCAGAGGCAGATCAGCGCGTATTCCCGGCGGGAGAGCCGTTCGAAAACCCCGGGCTCCGGAATACTGGTGATCTGGCGCAGCAGGTCCGTGGGAAGCTCGCGGGTGTTGCCGTCGAAATAAGTGCCCTTCAGCCGCGCGGCGATCTGCCCGAGGGTCGCGGCGTCCTGACGGGACTGGTGGCCATTGATGAATTTGCCCACGCGCGGATTTCCCAGACCCGTGACCACCACCCCGCTGACCGAGGGCGGCATGCGCGGCATGCCCGTGGCCGGGACACTGTCGCCATCGCTGAGCACCATGATGGTGGTGCTGTTCCGCTCCCACGGCTGGGCGATGCGGGCGGCTTCGATGAGACCGGAGAAGATGTCGGTCTGACCGCTGTTGAAGGCGTGGGACATGGGCAGCCCGTCCACGATATTTTTCACCACGCCCACGTCTTTGGTGTCAATGACCACGGGCTTTGCGGATGTGTAGGTCGCCACCACCGTCAGCCGCACCAGCTCCATGGGCACACGCTGGAAGAAGGAGGTCATCAGCTTCCCGGCCCGTTTGGAGCGCGACTCCTTGCCGTCCGGCCCGGCGTCCTCCAGCCTCATGCTGGGCGAGACATCCAGCACGATGATCACATGCTTCTGCTGATTCGGCGCGGCTTCGCGGGCTTTGTGGGAGCGCGGATCCTCAAAATAAAGGGTGGCGAATCCCCAGGCCAGCGCCGCCATGGCCAGCGCCCGCAGCGGTCCGGCCGCCAGCGTCCAGCGGCGCGGCGCGGCTCCCGGCCCGAAGGCCAGCACGCCCAGCCGCCGCACGCGGCGCGCGTGCAGCGCCTCCGCTCCGGCGGTGACCAGGGCGGCGCAGGCGGCGAGGATTTCAGGCAGGGCTACCATGGCGTGAAGCGGAATCCGAAGGAGGCCAGCAGGGACACGAGCACCAGCCCGCCGCCCGCGAGGCACAGAGGGCGGAAGTCGTCGAGGCTTTCACCGCTCATCTGTTCCATGCGGGCTTTTTTCATGGAATCGATGGTGGCAAAAACCGCGCCCAGCGTGGAGGGATCGCCGGCGCTGAAGGTTTTGCCGCCGGTCATGGAGGCGATGAGCTGCACCTCGTCGGGCGGCGCGCTGTTGTCGATGTGGATGCAGTGAACCGTGATGTCGGCGTCCATCAGTTTGCGGGCGATGACCTCATCATTGCCGTTGGCCAGATCGAAGCTGTAGCCATCCGTCAGCAGAATGATCATGCGCTCGCCCTCGGCCCGGGCCTGAAGCGCGGTCAGGCTGGATTCCAGTCCCATGCCGATCATGGTGCCGCCGCCGAACCAGTTGGGGAGCTTCAGCGGGGAGAGAAATTCCGGTGCGCATTTCAAAGCGCTGGGGTCGGAGGTCAGCGGGACCCAGTGCAGGACATCGGTCCCGAAAACCGTCAGGCCGAAGGAGTCACCTTTCCGGGCGTCGATGAATTTCATGATGCTCTCCATCGCGCCATCGTAACGGTTTCCATCACCGTAGGGCGCGGTCATGGAGCCGGAGACATCGACGAGGAATTCAATATTGGTCATGATCCGGCGGGCGCGCGGCTCGCTGAAACGCAGCGGCCCGGCCAGCAGCAGGATCACCGCCGCCATGATCACCGCGGGCAGGGAGGCCGCCGCCCGCAGGAAAAACCACAGGAATTTCCGGGGCCGCGCCGCCGCATGGTCGAAGGGCATGACCACTCCCGCGCCGTGCCGCCGCCAGCCGCGCAGCAGAAGCGCGATGGGCAGCACCAGCAGAACCAGCAGCCAGGGATGGGCGAAGGAGATCACGGAGTGGAGGAAGGCAGGGAGCTGAGCAGGGCGCGGAGATCTTTTTCCGCGGGCGGCGGACCGGACGGACGGTGCAGCCAGGATTCCAGAGTCGCCAGCCAGGGCGCGGCGGCGGGGTCCGCCCTCATGGCGCGCCAGACGGCGGGATCGGCCGCGCCGGCAAGCCCGAGGCGTCCACGCTCGCGGACGAGAATGAGGCGTTCAATTTCCGCTTTCTCCTCCACTTTCAAAGGCCGGACGAGAGCGCTTTCCACCAGCGGGCGCAGGCGGTCCTCCGGAGTCAGGTCCGCGGCGGGCAAAGCGGCGGCGGCGGTTTTTTTCCGCACGCTCCACAGCAGTCCCATGCCCAGAAACAGCCAGGCGAGGACAAACCAGGGGAGCATCCGGCTGTAGCCGCCCGTGCTGTCAGGATTCAGCGGCGGCGGCGCGGTCAGCAGGGACGGCGGGCCGGGCGGGAGCACGCCCTCCGCCTCCACGGAAACGGACGGAAGCGCGGCGGCGGCGGGTTTGCCGTCGGCGGGTTCCAGAAAATCCGCCACATTCAGCGTTCCCGGCACCATGGGAATGACCACCAGATCATACCGGAAACCGGCGGTGCCGTGGGGATACACGGCCTTGATGCGCACCACCGCTTTGGCGGGAGCCCCGCCGACGGGTTTGGCGCGGAGTTCCGGACCGGGAATGAGAACATCGCCCATTTCAAACGCCCGGCCCACCGGCACGGGCGCGGCCGGAGCGGCGGTCAGCAGCAGCAGCAGCGCGGCCATGGCACCGGCGGCGGCGGGGAGGGTGTGGGAAAAAAGGCGCGGCATGGGGAATTCTCGGCTTGTTTTACTAACGGACCATGCGGCCCGAGGCGCCGCGGTTTTTCACGAACTCCCGCAGGGGCACCAGCACCGGCCCGTCCGTGCGCAGCCGCAGGTGATCCACCCCGGCCCTCCGCAGCGCGCCGGAGACGCTGTCAAAATCCAGCAGTTCCCGCGAACCCTGCGACAGAAACTCGCGCCCGGACTCGGCTTCCCGCGCCCGGAAAAACCCCGTGCTTTTCACCGGCGCCTCCGCCGGATCCGTGAGCTGGATGACCACCGTCTCATGCCGCTGCGCCGCGACTTTCAAAGCCGCCGCCGCCCCGGGATCGTGCAGATCGCTGAGCACCACCAGCATCGACCGGCCCGGCAGCGCGGGCGCCAGTTCCGCCAGGCGGCGGGAAAGCGTGGTCGGCTCCGTCACCCGGTGCCGGCGCAGCGCGTGCAGCCACTGCATCACCCGGTCCCGGGATAAACTGGGTTCCAGCCGCATGTCGCGCCCGCCCACCGCCAGCACCCCGACCGGGCTGGAGCGGTCCAGCGAGGACAACGCCAGCCCCCCCGCGATGCGCACGGCCCAGGCGTATTTACTCAAAGCGACCGAGGACACGGCCATCGACGCGGATGTGTCAATCAGCAGCCAGACCGGCATGCGCTTGGTGGCTTCGTATTCCTTGACAAACGCCTTGCCGGTGCGCGCGGTCACGCGCCAGTCCATGGCCTTGATGGGATCGCCCGGCTCGTAAGGCCGGGACTGCGCGTATTCCTGACCGGAGCCAAGGAACGGTGATTTGTCCGCGCCGAAATTCAGGCTGTCCGCCAGGCGCTTCACCGCCAGTTGAAACTGCCGGCTGTCCAGCATGTCCGCCGGGGGAAGCATCAGCTCATCCCTGGCGAGCGGGGGATCGTTGATACCGGGGACGGAGTTCATCGGGTTTTGAACGGGAAAAAGAAGCGAAGCGAATGCGGAAGCGTCAGCCCATGCTGTTCAGGATCGACTGCAAAACCTCTTTGCCCGTGTGTCCTTCGGCCAGAGCCTCATATTTCAATCTCACGCGATGCAGCACAATGTCCTCCGCGAGCGCGAATAAATCCTCCGGCACCACGTAGGTGCGGCCCGTCAGACAGGCGCGGGCGCGGGCCGCTTTGGTCAGGGCAATGCCGCCGCGCGGGCTGCATCCGAAGTCCAGGCGCGGTTCCTTCCGGGTGCGCTGGATCAGCTCGATGACGTGTTTCTGGAAAACATCGCTGACATGCACCGAATGCACCGCCTCCATGGCCCGGAACAGATCCTCCGCCGAACCGGCGGGCTCGTGGCTCAGCACATCAAATTCCGTCCGCGCCACCGCCGCGCCTGTGGCATCCCGTTTCAGACCCAGCCCCAGATTCCGCCGCAGCACCTCCTCCTCCTCCTCGACCGTCGGATAATCCAGACGGTGACACATCATAAACCGGTCCAGCTGGGCCTCCGGCAGTTCAAAGGTCCCGCTCTGTTCGACGGGATTCTGCGTCGCGATCACCAGAAACGGCTGAGGCAGCGCGAAGGTCTCATTGCCGATGGTCACGCGCCGTTCCTGCATGGCCTCCAGCAGAGCGCTCTGCACCTTGGGGGCCGCGCGGTTGATCTCATCCGCCAGCAGCAGGTTGGTGAAAACCGGCCCTTTCCGCGTGCGGAAATCGCCGGAGCGCTGGTCCAGAATCTCAGAACCCACAATATCCGAGGGCAGCAGATCGATGGTGAACTGCACCCGTGAAAATTTCAGATCAATGGTCTTGGCCAGCGTGTCCACCAGCAGTGTTTTGGCCAGGCCGGGCATGCCCTGAAGCAGCAGATGCCCGCCGCTCAGCAGGGCGATCATCAGCCTTTCCACCACCACATCCTGACCAACAACGACTTTTGCGATCCGCGAACGGATTTCCTGCAGGAATGCTTCCACTGAGATTTCGGCCATGGTGCCATGAGACTAGCGGAGCCCCTGGTCCGTTCAAGATATTTCGCCCGGAAAATCAGGAAACCCGCCTTCGCCATGCTTCCGGAGGCATGCATATGATTTCCGCTGTTTATACTGACTTTCATTTCTGAATCACGAATCCTTTATTTCATTCCATTTTAAATATTCACAAAGCCAGCCGACGGCATCCCATCGTGTGAAGGAAGCCGTCCCGGAGCTTGCGCGGGCACAGGGGATGCGCGGCTCCGGCAAACCGTGAAGGCCTGTCCCTCAACATTCAGGGCGGACCGGGGGACTGACCGGCGGTGAAACGTATTTCGTTGGCGAAGTGTCTGGCAAGCGGGCCCGGACCATGTCAGAAGAGGAGGATAATGAATACCCGTCTGTTTCCGCTGCTGCTGTCTTTACTGTGCTGCCCCCCGCTTCACGTCCTCGCGGAGGAAAAACCGGCCCTGGCGATTCCGGCCACGGATGAGGGACTGCCCGGCGCCGGCCCCGTCCGGCGCATGGAATGGTTCCAAGATCTCTGGCTCCAGCGCCGCGCCGCGTGGGCGGAACAGGTGGCCCGCGACCAGGGAGCCGTGGTTTTTCTGGGCGACTCCATCACCCAGGGCTGGGGCGATGACGCCGGGAAATCCTTCGGCGCGATGAAAATCGCCAACCGCGGCATTTCCGGCGACACCACCCGCGGGATGCTGATCCGGCTGAAGGAGGATGTGCTGTCCCTGAATCCCGCCGCCGTCGTCATTCTCGCCGGCACCAATGATCTGGAGGAGAAAGCCACCCCGGAAATCATCGCCGGGAATATCAGACTCCTCCTCGCCGCCCTGAAGGCCCAGCGCGCCGACCTTCCCGTTGTGCTCTGCAAAGTCCTCCCCAGCTCCGCCTCCAAGTCCCGCCCGGCGGATCAGATCAAAGCCATCAACAAACTCCTCGCCGCCGCCGTCAGGGATCAGCCGCAGGTCACTCTCGTGGAGACCTGGAAACCTTTCGCCGATGCCGCCGGGGACGCGCTTCCCGCCGAATTCCCCGATCTTCTGCATCCCAACGAGGCCGGTTACCGCAAGTGGGCCGCCGCGCTCCGGCCGGTTCTCGCCACCCTCGGTCTTGTTGAAACCGAGCCCGATCCCTTCCAGCCCGAACCTGGCTTCACCAGTCTGTTCAATGGCAGGGACCTCACGGGCTGGAAGTTCAAGGACGGCGCGCCCTTCGATGGCCAGGTCCGCAGCAGCGATCAGCGTTATTTCGCCCGGAACGGCCGGCTGATCGTCACCACGCCCTCCGAAGGCAGCAAAATCGCCCAGCTCTGGACAGTGCGGGAATTCCCCAAAAATTTCACCCTCCGCCTCGAATTCCGCGCCACTCCCAATGCCGACAGCGGCGTCTTCCTGCGCGGACCCCAGCTTCAGTGCCGCGACTATCCCCTCGCCGGTCCTTATAAAAATCTGACTCAGTACAAGCCGCAGGACTGGAACGAAATGGAAGTCACCGTCACCGGCGGCACCGCCCGCTGCACCTGCAACGGTGAAGTGCTCGAAGCCGCCTACCCTCTCCCCGCCACCGGCCCCATCGGTCTTGAGGGCGACAGCGGCCAGATGGAATACCGCCGCATCCGGGTGAAGGAGGAGTAATTCCCTGCCTGCGGGGATGGTCCGCAAAACGGCAAATACCGCATCATGTCCACTGACGGGCAACGTCAGACGGGTGAGGGGCGGGCCGCTGTTCCGTTACGCGCCTTTCATCCGGAAATGGATTTCCCTCCCATGAAACCGTTCTCTGTTTGCGCGGAATTCGCCGTTTTATGAATCATTGAAAAAATCACCATGAAATATCCAAATCATGCTCCCGTCCTCGTTTTATGGTGGCTGGCGGCCATGTTTTCCACGCTTCCCGGTTTCGCCGCGGAGCCGGCCCCGCCGGCCAGCCCGCAGGTGGAGGCGGCGATGAAACCCTGGGTGGACAGCTGTAAACTGGCGGGGATCATTGGAATCATCGCCGACAGGAAAGGAGCGGTGCTTTATCAGAATCTGATTGGTTACGCCGATGTCGGGGCCAGGAAACCCATCAGCGCGGACAATGTTTTCTGGGTGGCCTCCATGACGAAGATGTTCGCAGGCGCGTCCATCATGATGCTGGCGGACGAGGGCAAGGTCAGCCTCGACGACCCGGTGACGAAATTCATTCCCCTGCTCGGCCGGTGGATGGTCACCGCGGAGAAGGACGCGGATCACCTTCTGCTCAGGCCGCTGGCCCGGCCGGTGACCATCCGGCATCTGCTGAGCCACACCAGCGGGCTGACCGGGATGTCCGAACTCCAGAAGGAGACAGGCGCCGACAGCACGCCGCTCAGGGAGCGCGCCCTCAGTTCCGTGACCGGTCCTCTCCAGTGGCAGCCGGGCGACAAATACCAGTATGGCAATCAGGGCATGAACATCGCGGCCCGCGTGGTGGAGGTTGTCAGCGGGATGGCCTATGAGGATTTTTTGCAAAAGCGCTTTTTCGAACCGCTGGGCATGACGGAAACCACCTTCTGGCCAAGCGATGAACAAACCGCCCGCCTGGCGCGGGCTTACGGTCCGAAAAGGGACCAGTCCGGCTATGTCCGGGGGGATATCGGTTTTCTCACCAAACCCTACAGCGACCGCGTTCATCGTTTCCCGGAGGCGGGCGGCGGACTGTTCTCCACCGCCCACGATATTTTCCGCTATGGACTGATGCTGGCCAACAACGGCGAACTGGACGGCAGACGTTATCTTTCACCCGCCGCCATGGATGAGCTGCGGAGGGAACAGACCGGGGCCACCGGGGTCAACTACAGTCTGGGTTATCATCTGCGGAACGGCATGTTCGGCCACGACGGGGCTTACGGCACCGATTTGTCCGTCAATCCGGAGACCGGCATGATCGCCATCTTCATGGTGCAGTGCACCAGCGGCGACCAATGGGCGGCGCGCGACGCCTTCCTTAAAACCGCCGCGGAAGTCTTTCCAAAACCCGCGCCGTCCGGCAAATGATCCCCATGGGGAAGGCGGCATTCCTTTCCGCCGCCGCGGCCGGGGCATGGATCAACATCAGACCAAAGCCGGAAAGCCGGAAAAGCCGGAGAATACGGGAAAGTCACGGCGGATTTCATCCCGCGCGGACAGCGGAAGCCATCACGCCGTCAGCCGGGGCCGGATGGTCAGTGCTTCCCGGGGATTGGTGACCAGCAGCTGATCGAAATCGCGGTCCGTGAAACCTTTGTCCCGCAGATCCGGCAGCAGCCTGGTGAAAATCGACTGGTAGGGCGCGGGATTCCCGTTGCCGAAAAGCGCCAGTTTGTTGTTCGAGGCCGCGCCTCCCTCCACCGCCCAGCCGTCATCATGGGAAAGCAGCACCCGGTGAAGCGTCCCGGCATCGCGGTGGGCCGTGAGGAAGTCCGGAAAGCGCAGGACGTTGTGCGGCGCCAGTGAATAGCCGTCCAGACTGACCCAGGCGCCAAGTTTGGCGGCTTCGATCTGCCCCTTGCCGGGATCATTCATGGCATGGACCCAGATGAGGGCGCCGGGCGCCACTCCCGCTTCGCGCAGCAGGCGGATTTCATCCAGAGCCGCCACGCCATCGCCGGTGTGGATGGCGATGGTCAGCCCGCTGGCGCGGTGCGCGCGGGCGGCGGCTTTGACCAGCTTGGCCTCAAGGCCGGGCAAGGGACCGCTGCCTGTGCCCAGTTTGAGAAATCCGGGGTAAACCACCGGTTCGGTCCTTTTCCCGCCCTTCGCGACGATGCCCTCACGCCACTCCCCCAGCCAGCGTTCCGCAATCCGCTCCTCCGTCTCGTTCTCCGCCTCCGGGGGAAGAAACTTCCGGTTCACCGCCGCATACCACCCCGTGTTGGTGATGATCCGCACCCCGCTGGCCTCCGAAAGCCGGCGCAGCAGAGCCACATGGCGCCCGATGTGCCGCGGCGTGCACTCCACCACCGACCGCACGCCATGCTCCTTCAGTTTCTGAAAATGCGGCAACGCCGTCTCAAAGGCCATCTCCTCATCATACCGCTCCAGCGAATCCTTCCCCGCCCCGATGAAATCCACCACCACATGCTCATGCATCAGCGTCCGCCCCAGCTCCTCCGCCCCCACCGGCCCCGTCACCGTCATAATGCGCCCCGGCTCTATCTTCGCCGCTCCCTTGTCCGCCACCCCCTCCCCCACCTTGGAATCCTCCGCCAAAACCATCCCCGCCAGCGCACCGGCGGCAGTGGTCATGGCCCTGGAGGCAAAATGGCGTCGGTTCATCATGAGATTTACAGTCTTCACCAAAAATTCCGGTTCAGCCTCGGGATTACGCGAAACAGGCGTCCGGCTGATCATTGGACCTTCATTTTTATGAACCTGGCTGGTCATCTCTCCCCCTGCAGGATTTCAGTTTTTCCGCCAGCGTCTCCCAGTCACCCAGATGCGCCCGCATCAGGGCTTTCCATAGCTTCCCGTGATTCGGGACCGCGAAATGCAGCAGTTCCCGTCGCCGATGCTGTCCGCGATGGAATACTTGTGCAGATAGCCCTGATCATCCTCGCCGCCGAAGGTCTTGAGGGTCCCCTTGCCGAAGGCCGTCCTGTCCACCGGAGTTCCGGTGAAGCCGATGTAGCTTGCGTTCGGCAGACCGGCCATCAGGAAATTCCCGAGATCGCCGCCGGTCGTCCGGCGCGCCTCATCGATGAGCACATAGATGTTCTTCCGCAGGTTCAGGTCCGCCGGCATGTCGCGGAACTTGTGGATCATGGTCACGATGATGCCCCGGTAATCATTCCTCAGCAGCTCGTTCAGCCGCCGGATGCTGCTGGCGTGTTCCAGATTCCCCAGTCCCAGCGCCGCAAGGTTCTTGAGCATCTGGTCTTCCAGTTCGTTGCGGTCGATCATCAGGAGCACCGTGGGCTTGTCCGCTTCCGGCGCTCGGAAAAGCATCTCCGCCGTCTTGATCATGGTAAACGTCTTGCCGCTGCCCTGCGTGTGCCAGACCAGCCCGCGTTTCCGTTTTCCATCCAGAGCCCGCTCCACCACCTTCTCCACGCCATCCGTCTGGTGCTGGCGCAGGATGTATTTGTTCAGCTCCTCGTCCTTCTCCGCGAAGAGGATGTATTCCTTCAGGAAGGCCAGCACCCGCGGGATGGTGCAGAAGCTCCTGATCTTCGATTCCAGCTTGCCGACCTCGTCATGCTTCCAGTGGAAAATATTCCGGCGCACCATGTTCCAGGTCACTCCGTAGGAAAACCCGATCGCATCCGTGGCGGTGAAAAGCCGCTGTGGCACGAACAACTCCGGCGTCTCCTCGTGGTAGCGCCGGATCTGGTCAATCCCCAGCGCGATCCCTTCATCCTTCACCGCGTTCTTGCACTCGATCACCAGCACCGGGATCCCGTTGATGAGAAACACCACATCCTGCCGCGTCCCGCAGTGGCCGTTGTGATAGGCAACCTCCTCCGCCACCTCGTAAACGTTCCGCTCCGATGCCCGTAATCGATCAGGATCAGGTCCCGCTCACGCTTCTCCTCGTGGTCGAAGAACTTCCCCCGGTTCCGCAGGTGCTCCACGAATTCCCGGTTGCCGTAAATGTCCGGGTGCAGATGCCGGAACTTCCCTGGCAAGGCCCCCTCCGCCTCCGCGTAGCGCGGGTTGAACTCCCGCACCTTGGCATCCAGCAGATCCTCGAAAAACAGCGTCCGCCCCTTTGCTCTATCCTTGATCGGCGTCTCCGGATCAAACCCGCGCCGCAGCTCCGCTTCCTCCCGCGACACCAACGTCCAACCGATGGCCTCGGCGTATTCGAGGATCCGGGCTTGGACTGTTTTGTGTTCGGTGGGCTTAAGCATGACTAAGCTGATTTCTTCCGATTGTCCTTTCGTTTAACCTTTTCTTTCGGAGCATCTGAACTCTCCATTGTGGAAAAAAGCTCTTTTGTGGGCACATCTCCAAACTCAGACACCCAATATTCCTGAACTTCTCTATCTTTGGTCTCAAGATGCTTACCAAGATAGGCCAGCTTCCGCCTATTCTCTTCAATTAGGTCAGACCAGCGTATCGCCCAAATTTCGACCTGCTTAGAACCCTCATTTCGATATAGCAGCGTAGGCCTCTTTGCATCTCGCTGACCATATTTAGATCGAAGAATCGGCGCAATATCGCCCCCAATGAGAATTATCTTATATTTTATATCATCAGGAAAAACACCTGTATTTTGGACTTGGAACGCGTAGCGCTCAGCCTGAGCAAGCTCTTTTTGGCCAAGCTTTACTCGCGGAGCCTTCAACTCTACGATCATTATCTCCTTTTGATCCGCGCCGAGGATCTTCTCATTGAAAAAGAACAAATCGGTAATGTCGCGCATTTCTTCGGTAACATCCTCAATGAGATTGTCATCCTCCTCGATTGGGGAGTAATTAAAAAACTTCTCTCTGAGCTGCTCCAAATTATTCTTGAGATTCTTGTCGGAAAATAGAATTGGCGAGTCATTATACTCTTCCCCGAAAACCCAAAGATGCCTCTGAATTATTTTATGAAGTTGAGATCTTTCCCCAACGAGCTTCGACAAATCACCGTAGTTAAGCTTATGAAGAAAATCTAAGAATTGCTGCTTGCCTTTTACTTCATCACAAAAGGCCACGACATCTTCCAAATCAACCTGTGTTAGCAACGAATTAAATCGCGCAGCCATAATATCGTCCACCTTCAAGACCTTTGAAACAAGCTCATCAAAGCCCCTCATATTTAAGGATCGATCAACGAGACTGTAGACAAGATTTCTAAGAGAGCTCTTTTTTTTGAGAAGCTGATGCTTTTCTTCAATATAGAAAGCTAATTGGTTAAAGACATTAACCCGAGAGCCCGAAGAGGCCTCCTCCTGCCGATAGGGGTAAGAAGAGTCATTTTTGAGTTTTGTGGTGAAGTCGTAATAGGGCGCGTATTTAACTGAGAAGAATTCATCAACTGAGGCTTTAATTGCGATTGTGACAGCTTCTGTGTCCGGATCTAGTCCCGACATGAATAATCCTCGAAAAATATCAGCATCACCGTTAAAGTATGGAGAATCCACGAATACAATCCATTGGTTTTCCGCAGGAATATCCCCAGAATAGTCATATGCATGAGCAACAGCAGCCACATTGCCGTTTGGCACTCTCAAAAAAATCTTATGTCTCGCTTGAGTTGACTTTACCTGCATATACTTAAACTGAAGTGTGTGCTCTACACCTTGGTGATCAGTAAAGACCGAATTTCCCTCTTCGATCTCTCCGATAATATGATCCTCAGGCGCGATTGAATATCCGTTTATCGTAAAACGCGTGGTTCCTCGAAGCACGGCATCTGTATATCGCTCGAAGATCGAGCGTTCCATCGCGCGATCTGAAAAGCAGGCCATCATCCGGAGGTGCTTATCTTTCGCAACAACATCCTGTGGATAGAAATCCGAAATTGTAACGGCGTAATAGCTATCAGTGGAATCCAGCACTTCATCGTAGGTCACTTCGAGTGGAATTTGATCGAGCGCTTTACCATTCGAGTTCCACTTCGCGGTATCCACGATCAAGGTCGATTTGTATTTCTTCAATTCCAAGGGATCATACGCAACCGTCTCGATCTCCATCTTCGCCCCAAGTTGCAATGCGGCAAATCTGCCGATCCCTTTTCCTCCCTGAGCCTGTTTTGAGTCCGTCGCAATATCTAGTATCCTGACCTTGAATTCACTTTTTGAAACACCATCACCGTCGTCTTTGATATAAATCCTTTTGAATCCGGATCCAGAGCTATCATAAAGCAGTTCCGCAGCATCAATGCGAATTCCTACGCTTTTCGAATTCGCGTGGATGGAGTTATTTACTATCTCACAGAAAGCATCGAAGGTAGTCCGATATTTTGTAAGCACACCGTTGATTAGGCGCTTATTAATTGTGAAGTGATCGATCATGACGTCTTATTTCTATTTAATTTTGAAGGGGCTCACTCAGAAGATTCTCCAAATGGACCGAGTTCCAGAGGGAAAGAGTTCCCTTCTCCTTTGCTTTAGCGATCATGCGGCACCTCCCATGTCACGCCCCTTCAGGGCTCCGGATTCTTTGGGGACATTAGACCCAAGGCGTTGCCCTGGGCTATCGCATTGCCGCCCCGTTGGGGCTTTCGAGATGATCTCCTGTGGCTTTGGGGCTTCGGAGGTGCGCGTTTGCTGCGGCTCCGGGGCTTTGGTGATGGTTTGCCGCGGGGCCTGCGTGAATCCCGGAGGGATTGAAGCCTGTAGCCGGTGGTTGAGCGAGGCACGAGCGACACCACCGGATGCCGGACGTCCAACCGATCCGCATCCCGGAGGGATGCCAGCGACGGGGCGGAACGGGTCAATCGAGGTGCTGAGGATCGTAGGCCACACCGGATTTTTCCAGAAACTCCACCAACTCCTCGCGGAACGTTTTCTCCCGGTGATGTTCTTCCTGATTCGAAATGCAGGAGCGGACGGCATCCCGTACCGAAGCACTGACGGTGAAGGCCGCGTAACCCTCCTGCCATTGGAAGCCGGGACATTTCGATTCCCGCGCCCAGGCCGACGAGGATTTTTTCAATTCCCGTATGAAGTCGGAGAGACAGGTGGTGGGTTTCAAAGAAACCAGCAGGTGGACATGATCGGCCACGCCCCCCACTCCCTCGGGATGGGCATGGAGGCCTTTGACGGTGCCGCCGAGATACGAGTGGAATTCGTTCCGCCAAGCGGGTGAGATCAGGGGTTCGCGAAGTTTGGTGGAGAAAATGAGATGGTAATGCAGGCTGGTGTGGGTCGAGGGCATGGGCGGAGGCGGCTGGCACCCCTGGCGGGGTGCGGAGGTTCCGGGGTTTGGGGTCCGGTGGTGTCGCTTCGCTCAACCACCGGCTACAAGCTGGGATGCCTCCGGCATCAAGGACCTGGTGCGGTCGTGTTGCTTCGCCTGACCACCGGCTACAGGCTTTCATCCCTCCGCGATGGGGAGGGGGATGCCGGAGGGAACTCACCCCCTGGCTGCGGGATGGGAGGACTCCGGCATGGGCGGAGGTGGCTGGCACCCCTGGCGGGGTGCGGAGGTTCCGGGGTTTGGGGTCCGGTGGTGTCGCTTCGCTCAACCACCGGCTACAAGCTGGGATGCCTCCGGCATCAAGGACCTGGTGCGGTCGTGTTGCTTCGCCTGACCACCGGCTACAGGCTTTCATCCCTCCGCGATGGGGAGGGGGATGCCGGAGGGAACTCCCCCCCTGGCTGCGGGATGGGAGGACTCCGGCATCAAAGGTTTTTTGCCGGAGGGTCATACGCCGAGCTGTTTGAGGATTTTCCGGAGGGCCTTGTCGGTTTCCCTGGCTTCGGCTTCGATGGCGTCCAGTTCGGCGACGATCTCCGCGATAGGCCGGTAGGTTTCGGCGTCGCTGGTGTGGATGTAGCGGCTGGGGGAGATGTTGTAGTCGTTCTTCCTCAGCTCCGCGTGATCGACGATGCGGCTGAGTTTGTCCTCCTCCTGCCAGCCGATGAGGATATCGGCGATGCGCTGGATGCCGTCGTCCGGGATGAAGTTCCTGGGATTTCCCTTCTCGAGGATCTGGCTGGCCTTGACGAGGAAGACCTTGCCCTGGCGCGCCTTCGGCTTGGCGGCGTGCAGGAACAGGACGATGCCGGGGGCGCTGGTGTTGTAGAGGAGGTTTTGATTCGCGCCGCCGCGCTCACCCTTCGGGCTGCCTTGCGGGGCAGTCTGTCTCGCTTCGCTCGGCTCCGGCAGGTAGAGCACGCTCTCGACGAGGTCGCGATCCACAAACCACTGGCGGACGGTCTTTTCCTTGTTGTCCCCGGCATTTCCCGAGCCGCGGGAAACGGCCCCGGTGTCCCAGACCACGGCGGCGCGGCCGTCGGCCTTGAGGGAGGCGGCGATGTGCTGGGTCCAGCCCCAGTCGGCGGAGGATTTCCCGGGGAATCCGGCTCCAGCGGGAAAGCGGTCGAGTTCGTCGGCATCGTAATCCGCCTCCGTGAACCAGTCCTGGTTCCACATGGGATTGGCGACGACGCGGTCGAAGGTGCGGAGCCTGCCGCGCTTGTCCCGGAACTTCGGGTTCTTGAAGGTATCGCCGATCTCGATGGTGCCCTCCATGTCGTGGATAATCATGTATTTCGGCGCGTCCTTCGCGCCCCGGATGGAGCAGGCGGCGTCCCAAATCCAGGATTCGAGGGATTTGTTCTTCTCAGGCTTGGGAGCGGTGGATTTACGGGCGGGCATTCGATTCGGCAAGGACAGTCAGGGAATTTGACCGAACGGAAAGTTCAGGCTCAAAGCGTTATAGATCATGAGGGAGCCTTGGCAATGTTGATTTAGGATTAAAAGAAAAACCCGCCGTCCGGAAGGCCGGACGGCGGGAGAATGGAGCACTCTGTTCTGGTGCCGGGAGGAACGTCAGCGCAGCCGAGGGTCGGAGTTCAGGATTGGGGAGGCGTGGCTGGGGCGGAAGGGGGAGTGGGGGTGGAGATGGGAGTTGAAGTTGGAGCTGCGGGAGCCGGGGCCGGGGGAGGAGGTGTTTCCTCCAGGGCGGGAGGGTTGAAGCGGTGGCCGCGGCGGATAATCTGGCTGGAGGCGAGGAAGGCCTGGACGAAGGGCGGGCCTTCGGGGACTTTGTTGAACTGGAGGAGGAGGGCCTCCATCTGATCGAAGAGCCTGACGATGGCGCGGGTCCGGGGATTGAGGTTTTTGGTGAGGACGCTGCGGCCGGCGATGATTTCCTGGGGGGCGGCGATGCAGGCGGCGTAGTCCTCGATTTCCGTGTGCAGGAGGGTGACGGCGTCGGAGGTGAGCCCGAAATCGGCGGCTTCAGGATGGGTGAGAACTTTGGTGGCATCGGTTTCAAGGAGACGGGCGCGCTGGAGGAGTTCCTCGTCCCGGAGGTGACGCCAGTGGCTGAGGGGCTGATCGTATTTGTGGGCCAGGGTGAGGTCCCCCTGATCCTGGGCCCAGATGGCGAGGGCCTGGGCCAGGGTGTGGGCCGCATCCTCAAGGGCCTGTTCCTCGCGCTGTTTGTCGGCGGCGCTGCCGGTGGTGGCGGCGGACTGGGCGCCGGCGGCCTTGGCGAGGGCATCAAGGGCGGTGCGGGCGAGGGCGGCTTTTTTGGTGAAGGCGAGGGGCGGACGATTCTCCCAGATGGGGCGGTTTTCCGGGAGATCAAGGCAGGCGAAGCGGGTGCGGAAGCTGGTGATATAATTGGAGAGACGGCTGTTCATAACGCCGCTTTTATGGTGATTTTTTGCGGAAATGAAAAGACTTCTTTTAAATATGTTCCATTGTTCAGAGCGTTAACGGGTTACGCGGCATAAAAGGATCACGTGAAGGCGCGGGAAGCGTATAACGTGATGGACAGGGAGGCTCCCGGCGATGGAGCCGGGGACCGGTGGCCGCCCTTTCAGGGCTCCAGGGTTTCGGGCTCATTTTCATGGGGCGTTGCCCCAGGCTGTCATCGTTCGCCCCTTCGGGGCTTGAAGAGCGAGGGGATATCCGGCGTGGTCAGGCGCGGTTTCAGCGTGGTCAGCACCGTTTCAGCGTGGTCAGGCGCGGTTTCAGCATGGTCAGGCGCGGTTCCAGCGTGGTCAGACGCGGTTCCGGCGTGGTCAGACGCGGTTCCGGCGTGGTCAGACGCGGTTCCGGCGTGGTCAGACGCGGTTCCAGCGTGGTCAGACGCGGTTCCAGCGTGGTCAGACGCGGTTCCGGCGTGGTCAGGCGCGGTTCCGGCGTGGTCAGGTGCGGTTCCGGCGTGGTCAGGTGCCGTTTCAGCGTGGTCAGGCGCGGTTTCAGCGTGGTTACGGGGACGTTTAGGAAGGGGGCGACGGGGTTCGCTGACGCCGGTCCGGTGTCTGTGGAGCGGGCTGTTGCCTTGCGGGTGGGACCGTGAGGACCAAACCCGCACCGCAGCTTTAAATTAAGCCGGCGGCCGGGTTATAGCCGCTCGCGCTTGAGATTGCGGGAATCGCGCTCAGAGATACGGGCTTTCCGCGGTTTCCCGATTCCGATTCTTTTCCCCTCCAATCCCATGCGCACTCCGGTTCTCACGGCTCTCTCCAGTCAGGCTCCCCAGGACTCCATCACGGTCTGCGGGTGGGTCCGCACCAAGCGGGACTCCAAGGCGTTCTCGTTTCTGGAAATCAATGACGGCTCGTGTCTGCGGGGCATTCAGGCGGTGATCGACGCGGGCATTCCCGGCTCGGAGGCGCTGCCGCGCATCACCACCGGAGCCAGTGTGGAGGTGACCGGGCGGCTGGTGGCGTCGCAGGGCCAGGGGCAGGCGTGGGAGATCCAGGCGGCCACTCTCACACTGGTGGGGCCGGCGGACGATTCCTATCCGCTTCAGAAAAAAGGGCACAGCATGGAGTTTCTGCGGGAAATCGGGCATCTGCGCGCGCGGTCGAATCTGTTCGGCGCGGTGTTCCGGACGCGCAGCCGCATGGCCTTCGCGGTGCACACCTTTTTCCAGGAGCGCGGATTTTTTTATGTCCACACGCCCATCATCACCGCGAGCGACTGCGAGGGCGCGGGGGAGATGTTCCGTGTGACCACCCTGCCCCAGGGATCGGCCGCGAAGCCGGAGGAGGATTTTTTCGGCAAGCCCTCGTTTCTGACGGTCAGCGGCCAGCTGGAGGCGGAAACCCTGGCCTGCGCGCTGGGCAATGTTTACACCTTTGGTCCGACCTTCCGCGCCGAGAATTCGAACACCTCGCGCCACGCGGCGGAGTTCTGGATGATCGAGCCGGAGATGGCTTTCTGCGATCTTCAGGGCGACATGGACATGGCGGAGGCGCAGATGCGTTATCTCGCCGCCGTGATGCTGGAGAAGTGCGCGGAGGATCTCGCGTTTTTCACCAGAATGGTGGACAAGGGCCTGACGGAGCGGCTGCGGCTGGTGGCGGACCGGCCCTTCCAGCGGGTGAGTTATGCGGAGGCGGTGGCCATTCTGCTGGCGTCCGGCCAGAGCTTTGAATATCCCGTCGTTCATGGCCAGAATCTGCAGTCGGAGCACGAGCGCTATCTGACGGAAAAGCATTTCCAGTGTCCTGTTATTGTTTTTAATTACCCCAAAGGCATCAAACCGTTCTATATGCGTCAGAATGAGGACGGCGAAACGGTGGCCGCCATGGACGTGCTGGTGCCGGGCATCGGGGAAATCATCGGCGGCAGCCAGCGTGAGGAGCGGCCGGACCGGCTGGCGGCGGCGCTGGAGCATCACCAGCTCAGCGCGAAGGATTACTGGTGGTATGCCGATCTGCGGAAATACGGCACGGTGCCCCACGCGGGTTACGGCATGGGTTTTGAGCGCCTGCTGATGTTTGTCACCGGCGTGCCCAACATCCGCGATGTCATTCCCTTCGCGCGCACGCCGGGGAACGCGGATTTCTGAGACTCTGGAGGGCCGGAAGCTAACGAATTTCCGCCTGGGCGAACATCTGTTCCAGATCGTCCAGCAGGTCGATCACGGAGCGCACGCCCCAGCCGAGGAATTCCGCGCCTTTCTCCGCCGTGGCGCCGGTGGCGTCGCCCCAGGTGCCGGATTCGGTGATGCGGTACACACTTCCCGGACTGGCGTAAAAGAAGGCGGTGTGCAGGGCGGCGGATTTGGTTTTGGAGTCCGGGAAATTCGGGTGCTCGGCATTGAGCCGGTCCATGTCCACCCAGTCGGGGTTGATGGCGAGGACCATGGAGACCTCGCCCAGGCCCGCGTGCATGCCGAACTGCGCCGACTCCTCCGGCGTGAGGCCGTCCCAGTGGTTGAAGGGGAACGCTTTCGCGCCCGACGGCAGCTGCTCCGCCGCCTGGGCGCAGGCGTAGGCGAGGGCGTAAGTGTTGTCATAGTGGCCATTGAGAAAGACGATGCGCTTGAAGCCGGCTTTGCCGAAGGACACCGCGATTTCCCGGATCACGGCCATGAAGGTTTCAATGCTCAGGCTGAATTCCCCGGTGAATCCCCGGTGCGGATAGGACAGGGCATAGGGCACCGCCGGAGCCACCAGGGCATTGCCCTGCTTTTCGGCCACTCTCCGGGCGATTTCGCGGGGAAGGAAAACATCCGTCCCCAGCGGCGAGTGCGGGCCGTGCTGCTCGGTGGCCCCGACGGGGATAAAGACGGTGTGATGATGCTTCAGGAACTCCTCCAGCTCCGGATTGGTCATCTGATCGAGAAAAACGGTTTTTGGTTTCATGGATATCGCGGCGATGCGCCGGGAATACCGCGCGGCGGCGGCTTTCCTTACACCCTGGGAGAGGGTGCTGGTGGATGAAGGAAAAAACCGGTGAACCCGGCGGCGCGGCGCGGGGAAGAGCGGACCGGCACCCGTTTTCCCGGGCTCACTCCGGAGCGTCGGGAGAAATGGGCACCAGAGCCGTGATTTCGTCCAGTTGCTCCTCCCAGAAGGCCCGCAGAGCCCGCGCGTTCCCGGAAACGGCCGCGCCGTCCGCCAGCAGTGCTTTGAGATAATCCGGAAAGCCGGAGGTTGGCCGGACGAGGAAATGCGTGAATTTCCCCAGAATCTCCCCGCCTCCCGGCGGCATGGGCCAGGAATGCGTGCGCAGCGCCCAGTTTTGGAGAAGCCCCACGGGAAATTCCCACAGACCGGCATCCGGATACATCGCGCGGTGGAGGCAGCGCGCGAAAGCCGGGAACGCATGGCGCTGCCGGGCGGACAGCGGCCCGTGCCATTGATCCGCGGTTTCGGAATCCGGGGTTTGATTGAGATGAAGATGCAGATTTCCCTCCTCCACCCGCACCCGCAGCCACCACACCGCCGCCGGCCAGACTCCCGCACGGTTAAAGGCCGGCCGGTGCTCCAGCAGAAGCCGGCTTTCGAGGGCGATGGCCTCCGCCGCGGACCCGCATTCCCGCCATTCAATGCGGGCCACCCGGTGGATCAGCCGCAGCAGCCGGCGCGGATGCCGGTCCGGATCCACATGCCGGTAACTGCCGACGCGGTGACGCAGCGATCCGGACTGGCCAATATAAAGCAGGGCATCCGCGGCATCATGGAAAAAATACACTCCCGGCCCTGCGGGAAGCGCCCGGAAAAAAGCGTCCCCGAAGCGCTCACTCAGCGGGCTTCGGGTGGCGATCAGCAGCGGCTGCCGGCGGTTGGCGGAACGCGGAGGCATGATGAGTTGCGGGAAAAACTCAATTTACCACATCCGGCAGCCGCCGTCCGACTGAAATACATCCTTCCTTCCCGATGGAGTGGCGGCGGTGATTGCCTTTCCGCCAAAAAATCAGCGACCCGGCTGACTCACCCGCAAAGTCCCCCCTAAGTTCCCTGCGTGTGATTTGTCAAACCGGGCCGCTTTTTATTCAACCCCCAATGTTCGCAGAAGCGAACGTCGTCAGAATAGTCCTCCGCACGGGCGAGACAAGATAAAAATAAAATTTCACACAAAACGATCCGGCATTCAGGCTTCCGTGCCGGGGGAGATGAATTTTGCGGCTCCATTATCGTGTGTTTTTGAGAGGCTGAGGCGTCAAATCCCCTGCGGAATCAGTTTCCCGGCGGTTTCCGCCGCTGGATTTCCCGAAGGTTCTCCCGCATTCGGGCGGGTATTTTCAGGAAAAAACCCATCTTTCCGCATACCGTTCTGGACTTTTTTACCCCTTTCGCTTTCTGTTCAAATTCACAAACCGCCCCCTTATGCATCACGTTCCCTCTCTGATTGCCCGCAAACGCGACGGTGATTCCCTGACGGCCGGGGAAATTCAGTTTCTCGTGGATGGTCTCACGGATGGCTCCATCCCGGAATACCAGTGGAGTGCCCTGGCGATGGCCATTTTTTTCAAAGACATGTCGGCCGGGGAGAAATGGGCGCTCACCCGGGCGATGCGCGACAGTGGCGAGGTTCTCGACTTTGGCCCCGCCTCCGGCCGGCCGCCGGTGGTGGACAAACATTCCACCGGCGGCATCGGGGACAAAACATCGCTGATTCTCGCCCCGCTGCTGGCCTGCGACGGGCTGTGGGTGCCCATGATTTCCGGACGCGGGCTCGGTATCACCGGCGGCACTCTGGATAAACTGGAGAGCATTCCCGGCTTCCGCACCGGGCTCAGCCGGGAGGAAATGATGGCGCAGATTGCCGGACTCGGCGTTTTCATGGCCGGACAGACGCCCCGGCTTTGTCCGGCGGACCGCAAACTGTATGCCCTGCGGGATGTCACGGGCACCGTTCCCAGCATCGCCCTGATCACCGCCAGCATCATGAGCAAAAAGCTGGCGGAGGGACTGGACCGGCTGGTGCTGGACGTGAAATACGGCAGCGGAGCCTTCATGCGGACCCGGGTGGCGGCGGAGGAACTGGCGGAGTCCATGCGCCTCGCGGGCGGACTGGGCGGGGTGGATATCAAAGTCCTGCTGAACCCCATGTCCGAAACCATCGGCCGTTCCGCCGGGAATGTGCTGGAAGTGAGGGAGTGCGTGGAATGCCTTCAGGGCCAGGGGCCTCCGGATTTGGAGAATTTGACTCTGGATCTGGTGTGCGCGGTTTCCGATTCTCCCCGCGAAGTCCATGCCGCCCGTCTGCGCGACGGCTCAGCCTGGACGAAATTCCAGGAAATGACCGCCGCCCAGTCCGGCGACGCCGATGCCCTGCCCGCGCTGGGCGGAACCATGGGCAGAGCTCCGGTCATTGTCGATCTCCAGGCTGGCCGCAGCGGCCTGCTCACCGCGTTCGATGCGGGGATTGTCGGCGAAGCGGTGCTGAATCTCGGTGCCGGCCGCCGCACGGCTGACGATCCTGTGGACCACCGGGTGGGACTGGATGAAATCGCCAAAACCGGCACCTGGCTTCAGCCGGCGGACCTCATCTGCCGCATTCACGCCCGCACGGAAGCGGACGCGGACGAGGCCGCCGCCCGGCTGCGCCTGGCCCTGGACTTCGCCTGACCCCCTCCCGCGCCCCCCGGCTCCCATGGCCTTCATCCTCAACGCCCTCACTTACTCCCGATCGGCCCGGATCCGCTGTCTGGCGGGGCTCGCGCTCCTTTTTCCGCCTGTCCTCCCAGCAGGGGATCCACCGGCTCCAGCCCCGCCCGCCACCGCTCCCCCGGACCGCACGCGGCAGATTCAGGAACTCATGGAAACCTCGGAGTCGCTGGACGGCGTGCTCTTCCGTGACGTCGTTAAAGCCGCCACCGGCTATGCGGTGCTTCCCGTGGATGCGCCATCCCCCGCCGACACCGCGCTTCTCGATCATCTCGCCAAAGCCGCTGACGCTCTCCTGCTCCGGCTGAATGACGGAAAATCCCCCGTGCGCGGCCTGCGACGGATCAATGAGGCCAGCCGCAGCGTCGAGGACCATCTGCGCCTGCTCCTGAATGCCGGGGATTTCACCTGCACCCTGCCGTCCACGGCGGCGGGGGCGGAGCAGCGGTCCGGCTATCCGGATCTGAAAATCGTCCACGTCCCCAGCGGCCGCGTGACTTACCTGGACCCCAAACTGTTCGAGGGCAAATCCCGCGCCAGCAGCCTGCGCACGTTTTATTACGAGCCCCGCGCCCTGACCGGCAAAATCCAGTCCGACGCCCGCCATCTGCTGCTCGGCATCGCCCATGACGGCAAGGACGGGGCGTGGACCTTTCAAAGCTGGGATCTCGTCGATCTTCACGGTTTTCACGTGCGTCTGAAAGCGGAGTTTCAGGGCTCCAACCGCGACCTTTACCGCAGGGATCTCCTCCTGAGGCGGAGCGCGGAACCCTGATTTTTCACCGGATGAAACCTGAACCAATCCCCGCCCCGGATGCCGGGCCGGTATTTCCAGGCTTTGGCGAAGCCTGCCGCTATTGGCTGAAGCTGGGCTGTATCAGCTTCGGAGGACCCGCCGGGCAAATCGCGATCATGCACCGTTCCCTGGTCGAGGACCGGCGATGGATTTCCGAATCCCATTTTCTCCACGCGCTGAACTTCTGCACGCTCCTGCCCGGTCCGGAGGCGCAGCAACTGGCGACCTATCTCGGCTGGCGTCTGCACGGCTGGAAAGGCGGAGTGGCGGCGGGAGCGTTTTTTGTGCTGCCCTCCGCGCTGCTGCTGCTGGGCCTGAGCTGGCTGTATGCCGCCGGCTCGGACCAGCCCTGGCTGGCGGCGGTCTTTTACGGGCTGTCACCGGCCGTCATCGCGCTGGTGTTCTCCGCGCTGCTCCGGATCGCCAGGAAGGCGCTGAGAACTCCCGCTTTGTGGATTATCGCGGGCAGCTCGTTTGCGGCCATGATTTCGGGATGGGTGCCCTTCACCGGCATCCTTGCCGCTGTGGCCATTATTGGCTGGGCGGGCGGAAGGTGGTTTCCCGGGGCTTTTTCCTCCGCCCTCCGGGACTGCCGTCAGGATGGGAAGGCCGGGGATCTTTCCACGCTCCAACTCCCTCCCGTCCCTCCGGCCACCTGGAGGCGCGCGGCCGGTATCATTATCCTCTGCGGATCGCTCTGGTGGCTGCCGGTGCTGGCCGCCGGACTTTGGCCGGGAAGCGGCAACGCCGTATTTCAGCAGGGAATCTTTTTCAGCAAAACCGCTCTGATCACCTTCGGAGGCGCTTACGCCGTGCTGCCCTATGTGGCCTCGCAGGCCGTGGGACATTTTGGATGGCTGAGCCAGAGTCAGATGATGGCGGGGCTGGCCCTTGCGGAAACCACGCCTGGCCCGCTGATCATGGTGCTGCAGTTTGTGGGTTTCATGGCCGGATGGCAGAATCCCGGCGCGCTCAGCCCTCTGACCGCCGCCGTGCTCGGCTCCATCATGACCACCTGGGTCACTTTTCTTCCCTGCTTCCTGTTTGTCTTTCTCGGCGCGCCGCACATTGAGCGCCTCCACACCCGCCCCCGCCTGAGCGCCGTGCTCAGCGCCATCACCGCCGCCGTCACCGGCATTATTCTGAATCTCGCCGTATGGCTCACCTGGCACGCTCTCTGGCCTCACGGCTGGCAGCCCGCTCAACCCCTGGGCGGCCCTGACCTTTTCACGGCGTTGCTCTCCCTCGCGGCCTTCCTGACTCTCCACCGGACAAAAACCGGAGTTTTGCCTGTCATCGCCGCCTGCGCCGTCCTTGGCGCGCTCTGGCGGTTGGTCATCGTTGCGGGATAATCCTGTTTCCTCCGGGAATCGGACGGATCCTCCCGGACAGCCGTCACGGAATTCCTGTTTGCCCGGCGGCTCCGACCCGCCGCAGCTCCATGACGCCGTGATCCATTCTGGCGGAATAGGTGGCGCGCAGGTTATCGCCGCTGACCTGCGCCTCGTGGGTGAAGATTCCGCCAAACACGGGCCCAAGATCCTTTTTGCCCCGCACTTTCCACTGCCCGGGACCGTCCGGCGCCGCTTCACAGCGCACCGTGAATCCGGCACAGAAAAATCCCGCCCAGGTCGCGCGGTAGCGGTATTCCCATTTTCCATCCTTCGACGGAAAAACCGCGCAGCGCAGCCTGCCGTGGTGTCCGTTGCGCCCGCTTTTCCAGGTGCCCTGCCAGGCGCCGGAAAGTCCGTCCGCCGGAGCGCTGGTCCGGGCCTTCATCCAGCCCCGCGGCCAGCCCGTGCAGGACGGAAGCATCCCCGCCAGCAGGCAGGCAAGGAGAATGCGGGAAATTCCTGGCATGGCCTTTTTACGCGGGCCGCGAGGATTCCCTTGCGGAACATGAGTTCGCGGGCAATGATATTTTTCAAGCACGTTTTAAACCAATTCAAAATCAATGGTTTACGTGAATCACCGTTTTTCACTCCCCAAATCCCCTCATGTGCGGAATTATTGCCTACATCGGACCCCGCGAGGCGCGGTCAGTGCTTCTGGATGGACTCAGCCGCCTGGAATACCGCGGCTACGACTCCGCCGGACTGGCCACCCTCAATACGGAGGATGGCGATTTGAACATTCTGAAAAAGGCCGGCCGCATTGAGGAACTGGCGCGGCTGGTCAACAGCAGCGTGCTTCCCTCCGCCCGGCAGGGCATCAGCCACACCCGCTGGGCGACCCACGGCGAACCCACGGACGTGAATGCCCACCCCCACGCGGACCGCAGCGGTCAATTGGTGATCGTGCACAACGGCGTCATCGAAAACTTTCAGGCCCTGAAGCAACAGCTGGAGACAGAAGGGCATATTTTTGCCTCAGCCACGGATACAGAGGTGCTTTCCCACCTTATCGGCCGGGCCTACGCGGAATGCGGGGAATCCGGTGACCAGCGGCTGGCCGGGGCCATCCGCCTGGCCCTGCGCGGCATCAAGGGCACTTATGGCATCGCCGTCATGCACCGCGGCCACCCGGGGATCATCGTCGGCGCCCGGCGCGGCAGTCCTCTGGTGCTGGGCATCGGAGAGGACGAGATGTTTCTCTCCAGCGATGCCGCCGCCCTGCTGCCCTACACCAATAAAGTGGTCTATTTGAAGGACTTTGATCTGGTGGAACTGCGCGCGGAGCATTTCCGGATCGAGTCCCTGAACAGCGGCCCGACCGCTTTTGAGATCAAGGAGCTCGACTTCGCGCCGGACGCGGCGGAACGCGGCGGATTTCCGCATTTCATGCTCAAGGAAATCCACGAGCAGCCGCAGACCATCCGGAACGCCATCCGGGGCCGGCTGAATGCGGAGGAATCCAGCGCGCAGCTCGGCGGCCTGAACCTCTCGCCGGCGGAGCTGCGGGATGTGGAGCGCGTCATCGTCCTGGGCTGCGGCACGGCGCTGCACGCGGGCATGATCGGCGCGCACATGCTGGAGGACATGGCCTACGTCGCGGCGGAAAGTGAATGCGCCGGGGAATTCCGCTTCAAAAACCGTCCCCTGCCCCGCAACACGGTTTTCCTCGCCGTCAGTCAGAGCGGTGAAACCGCCGACACTCTCGGCGCTCTCCGGGAAGCCCGCCGCAAAGGTTACCGCGGCCTGGGCATCTGCAATAATGTCGCCAGCACCGTCGCCCGCGAAAGCGATGGCGGAACCTATATGCACGCCGGGCCGGAAATCGGAGTCGCGGCCACCAAGTCCTTTGTCAGCCAGGTGGCGATTTTTGGCCTGCTCACGCTGGCGCTGGGCCGCATGAGGCAGATGTCCGCCGGAACCGGGACCCGGATTCTCCAGGCTTACGCGCAATTACCGGATCAGATCGCCGGCATTCTCAAAAATCAGGGTAAAATCGAAGCCATCGCCCGCAAATACGCCAGCTCCCGCAGCATGCTGTTTCTGGGACGCCAGTACAATTACCCGGTCGCCCTGGAGGCCGCGCTGAAAATGAAGGAGATTTCCTACATTCACGCCGCCGGTTTCGCGTCCAGCGAACTCAAACACGGCATCATCGCCCTGATTGACCCGGAAACCCCCACCGTCATTCTCTGCCCCCAGGACAGCCTTTACGAAAAGAATCTCAGCACCATTCAGGAAATCAAAGCCCGGCGCGGCCCGGTCATCGCGGTGGCCACGGAAGGTGACGGCGGCATTCATGACCACGCCGATGACGTGATTCATGTGCCGCGCACCATCGACATGCTGCAGCCGATCCTGAATATCATCCCGCTCCAGCTCCTCGCTTATTACGCCGCGGTCGCCCTCGGCCGTGATGTGGACAAGCCCCGCAATCTGGCGAAAAGCGTGACGGTGGAGTGATTCCGGTCTCTGAAGGCAGCTTCCCGGTCCAAAAAGCAGCGCCGCAGTCCTGACAGGACTGCGGCGCTTTGTTTGATTCAAACCGGAATCGGCTCCGGAGCGGGACGGCGGTTATTTGCCGTAAACCTCGACTTCGATGTACTGGTTGGTGTCATCAAGGTCGCGGCCATTGGAGTAGAAGCGGACATAACGGCCCTTCACGCCGGGAACCGCGACCGGACGGCCGTTGTTGGTCTCGATGTAGGACTGATCGGCGCCGACGCCGAAACCGGCGGAGTTGTCGAAGTCGTTGTTGAAGACGGTGGTGGACGTTTTGAACTCCGGATCATCGGAGATCTGCACGATGACGTCCTTGTAAATGACGCCCTGCTTGTGGAAGTGCCACAGCCAGATCAGCCAGACTTCCTTCGACGCCTCAAGGTCCACCTGAATCCAGGTTTTGCCGAGCTTGAGGTCCACGAAATACCCGTCATCGCCCTGCTTGTCGCCGTCAGTGGCGAGAGTGAGGTCGCCGATGGGATCGGTGTCGTCGGAGGTGACGGTTTTACCCTTGGAAAGCAGCGTCACGCCTTCGGGAACAGCCATCTCCAGAGTGGGTTTCTGGGAGAGGTCGAGGTTCGGAGGGCGGTTGGCGGAGGGAAGCGGGGTTCCCTGGAAGAGCATGATCGGCATCACCGGTTTGATGCTGATGGTCGGGCCGGTCGCAGCTGCGGCGGCGGGTGCCGCCGTGGTGGTGCTGGCGGCGGCGGGAGCGGGCGCCGGGGCGGCGGGTTCGACTTTCACCTCGGGAGCCGGGGCCGGTTTCACTTCGGCCACAGGCGCGGAAGCCGGGGCGGCGGGTTTGGTTTCAGCCGCCGGAGCGGGTGCCGGGGCCGGAGCGGCGACATTGCCGTAAACGGACGGCGTGGCGTTGCCGGTGCTTTCGGCCTTCACCAGGCCGGGAGCGGGTCTGTCACAGCTGGTGATCAGCAGAGAGGTGAGGCAGGCCGTGGACAGCGTGGCGACGGCGCGGGAAAGAGAGCGTTTATTCATCGTTGAGGAAAGGTTTTTAGGTAAAATCAGGCCACCACAAAATCGGAGGGCTGGAATTTGAGGCGTTTGCCTTGTTTCACGGCTTCGTTGATTTTGAGCACCGCGACCGCGCACTTGTAGGCTTCGCTGACGGGGCAGTTCAGATCCGTCTGCTTGCCGCCGGCCCGCACCGTGTTGAAGAAGTTCTCCAAATGGAACTGGTGGGGCGGTTTCTCATCCATCTCCTTCGGCATCTGCGGAAGCTCGTAGGGGTCGGCGGGAATGGAGACGCGCACGTCCTGGGTGCCTTCGGTGGCCAGCCACTTCTCGGGAAGGTGCCAGGCGATGGGACGCTCCCAGAACTTGTTGTAAACCGTCGCCGGGGGTTTGCGGATGTAGCCGGCCCGCGCGAGGGCCTCCCACTGGCCGATTTTGCCGCTGGTGGTGTCCTTCTCCCGGTAAACCTGGTTGTAGGCGATGGGCTCGGAGATCACGATGGTGCCCTCCACACCCATCACTTTTTCGTAATAGTTCTGGGAACCGTTGGTGGTCAGCACCTGATACAGGGCGCGCACCAGATTGGTTTTGGGTTTGTCGCCCTCCATGACGATCAGGCCGTTCTCATAGACCGGCATGTCGTATTCATAAATCACCATCGCGGTGTCGAGGTGCTCGTAGGAATACTTGCCGTTGCCGCTGGGAAGATCGCGGTCTTTGAAATAATCCAGTCCGCCGCAGGCCGTGATGGCTTTGGGGGTGGTGCCGGTGATCCAGTTGAAAATATCGATCTGGTGGGCTCCGAGGTCCGAGATCGGGCCGCCGCCGTATTTTTCAAACCAGCGCCAGTTCGTGTACTCGAACATGTTCTTGTAGCCGTTGGCCACCAGCACACTCTGCTCAATGCCGCCCTTGGGCTCGTTCGGAGGCTTCACGGACCGGTTCCACTGCCCGTAAAGGGTGGTCACCTGTCCCAGCAGGTTTTTCTGGCGCAGCAGGGTGTTGCGCATGAACTGGTAACGCGGGTTGCTGCGGCGCTGGTGGCCGATCTGGAGCAGCTTGCCGGTTTCCCGCTGGGCCTTCACCATGTCGGCGGCGGCCTCCAGCGAGTTGGACATCATCTTCTCGCAGTAAACGTGCTTTCCGGCCTGGAGACCGAGGCGCGTGAACGGAGCGTGAAGGAAGTCCGGCACCGCGATGAGCACGCAGTCGATTTCCGGGTGCGCCTTGAGCATGACCTCCATGTCCGTGTAGATCTTCACGTCGCTCGCGATGCCGCGGGCCATTTTCTTCGCCTGCACCTCCCAGAGATCGCACACCGCGACAAATTTGATGTTGGGAATGTGAAGGGAGCTGCCTTTGAGGGCGTGGCCCTGGGCTCCGCAGCCGACGAGGGCCACATTGAGGGTGTCGGAGGCTCCGGCGGCGCGGGCCGCCATTTTGGAGTAGCTCAAAGCCGCGCCGGTGGCGGCGGTGTTCCGGAGAAAGCGGCGGCGGGTGAGGTCTGGCTTTCCGGAACTGGAATTTTGAATGGTCATTTCAAACGCGTTGGGTTGGTTGACAGGAGACGGCCGCGGCTGATGAACAAGCGCCGCGCCCCCGCCTCCAGGTTCCGGTTTTTAGAAACGGGTGATGGCGAAACGGTTGTGCTTCAGCGTGGCCGCGGCGACGGCCACCATCAGGGTGTAGTTCGAAAGCAGCGCGATGTACTGGTTGTCCGGCAGCGTGCCCTGTCCGATCGCCAGCGTGATCCAGATGAAGCCGCCCAGGAAAAGGCCCAGACGGTTGAAGAGGCCCAGCAGGATCATGCCCCCGGCGCCGAGCATCATGTAGGGCAGTCCCTGGGAGTAGAAGTAGAAGATCCAGCTGAGGAAATTGGTGATGCGCACGCCGCCTTTGATCGGCTCCATCTTCTCTGTCTCCTTGTTCAGGACGGTTTTGTCCATGAAGGTGCCGAACTGGAAGAGGTCGGCGTTGTTGAAGCCCCCGTGCTCATAAATGGTTTTGCCGACGGTGAGCCAGCGGCCGGGCTTGGTGACCGTGTCGGTCTGCGGGTCCTTCTCGTCGTGCCAGTAGCTGAAGGAATAGTTGTACGGGGCTTCCGGGCTCTTGAACTTGTCAATACCGGCCATGAGCAGCAGCATCCCCACCAGCATCCGCAGCAGCAGATAAGCGACCGTTTTTCCCGAGAAGGGGAGCGGGATGCGCTCGTCGGCTGCATCAGAGATGTGGGAGACAGAAGAGGGGTCCGAGGCCATGTGTTGAATGATAATTCGTTGGAAACAGAATCAGGTGAACGCCGAGTGTGTCCGGCGTTTTTCAGAAATCCAGAGGAAATGTCGGTCAATAGGCCCTGAGCCCCCAGCGGATTTGTATCTTATTTACAGGATTTCATACAAGGACCCTCAAAATTAATTCAGTTCAAGTCCCGGACCCGGAAATCAAAGCCCCGGACCGGCGGCTCCGTTGCGCAAAATATTGAGAATGAAGGAGGCGCGGCGGCAGCCCTCCCTTGGAAAGCGGCGGAAACCCCTACTGGGGCGTTCCTGCGGAATTGCGGGGTGGCGCAGGCTTCCAGCCAAGAGTGTTCGGCAACCGGGCTTCCAGCCCGGCAATCCTGCCGGAATAAACCCCTATGGCAGATCGTCGTCCCCGCCGGCGGAGGTGCGGCCGCGGAGCTTGGCCTCGATAAAGGGATCGAGGTCCCCGTCCATCACCCCGGCGACGGTGCCGGTGCTGTGGCCGGTGCGGTGATCCTTCACCAGCTGATAAGGCTGGAAGACGTAGGAGCGGATCTGGCTGCCCCAGGCGATTTCGCCCTTCTCGCTGTAATACTTGTCGCTGTCGGCGCGCTTTTTGTCCTGCTGCATCTGATACAGCTTCGCGCGGAGCATGCCCATGGCCATCTCCTGGTTTTTGCCCTGCGAGCGGGCGACCTGACAGGCCACGATGATGCCGGTGGGAATGTGTGTGAGCCGCACGGCGGTTTCGACTTTATTGACGTTCTGACCGCCCTTGCCGCCGGAGCGGTAAGTGTCGCGCTTCAGGTCGGCATCGCGGATTTCAATCTCGCCGTCGTCCTCCACCTCCGGCACCACGTCCACACTGCAGAAGGAGGTATGGCGGCGGCTCTGGGAATCGAACGGGGAAATGCGCACCAGACGGTGCACGCCGCGTTCGTTCTGAAGATACCCGTAAGCGAACTGACCGCTCACTTTCATGGTCACGGAACGGTAACCCGCGCCATCCCCCTCGGTGAAGTCCATGAGTTCGACCTCCATGCCCTTACGCTCCGCCCAGCGGGCGAACATGCGGTAGAGCATCTCCGCCCAGTCCTGCGATTCCGTGCCGCCGGCTCCGGCGTGGATATTGAGGAAGGCGTTGGAAATATCCTGGGAACCGGACATCAGCGTGACCAGTTCGAACTCGGACAGGCCATTCTCCAGCTTGTGAAACTCGTTCCGGGCCTCAATCCGCAGGGCCGGATCGTCGTCCTCGCGGGCCATCTCCAGGAGGACATCGAAGTCCGCCAGCTGGGTGGCCAGTTTTTTGTAGGTTTCCAGTTTCCGCTGCACTTTCGTGCGCTCGGAAAGAACCGCGTCCTTGGCGACATGGCCCTGGTCCCAGAATCCCGGGACTGTCATTTTCGCCTCCAGTTCCGCGGAGCGGGCTTCAAGGGCGGGCAAGTCAAAGATACCTCCGGAGTTCGCCCAGCCTGCTTCTCAGCGAGGTGGGGTCGAACGCCTGGAGGTCGATCGCTAGGGCTTTGTTCGTGGAGTCCATAATGGAGCGCGCAGCATACACCGGAATGCCCGCGCGCAAGCCGGATTCGATGACAGCCGGTGGAAAAATAACGCTTTACGGCTTCCCCGCCAGGGGAGTCACGTCACCCGGGCGGGCCTGCGGGCATCCGGAAAACCGGAGGTCCGCCCGGAGCCGGCAGCCATTCCCGAGGCGCGGGACTCCGGATTGGCCACTCCGCCGGATGTGTGCCATGATCGCGGCATCGAAAAGGCGACCGGCATCCTCATCCGCAAAACTCCGCTCACGGAGACCAGCCTCATCGTGCACTGGTGCACGGCCGAGCACGGCATCATCCGCACCGTGGCCCGGGGAGCGCGGCGTCCGGCCAGTCCGTTCGCGGGGAAGCTGGACCTGTTTTACTCGGCGGAACTGGAATGGGTGCCCGCGAAACGCTCGGATCTGCACACACTGCGGGAGGTGATGGTGACCGATTTCCGGCACGGCCTGCAGGCCACCTGGCCGCGGGTGCTGTGCGCGTCGTATTTTGTGAAACTGTTGGAAGCCACCGCCGAAGCCGAGACCCCTGTGGAGTCCCTGCACGATCTGCTGCGCCGGGCGCTGGATTTTCTGACCGCGAAGGATCCCACGCGCAAAGCCGTGCTCCACTTCGAACGCGAACTCGCCCGCGATCTGGGCATTCACGGCGAGCCCGGCGTCTCCCCCATCGCCGCCCTGCGTCCGATGATCAGCCGCATCCCCGATCAGCGGGAGGAGCTGCTGAAAGCCCTGCCGCTGGCCTGATGCGTCAGCCCCCCTTCATTTCCATCCGGAAAACACGCGCATGACGCCCGTTTCTCAGGGCAGGTCATAAACCCGGGCATCACCCGCTTTCTCCCTCACTTTCAGACCGGAAACGTCCGGAATGCGTTTCAGGGCGGCGGCGGCGCGCGGCAGATCCGTTTCGAAAAGCTTCATGGCCTCGATTTCCCCCAGAAAAAGGGCTGACACTTTCCTTGCCTTGAGTTCCGCCAGCCACGGGCCGGAATCCGCGCCCGGCACCGGTGGATTGAGGATCAGTGCGGAAACACGTTGCATGGATTCCTTCTCGCCGGGGGAAAGGAGCAGCGCGCCGTAAAAAGTGGTCGCGTTCATGGTCCAGCCCGTCGGCAGATACAGCAGAGCCCAGCCCCCCGCGCCCGAAGCCATGGGCTGTCCCTCCGCAAGGTCGGCGGAGGCGGCCGGAACAGCCATCATTCCCGGCTCTGTCTTTTTCAAACTTTTGCCCAGGCGGCGCAGACACCGCACATCGTCAGCCGTGGCCACCGGAAAATAATTCCGCGAAAGCTCCTCCGGCGTGTATTTGCAGGGCCGGAGCAGAAAGAGCACCGCCAGCACCGCCACCGTGTCCGCCACCAGCCGGGCGCGGGACTGACCGCGGAACCACCAGCGCCGGCGCACCGCGTCCGCGCCGAGCGCCAGAGCCACCGCCATCCACAGAAAGTTCTGCATCAGCGCGTTTTCCGGCAAAAAAAACGAACTCTCCAGGCGCGCCGGATTGCCTTTGAAAATCAGCGCCAAGCCCACCCACCAAGCCGTGAGAAACAGCAGAAGCCTCCGCCGGATGAGTCCCTTTCCAGGAAAAAAACAGGCCAGAACCGCCAACGCCGGAAGAATCAGGCCGCTTTCCGCAGGGCACCCGCCGGCAAGAACCTGTCCGAAGGTGAGCGGCACCCGCCCCGGATCGAACTCCCCTCCCCCGGATCCCGAGCCATATTCTTTAAGAATGGGAATATTCAGAAGAATGAACACCAGGGAGCCCCCGGCGAGCGCCATAACCCACGGCAGAACCGTTCCGTTCAGGGCAAAAACGCGGCGGATTCCCTGCTCCGGCCACCGGCGGTGCGGCCCCGGAAATACGGCGGCCAGCACCGGCATCAGCCCCAGAAACATCCCGCACCAGACGGCCTGACGGGCGTGAAGACAGGCCACAGCGGCGAAAAGCAGCGGGAAAACCAGCAGCGTCCGGCGCGGGGCATGGCGTTCACGGTCCGGAATTCCGGGCCGGAGCACGCGGTGGATCAGCATTCCCGCCAGCACCAGCATTCCCGCCAGCGCGGCGCTGAACGGCCATCTTCCCACCAGCGCCAGTTCGAGCGGGTGGGTGAAAATCAGGACCGCCAGCACCATGGCCGCTCCGGCGCTGAACCGGCTCCGGCCCATCACCTGAACAAAACCTCCGAGCGCCAGCACCAGCAGCAGCCCGGAAAGCCGCGCGGCCACCGCCGCCGCCATGGGTCCGTCGGCCCCGCACAGCCTCCCGAGCGTGGCCCCGGCGAGATGCCATGAAAAGTGATAAGGATAACGCAGGAACGGCTGTTCCAGTCCCACGGGCGGCAGCGTGCCCGCTTCCCCGATAAGCCTCACCATCAGGGAGTGATGGAAGTCGTCGCCGCCCGAATGAATCACGCTCCAGTGCGGAAAAACAACCGTCACCGCCAGACAGCAGACCAGCGTCAGCATAAAAGCCGGATGCGCGGCCAGGCACCGGCGGAGACGCTTCAGCGCCGGAAGCCAGGAGGCCGGCCGGACCGCCTCCGCCAGCCCGTTCCGGGTGACCCCTCCCCCCAGCCATCCCGCCAGCAGCAGCGCCGGCAGCCACGCCCATTTCACCGTCGGCAGGCCGCAGCGCGCCATCCATAAAGCGTTCACTCCCAGCCAGGCGTAACCCGCCGCCGGAGCCATCAGCCACGGCGCGGTTTTATGGCGCGGCCCGAAAGCGCGGCCCAGCAGCAGCCTCCCCAGCAAGCCGCAAACCAGGAGTTCGAGGATTATCCAGGCATAAAACGGGATCAGAATTCCACTGTTGGGCATTTCCGGTGTGCACTATCAGCCGGCCTCCCCTCCGGCAAGGTGAAAACCCGGGCGGGCGGGGCGCGGGGAAATTTCCGAGCCCCCGGGGCATGGCTCCAATTTCCGGTTCCCCCGGACGCCGGGCGTGCTATGCGTCCCGCTTTCCTCCCATGTCCGACTCCGTGCCCGCCGTCCCGTTCTCCGAACAAATCGCCAAAGCCTCCGTGCTCATCGAGGCCATGCCCTATCTCCAGCGGTTCCGCGGGCAAACGTTTCTGATCAAATTCGGCGGCAGCGCCATGGACGATCCCGAATTGGTGGAGATGCTGCTGCGCGATGTCGTTTTCCTGGAACTCGCGGGCATCAATCCCGTCGTCGTCCACGGCGGCGGCAAGGCCATCTCCAAAGCCATGTCCGACGCCGGCCTGACCGCGCGTTTTGTCGGCGGCCTGCGGGTCACGGATGAGCGCACCATCTCCATCGTCGAGGACACCCTGCACGGCGTCATCAACCGGGACCTGGTGGAAACCATCAACCGCTTCGGCGGCCGGGCGGTCGGACTGCCGGGGAAAAGCGTCTTCATCGGCCACAAAAACCCGCCTGTGAAAGGCGAGGACGGCGCGCCGGTGGATCTCGGATTTGTGGGCACGGTGCACGGCTTCAACGCCGGTGAGGTCCTGGCGGCCATTCACCGCGAGCAGGTTCCCGTGATTTCCCCGCTCGCCAGCGAGGAGGGCACCGGCGCGGCGCTGAACGTGAATGCCGACATCGCCGCCGCCTCCCTCGCGGGCAAACTCCGCGCCGCCAAATTCGTTTACATCTCCGACGTCCGGGGCGTCATGCGCGATCCCGCCGACGCCGCCTCCCTGATCCCCTCCCTCACCGCCGCCGACGCCGAACGGCTGATCAATGAACGGGTCATCACCGGCGGCATGATCCCCAAAGTCCGCTCCGCCCTCCAGGCCCTCGCCGACGGCGTCCGCAAAGTCCACATGATCGACGGCCGCATTCCCCATTCCCTGCTCCTCGAAATCTTCACGGAACAGGGCATCGGCACCGAAATCGAGGCCTCGTGAAATTTCATCCCCTGCCCGCCCGGAGAGAGGAAATCCGGACGGCGCAGACTTGCCGCCACTTGTGCAACTCCGCTGAGCGGCGGCGGTGGATGATGAATCTGAAGGTCCGGAATCAGGCCTCCAGCTCCCGGCGCGCTTTCGCCGGCAGCGAGGCCACCACGAGTTCGTGGGAATGCAGGATGAGTTCCCGCACCAGCGCGGACGGCACCGAACCATCCAGCAGCACCGTGTTCCAGTGCCGTTTGTTCATGTGATAACCCGGCGTGATGCCCCCGTATTCGCCCCGCAGCTCCACCGAGCGGTCGGGATCGCATTTCAAATTGATCCGCGACGGGAAATCATCCGGCACCGTGAGCGCGAACATCTTGCCGCGCGTCTTGAAAACCAGCACATCCGGCCCAAAAGGCACGGTCTCCTCCGCCCCGGCGAGGGAAAGGCACAAACTGCGGGCGGCGCTCAAATCCATGGCCTGAAAGTGCCTTCAGTGGAGGCAAGGTCAAGAGATGCCGCAGCGATGCGGAGTCCCGGCAAATTGGTGTTCATCAGCGAAAAGCTGATGTGTGCCATCGTTAACTCAATGCGCGGCACCGTTGAATCAGCACGCGACACCGATAAACCGATGCGCGGTGTCGTTGAATCAGCGCTCGACACCGTTAAACCGGTGCGCGGCATCGTTGAATCAGCACGCAGCACCGTGAAACCGGTGTGCGCCGCCGTTGAATCAGCACGCAGCACCGTGAAACCGGTGTGCGCCGCCGTTGAATCAGCGCGCGGCACCGTTAAACCGATGCGCGGCACCGTTGAATCAGCACTCGGCACCGTTAAACTGGTGCGCGGCGTCGTTGAATCAGTGCGCGGCACCGTTAAACCGATGCGGGCCGCCGTTGAACCGGTGCAGGCCGCCGTTGAACTGACGCAGGCCGCCGCTTCCAGCTTCCGGACATAGGTCCTATAGGACCTATAAGACCTATAGGACCTATCAGCCCCGGGAAATAAACCGGCCCCGCCACGAAGAACCATGGCAGTGACCCCGGGCAGGATGCCCGCCGGGACAGGCGGGACTCCTGTTCCACCCAACCCCGGTTCCGCCGTGCCTGCTGAAAACGGATTGGCCTCCGCAAAATCACTCCTTCATCGCTTTGACGGCGCCTTCACGGACAGGACCGGGAGGAAGGGAGGCGGCCCAGTCGCGGGCGGCGGCGGGAGCGTGGGCGTGATACTGACGCGCCACATTGGCGGCGGCGTTTTCCGCCAGTCCGCCGGCTTTGTCAGGCCGCGCAGAAAAAGATTCATGCGGATGGTCCGCTCCAGTCCCGAAGAGGACAGCACCTCCTTCAGCATGGGCGCGGCGTCCAGTCCGGCCAGCCGCAGCGCGCCGTCAGGAATTTCCCCCGGCTCCACCGCCCGCAGGGTCTCTGTGGCGGACGGTCCGGGTTTTTCCAGTTCCGGCGGAGAGGGAACGGACGCGGCTTCCGAAGTCAGCCCCCGGCCCGGCGGCGGCACCGGCGTTTCATGCCCCGGCCACAGCACCACCACGCCTCCCAGCCCCGCGCCGAAGGACACCAGAGACAGCGGCAGCCACTGCCACGGAAGGAATTTCATGCGCCATTTGTCGGATGAACCGGCCGGAATGCCAAGTCCGGGCTGAAATCTGTTTCGTTCCCGCCGGATTCACCGCACAGGAAAAATGCGGAAAACCGCACGGGCCGGAGCCCTGGGCCTCTTTGAATAAACCGGCAGCGAAGCACGGGACTCCGGCCCGCAGGGACAAGGTTCTGATGATCCTGCCGGGTGCGAATTTTCCATTCGCGCACTGTCAGGAGGTGACGGAAACTTCACGCCAGAAAATATTTCTCCGCCTGCCTATGAATCCATGGTCCACCCCTGTCTGTGAATTCGCGGAGTTTGCCAGAACATGGCTGCGCTCCCCCCGGAAAGTGGGGGCCATCGCCCCCTCCGGACCGTCGCTCGCCCGGGCCATCACGGCGGAGATTTCCAAATCCACGGGCCATGTGCTGGAACTGGGGCCGGGCACGGGGGTTTTCACGCGCATGCTGGTCGCCAAAGGCGTGCCGGAGGAAAAGCTGACCCTGCTGGAGAATGACACGCGTTTCGCCGGCATGCTCCGCACCCGGTTTCCCGCCGCCCGGGTGATCTCCGGCTGCGCCACCGCGCTGGAGGACATGCCGCTCTCCGAAACCGGTTTCGGGGCGGTGGTCAGCGGCCTGCCGCTGCTGGCCATGACTCCGGAGACCGTGGAACGGATTCTGGGCGGAGCCTTCTCCCACCTGGGGCCGGGCAAAGCGGTCTATCAGTTCACCTACCGCCCGGTGTGCCCCGTTCCCCGGAAAGTCATGCGCACCCTGGATCTGGAGGCTTCGCGCACGGGATTCAGTCTGCGCAATCTGCCCCCCGCCTGGGTTTACGCCCTCCGCCGCCGCACCGCGTAAGGCAAACGGCGTGGCTTCCAGGGCCGGTATTTTAAACAGAAAATCGCCAGGATCACCAAAACGGATATGACTGTCAGTGTTGCCAGCGCCACTCACCATGAAGCCACTACTTCAACTATATGACTCCATTGGGACCGGCATCATACTGGCATTCCCTTCAGGTGTGATCTATTCCAATCAGACCGGTGGCACGGCTTGTCTCAGTCCGGAGATGGAAGGAGTCTTTGTGCCCCTCAGGAACGATTATCAATTATCTGAGGGCCCCATGATGTCACCTGAAATCGAGTTGACGCAGTATTTTGAGGGGCCAAGGCATCGTGGCAGAGGCGCGACTTCCGGCATTGATCTGGAGGATGCTGACTTCATTGATTCGATTCTCGACCGTGTGGAACTTCGGCCAGTCATATCAGTGGACAGGACACGTTTGGCGGAGTCCCACGAAGCCTGGATTCACGTTGTTGTTTCAGGGGATGAGTATCCGGACACTGGTTTGGCAGTCTTCGCGGGATTCACGCCTTACCCCCGGCAGGGCATACTCACATGGTGTAACAGCGACTGATTCCACACCAGGACCGGACTATTCGGGATCCACCGGTTCCTCCGGTTTCCTGGCCTCCAGCTTCAGCCACTTCAGGACGGCATCGACGTTCTTCTGATTGTACCATGCCGGCGCGTGCAGCAGGTTTTTCTCCTGCAGTTCGAGGACCACTCTCCGGGCGGTGTCCTCGTCCCCCGCCGCCCAGGCGTAGAAGGCGAAGCGGTTGCGGAAGAAAATGTCCGGCCACTTTTTATTCAGGACCTCAAAACCCTTCCTCATGCGCCGCCAGTAAATCCGGTCATCGCTTTCACCGAAAAAGTGATCAGAGTAATACCAGTAAATCTGCATGGCCGCGCGGGTGTAGATTTCCCGGCCGGTGTCGCCGGGCACCAGGTCCGGGATGGAGTTCAGAAACCGCTGACAGTCCCCCGGCTGCCCGTGCCAGCGCTCCATGAGGTAAAACGCCATGTTGTAATAATTGTCGAAATAATCCGGGACCACTTTGATGCCCCGCTGGAACATGGCCTCCATCTGAGGCCGCTCCCAGCCCTGGCTCTGGCCCACGTGAAGGAGGCTGCGGTAAACATCAACACAGCCGGGGTCCTTCTCCAGAGCCTTTTCAAGATTCCCTCTGGCCTTCTCCACCCATTCCTCAAACACCGGCCAGTTTTCCGGCTTCACGCCTCCCGCGAATTTATAGCCCCGGGCATTCCACGCATAATTCAGCTGGGCGTGCCCGAGGGCGTTGATCGGAAAGGCGGTGTCCGATTTGGTGGTCCACTCCGTCAGTTTCTCCAGCAGCCGCTTCCATTCCGCATCATCCGAAACCTTGCCCGGGTAAGCCAGTCCGTCGGAAAGATGGCGCAGCTTCCACACCCCGCCGACCACGCGCTCGCGCTTGTCGTTATATTGTTTGGCCAGTTTATCCAGCTCGCTGAATTTGGACTCATAGAGCAGCCCGCGCACGGATTCCTTGAGCTCCCGTTCCTCCAGCCCCACTTTTTTCAAAGGCGACTCCTCCTCCGCGCCCCGCAGAACCGGGGTCAGGGACATCAGAAACGCGGTCAGGATCAGCAGAAGCGGCGGCGCGGACATGAGAGTTCCAGGCTTGGGTTTGAAAGCCAGTGACAGATCGGCGGGACGCCCGGGCTGTCAAGCCACGCGCGCCGCCAATGGCTGATCCCGGGCCTGACTCCGGTAAAAGCCGGGCCACGGATGGCACGGATATAACGGATGACACGGATTTTCAGAAATGCCCGGTTTCACCCTGCGGGTGCCGTCGCTCCTTTTCATAAATCCGTGGTATCTGTATCATCCGTGCCATCCGTGGCCCGCCTTTTCCGGAATTCGGGCTGCGCGCCTGAATGGCACACCCATCACCGCACAGTGGCTTATTTGCCGGGAAGCGGGCGGGGGCCGGAGCCGGAGCCGGGCATGACGGGCGTCATGACTTTTTCCAGACGGGTGCCGATGGCGCGCTCCAGAGCCATGACCGCTTTGTGGTAATCGGACCAGACCTCATGCCGCTCCTCCTCAAAACGCGAGGTCAGCTCATCCACCTGATATCTTGTCTTCTGAAGCTTCACGTCATCAATGGCGGTTTCCGTCAGGCTGCGCTGGGCATCCAGTTTCACCTGGGCGAAATCCGCCTCATACGTGCCAAGTTCACCGGTGGCCTCTTTGATGCGGGCAATGGACTGGGTGATCTCCAGGCGGATGAGGCGCTGCTGGTTCTCAATCTGCCGGGAATAAACCTCCGTGGCTTTTTCAAACTCCTTGTGCGCCTTGTTGATGCCCGTCCACTCAAAAAGCGGCAGGGTGATGCCCGCCCGGATGCCCCATTCCTCGGCCTCGCCGGTGCGCCCGGTGGTCTCGGAGGTGGCCCAGCCGCCCTCAATGAATGTCAGGGACGGAATGCGCTGGGCTTTGGCCCCCATCAGCTCCGCTTTGGCCAGCTGATGACGCGACCGGAGATCCAGCAGGTCGGACCGGTGGAGATAGGCGAGGGAGGCGAGGTAATCCGGATCCAGATCCTTCACCGGCACCAGGCGGCGCGTCGGGCGGTCGGAGATTTTGATGCGCTCGGGCTGATTCAGACCGCAGAAGGCGGAAAGCTCCTCGCGGACGCGGGCGATGTCGCTGCGGTGCTCGCGCTGGTCGAGCTTGTTTTTGCCCGCCTCGCGGCGGATATCGGCCGTCACATCCGCCAGTTCCGGGAGATTCGCGGATTCAAACTCCGAGCGGTATTTCTGGTAAACACCGGCGCGCACCACACTGCTGCGCTGGGTATTTTCGAGCATCGTCAGCTCCTCATACAGCTCGCGGACCATGAGAATCACCTTGTCCTCCTCGATCAGATACTCCGATTCCGCCCGGGAGGTCTCGGCGGCGGCGATCTGGATGTTGGCCCGGCGCTCCAACCAGTTGGGCAGCTTGAAGCGGAGGGTCAGGGACAGCTGGTCATCGCGGGAATGATCGTCCTGGTGTTTGATCACCTCGCGCGACTCCTCCACAATCCGGCGGTTTTCCTTCTTGGTGATGTCCAGGGGCTCGTTTTCAATGGTGCCCCCGGACTGTTTGTCGCGGTTCTGGCGTTCGGAGGAGCTGTCCACCCGCGTTTCGTAAACTTTGGTCACTTTCACATCCTCATACCGGCCCGGAGTGACTTTGGTCTCGATGGTCTGGTAACGCGAGGTGCTTTCCAGGCCGTTGCCCGTGCGGTACTGGGTGTCCCCGTTTCCGACATAGGGGAACGGGGCAAGATTCACGCGGTTCTCCACGGAGGAGAACTGCTCATTGGAAAAAATCGCCTGCTCCGAGGTTTCCGTGAAGGCCGAGCGCAGGCGGTCGTCGTGATCCCAGGCGTAACCGATGCGCAGTTCGGGGTTCTCAAAATCCCCCGCTCCCCGGATTTTGGCGCGGGCGATGAGGACCTCGTCGCGGCGGCGGGCGAGGTCGGTGCTGTTGGCGATGGCCATGCGGATCAGGGCGTCCTCGTCCAGCTGGCCGCTGGCCGGAGCCTCACGCATCAGTTCCGACTCCTCCGGCACGGGACGGGCGGGAGGCTCGGCGGGTTCCCCTTTTTTCCGGCGGCGGGCGGGCGGGGCCTCCGGGGCCGGGGGATACAGTTCCGGCGCGGTTTCCGCAGCCTGCGCGCGGGGGGCCGGAGCCGCTTTGGATTTTGGTTTGACCTTCGCTTTGGGCTTCGCCTGATTCCAGCCCGCGCCCGACTGGTTGCCGGCGGAGACGGGCTCTGAAAGGCAAACAAGAGCCGCCAGCGGCATCAGCAGGAGACGGGGGGAAAGGGAAAGTAAACGCATGGTCGGCATCGGAGCGGGAGGAAACTCGAAAGTAAATCCGAATTTTTTGTCACGGTCCAGGAAAAGCTGCCGCGGGAAGGCTGAAAGAGCGATGAAAAACCTGACATTTCCACGCGCGGTAATCCCCGCGTCATGTTGGCGGGGCAGAGTCCGGCACGCTTCGGAATTCACCGCCGCGTTTTAAACCTGTAAACCCCACCCCCAAAGATGATGAAAACGTCCCTGAAACTGACCGCTTCCGCCCTGATCCTGATCCCCGCCCTCCTGCGCGCTCAGAATGCCCGGCCCGCCAATCCCCTCGACAGCCTGCCGGAACCGGTCCGCGCCGCCGTGCTGAAAGCCGCCGGTGAAGGCCGGGTGGATGAAGTGAAAACCACCACGGCGGACCAGAAAACCATTTACCTTGTGGAGATCGATCTCAAGGATGACCGGGATCTGGACCTCCGCGTCGCGGCGGACGGGCAAATCCTGAAATCCGTTGAGGAAATCCAGCTGGGCGCGGCCCCCGAAGCGGTGCGCGCGGCCCTGGAAAAACTGGCGGGCGCCACCGCTCAGGTGGATGACGTGAAAAAAGTGACCAAAGACGGCAAAGTCACCTGGCACGCCGAACTCGACCGCACCGGAACTCCCGATACCCATGTGCGGCTGGACGCCCAGGGCGTGGTTCTGGAAAAAAAAGAGGAACAGAAATGACTCTTTTTAAGAACATTACGTTTTTATTAAAGGGATGAGTGATCTTCCCGGCCCTTTCTTCTCCGACACTCCTTCCGGAAAACGTAAATGGACAAGGCGGCACATCCGCCCTTCCCTGCTCCGTTTTATGAAACTGCTCATTGTCGAGGACGCCCCGCGCCTGCGCGCCACGGTGGGCACCGCCATGGTCAAAACAGGACATACGGTGGATCTGGCCGCCGACGGGCCCGAAGCCGCCATTCTGCTGACCAATCATGCCTACGACGCCGTGGTGCTGGACATCATGCTGCCGGGAATTGACGGCCTGGAGCTGCTCCGCCGGATGAGGGGACGGGGCGACACCACGCCCGTCATTATGCTCACCGCCCGCGACAGCATCCAGGACCGGGTGGCGGGGCTGGCGGCGGGGGCGGATGACTACCTCGTGAAGCCGTTCTCCCTGGCGGAGCTGACGGCGCGGCTGGAGGCCCTGCACCGCCGGCGGCACGGAGTGGCCCAGCCGGTGGTGAAGGCCGGCCCCCTGGAGGTGAACACCGGCGCGCGCACGGCGCGGATGCAGGGGCAGGAGATCAGCCTCACCGCCCGCGAATACGCTTTATTGGAATTCTTCGCCCTGCGTCCCCGCCGCATCCTGTCCCGCGATCAGATCGAGTCCCATCTTTACCCCGATGGCGGCTCCCCCGTCAGCAATGCCGTGGACTCCGCCGTCTGCCAGCTCCGCCGCAAGCTCTCGCCGGACGGCTCCATTTCCCTGATCCAAACCCGGCGGGGGCTGGGTTATACGCTTGATCCCGATTGATCCTGAATGAGCTCCATCCGCGGCCACCTCACCCTGAGCCTCACCCTCGCCATGGCGGTGCTTCTCACGGCCTGCGGGATCACGGTCTGGACCCTGGCGCGCGAGGCGCTGCTGCGGCAGTTCGACCTCACGCTGGAGGCCAAATCCCACATCATCCGCGCGGGGGTGGAGGAGGATGACGGGGAGCTGGAGATGGAGATCAAGCTGGAGAAACTGCACGGGTTTGACGACGCCTCCGGCCAGTTCTTTTTCGAGGTGCGGTCCTCCGGGGGCCAGCCACTTCTACAGTCGGCCTCGCTGGAGAATACCCACCTTCCCGCGCTGGCCAGCGGCCGGGAAAAGGACCGCTACTATAATATAACCCTGCCCGACGGAGGTCCCGCGCGGGCGGTGGCGGCGCTGCTTGACGCGGCGGACGACAAAAAAGGCCTTTTCCGGAACATCACCCTGATCACCGCCCGCCGCAGCGATGAGTTTGAAAACACCATGCGCCTGCTGCGCTGGCTGCTGGCAGCCACCGGGGCCGGGGCCCTGGCGCTGATGGTGCCGCTCATCCGCCACAGTCTGCGGCGCGGATTGCAGCCCCTCGCCCTGCTCGCGGAACGCACCTCGGCCATCGACGCCCGGAATCTGGACACCCGCCTCCCCGGGCAGGACAGCCCGGCGGAACTGCGGCCCGTGGTCACCACGTTAAACGCCCTTCTGGAGCGGCTGAACGAATCCTTCGCGCGCGAGCGCCGGTTCAGCAGCGATGTCGCCCACGAGCTGCGCACCCCCGTCTCGGAACTGAAAAGCCTTGCGGAACTGGTCACCCAATGGCCCGAGGAGGCCACCCCCGAAGCCTTCAGCCAGGTCCTCGCCATCGCCGGGGAGATGGAGACGGTGGTCGAAAGCCTCCGTTTTCTCGCCCGCGCCGAGGAGGGCACCCAGCCCGTGAAGCTCAACGCCACCGCCCTCGGGGACATCATCGCCGAGGCCGCCTCCCGCCACGAGGCTCTGGCGGAGGAACGCGGCCTGATTTTGCAAAGCGCCATCCGCGACGTGGAACTCCTCACCGACGCCGGCCTCTGGCGCATGATCGCCGCCAACCTCATCGGCAACGCCGTGCATCACGCCCCGCCCGGCTCCGTCATCACCGTCACCCTCACGGACTCGCGCTTCACGGTCTCCAATCAAGCCCCGCTGCTTGCTCCGGCGGACATTCCGCAGCTGTTCGAACGCTTCTGGCGCAAGGACACCGCCCGCTCCGGCTACGGCCACTCCGGCCTCGGTCTGGCCCTCGTGAAATCCCTCACCGCTCTCCTCGCCCATCCCCTCCGCGCGGAACTCAGCCCCAATGGACTGCTTTCCATGAGCGTGGATTTCGCGCCCGCCGCCGCCGGCACCGGCACCGGCAAAAATTAGGCCGCTCCAGAGTTCAGAAACCGCCTTCCCCTTCGTTTCCTTCGCGCCCTTCTGTTCAAACTTCATATTGCCGGGATCGGACAGCGACCGACCCGCCGCCGGGAAAGTTTCCGGCGTAACAGAGGCGTAATGTTCACCCGCCACGGTAAGGGAAATCAAACCCCTGCCGCCCATGCCCCGATTCACCCCTTCCGCCCGCGCCGTCGCCATGCTGCTGCTGCCCGCGCTGCCTCTGACCGTGATTCAGCCGGCCGCCGCCAGTGACTGGCCGCTCATCACCGCCGGTTACCGGCACATTGAGTGGATCGGCGGCATGGGCGGTGAATCCCCGGACAACGGCAATGAGTGGAACGGGGCGGAGGGACAAAGCGCGCTCACGGCCGAGCTTTCCGAGCCCCACTCCGCCACCAGCGACCTTCAGGGGAATGTGTATGTCGCGGACAAAAACGCCCATGCCATCCGCCGCATCGGCACCGACGGCATCCTCACCACGGTCGCGGGCACGAATGCCCAGGGCTTCACCGCCTCGGGTCCCGCCACCGCCTGCCAGCTTAACGGTCCGCAGCATGCCTATCCGGTTCCGGACGGCTCTCTCTACATTCTGGATTCCGGCAACAAACGCGTCTGCAAAGTGGATCCCGACGGCCAGCTGACCACTGTGCTGACCGATTCGAAGGAGCTTTCGCGCGGCCTCTGGGTCAGCCGGGACGGCAGCCTGATTTATTACGCCACGGCCTCGGAACTGAAACGCTGGACGCCCGCCCAGGGCGCCGGGCCCGGGATTTCCATCGCCAATGGCTTCGGCGACTGCGGGAATCTGGATGTCGCGGCCAACGGGGATATTTTTGTCTCGGACCGGGGCAATTCCCGCATCTACCGTGTATCCGCCGGCAGCACCGCCGGAACTCCCCCCCTTCCGGTGGCCGGACTGGGGGGCGACACCAACAGCGGTCCCAAGGACTCCGGCAAGCCGGCGCTGACCCTGGGCCTGCGGGAGGCGCGGGGGGTCGCTTTCCATCCGGCGGGCGGCTATTTTGTGTGCACTCATTTCGGCGGGGACATCTGGTATGTGGACACCCTGGGCGTGGCCCGGATTTTGGTGGAGGGCGACCGCAACAGCACCCACGAACCCCTGCCCCAGCCGGTGCCCACGGTGGACAAAGTCATGGCCGAGCCCCGCTCCGTGACCGTGGCCCTGAATGGCGATCTTCTCATCGCCTGCAACGACGCCGGCTACATCCGCCGCATCCGCTGGGAGCCCCCGGTCCGCCCGCTGCCGCCCGCCGTGAATCTGGTGCCGGACACGGCGGGCCTGACGGTCTCCTGGGAGATGCCGGCCAACACCTGGTACTGTCTGGAATCCATCGACAATCTCACCACCGGCTCCTGGAAACGCGAGCAGCTGGGCGGCTCCGGCAGCGGAGGCCCCCTTCAGTTCAACGTCCCCGCCCCCGCCCGCTTCGTGCGTCTGACCACCTTCGCAGCCTGGCCGAATTAACCGTCCGACCGGCTTTCACCTCTTCTTTTGTTTGGCGGCGATTTCCGAAACCTCCTTTCCCTCCTTCGTTTCCTTCGCGCCCTTCTGTTCAAATCCCCCTCCCCCAATCCCATGAAACCCACCCGCCCCCTCCTCCCGCTTCTGTTCTGCGCCCTGCCCCTCCATGCCGCCTCTCCCCCCTGGCGGCTGGAGGCGCTTTCCCCGTCCTGGCAGGTGACGAGATTTGCGGAATCCCTGGATCTCAGCGCGGTGGCGTCCATCAACGGAAAACAGTGCCTGATCGGCAGCGATGAGCTGTTCAGCGTGCAGACCGGCACCATCGACACGGCGGCGCGGCGCATTTCCGGAGGCGGGCTGGTGCCGCTGCTGTCCCCGCCCGCCGGCAAAAAAAAGCCCAAGAAAATGGAGATCGACATCGAGGGCATCGCGGTCTCGCCGGAGGAAAACTGCTACTACGTCACCGGCTCCCACGGCGTCGGCAAAAAGAAAGGCGAGTTCCAGCCCGGCCGCTGCACCGTTTTCCAGGTGCCGGCCGATCCCGCCACGGGGGAAATCCAGCGGGAAAAAATCCGCCAGGCCAGCCTGCTGCCGTGGCTGGAGAAAAGTGAGGAGTTCAAAGCCTTTGTCCGCCAGCCGCTTCAGCAGAACGGCTTCAACATCGAGGGCCTGACCTTCTCCGGCGGCAAACTGTTCTTCGGCGCGCGGGGTCCGAATGTGGCCGGCACCGGCTTTGTCATCGAAACCTCCACCGCTCCGCTCTTCGGCGGCGGGATGCCGGACGGCGTGGTGCACCGGCTCCCGCTCGGCGAGGGCCGGGGCATCCGGGAAATCACCGCCGTGAGCGACGGATTCCTCATTCTCACCGGCAACGCCAGCGCCGAGGCCTCGGATCAGTTCCCCGTATCCCTGTCACGCTCAGGGGATTCCACCTTCGGGCTCGTCCACTGGAAGCCGGGAAAAACGGACACCGTGACTCCGCTGGGCAATGTGCCGCCTTCCCCCGGCAAAGCGGAAGCTCTGCTCGTGCTGGAGGAAAAACCGGCGTATATTGACGTTCTGATCCTGTTCGACGGCGCTCAGGACGGAGGCCCGCGCGCGCTGCGCCTCCACCGTCCGCAATCCTGACTTTTCCCCATCATGTCCTCCGACACCTCCAGCACCAGCCCCGCCACTGACTCCCGCCATGCCCCCGGCTCCGGTTCCGCCAACGCCGGGCTCAAACGTCAGCGGTGGTGGCGCATCCGCCGGGGCCGTCTCCGCCAGGAATGGCCGTGGCTCATCTGGCTGATCGTCGGCGGCGTGGTCGTCTGGAGCGTTTCCCGGGGCCGGGTGTTCGAGCGCATGAACGGCCAGGTGGAGGAGAATTACCAGCACATCGCCCCCGCGCAGGGCGGCCGGCTGCTGAAAATCCTCGTGAAGCCCGGGGACGCCGTGGAGCCCGGCGGCATCGTGGCGGAACTGGATCCCGAACCCTGGAATAAACAGATTCAGGGACTGCTGATGAGTCTGGCGGGAAGGCGTCAGAGCGATCTCACCTCCGTGGTCCGGGAACGGGCCAGCATCACCCGCGAGCTGAATATTCTGCGCGAAACCGCCGCCGCCGATGAGGGCCGCCTCGCCACCCTGGTCCCGTCGGCCTCACGGGCTCCCGCGGCGGGGGGGAATCCGCTGCTGCTGAAACAGCAGGAGGCGCTGGATTCCCGGCGGGCGGAAGCGGCGGAGATCACCGGCCGCCAGGAGGTCACGCGGGCCATGGTCACCAAACTCGAAAGCCGGCTGGCCGCGATGGATGCGGACATGTCCCGGCGCCAGGCCGAAGCGGACCAGACCGCCGGAGCGTCTTTTCAGGATGCCCCCGGGACCCTGCTGGCCCTGTTCCCGGCGGAGGAGCGCATCCAGCTTCAGGAACTGCTGGATGGCCGGGACCACTGCCGCATTGCCAGCAGCATCGGGGGCGTGGTGGACAAGCTGGTGAAAACGCCGGGAGATTATCTGCTGGCCGGGGATCATCTGCTGGAAATGGTGGGGCGCCCCAAACACATCACCGCCTTCGTCAGCACGGACGAGGCCGCCGATCTCCAGCCCGGCGCCAAAGTCTGGGTCACACCCGCCCATGGCCGGAAGTGGGCCGTCCACGAAACCACCATCATCCGCGCGGCCCCCGATGCCGAGCGCCTGCCCCTGAGCAGCAAAGCCGGCAGTGGCGCCTATCAGGCCGGACGCCGGATCACGGTGGCGTTCCCGCCGTCCGCCCATGCTTCGGGCCCGGACGCCGTGGCCGGTCTGCTGCCGGGCGAGGGCATCACCGTCCACCTGGCCCATCCCGGGGATCTGTCCCTTTTCCGAAAGCTGAGCACCATGGCGGCGGAGTGAAAAAGATCGGAAAAAGCAGGTTATTCACATACATTAAGGCGGACATAATTCCGCAGGCGGATTTAAAGTGACCTGGAGTTCTTTAATTGCCGCAAGCGCGGGCGAAGGCAGAAGGTTTATGCCACAAACCTGTCACGCGGCGGAACTCGAATAGCGCGCGGGACTGTGGCATGCCCATGACGGGCGGCTCGGAACAGCCGCCATTCCGTCACCGAACCGAACGCCATCCATGAAATTAAACTCGCCTTTCCGGACTCCGCCGCTTCTTCTGTCAGTTTTGTTTCTGACATTCCCGGCCCACCGAAGCCGGGGAGCTATTTTATATTCGGAAAATTTTGACGGGGTCACCCTCGGGGCGAACAAGGAGGAGGGCATCACCACCGGCGACGGCGAGCGGAAAGCCCAGACGGCCGTGTGGACCAAAACGGCGCCCGCAGGCTGGACGGTGGACGATTCCCAGATGCAGGGGCTCGGGGATCCGACCACCGACGGGGTCGTGGAATGGGCGGGCTGGAGCTTTACCGATCCCCGCTGGTGGGCCTACACCGCCGGCAATCAGAACCGCACGAGCTTCGTCAAAGGCGGCGGCGCCATCGCGGTGACGGATCCGGATGAGTGGGATGACCTGACCCGCAACGGTCCTTATAATTCCTATCTCGTTTCCCCGCGGATTCCCGTCGCCGCCGCGGCAGGCGCCGAACTCACTCTGAGATTTGACTCCAGCTGGCGTCCGGAGGTCCCGCAGAAAGCCGTGATTCTTGTCTCCTGGGACAATGGAGCTTTCACGGAAATCCTGCGCTGGGAGGGCGCGGGCGATAAGCTCCATCCCGAGGGCATGGAGAACGAGACGGTTTATCTGACCCTGACCCCGCCGCCCGGGGCGCAGAACGCGCAGTTCCGTTTCGGAACGATCGACGCCGGGAACAACTGGTGGTGGGCCATCGACAACCTGGCGCTTTACAGCGGTGCCGAGCCCCCGCATTTTGAAACCCATCCGGTGAGTCCCGCGGACACCAACGTGAGTTCCTCCTTCATCGTGGGCACGGGAGCGGCGGTCGATCTGGCGGTCTCGATGGACGGCACTCCGGCTGCCGGGACGCTGCAGTGGGTGAGAATGAACGGAGCCACCCGGACCGTGCTCACCGGTCAGACCGCCGAGACGCTGTCCCTTCCCTCCGCCGTTCTCGCGGATTCCGGGCTTTACCTCTGCGAGGCCACCAACGCCGCCGGCACCATCAAAAGCGCGCCCGTGCTGATGACCGTGGCCGGCTTCACCGTCACGGAGCAGCCGCTGGCCCAGACAGTGGCCGCCACTTTCCCCGCAGCCTTCACGGTGGCGGCGGACAGCACCTTCGCGCTCACCTACCAGTGGTTCAAAGGACCCGAGGCCACGCGTGTGGAAATACCCGGAGCGACCTCCAGCACCCTGAGCTTCGCCGCCGCCGCTCTGGCCGATGACGGCGTCTACAGTGTCAGAATCAGCGGCACCACGGGCACCGTCCCGTTCAGCGGGTTCAGCAATGTGGCGCGGCTTTCCGTCCAGCCTCTGCTCATTGATCAGCCGCCGGCCTCGACGGAGGCCGCCCAGGGGGAGGCCGCCAGCTTCGAAGTCGTGGCCTCCAGCACCGGCACCCCGACCTATCAGTGGCTCTTCCGGGCCATCGGGCAGGCAGGTCCGGCGGCTCCCGTGGATGGGGCCACCGGCTCCACTCTTTCCCTGACCTCCGCCTCACGTTTCGGCACGGGTTATTACAGTGTCAGAGTCACCAATCCGCTGGGATCGGTGACCAGTCCGGAAGCCAAGCTCACCGTGCATGTGCCGCCTTCCACCACTGAAATTTTCAAGGAAAACTGGCAGAGCGTGGCCCTCGGGCCGAATGTGGAGGAGGGCATCCTCACGGGTGCCGGCTTCCCCGCGCCCCAAACCGCGGTGTGGTCCCCGGCCGCCCCCAATGGCTGGACCATCGACAACTCCGCCATGCCCGTGCCCTCCCCGGAAAATGTCAGCGGCACCGACGGCGTGAAGGAATGGTTCGGCTGGTCCTTTGCGGAGCCTGGCTGGTGGAGCACCACGGCCGGTGAACAGGGCCGCAGCGGCTTCTCCAAAGGCCTGGGGGATTCCGCGGAAACCGGCATCCCCGCCGTCGTGGCCATCGCCGACACGGATGAATGGGATGACCTCGCGCACACCGGCGGCGCCTTCAGCTCCGCTCTCATCAGCCCCTCCATTTCCCTGGCCGGCACCACTCCCGGCAGCGTGGTTCTGTCCTTCGATTCCTGCTGGCAGCGGGAAGGCAATATGAAGGCCATCCTGGAGGTCTCCCTGGATGGCGGCCCTTATCAGCAGGTGCTGTTCTGGACCGACAGCGGTCCCGACACCCACGACAACAACACGGACGAAACGGTCACCATTCCCATCAGCACCACCGCCGCCAACACCTCGTTGAAGCTCCGCTACAGCCTCGTGGACGCCACGAATAACTGGTACTGGGCGATTGATAACATCCAGGTCACCGCCGCCACCACCGCGGTGCCCGGCGTTCCTCCGGTCATCACCTCCATGAATTTCAACGCGGCCACCAAAGTGATCACCCTCAAATGGAAGTCCGTTCCGCAGAAGGCCTACAAACTCCAGTATTCCCAGAATCTGCAGACCTGGCAGACAGCCGTGCCGAACCTGACGGGCGCCGCCGGAGCGGAAACCGAGGTTTCCTCCGATGTGGACACGCTCTTCCCCACCCCGCCGGTGCCGGGCAAGCTGTTCTTCCGCATCAGCGAGTGATCTGATAAAATCCGGATCCTGGCGGCGGACGGGAAATAATTCTGTCCGCCGCCCTGTATCCGGGTTTGTGATCCGCAGGATCCGGCCGATCCGGCTGATCCTTTCTCACTCAAATTCCGTCCGCCCGCTCCGCCTGTGCCCGAATTCACCCTTCCCCCCGGCTCCTCCGACCATGGCCTGCTTTCCGAGGGCGATGTGAATTTCACGCCGGGGCGCGCGGCTTTCGCGGCGGAACATTTGTCAGACCCCACCCGCGATCTGCTGGCGGAGGACGCGGAGGTTTTCCTGCATCAGTCGCTTTCCACGCCCTGCCTCAATGCCCTGAGCGGCGCGGAGGGCGCGTGGATCACGGATCTGGAGGGGCGGCCATATCTGGATTTTCACGGCAACAACGTCCACCAGACCGGTTTTGCCCACCCGGCGGTGATTGCCGCAGTGAAGCGGCAGCTGGACGAACTCAGCTTCTGCACCCGCCGCTACACCTGCCAGGCCGCGGTGGACCTGGCGAAACGCCTGCGCGGAATCGCGCCGCCGGGACTGACCCGCGTGCTCTTCGCGCCGGGCGGCACCACTGCCATCGGCATGGCCTTGAAACTGGCGCGGGTGGCCACGGGACGCTTCAAATTTGTCTCCATGTGGGACGCTTTCCATGGAGCCTCGCTGGATGCCATCTCCGTGGGCGGCGAGGCCGTCTTCCGCAAAAACATCGGCCCGCTGCTGCCCGGCTGCGAGCACGTGCCGCCGCCGGAGCCGCATGGCTGCCCCTTCCGCTGCGGAGCCTCGTGCAGCCTGGCCTGCGCCGACTACATTGAATACGTACTGGCCAAGGAGGGCGACGTCGCCGCCGTCATCGCCGAGACCGTCCGCTGCACCCCTTTCATTCCGCCGCCCGACTACTGGCAACGCGTGCGCGCCGCCTGCGACCGTCATGGGACCCTGCTCATTCTCGACGAAATCCCCGTCGGCCTCGGCCGCACCGGCCGCATGTTCGCCTGTGAGCATTACGGCGTGGTGCCCGACATGCTCGTTCTTGGCAAAGGCCTCGGCGGCGGCGTCATGCCCCTGGCGGCGCTGCTGGCAAAGGAGGAGCTGAACGTCGCCGCCCACACCGCTCTCGGTCACTACACCCACGAGAAAAACCCCGTCGCCTGCGCCGCCGGCCTGGCCACGCTGGACGTGATTGAGGAGGAGGGCCTCGTCACCCGCGCGGCGGAACTCGGAGAACTGGCGCTGATCAAAATGCGGCAGATGGCGGTGAAACATCCACTCATCGCCGAAGTCCGCGGCCTCGGTCTCCTCATGGGCCTGGTGCTGCGGAAACCCGACGGCTCACCCGCCCGGACAGAAGCCGAACGCGTGATGCACGCCTCTCTGCGCCGGGGCCTGAATTTCAAAATCACCATGGGCCACATTCTCACCCTGACCCCCGCTCTCGTGCTCACGGAGGACGAACTCGCCCTGGCCATCGGCATCCTCGATGAGGCCCTCACGGAAGTGACGGCCGGCGTTTCCCGACCATGAATGACGGTGCTCTGACACACGATTCCCGCAGCCGATGCTCCGGCACCGGGCAGGATGCCCCGCAGGACAGGAGGAACCCCTGTTCTATCTGATTTCTGACTTCTGACCGCTGACTTCTGTTCCCTGACTTTCCAAACCCATGAAACTTCTCCGTCTCTCATCCTGCCGCGCGCTGTTTCCGGCAGTGCTCGCTCTCGCCCCCATTGCCGCCAGGGCTCATCCTGACAAAGTGGAGGACCGTCTTCTCATGCACTTCGCCACCGGGTCCACGCCCATCCAGGGCGACACCTGGGAGGACCTGACACACCACCTCAAAGCCCGCGTCATGGGGCAGCCGAAGCTCACCCACATCGGCCCCGCGCAGGCCCTTGTTTTCAACGGCCTCAGCGACTGGCTGCTGGCCGCGCCCGACAAAGCCACCGCCCAGCCCGTCCTGCCGGCAAAGGAAATGACCGCCAGCGTCTGGGTGCGCTTCAACGCCATGCGGGCCGAGGGCGGCCTCTGCGGCTTCATCCAGGACAACGGCAGTTTTGAGAAAGGCTGGCTCCTGGGATATGACCGCGAGCGCTTCACTTTCCGTCTCTCCAGCGCCGGAGGCAATACGGACGGCGACGGCGTCCTGACCACGGTCACCGGCAAAAGCGCCGTGAAACCCGGTCCATGGTATCACGTCGCCGCCACCTACGACGGCGCGGCCATGCGGCTTTACGTCAATGGCCGGCTGGACGGTGAATCGGCCGCGCAGTCGGGTGACATTCTCTATCCCGATCAGGGAAAGCTGACCGTCGCCGCCTTCGCCGACAAGGATGAGCTGGAGATTCTCGACGGCGGCCTCCTTGAGGTGAAAACCTACGGCCGCGCCCTGCCGGAAACCGAAGTCGCCGCCGTCGTGGAGCAGAACGCCGGGCTGCTCGCCTGGCAGGGCTCGATCAATGGCGATCTCCAGTTTGTGGTGAAGCCTTACCTCCAGGCGGCCTCCACCACCGGCATGAGCATCATGGCCGAAACCAGCCGTCCCGCCGCCATGTCCGTGGAATATGCGGAAATCGCCCCGCTCACCGCCACCGCCTCCGTGCCCGCCGGGGCCTCGCCCATCAGCACCGTTTCCCTGACCGGTCTCAAGCCGCACACCCGCTACTTCTACCGTGTCACCTGCGACGACGGCAGCGGGAACACCGCCCGCAGCGAGGTGAAAAGCTTCCAGACCCTCCCCGGTCCCGACGATGCCTGGGCTTTCGGCCTGATCGGCGACACCCAGCGGAACCCCGATGTCACCCGCCAGTGCGCCGAGGGCATCTTCGCCCTGCGGCCTAATTTCCTGCTCCACGTCGGCGATGTCGTGGACGACGGTTTCGCCAAGCAGCAGTGGGTCTTCGACCTCTTTGAGCCCTGCTCCAAACTGCTGTCCTACGTTCCCGTCTTCCCGGTCATCGGCAATCACGAGAAAAACTCGCACTGGTATTACGACTACTTCCACCTGCCCGAGCCCGAGTATTTTTACACCTTCAAATGCGGGAACGCCGAGTTCTTCATGGTGGACACCAACAAGGACGTCTCGCCCGCCAGCGAGCAGTATCAGAAACTGGAGAAAGCTCTCGCCGCCTCCACCTCCACCTGGAAATTCACCGCCCACCACCACCCCTGCTGGAGTTCCGACAACGATGACTACGGCGACACCGAGCAGGGCAAGCCCGGCAAGCCCTTCAGTCAGGGTGAAATCAGGCTGCGCCCTCTGGTGTCACTTTACGAAAAATACGGTGTGGACATCGCCTTCGCCGGCCACATCCACAGCTACGAGCGCACCTGGCCGATTCTGAACATGGCCGTGAATCAGAAAAAGGGCGTGCGCTACATCGTCAGCGGCGGCGGCGGCGGGAATCTGGAGAAAGCCGCGCCCCAGCGCTCATGGTTCAGCATTCACGTCAAAAGCGGCCACCACTTCTGCTTCGCCACCGTCCAGGACCGCACCATCCAGTTCAAAGCCTACGACCTTGAGGGCCGCCTCTTCGACACCTTCGAACTCACCAAAGCGACCGACCGCTGATAAGCGATGGAACGGTCAATGCCTGACGTTCTTTGCTCCTGCCGGGGTCTGCATGAGGCGGTCGGTCCATGCGATGCCGATCGCGGACAGAATAAAGATGGCGTGAATGATGGTCTGCCACATCACGCCTTCGGCGGTGGGCACAGTCGCGGGGGCCACCACCGCAAGGTCGGCGCTGACAGCGGCAGCGGGTTTGCCAATGTCGCCAGCCGCGATGAAGGTTTTCAAAAGATGCACGGAGCTGATGCCGATGATGGCCATGGCCAGCTTCACTTTGAGCACGGAGGCGTTCACATGGCTCAGCCACTCCGGCTGGTCCGGATGATTGTGCAGGCGCAGGCGGGAGACGAAGGTCTCATATCCGCCCACGATGACCATCATGAGCAGATTCGAGATCATGACCACGTCGATCAGACCCAGCACAATCAGCATCATGGCCTGCTCCTTGAGTGTCTTCGCCTCCAGGATCAGATGCTTCAGCTCCTTCATGAAGAGAAACACGTAAACCCCCTGGGCCACGATGAGGCCCAGATAGAGCGGCAGCTGCAGCCAGCGGGAGCTGAAGATCAGAGTGGGCAGCAGTCCAAGGCGGGGCGGGACAGTCGGAGGAGATGAATTTTCGGTCATATTCTGGCGTGGGAGCCATGGCGGAAAACGGATGTTTTGCAAGTGGAGGGCACGGAGTTTTAAAAAAAGCGCCACCCCGCCGGTGGGTGGCGGAATTGTTCCATGGCGGCTCTGGCTCCGCCGCCTTCCGGGAGGAACCTTGTCCCGCCGGAGGGGTCCAGGTAGCCGTTCCGGTAAAGCACCCGGTGCCCGATTCATCCGCGCGCCAAATCCCAAGGGCCGGCGGGCGCGATTTTATTTGCCGCGCGCCGCACTTTCACCGACCTCACTCAAATCCTCCTCCCGCATGGCTCTGAACTCCGTATCCTCCCGCGAACAAATCGTTATCATCGGCAGCGGCATCATCGGTCTGGCCCACGCCGTGACCGCCCGCGAGGCCGGTTATCAGGTCACGGTCATCGACCGCGACACCCGTCCCGTGGGCGCGTCCGTCCGGAATTTCGGCACTATCTGGCCCATCGGCCTGGCTTTCGGGCCGGAACGGGAACAGGGGCTTTGGGGCATGAAACGCTGGCGGGAGCTGGCTCCCCCAGCGGGTTTCACCGCCGATCCCTGCGGATCACTCAGCGTGGCCTACCGGGAGGAGGCCTGGAGTGTCCTGACCGAATTTTCCGACCAGCCGGAAGCCGCCGCCGAGGGCTTCACCCTGCTGACCCCGGAGGAAACGCTGACCCGTTTTCCCCTGACCAATCCCGACGGGCTGAAGGGCGCGCTGCTCAGCCCGCACGAGACCTGTGTCCGTCCCGCCGAGGCCCTCAACGCGCTCGTGGCTTACGCCCGGAGCCTGGGGGTGGAATTTGAACTGGGCGCCTGCGTCATCAAGGTTCATGAAGACGCCGTGGAGCTGGCGGACGGCCGGTTTTTCCCCTTCGGCCACTGCGTCATCGCCGCCGGGGAGGACATGAAAACGCTCTTCCCCGCCGAGCTCTCCGCCGCCGGCATCCGCCCCTGCCGGCTCCAGATGATGCGCAGCGAGCCCATCGCCGGGCGGCTGGGAGCCATCATGGTCAGTGACCTGACCCTTGCCCATTACCCCGCCTTCAGCCTGTGCCCTTCCCTGCCCGCGCTGAAGCAAAAGATCGCCGGCACCATGGCCGCGCACCTTGACTGGGGCGTCCACGTCATCGCCGCCCAGCATGCGGACGGCTCCCTGACTCTCGGCGATTCCCATGAATACGGCGGCAGCCTGACCCCGGACCACTGGAGCCATGTGGATAAGCTGGTGTTGGAAAATCTCGCCAGCTTCACCCGGCTGCCGGACCTGAAAATCGCCTCCCGCTGGCACGGCACCTATCTGAAAAGCACTCTCGGCCAGACCCAGGTCATCCTCCAGCCGCGCGAACGCGTCACCATGGTCACGGCGATGGGCGGTCTGGGCATGACTCTCTCCTGGGGCCTCGCCCGGCGCACCGTCGCCTCCTGGGGAGATGCCTTTGAGTCCGTCGGGCCACTGCTCTGATTCCCCGATTCCTGGCTCCGGACACTTTGGCATCAGCTGGCATCCAAACGCCGCCATTTTCAATTCCCTGCTTGGGAAAACCGGAGGCCTGCGCATGGTCGCCGGGGAATGGACATTCTTTCGACGTCGCTCACGCTGCTGTTGGTCATGGACCCTCTCGGGAATATCCCGAATTTCATGGCCGCTCTGCGGCAGGTGCCGGAGGAGCGGCGGCTGCGCATCATCTTCCGGGAGTGCCTGTTCGCCCTGGGCATTCTGCTGGCGGTGCTGGCGGGAGGACGCGGATTCATGGCCATTTTCGGCCTCAGCGCGGAGGCGCTGCGCATCTCCGGCGGCATCATGCTGTTTTTGATCGCCCTGCGCATGATTTTTCCGCCCGAAGGCGCGGAAAAGTCCGAAGGTATTCTGGAGGAGCCCTTTATCGTCCCGCTGGCCACGCCGCTGATTGCCGGTCCGTCGCTGATCGCGACCATCATGGTTCTGGCGGGGAATCCCACCATCAGCCGGCCCGGCGTCTTCGCCTCCATTCTGGCCGCCTGGTGTGTCAGCACCCTCATTCTGCTGAGCGCTCCCTTTTTTGCCCGTGTCCTCGGGCGACGGGGAATCATGGCGGTGGAGCGTCTGATGGGCATGCTCCTCGTCGTCGTCGCCGTGCAGATGTTCCTCGACGGCCTGCACCTTCCCTCCCGCGTGCCGGGGTGAGCCTTCTCATGAGGCGGAGGAAGCAAAACCCTGCCGTCCCCTGCCCGCTCCTCTCAGGGCGGAGCCGTCAGCTTTTTCAGCACTTCCTGGCGGCGGTCCTCCTGACGGATTTTCAGGGCCCAGGCCTGAGCGCCGGCCGGATCGGACGGGTTCACCGCCAGCGACAGCGTTTCCGCGCCCTTTCCGAATCCGGACAACCGTGACGGTGGCCCGGTGAATGCGGGGCATCCGGAGTTTTGCGGGGACCGTTCTCCCGCGAAATGAGCACGCTTTCCTTTCCCGCCGGTCTGATGCGCGATCTTTTGGCCTTTATGGACGGGCCGGTTCCTGTGGAATCCGGCCCGGCGCTGATCGATGGCGAGTGGCGCATCACGCTGGGCGGTCAAACCTTCAGGTTTGAAGCGGAAAGCCCGCGCGGCCCGGAATTCCGCCGGCCGCCGGTGTGGCGGGGGTGGCAGGAACCGCCGCACGGCAGTCCGCTGCGGGCGGTGGAATTTTACTGCACCACCGGCTTCTGATCCGCCGGGCGGCCTGGCTTTCGGACAGGCGGACCACCTTCGAAAAAACCATCAACCCCGGTGGTCGTTTTTTCGTAATCCGTTCACACTGGCGGGTTTCCCGCCATTTCCCCCTGCCCGCTTTATGAATACCCCCGCTCCTCAAAATTCCGCCCCGGAGGTTTCCGTGAATATTGGCTCCTCCGATGGGGAGAAATGCGAAATTCAAATCGATCCCAAATCCGCCCAGTCATTCATCCGCTTTCTCCTCCACCGGGAGATCCGGCTGCTGCCGCCGGAGGGCGGAGTGGCGCGGACCCTTGACTGGCAGGTGGAAACTCAGGGCGTGCCGCCGCGGCATTCCTTTTTTGCCTACACCACGGCGGACAACCTGAAGGATCTGACCGCCGAGTGGAAAGCATCGGGGTCGCGGGAGGTGATCGCCGGTCAGTGAGTCCATCGTGCGGTCTCCCTCCGGCCTGATTTTTCAGGCGCGCGGAGGGAAAGAGGAAATTCAGAGTCACCGTGTCACGCGGCCGGCCTGAATTTCCAAGGGAATGTGCAACGGGATACTCCCCCGCGGAAGCCGGCATGACACCGGCCCCGCGGGATTCCCGTTCCGCTGGAATCCAAACTCATTCCCTATCCATGAAATTCACGATGCTCCGCCTCCTGGCCCTGGCCGGCCTGCTTTCCTCCGTAAAGCTCTCGCCGGCCTGCGAAATCAAGCTGAACAATGATCCCGCTCTGGCAAAATCACCCAGCCTGAAAATCAAAAACGTCTCCGTCGAATACAAAGCGGACCTGGATGTCATGGTGTTCAGCATGGATCTGGAGGGCGAGGCCGGCAAAACGACCCCGAAAGCGGCGGGCCAGCTTGATGGCGCCCCGGTGCTGGCGTACGTTTTTCCCACCTCGCTCAAAGCCGCCGATGTGGGCATGGGCAAAGCGGAGGGGATTGTCGCTCTGGCCATCACCTCGCATCCCGATTTTGATGACACCCCGCTCTGGGACGAGAACGCGAACGGGGATTACAACGACGACAAAAAGATCTGGCACACCCACTGGGCGCTGCTGGTCAAGGACGACCGGGTGCCCGGCGGCCTGTCCGTGAAGGAGTTCAAAAAGGGCGATAAAAAGGTGGTTCTGCCGCCCACGAACTGCGGTATGCCCATGTATCTGGATGCCGCCGGGCATTCCGTTGTGGAACGCGGCAACACCATCCGCGCGGTGGTTCCGGCTTATTTTCTGCACCACAAAACGAAGTTCAGCTTCGACGGCGTGGCCTGTTACATGCAGGTCAACACCTCCTGCATGTCCCGTCCGATGCTGGGGGTTTACGAGGTTTATTCCGTGGCCTCGAAGGATCTCAGCCTGCCTTACAAAACCAAATAGCGCCCGCGCCCGGAATTCAGGCTCAGCTGTTGCCGGAGAAAGCGGCCTGCCATTTTTCCAGAGCCGTCCGCAGCTCGGCGGCGCGCAGGGGTTTGGTCAGATAATCGTTCATGCCGGCGGCCAGGCACTTTTCCCGGTCGCCGGCCATGGCGTGGGCTGTCAGGGCGATGATGTGCACGGGTAGATGCGGAAAATCCCGGCGGATGCACCTTGCGGCCTCATACCCGTCCATCTCCGGCATGCCGCAGTCCATGAGAATGATGTCGTAGGGACTCCTTTTCAGCGCCTCCACCGTTTCGACCCCGTTGGCCGCCACCACCGCCTGATACCCCATCTTCTTGAGCTGCAGCAGCGCCACTTTCTGATTCACGGTGTTGTCCTCCGCCAGCAGAATCCGGGCTTTGCGCGGTCCGGCGGAATCGGCCGGGGAAAGATCGGGGATGGTGATGCCTGTTTCCCGCCCCGGGTGGCTTTCGCGGGGAATGCCCGCCGGGCCGGCAGCCGCCGGGGAGTTACCGGGAGGGAAGCGGGCGGTGAACCAGAACCGGGAGCCCTCGCCGGGAACACTCTCCAGCCCCATCTCCCCGCCCATCATCCCCACCAGCCGGCGTGAAATGGCCAGCCCCAGTCCGGTGCCGCCGTATTTCCGCGTGGTGGAGGCGTCCGCCTGACTGAAGGGCTGGAAAAGCCGTATTTTCTCCCCGCCGCTGATGCCGATCCCGGTATCCCGCACCTCAAATCTCAGAACCGCCGCCCCGGCATCGCCGGAAATCCGGGACACGCCGAGCACCACTTCACCCCGGGGCGTGAATTTCACGGCATTGCTCAGCAGATTCAGCAGCACCTGCCGGAGCCGGCCCTCATCCCCCCGGATCCGCGGCGGAATGGCCGGATGCAGTTCACTGGACAGCCGGAGGCCTTTGGACCCCGCGGCTCCGCTCACGATCTCCAGAGTGGTTTTCACAAGCTGCCGGAGATCAAAATCCGAGTCCTCAAAAGTGAGTTTTCCAGCTTCGATTTTGGAGAAATCCAGAATGTCGTCGATCAGGGTCAGCAGCAGCTCGCCACTGTGGCGGATGGTTTCCGCGAAGCTGCGCTGCTCGGATGAAAGTTCGGTGTCCAGCAGCAGGCCCGCCATGCCCAGCACTCCATTCATGGGAGTCCGGATTTCGTGACTCATCGTGGCCAGAAACTCACTTTTGGCCCGGTTGGCTGATTCCGCGGCCTCCTTGGCCTGTTTCAGCTCCTGCTCCGCGCGGCCCCATCCGGCCTCCACCACCTGCAAAGCCTCCAGATCCCGCCGGTGGCGCTCGGCGGCCAGCCGCAGGGACACTTCTCCGGTCACCTGCCCGGCCAGGGCCGTCATGATGCCGATGTCCTGCTGCGTCCATGTCCGGGGCTCGAAATCCATGACGCAGAAAGCCCCCACCGGCGCTCCCTTCTCAGCGTAAACGGGAACTCCGAGGTAGGAGCGGACACCGAATTCGCTGACCGCCGGATTATCCTTCACCATGGGATGCACCCGGGCATCCTCCACCACCAGTGTCTCGGAAAAAGCCACCACATACTTGCAGAATGAGTGACTCAGGGGAGTCCCGCGGTCCGTGGCCGGAGCCCCCGTGAGGCCGCACTGGCTTTTGAAAAACTGGCGGTCCCTGTCAATCACCGAGATCAGCGCCACCGGCACCCCGAGCACCTGGCGGGCCAGGGCCGTGAGGGTGTCAAACGCCGGCTCAAGCGCGGGATCCAGCAGAAATGGCGGGGGGGCAGGGCCTTTTTTTACCGAATTTTCCTGTGCCAGCATGAACGGAATTTACCGTCAGTTTACCGCCGGAAGCAAGCACCGGATACCCGCGAAGGAGTATTCCGTGAGGAAACGCCGGCTCCGGCGGGATTCAACCATTTCCGGGCCCTGGATCCGCCGTCCTCCCCCAAGGCCGCCGCCTCCTTCTGTCAGGGAATTCTTTTCACCCGGTAGAAGACTCTGGAAGTGCCCGCGGGCAGCGTGGTGTCCGTGAAACCGGCGGTGGCCCCGGCGGCGGTGACATTGGGCGTCAGGTCGTCCCATCTGGAAAAATCAGCCGTGCGCTGGACGGTGTAAACCGCCCCGGCCGTGGAGGGCCATGCTAGGGTGACCTGCCCGGCGGCGGGGCCCCGGACCAGCGAGGAGATCTCAAAGCCGGCGGAGACGGGCGGCGTGCCCGCGCCGTTGATCATGATGCTTTGGATCTCGCTCCGGCTGAGGGCTTTTTTATAAATGGCGATGTCGTCCAGCTTGCCGTCAAAAGGAAAACCCAGACCGTTGTCGTCGCCCGCTCCGAGATGGAGATTCAGGGAATAATTCGGAGTGTACTGCGTGGGGGCCGACCGGGAGGTGTCCACAGCCGCGCTCTCGCCGTTGACCCACAGCGTTTTGGTGTCCGTGGCGGCATCGTAGGTGATGGCCAGATGCGTCCAGGAGCCGACCACCACGGCCGGACCGCTGACATCATCCCAGTTCACCACCCCCTGCCCTGTCCAGAACGCCCAGCGCCCGCCATCGGCGTTGTAAAGAATATAACCGTTGGTCTCTCCGCCGCCGCCGTGGACGCGGCTGGTGACCGGCGAGGCATATCCGCTGGTGCCGTCGGCTTTGGCCCACAGCGTGACCGTGAAGCTGGTGGGATTCAGCAGCGCGTCGAAAGGCACCTCAATGTGCCCGCCTTCCGTGAAATCCGCGGCGGCGCCGGTCGCGGCATTGGCTCCCGCCTCGGTGAAACTCACCGCGCCCGGAGCCGTGACCACGCCGTTGAACCCGTTGCCGCTGGCGTCATCGGCATTCGCGTCCAGCGGCCACCACGCGACCAGCGGCTTGGCCACCGGCACCTCCGCGTGCAGCACCACCGTGATATTCGGCGTCAGCGGATCATCGGTGCTGACCAGCATCCGGCTGACAAAGGATCCGTCCTCCAGCAGCGGATCAAACACCACCTCCACCGTCCCGGTCGCGCCGGGAGCGAGGGTTTCCGGGAATTTGGTGACCGTGAAGGCCGCCATATCCGGACCGGCGGGCGTGACGGCACTGACATTCAGAGGCAGGGCCGCCCCGTCGTTGCGCAGGGTGAAAGATTTGGTCAGCGTGCTGGTGCCGGCCGGAAGCGTTCCGAACTCCAGCCGCTCCGTCAGGGACACGACGCTGGGATCGTGAATGAACCCCGTGACCGTCACCGGCTTCACGGGATTCACCGCTGAATTGCTGGTCAGCTCCAGAATGGTCTCCACCGCTCCGGAAACCCCGGCGGGATTGAACGAGATTCTGACCACGCCCGTGCCGCCCGCGGCAATGGGACCCGGCAGGCTGACCACGGAGAAACTGGCCGCATTGCCTCCGCTGAAAGCCGCCGCCGTGATATTCAGCGCTTTGGTGGCCCCGCCATTGTTCAGGGTGATGTCAAAGGTCTGGACGGCCCCGGTGAGCGTGAGCGGCCAGGGACTTGGCACCAGCAGATTCGGATCGGTGGAGGTGTCGGGCTTGATGCCGTTGGTCATGACCTCCTGCACCTGCGCCTCCGTCAGGGCATTGTCCCAGAATCCGATATCATCCATGCGGCCATCCCAGTAAAAGTCCCCGCCCAGATCCGAGCCCGAGCCGAAATGCATGGCCCGCAGCACATTGGCGGAGATGCCGATGACATCATTCAGAACCACCACGCCATTGAGCAGCATTTTCCGCGTGGTCGTGTCCGCATCGTAGGTGATGGCCACATGCGTCCAGGCATTCACGGCCACGGGTCCGGCATCACGGTTGTTCCACTGTCCCGACGAGCCATTATTGCCCGCCCAGAAGGTCCAGTTGCCGGCGGCGTCATTGTAAATCATGGGACCGTTGGAGGTCGTGCCGTTGTCCTCGCGGTTGGTGAATGGCGAGCGGTAGGCCCCGCCGCCCGCCGCTGTGGGGAACGCCCAGAAAGCCAGGCTGAAACTGCCGGACCCGTTCTCGGCCTGGGTGCCGGGATTCAGGTCCGGGGTATAGGGAATGTCGATGTGGCCCGGACCCGGGAAGTCGGCGGAGGAGCCCGTTTTGCCATTGGCTCCGGATTGTCCGAACGTCACCGTCCCCACCACCGTGCCGTTGTGGCCGTTGCCGGTGGCGTCCAGCGCATTGGCGTCCAGCGGCCAGTGGGCCACCAGTCCGGCGGAGGCTCCGACTATTGACATCACGGTAAACCAGCAGGAAAACACCAGGAATTTCATAGGCATGAACGCGCCGCGTCCGGCATGGACGTTGGCGGGCGGCTCCAGCTTCGCCGCAGAAGCCATGCCTTTCGATTTTAAATCTCCGCAGACGCGTAGATTCCTGATCCTGAGCCTTTTGCGCAGAACGGCGGAGTCCTGTGATCCACCGTGTTTGTCAGGAAACTTTGATGCGCTGAGCGACGGGAATATACCGGTTCAGCCAGGCCAGGAAAAAGAAAACCCGCAGCCGCCACCGCACCGCGAACGACAGCCTGGTGCGTCCCGCCAGCACCGCGTTGATCGCGCAGACCATGCCGAAACGGTTATAGGGCTGGAAGAAGATCTGGGCGAAGTGGTTTTTGTAAAAGTTCCCGATGAATTCCCAATACTGGGAAATGCGCCGCCGGTTGTCCCTCTCATAACGCTTCATGCCGGAGGTCATGGACTGGCCGGAGGCGAGGGCCTCGTGCACGGCCTCCGCGCCCTGCTTGCCGCTGGTCATGGCCAGCATCACGCCGCTGGAGAAGACGGGATCGATGAACCCGGAGGCGTCGCCGATACGCACCAGACGGGGCGCCACCAGCTTTCCGTTGCGGTAGGAAAAATCCGTCAGCACCCGCAGCGGATCTTTGGCGGCGGCCTGGGTGAAGCGGTCGCCGACCACTTGGGTCGTGCGGACGGCGTCGTGAAAAATTTTGTCAGGATCCTTTCCCAACGCTTGGAATTCCCCCCGGTCCAGCACCAGACCCACACTCGTTTTGTTGGCCTCCAGGGGAATCATCCAGAACCAGGAGTTCTCGCGGCGCACCACCAGAATGTCCCCGTATTCCTCGCCCTGCGGCATGTCCACGTTTTCGAAATGGCCGAAGATGGCCATCTTTTTGTGTCCGGGATAAAACTCCCGCAGGGACGCCTGATTGGCCGTCAGATTCGACAGCCCGCTGGCGTCCATGAGAAAGCCGGCGGAAACCTCGTGCTCCATGCCGTCGGCGGCGCTCCGGTATTTCACGGTCACGCCGTCGGCGCTGATTTTGTGGGAGATCACCAGCGCCTCCTCCCGGACCCCGGCCCCGCATTCCCGCGAATGCTTCAGCAGGAGATCATCAAATTTCGACCGCTCCACCTGCACCGCCGTCGGGAATTCCGTGAACGAGCCGTCCGAAAAATCCAGCCGCGTTTTCTGCGGGCCATTGCCCATGAGAAACTGGGCCCCGCGCTTCACCATGAACCCTGCGGATTCAATCTTCGGCCACACCCCGAGGCTGTCGAAAATCGCGCGGTTATACGGCAGCAGGGATTCCCCGATGTGAAAACGCGGGAACTTCTCCTTCTCCAGCACCAGCACCCGCCGCCCCGCTTTGGCCAGCGTGGTGGCCGCCGTGGAGCCGGCCGGGCCTCCTCCGATAATGACGACGTCCCAGGAGGTTTTTTCAGTGTTTTCGGAAGTCGGGGAAGGCATGGGGAGGCAGAAATTTATCAGGCTGGGCGGCTCGGAATGAGGCTCCATCCTTAGTCATGGAAACTCTGTCCGCCAGTCAAAGCCTGGAGATTCCTGATACCAATTCGGCATCACTGCGATTTCAAAATATTATTTCCGATATCAGCGCGGCCGGCTTACAAGGTTGCAAATGAACGACAACTCTTTCGACGTGATTGTGATCGGTGGCGGCCCCGCAGGCTCCAGTTCCTCGGCGATTCTGGGTGAGGCGGGGCACCGTGTGCTGCTCCTGGAGCGCGAAAAGTTCCCGCGCTACCACATTGGCGAGTCGCTGATCCCCTTCACCTACTTCCCGCTGGAGCGGCTGGGTCTGGTGAAGCGCATGCAGGAATCGAACTTCGTCAAAAAGTACAGCGTGTGTTTTGTCCCGCCCCATGGCCGGACCAGCCAGCCGTTCTATTTCTTCAACAGTTATGACAAGGACACGGTCGCCCAGACCTGGCAGGTGCTGCGCTCGGAGTTTGACGAGATCCTTCTCAACAACGCCCGCGACAAAGGCGTGGAGGTTCATGAGCAGACCAAGGTAGACGAGCTGCTGCGCGATGACACCGGCCGCGTGATCGGCGTCCGCGCCCTGCATCACGATGGCACCGTGAAGGAATATCACGCCAAAATCACTCTCGACTGCACGGGCAAGGAGGCCTTCACCACCGTGCGCAACGGCTGGCGCGTCCGCGATCCCTATCTCAACAAAGTGGCGGTCTGGACTTATTATAAAGGCTCCCGCCGCGAGCCGGGCATCGACGAGGGACAGACCACGGTCGCCTTTGTAAAGGACAAGGGCTGGTTCTGGCACATTCCCCAGGCCAATGACATGGTCAGCGTCGGCGTGGTGGCGGAAGGCAAATATCTTTCCCGCGACGGCGTGCGGAGCCCGGAACTCATCTTCAAACGCGAGGTCGAGGAAAATCTCTGGGTCAAGGAATCCCTCTCCCACGGCGAGCAGACCGGACAGTATTACATCACCAGCGAATACACCCATCACGCCAAACACTGCGGCAGCGAGGGCCTGCTGCTGGTCGGTGATGCCTTCGCTTTCCTCGACCCCGTGTTCAGCAGCGGCCTCATGTTCGCCATGAAAAGCGGCGTCATGGCCGGCGAGGAGGTCAGCAAGGGCCTCAGGGAGGGCAATCTGAAACCCGGGCGTTTCGCCGAATACGGCCGCTTCCTGCGCGATGGCGTGGAGAACATGCGCAAGCTGGTTTACGCCTTCTACAATCCCGACTTCAGCTTCGGCAAACTCATCCGCAACCACCCCGACGCCCAGACCTCCGTCACCGACTGCCTCAGCGGCGATGTGAACAAGGACTACTCCGTCCTCTGGGACCAGATCCGCGAGCTGGTCCCGCTGCCGGAGGAATTGCCCCTCGGCGAGCCGCTGGTCCGCGAGGAGGCGGCGGCATAGACACCTATCACAGAAGCGGGAGCACAGGCGTCTCGCCTGTGTGCTTGGGCTTGATCATTTTTCGTGGTTTGAGGCCTTCCTGAAAGAATGGGCACCTCTAAAAACCCCGGAATTCGGCCAGATTTCCCCGCTGACCGGCGTCGGAAAAGGTGGTTTTTAGAGGTGCCCGAATGAGGCACAGCTTGCATACAAAAACTTCCTTTTTCAAAAATCCGTGGTCCATGTCCCTTCAAGTTTGCCCCCGATGCCAAAAGAAAGCGTTCACATGGTCCGTGGACGAAGAGATGTCGAAGTTCACTATTTGGCATTGTGGCGATTGTGGCTACGAATCGTCTGAGGACGAAAAGCAGGAAATGACCTGCTGTCATTGCGGCCAGGAGCGCGGCAGTTTATTACTGAAAGATGACGAAGGATTTCACCGGTGGTGCTTTGGTTGCGGCCTGTTTGAACCCACGAGTGAGTCACTTTGAACAGCATCAACAGAAAACGCCCGGGCAGCGGCGGCATCAGCATTCTTTTAAAATCCTCACACACAGCAACGCACAGGCGAGACGCCTGTGCTCCCGTCTCAAGCCTATGACGTGTAATCTGACATGAAACGCGCCCCGATTCTCTATCTCATCATCCTCACTCTGGCTGTCGTTCCGATCGCCGCCATTCTGCATTTCGGTCAGTCCCGGTCAGCTCCGGAAGCGCAACCCGCCGTCATTGCGGTCAGCCACGCCGCAGCCGCCCAGCCCGCGGCACCCGCAGCGGCAGCGGCAGCTCACGCGGCCAACGGCGTGTCAGCCGGGACCACAATGCCAGCGCCGGCGCCATCGGCGGTGGATTCCATGCTGGCCGCGCTCCGCGAGAATTTCCACACGCCGCTCAGCTATCTGTTTCTACAGCTGGTGATCATCCTCACGGTTTCGCGGATGATGGGGAAAATCTTCACGCGCCTCGGCCAGCCGGCGGTGGTGGGGGAAATGGCGGCGGGCATTCTGCTGGGACCGTCGCTCTTCGGACTGCTGGCGCCGGACCTGTTTCAGTCCGTGTTTCCCCCCAGCTCCTTCGGCAATCTGAAACTGCTGAGCCAGGTGGGCGTGTGCTTTTTCATGTTCGCCGTGGGCATGGAGCTGAATGTGAACCACGTCCGCAGCAAAGCCCCCTTTGCGGTGGTTGTCAGCCACTCCGGCATTGGGATCTCCTATCTGCTGGGGGTGATTCTCGCCTGGTTTCTGTATCAGGACATGGCCGCGCCGGGCACGCGTTTCCTTCCCTTCGCGCTCTTCATGGGCATCTCCATGAGCATCACCGCCTTTCCGGTGCTGGCGCGCATCCTCCAGGACCGGGGCATGAGCCGCACCCGGCTGGGGAACACCGCCATCACCTGCGCGGCGGTGGATGATGTCACCGCCTGGAGCATCTTCGCCTTTGTCGTGGCCATGGCCCGGACCACGGGCATGGCCGGCTCCGCTCTGAATCTGCTGCTGGTGGGCCTCCTGACCGCAGTGATGCTGCTGATGGTGAAACCCGGGCTGATCCGGTGGATCGGACCGCGTCAGCTTCAGAACGAGACTCCGTCAAAGGACACCATCGCGCTGGTCATCTGCATCGTCGTGTCGGCGGCGTTCTGCACCGAACTGATCGGCATCCACGCCCTCTTCGGCGCCTTTCTGGCCGGAGCCATCATGCCGGACACCCAGGGCTTCCGCCACAAGCTGGCGGTGCGCATTGAAAATTTCTGCTCCATCCTGCTTCTGCCGCTTTTCTTCGCCTTCACCGGCCTGAGGACCCAGATCGGCCTGCTGGGCGACTGGCAGGGCTGGCTGCTGTGCCTCGGCATCATCGCCGTGGCCACCCTGGGGAAACTCGGCGGCAGCGCCGTGACCGCGCGGCTCACAGGCATGAGCTGGAGGGATTCCCTGCAGCTCGGCGCGCTCATGAACACCCGCGGTTTAATGGAACTGATTGCCTTGAATATTGGCTACGATCTGGGCATTCTCCCGCCGCGCATCTTCACCATGCTCGTGATCATGGCTTTGGCCACGACCATGCTGACCGGTCCGCTGCTCACCCTGTTTGGCTCCCGCCAGCCCGTCCCCGACGGCTTGCCGGAACCCGCGCCGCGCTGAGTTCCTCCTCTCCTTCCTCCATTTCTCTGATTCCTCGAAACTCACGTCTTCTCCTCCCCGCTTTTCGTTTTCCCAGCTATGAACAATGAGGCTCCCGGCGGCAGCGCCAGTTATGATGTCGTGGTCATCGGCGGCGCGCTTTCCGGTGCCGCCACCGCCACCCTGCTGCTGCGCCACAATCCGGGAATCCGCGTGCTCATTGTCGAAAAATCCGCCACCCTCGGCCGGCGGGTTGGCGAGGCCACAGTGGAGATCAGCGGCTACTTCATGAGCCGCGTGCTGGGCATGACCCAGTATCTCAACGAGAACCATCTTGTGAAGCAGGGCCTGCGGTTCTGGTTCAAAAACGAGGAGGTCACCAACGTCTCCGAAGCCAGCGAACTGGGCGCGAAATACCTCTCCCGCATTCCCTCCTACCAGCTCGACCGCGCCACCTTCGACGAGGAGGTCCTCCGCCGCGCCGTCGCCGCCGGAGCCGAGCTGATCCGCCCCGCCACCGTCTCCAATGTGGAGCTGAACGACGGCGGCCCGCAGTCGATGGAGATCAAACACGGCGACAGCACCCGGAAAATCACCACGCGCTGGATCGTCGACGCCTCGGGGCTCGCCGCCGTGCTGGCCCGCAAAAACGGCTGGTGGAAATCCAACACCGAGCACCCCACGGCCGCCGCCTGGTCGCGCTGGAAAGGCGTCAAGGACTGGGACAGCCGCGAGCTGGCGGTGAAATATCCCGCCTGGTCCCGCGCCGTTTACGGCATCCGCAACACCGCCACGAATCACATCATCGGCGACGGCTGGTGGAGCTGGTGGATTCCTCTCAAAGGCGGCGATGTCAGCGTCGGATTCGTCATCGACCAGCGCATCGCCAGCTTCACCGAGGAGGGCGGCAAGCTCGGCGACCGCATCAAAGCTTTCCTCATGAAACACCCCGTCGCCCGCGAAATGCTGGCCGACGCCACCTTCTGCGAGGAGGACATGCACTGGCGGAAAAATCTGGCCTACTACAGCACCACCTTCGCCGGCGACGGTTTTGTGCTCGTGGGCGACGCCGCCGCGTTCATGGATCCCTTTTACAGCCCCGGCATGGACTGGATCTCCTTCACCACCAGCAGCGCCGCCAATCTCATCACCCAGCAGCGCAAAGGCAAACCCATGGCCGGACGGGTCGTGGATTATAACCGCGATTTCCGCGTCAGTCACCGCCGCTGGTTCGAGTCCCTCTACAAGGACAAATACGAATACATGGGCGAATTCGACCTCATGAGCCTCGCCTTCCGCCTCGATCTCGGGCTGTATTACTGGGGCGTGGTCGAAGTGCCGTTCAATGAGGGCGAGGAGGCGCTTTTCGCCCCGCCCTTCTCCCCGCCCAGCGGCCGCCTTTTCGCGGCGCTCATGAGCACCTACAACCGCCGCTTCGCCAAAATCGCCCGCCGCCGCCGCCGCACCGGCACCCTCGGCCGCGCGAACGCCGGCAAGCGCCGCCTCATCCCCGGCTTCATGCTCAAGCGCAGCAATATGCTCACCCTCTTCCCCATGCTCGCCGAATGGGCCTGGCTGGAAATCCGGGAAGGCTGGCGCAGCTGGCTCGACGATTCCTCCCCCTACCCGGCTCCGGCCCCCCAGGCGAAAGCCAGCGCCTGATTCCTTCGGTAATCAAAAACGAGCCCATCGGTGGCATGCGCCCGCCGTTGTGCATGAATCCTGCTTTGCACCTGCGAAGAGACTTCCGCAGGCGGCGTTTACCGTTTTTTTGAAACCGGGCAAGTCCGAGAGCTTGGATAAAGGGCGGAAATTGGGGCCGACCTGATTTCACAATTTGCTCCTGCGATTTAACCTTGCTTTTATTTTGTGGGTTTTCCGGTATTTTTCTCTTTTCAGAGGCCTAATTAATGAAATCCTGATGAAAAATTGTGCATTTTGCCGTTTAAAAATGTATTAAACAGGCATTCCTTCTTCGAGAGAATAAGAATTGAAGCTTTTTTCTGAATAATGCGTATGATTATTCAGTTTGGACAACCTGAACGGAATAAACCCCTTATCCAGTCTCCCGTCATGAGAAAAGTTATACCGAAATTCTTAATTCACAGGCGCATACCGGAATCACAGTCAGGACTTTCAAGCGGAGCGCCTCCGCAGGCCGTCTGGCTTGCGGCCCTCGCCTCCCTTGCCGCAGGCCCCCTTCAGGCAGCCCTCACTCCCTACTGCTGGATGCGGCTGGGGGAGACGGGCAGTGTGAGAACGGATTCCAGCGGCGCGAACCGCACCTTCACTTCCGCCTTTTCAACTTCCTCGACGGGCGCCGGCCTCGGAGGGCAGGATTCCTCCGTCATTGTGCCCACCGGAGTCGGCGGCCCACTCGGCGCGGCGGGCGGTCCGGTCAGCGCCATCTCCTCCCGCTGGGGATCCCTGAACACCCGGACTTCGGGCATGTGGATTGAAGGACCCAACGGCGCCGTGGGAGTGGACCAGTGGAATCTGCCCGCCACCAACTGGGTCATGGAATGCTGGCTCCTGCCGGTGGAGAATGGCACCACCAAAAGCAGCGGCTCCAACCAGGCCATTTTCGTCGGAGCGGGGTCCAATAACAATGGCGCACAGGCGGGTGGTTTGAGATTCAGGATTGCCCCCGATCTTGACGTGGATGGACTTCCCACCGGACCCCAGACCATTTTCCTGGAGGATATCGCCGCCACCCAGCCGCATCCTCTGAACACTCCGGAAAGCCCCCGCGATCCCATTCCTTTAAGGGTCGGCACTCCGGTGCCGATGGACACCACCAAATGGATGCATGTGGCCGCCGTGAATGACAATGGTTCGGTGACCTTTTATGTGAACGGAGTGGCCAGCGGAACCCCGGTCACAGGCACCAGCGCGCCCCACGGATCCCCCACCATCGGCTCCGGTCCCGACACCCGCCTGCCCTTCAATGGTTATCTGGACGAAATCCGCTTTTCCACCTTTGCCCCCGGCGCCTTTACCGTCAGCGATCTCCTGCTCCGGCCTGCCGGCCCGGCGGTCCTCGCTCAAATGCCGGCCACCCTGTCCGTGTGGGAAGGCGGGGCCGCTCCTTTTGAAGTGGGAATCGCCTATGATGAAACCGCCACTTATCAATGGAAGCTTGGGGGCGCGCCACTGCCCGGAGCGACCTCCGCCGAATACCTGCTGAGTTCGGCGGCTCCCGCCAACAGCGCCGGCGTTTACTCCAACGCCATCACCAGCGGCGGGGTGACCGTCACCAGCTCCAATGCCACTCTGACAGTCGTTCCGGTCAAAACGGCGGACACCAATTTCTACCGGACCTCCGTCCAGGCCGAAGCCTCGCTGCTGGCCTTTTTCCCCGTGGACGGCGACACCGGCACCACGGTCACCAACACCAAAAACGCGGCCCTCAACGGCACCCTCGCGGCAGGCGTTTCCTACGACGGCCGCACCGACCGCTCACTGGGTCAGCGGGCGCTGCGGTTCAAAGGAAATGCCGGCGTCGATCTGCCGGCCAATGCCACTCTGGAGTTTCCCGGCGGCACCGGCACCATTGAAGCCATCGTTTATCTCCAGCCTGCGGGCAGTCAGGGAGAAGCCACTCTCTTCTCCCTCGCGGATGGTGATCTCTCTTATTACAAAGTCAGCGCGGGGCTCGGCGGAGGTTCCCTGACCTTTACCAATGACGCCCTGGAACAGGCCGTGACCTGGTCCGTGCCCGCAAATCTCCGGAACCGCTTTGCCCACGTCGCCTTCACGTTTTCCAGCGTCCCGCCCGTCGCCATCGGCGATCCCGTCACCTATGCGGTCACCGCTTACGTTGACGGAGAATCTCTCGGTGCCAAACCCTTTGTCTCGTTTGGGAACAACCCGGGATTGCCGGCGCATATCGGCTCGGCCGGTCTGAACGGCGATGAACTCGCCCAGTCTCCCTGGCAGGGAACCATTGATGAGCTGGCGGTTTACAGCACCGCCCTGCCCGCCACCACCATCGCCGTCCACAATTCCCGCTTCAAATTCGGCACCGCGGTTGCCCCGCCGGAAATCACCACTCAGCCCACCGGCACCCGGAATCTGCTTGCCGGCGGCGCTCCCGCCTTCCGTGTGGTCAGCACCGGCACCGCCCCCCTCAGCTATAAATGGCAGCGGAACGGCGCGGATATCAGCGGCAATCCCACGGCCACCACCTCCACTCTGGTCCTGAACAACTCCACGGCCGCCATGTCCGGCGCCTACACCGTGACGGTGACCAATCCCCAGGGATCGGACTCCAGCGATCCTTTCACCGTGAATTTCGCCGCCCCTCCGGACACTTATTCCGGATTCGTGCTCGCGGACAATCCCACCGCTTACTGGCGTGTGAATGAAGCCTCCGGCACGGTCATGAAAGACTACGCTGGCGGACTGGATGGAACGTATTCCACCACGGCCACCCTCGGCACCGCCGCCCAGGCCTCCATGGCCCCGGACACCGCCCTCCGGCTCACGGCCACCGGCACTCCCATTTCCAATGCCACGGTGCCCTTCACCCCGGTGCTCAATCCCAGCGGAGCGTTCTCCCTGGAATGCTGGGTGAAACCCACGGCCTCCGGGGACACCGCCCGCGCCGTGATCTCCGCTCAGAACCGCAATGCCGGGCGCTCCGGTTACGTCCTCTACCAGGGCCTCAACGCGGGAGCCGGCTGGGAAGTCCACCTCGGCGTCGCGGAAAGCGTGAAATTCATCCAAAGCGAGGTCCCCGCCGTCGCGGGCCGCTGGGACCATGTGGTCATCACCTGGAACGGCTCCGACACCGCCCGGCTTTATGTCAATGGCGTCGAGGAGGCCACCCACGTGAACGCCACCGCCGCCGCCGCCGAGCAGGGACCTTTCCGTCCCAATCTCGAAGCGCCTCTGGAAATTGGCACCCGATTCGGCGGGGGCATCCCCTGGGACGGCACGGTCGATGAAATCGCCTTCTACAACCAGGCTCTTACCCTGGAGCAGGTCCGCAAGCACCAAAGCATCGCCTGGGTGCCCGCCACCATCACGCAGGCACCACCCGCCACCGCCACCGCTCTGGAAGCGGGGAACCTGACCCTCACCGCGCAGGTGAGCGGCTTCCCCAATACCTACCAGTGGATGAAAAACGGCGTCGCCCTGGAAGTGGATGCCGCCCATTACCCGCAGGGAGTGACCTCCCCCTCGCTGGTCATCGCCGGCGTCGTCCAGGCGGACGGCGGAGCTTACCAGCTGGTGATCACGAACCCTCTGGGCAACCAGAGCACCGCAAATACCACGGTCACTTTCGCTGCGGACACCAGCCCTCCCTCAGTGGCCTATGCCACAGGTGATGGCAGTCTGCGCCGGGTGCGGGTGGGTTTTAACCGTGCGGTCACCCCCGAAACCGCCGGTCTCGCCGCCAACTACACCCTGACCGGCGGCCTCAAGGTCAGCAGCGTGGTTTTGACGGCCGGGGCCTCCGTGGTGGATCTGATCCTGACCAGTCCCATGACTCCCGGCGCCACCTATGGTCTGAGTGTCAGCGGTGTCAGAGATGAGCGCATCAACCATAATCTCATCGCGGCCAACCTCACCCCATTCAGCGGTCTGAGTCTCACTCCGGGAGTTCTCTCTCTTGATTTCTATGGAGGTATCACAGGGAACAACGTGGAGGATCTGAAAGGCGACACCCAGTTCCCGGACGGGGTTTACACCAGCACCACGCTGACCAGCTTCAGCACCCGGGCACTGACCGGCGGGGACCTGGCCACTAATCCGGCCTACGCCGCCCTCGGCCTGGGTGGCAACTACGGCACTCATGTTTACGGCTGGATCACACCGGCGGTGAGCGGGAACTATACCTTCTTCCTCAACAGCGATGACGGCTCGGAACTCAATCTGAGCACCGACAGCAATCCCGCGAACGCTGATATGATCGCCTACATGTCGGTGTGCTGCACAGGCTGGAAGGAACCGGCGGCGAGCGTGGTGGAGACCTCCTCCCCCATCGCTCTGGTGGCCGGGAAAAGCTATTACATCGAAGCTTACCAGAAGGAAGGCGGCGGCGGCGATTACCTCGAAGTCGCCTGGCGCCTCGCGGGCGACACCACCGCGGTGGGCGCGCTTCAGCCCATTCCGGCCAGCGTCCTCTCCGGCTATGCCACCATCCCGCTGGTCGGAATGGGGCAGCCCGTGGTGGCCAATGGCCAAGTGGCCATTACCTGGGGTGGAACGGGCAAACTGCAGCAGTCCGACGATCTGATTATCTGGGCCGACGTGTCCGGCAATCCCGTCAGCCCTTATGTGAGCCCAGTCGCCGGACGCAGGTTCTACCGCCTGGCTGTCCCCTGAAAATCACACAACGGATCACAGCCTTCCGCAACCAGCCCGCCCTGACCGGCGGGCTGGTTTTTTCGTCTCTTCGCTTTACTGCCCCTTTCTTTCCGGAGTTCCCCCCAGGGTGACCAGGATTGGGGCCGCACCCTGCACCTGCACCTGCAACTTGCGCCGGAGGCCGGATCCGCATAGGCCGTTTCTGATGGATTGTGCAGCCAGAAGCCGAAGCTCCGGCAAAACAGGGAAAGACCCGGTATCCGCTTGCCGCTTTCCCCTCCCTGCGGAGCTCTCAAGCCCCAAGTCGGTAAAAAGAAAACCCTGACGGCCGCTCCATTTGTGGAACAGCGGTCAGGGTTTTTGAAAATAACTTCTGCCGGTGCCGGCGCTCAGCTGCCTTTGATTTTGGCGACGGCCTCCAGCACTTTGGCGGTGTGGGTCGCGGGATCCACGGCGGGATCGCTCCAGACGATGTGGCCTTCCTTCACCAGAAAGGACTGGCGTTTGCTGAAGCCCAGGCGGACCATGGGGACTCCGAAACCTTTGACCAGCTTGCCCTCAGGATCAGCGAGAAGGGTGAAGGGCAGTTTGTATTTTTCCCTGAAGGCCTTCTGCGCCTCGGGCTTGTCCATGCTGACGCCGAGAATCTGAACACCGGTGTCCGTGATTTTGGAATATTCATCCCGCAGGCTACAGGCCTGTTTGGTGCAGCCGGGAGTATCCGCTTTGGGATAAAAATAAATCAGCGTCAGACCTTTTTTATAAGTTGCGGCAAGGTCAAAATCCTTGCCATCCTGATCCTGCACCGTGGCCGTGGGAGCAAGAGCGCCCTGGGCGAGAGGCTCAGCGTGACTGGAGGTCAGCATGTAGGCCGCAAAGAGGCCAATGCTGAGAACGGCGAGGAAAAGGGCTTTGAGCATACCGGGGAATTTTAGGAAAACTTAAGGGAGGTTAATTATTTTGTCGAGAAACGTTTCCTTCATTTTCAACGGCCCCGACCCTTGATTAAATTTCCAGGAAATCAAGTCCTGTTCCATTTTCCTACTGCACTTCCTCACGCGAGCCGGAATAAAGCCATTTGACCACCTTTTCATCCCGGATGAGAGCGATGAGTTCCGTGGGAATGGGACCAAAAATCGCATTGTCCACAGTGCACTGCAGAGTGCCGGTCCAGAAAGTTTTGCCCTCAATCTCCTCAATGTTCAGGCTGCCCCAGGCCGTCACGCGGTCCGCCGTGGTTTCCTTGATCTCCCGGGCCTGAAGACTTTGCATCATGGCCGCGATGACGCCCTTGTCATCCACCTTCGGCCTGGGCCCGGCGGCGGCCAGCTCAGCCGCCGTGGCTCCATTGCCGCGGGACTTCAGGTCCCTGGCGCGCTGACGCTGCTTCATGACCTCCTCGGTTTTGAAAGCTTTGAATTTGTCATAAAGCATCGTCAGACTCTGCTTCAGATCCGTGTTGGCCAGCGGCACCATGCTCCGCGAGGGATCCTCCTTGTTCCGCATCAGCACCAGCATTCCCTGCACCATGCCCACCGCGAGGGCATCGGATTTCTCAGGAAGCCTGATCTTGCCGCCGGGACCCTCAAAAGTGACCGCCACCAGTGTTTTGACCGTGCGGGGAAAAGCCCTGCTGGGGATGCTGGACCATTCCCTGGTGATTTCATCGATAGGCTTGAAGGACGGCAGCGGATAGCGGGTCTCGATTTCGTCCACGGCGGGGCCGGCCGCCGTGACGGCGGTCTCCGTGCCGGAGCCGGCCATGCCTTTATCATCCGGCGGAACTTCCGGCGGCGCGGAGGAACTGTCCGCCGTTTTCGGCTTATTTTTCCGCATGGTTTCCGCCAGCTGCGAGGCCGCGCTGGAAATATCCTTCTTCGGCGGACCTCCACTGGTTTTGGACGTGCCGGAGGACTCCCCTTTGGCGTCCACCGCCGCCTGCACAGTGGCCTCGAAGGCTTTTTTGGCGGCGGCTTTCTTGGCGCCCATCCAGTTCACCACGTCAGGATGGAGAAACCATCCCGCCGCAACGGCGAGGGCGACGACCAGAAGATTGAAGACGATTTTCATCGGAAAAGGGGCACGGAAATTACGGGCGACCATTACCAGGTCCCGTCACGGAAGCAAGGCGGAACCCCTTCCTGATTCCGGAAAACCAGGCATAAAAAAACATAACGGCTCCCCACTTCCCAAACCCCTCCCCGCCAGTGAACGGGCGGTAATCCGCGCCTCCTCAAACAAGCCCGCAAGCCTGACTTCCGTGATATGCCGCAGGTCATTCTGATACCCCGGCGGCAATCGACGGCCTTGATCTGAAGATCCTGATCATGGCCCCGGGCGCATGACGGAGGATCAGCGTCGGCGCGGGGCCAAAAGGCCCCCGCCTTTATGACTGGGCCTGAATGGCAGTGAACCATCCTTATGACAAACATGGTCCAGGCGCGGGCTTTTCAGGCGCGGCATTGCCGATCCGGCGGAGATCCCCTCCATCCCCGCTGTGGGGGAAATATCCTTTCCTCTGAGGCGGCCGATCACAATTTACCTGCTTTTCTCAGCCCGCTATAATAATCCCGCGCGCTCTTGGCGCCGGGGTCCACTCCCCGCTTTACCAGCTTGCCCGTAGTCAGGTCGAACTCGCAGACGCCTTTATCGATCAGGACCAGACGGAATCTGCCCTTTCGAATCCCATTGGGCTCCGTCTGAACTTCAGGCAGCCATTGATAGTGGCTGGTGGATTCCTCCAGGGCTTGCTTGTTCCGGATCAGTTGCCGCACCTGATATTGCCGAAGCAGCTTGCCTCCATCATAAAACGCCACGGCCAGATCGGTTTGCTTGTCCCTGTCACTGGCCCAGAGACCAAAACGGATAAAATAACGGCCATCGTCAGAGATATAACCTTGGTAAGTATACCAGCCGGAAACCCTCCAGAGTTCGCGGAAAGAGCCGTTCTCCGTCAGGGTATAAGCAACTCCCGCAGGTTGGCACGGACTGAAATTTTTCCCGCCCTCCCTCTTCCCAATATCCGGAATCATCTTGAAAAAACAGCCACCACCCGGTGAGGCAATGATGCGGGGTGTCCACTTGGCCGGTAAATCCGCCCACGAGGCGTGAGAAAGGGAAATCGTGAAAACCAGCACCCGCAAAGGAAAGGAGAGAACACAGCAGAACATGGACAAACGGGTGATTTTCCGGGTAGATATATCGTTGAACGGCTTTCGCCGCAATGAGATGCGGCATATGGCTCATTCTTCGCTGCTGCCAGGCTGGCCTCGGCTCCATGGACCAAACTATGCAATCCACGAAGAGCCTTCACGTCCCAGGGGAGCCTGCGCTGGGCGTGATAAGCCTTGTGCGCCTCAATAAGCCGGGCTTCCAGCGCCTCAAGGGACGGCATGGGATTGAGACGAACAACCGGCTCACGCGCAGGGTCGTTTCCTGGATCGTTCCCCGAACTCGGAATACTCGTCATTCACTTGGTTTGCTGGTCAGGAATTTGAGGAGTTCGAGGGCTTCGCGTTCGGGGAGGGATTCGAGGAGGCCGGGGGGCATGAGGGACTGCTCCAGCTTCTGACGTTCCCTGATGGCGGATTTGGGAATGGTGAGGGTTTCCGTGATGGTGCGGAGGGTGAGGGAATCCGGCTTGTCGGCGGCGATGCTGCCGGAGAGGACCGTGCCGTCGGTTTTGGTGACGATGACCAGCTGGAAGTCCTCGCCGATGACGGCGTTGGGATCGACGATGTTTTCGAGGAAGTAATCGATGCCGTTGCGCCAGGAGCCCGCGAGGTCAGGGCCGAGTTTGCGCTCCGTTCCGCCGCCCATGGTGTGGCAGGTGGCGCAGACGCGGTCGAAAACCAGCTGTCCCTTGGCGCTGTCGTAGGCCCAGAGGGGAGCTTCGCTGAAGGTCTTTTTCAGGCGGGCGATGCTGGCTTTGCCCTCGGCGCTGGACTCGTTGAATTTGCCCCAGACTTTCTCCAGGCGGGCGTCGAGCGCGGGGTCCTTGAGGTTGCGCATCTGGCGGATGTGCAGGGTGGTCAGCTGTTTTTTGTCGAAGCCGCCGTCCTCCATGGATTTCACCAGAGCCAGGGCGTAAGTGGGGCGGCTGATGAGCGTGGCCAAAGCGGAGGCGGCATCGGCGGGTGAGAAGTCTTTCATGCCCGCGAGGAGACGGGCGGCGATGGCGGGATCGTTGGAGCGGGTCAGCTGCGGGAGGACGGCGGAGCGGAAAGCGGGGTCGTCGAGGAGTCCGGCAAAAACGGGCAGAGCTTCGGGATCGCCGGTGCGGCGCAGTATGTCGAAGGCCGAGCGGCGTTCGGCGCGGGGCAGCGAGGCATTGGCCAGCACGGTCCTCATGCGGGCGAGCACGGCTTTGTCTCCGAAGATGGCGGAGAGCTGCTCGGTATCGGCGCGCACAGCGGCGTCCTGACTGGAGCTGAGGCGCGACTCCACGGTCGGCCAGGAGGCGGGCATGGGCAGGGAGGCTTCGGATTGCAGCGCGAAGGCGGCGATGCGCACCGCGCGCTCGGCGGCGGGAGGCGGCAGGAGGGCGAGGGTGGAAGTCAGAGCCTCGCGACCGGCGGGTGTCAGCGCGGCATACCAGCGGATGGAGTCGGCGAGGTCCGTGAGGGAAGTTTTGGAGGCGATGGCCAGGGCCTGCGGGAAGTCGGAGGCGGCGGTTTTGGCGAAGCCACTCCAGATGAGTTTGGGCAGAAAACGGTCGCTGGCATCCTCGCTGTGGGCGGAGAGGGAAGTGGTCAGCGGCCAGACATCAGCGGCCGGCAGGAAGGGAAGCGCGGAGGCCAGGGCCAGGCGGACGACGGGCGAGGGATCGGTCTTCGCCAGATTCGTCAGGGTGGCGGCATCCAGGCGCGGACTGCCGGCTTTTTCCGTGGCCAGCTGCACGGCCCAGGCGCGGACAGTTTCGGCGGGATTGGCGAGGGCTTTGGTCAGGCGGGCGGCGCTGAGGTTGCCGGTCTGGTGCAGCGACCAGAGGCCGCGCAGGGTGGTGGAGGCGTCGGCGGAATCGGCGAGAGATTCCAGGGCGGCCACGGTTTCGGCGGCGAGGGGAGCGGCGGCGGCGCGTTCCTGCAGGAGGCGGCGGGCGGTGCGGCCATACCACTGATTTTTGTGAGTCTGAAGCGCGGCGAGCTGGGCTTCGGTGGCGGAGGAAAGGTCGGCTTTCACCGGCTTATAGGTCGCCGCCCAGGACATGCGGTAAACGCGGCCATTGCTGCGGTCCCACTTTTCCTCAATGGGCGTGTGGCAGTGCTGCTGGTCGCACCAGTCGATGATGTAAACCGCGCCGTCCGGGCCGGTCTGGAGATCGACAGCGATGTAGCGCGGATCCGGCGTGTAAAGCATGTCATAACCGGCGTGCATGGTCTCGTAGCCGGAACCCTGGGGCACATTCACCTGATGATTCATCTGATGGCCGTGGAGGTTGTGGGTGAAGAGGTGGTTGCGGTAAATATCCGGCCAGTTGTCGCCCTGGTAGATGAGGGTGCCGACGTGGGAATGACCGCCATAAACAGTGGTGGTGCCCGGCTTGCCCGCGCCGCCCTCGCCGCTGTCATATTTGGCGGCGGCGGGCAGGTAGTTTTTCAGGCCGGGGGCGAAATCGGTGCCGACAGGAGAGATGTAAGGAGCGTAGTTGCCGTTCGCCTGATTCCAGAACTGTCCGCCGCGGATGACGTGGGTGGTGCCGCCGCCGCCGTAGAAACTGCGGCAGTGGGTCATGAAAAGATGACCGGCATCGTTGTAGTCGAGACCCCACTGATTGCTGCCGCCGCTGGCGAAGATTTCAAATTCCTTCCGCACGGGATGGAAGCGCCAGACCCCGGCGTTCATGAGCAGGCGCTGATTTTCGGGCGTGCCGGGTTTGCCGACGAGGGATTTGGTGAAGACGCCCTGACAGCCGTAGAGCCAGCCGTCGGGTCCCCAGGTGAAACTGTTGAGGGTCTCGTGCGTGTCCTGGTAGCCCCAGCCATCCAGGAGCACCTCGGCGGGACCATCGGGTTTGCCGTCGTGGTTTTTGTCAGGGATGAACAGCAGCTCCGGCGCGGCGCCGATGTAAACGCCGCCGAAACCGACTTCGATCCCGCTGGCGAGATTGAGTCCCTCCATGAAAACCGTGCGGGTTTCGAAGTTTCCGTCGCCGTCCCTGTCCTCCAGAATGACGATGCGGTCGCGGCCTTTGCCTTCGGGCTGCTTGTTGGGATAACTGATTCCCTCCAGCACCCAGAGCCGGGCTTTTTCATCCATGCAGAAGGCGATGGGCTGCACGACCTCGGGCTCGGCGGCGATGAGCTGGGCCTGGAATCCGTCGGTCAGTTCCATGCCGGCCACGATTTTCTGAGCCTCGGCGTTGTTGGCCGGCGTGGGTTTGGCGGGGTTCGGGCGGAGGTGCCAGAGGACGGGGCTTTGGCTCACGCGGCTGCCGGTGGCGGCTTCGCGCTCGGGCGGGAGGTCGTGGAAAACGAAGTCGTCAAAATTGATATGCCCCCAGCCGTTTTTCGCGCGGTCGATGAGGCGGACAAAGGCTTTCTGTCCGGCCAGAGGGCGCATGTCCACGATCTCACGGTGCATGTCCTCCTCGAAACGTCCGGCGGCGGTGTGGAAGACCTTGCCGGTGTCCGCGTTCACGATTTCCGCGCGCACGGCGGCGACTTCCCCACCGCCGCCAATGAGAAAACTGGCCCAGGGATGCGTGACGGAAAAGGGGGCGGAAGTCAGGACGCCGGTGCCGGCGTCGTTTTGGGTGGACTCGTAGTTCCCGACCCAGAAATTGCCCACGTGACGGCTGTATTGACCGGGCTTGCGGCGCTGCACGGTGTCGCCTTCGACCGGCTGTCCGGCCCAGCCGTCGCCCTCGGCGGTCCAGTCCTCGAGGTTGCCTTTTTCAAAGCCGAGGTTCAGCACTTTGCCTTTGTCGTCGGTGGCCGGGAAGGAGGGCGTGACCGTCGGCGCGGCCGCAGCGGCGGACGCCAGGGCGGGCGGGAGCGCGGTTTTGCCGAGGGTTTTCAGACCGATGTTTTTGAACTGCACCTTTGCGGGCCCGGGACCGGCGTGAAGCTGGAAGGCGATGCGGCCGCTGTAGTCGGCGGCTTTGGTTTCGTGGTCGTCGAGCGCGCCGAAGAACACGCCGTTGACCCAGACCTCCATGTGCGGCCCGGCGGCGCGGATGCGGTAGTGATTCCAGTCACCGGCTTTGGGAACGCTTCGGAAGGAGACGGCCTCGGCGAAAGGATCCACCCAGCGGCGGCCATCCGGCGAGATGGAGACGCGGGTGCCGCGCTCCATGATCAGCTCGCGGCCGTGCTCGTCGTAGATGCGGCCCAGCCATTCCGCGCCGGCGTCGAGATCGGCCTGGTAGCCGATGGCGTGACCGTCGTCGGCGCGCCTGCTGCGGATCTGCACGCCGCTGTTGGCCGCGGGGCCGCCGGTGATGCGGTAGTCCAGCTCCAGCTCGAAATCATCGACCTCGCCTTTCCAGAAAATCCATTCGTTGGTTTTCAGGTCCGCGCCGTTGGCGATTTCTCCGGTGATCGCGCCGTCCTCAATGCGCCACATCCCCGGCGTGCCCTCCCAGCCGTTGAGCGTGGAGCCGTCGAAAAGCGACTGCGTCTCCGCCGCCCGGCTGGACGGCAGCACGGAGAGGGAAAACGCGAGGATGAGCGCGGGGCGGGAGAGCGGAATCATGGAACGAAAAGAAAAGGAAGCGGCGGAGAGGGACGGGAGGGACAGACAGAGAGACGGAAGGGACGAACGGAAAATTGGAGAATCGCGGGGACTGCGGGAAACGACGTGGTTTTTCAGATGGGCTTATCGTTAAATCCTTTACGGGGAATTCCTCAGGGCCGGGCCACCAGCTTGAGTTCGCTGACCCGGCTCCAGTGCGGAGCCTCCACGGTGCCCTGATAAAACATGAGGGCGATCTGCTCCCTGCCGCCTGCGGGCCGGGGGGCGGTGCAGGTCCCGGCTTTCAGCCACGGGCCCTCGCCATCCGGCTGGTATTCGCCGGTGATGTTATCGCCCTGCACATTCAGCCGCAGCTTCACCTTGCTGGTTTTCAGCGGATAAATGCCCATGGTTTTCGTGGTGTCCTTCTCCTCGCGGCCCATGACGATGCTGAGTTTTCCGTCCACCATCTCCTGACCGATTTTGACCATGTGGCTGTCATCGAAATACCACACAAGGTCGGTCTGCTCGTATTGGCCGGTGGGCTGATTGTGGACGGTGGCGGTGACTTCCAGGCTGCCGGAGGCGGGCGCTGCCGGAGCGGGGCGCACGAGAATATTCTTCGCGTCATTGGCCGGGCCCCACATGTTGCCGGGCTCGATTCTCACCTCCAGTCCCTGTGGGCCGGTGCGCCAGGCGGCTTTGTTTTCCCGGATCCACTTCCAGGGAGCGGCGGGAGCGGCGGCGAAGGTTTCCGTGAAGCCGTCACCGCTGCCCGCGTGCGCCGTGGTTGGGGACAGGCCGGCGGTCAAAGCGGAAACGAGCACGGCGGCGAGGGCGAAGCAGGGGCGGAGATTCATGCCTCAGCCTGCTCCGGGTCGGCGGTCAGTGACAAGAAAAATGCGGTCCAGGAAATTACGGCGGCGGCGGAGCTTGCCAGCGGCGGGGAAAACAGGCAGCTTCCCGCGCCATGAACCATCCGTTGCGTGCCGCCCGTCGATTTGCTGGATCAGAAATCGGACGAAGAGCGGCGCCCCGCAGCGGCCCGGGTGGAGCAGGCGGCCCTTTCCCCGGAGGGGAAACAGATATTAGCCGGTGGTTGAGCGCAGCGACACCACCGGAATCGTCCTCCCCGGATGTCATCCATCCCGGAGGGATGGCAGACCATGGCCATAGCCGGGCGGCACGACCGGCCAGGCTTATGGCGTTCCCGCGTGATCTGGCATCCCTCCGGGATGCAGGGCCGCTTTTGGGGGCTGCCGGTGGTGTCGCTGCGCTCAACCACCGGCTAATTTCTGTGAAGCCTCCGGCTTCCATGCAGGGCGAAGGCCATAGGCCATCCGGGAAACCTCTGGTTTCAATTCCGCATCATTCCGCTTCGCTGGCGTTACTGGTAATGGCCGCCATGGGCGCGCGGCTTGCCGCGCAGGAGGAAAAAGCCGCCCTTCCCACCCTGACCGCCGCGCCCGGCTGGACGGTGGAATTGGTGGCGGGCCCGCCGCTGGTGGACCGGCCGGTGGAGATGTCGCTGTCGCCGGATGGACGGCTTTTTGTGACCGAGGTGTCGGGAACCAATGACCCGGTGAAAAAGCAGCTGATCGACAAACCACACCGCCTGCTTTGTCTGCGGGACACGGATGGCGACGGGAAATTTGACAGCCGCAGCATCTTTGCGGACGGCCTGTCGTTTCCTGAAGGCTGCCTGTGGTTTGCGGGCTCAATCTATGTCGCCGCCCCGCCGGTGATCTGGAAATTCACCGACAAGGACGGCGACGGCGTGGCCGAGGAGCGCGCCGTCTGGTATGACGGCAAAACCCTGACCGGCTGCGCCAACGATCTGCACGGGCCCTACGCCGGGCCGGACGGCTGGATTTACTGGGGCAAGGGCGGGTTTGCCAAACAGACGCATCCCGGCACTGACGGCAAAGTCAGGGAAACCGCCGCCAGCCACATCATGCGCGCGCGGCCGGACGGATCGCAGGTGGAGGCGGTGATGAATGGCGGCATGGACAATCCCGTGGGCATCACCTGGACGGCCGACGGCGAGTGCATCCTCAGCAACACTTTTCTCCAACATCCCGGCGGCGGGAAGCGCGACGGGCTGATCCACGCGGTGGAAAACGGGCTGTGGGGCAAGGATCACGATATTATCCAGGGCCTGCCCATCACCGGCCCGCTGATGCCCATCATGACCCACATGGGCCCGGCGGCTCCCTGCGGCTTGGCGACGCTGCGGACGGGGGAAATTCTGGCCTGCCAGTTTAATATGCGCAAAGTCTCGCGGCATGAACTGCGGCCGGAAGGTGCGACTTTCGCGACGGCGGACTCGGATTTTCTGATTTCGGAAAATCCTGATTTTCATCCCACCGATGTTCTGGAGGACCGCGATGGCAGCGTGCTGGTGGTGGACACCGGCGGCTGGTATAAAATCTGTTGCCCCACCAGCCAGATTGCCAAACCGCAGGTCACCGGCGGCATTTACCGGCTGCGGCGCACGGGCGGAGCGGCGTTGTCGAAATCGGACCCCGGCCCGGCCACTGCGGCGGCAACTCCTGCTTTGTCTCCGTCTCCCGGGGAAACCGCCGCTGACAAAATCTGGGCCGCCGTCCGCCGTGGCGATGCGGCATCGGTCCGCGCGCAGCTGCTTCCTGGCACCGCCGCCCCTGCCCGCGCGGCCGCTCTGGCCGCCGGGCGCCTGCGCGACCGCGAAGCCGTTCCTGCGCTGCTGGCCTGCCTGAAATCCACGGACGCCGGAATCGTCCGCGCCGCCGCCGAAGCTCTGGGCCGCTGTGCGGCCCCCGGGCCCGATGCCGTGCAGCCGCTACTGGAGGCGCTGCGGCTTTATCCGGACGACCGCTTCATCCAGCATTCGGTGAGCGATTCAATCCGCCTGCTGGCGGATGATGCCATTTTGTCAGCCGCCTGGAAAACCGAAACTTCCCCCGCCGTCAAAGCCGCCCTGCTTTACGCCGCCCACAGCCGGGGCGGAGTCTGGCCGGACGCCGCCACGGTTCTGCCCTGCCTGGCCACCGGCACGCCGAAAGCCCTGAGGGAGGCCGCCCTGCGGCTTTGTCAGGATCACAGGGACTGGGCGGAGGAAGGCGGCAAAGCTCTGGGCGGCCTGACGGCGGACGGCGCTCCTTTGCCCGGGGATTTTGTGGCCCTGGCCACCGCCTGGATGGACGCGGATTCCATGCGCGGGACCGTCGCCCGCTGGCTGGATCAGCCCGGCACGTCCGCCAGCGCTCTGAAAGCCATCCGCGATGCGGAGCTGAAGGATCTTCCGGCCGAATTTCCGCCGCCGCTGCTGCGGCTGCTGGAGCGCGGCCAGGGGCTGGAGGTCGTGGCCACGCTCAAAGGACGCGCCCGCCAGCCTTTTGTCCCCGCGCTGGAAAAACTGGCGCATGGCACCGGTTCCACGCCGCCCAATGTTCAGGCCCTGCGGCTTCTCGATCCCGCGCCCTTGGACGATGAACTTTTCGCCGGCCTTCTGAAGCGGCTGCCAGCCAAAACCGGCGACACCCTGCCCGAGGGCCTGGGCGCTGTTCTGGCCGCCGCTCCCCTGACGACTTCCCAGCGCGCCGCCTTATTGAAATTCCTGCCCCTGGCCGGACCGGTGGAGCTCCCCGGTCTGGTGGCCGCTGTGGCCCGGCAGCCGGACGAAGCCATCGGCCTGGAGCTGCTGCATCTGCTGGATCAGCAGCACCTTCTCACCAGCCTGCCGCCGGAGCTTCTCACTCAAAAGCTGGCGGCTTTTCCGGCACCTGTGAAAGCCGCCCTGAAATCGCTTCAGGACCGGGAACTGGCCGCCGCCGCCGCCCGCCGGGCGGGTCTGACGGAAATCGCCGCCGCCGCCGCCAAATCCGGTGACGCCGCGCGCGGTCATCTCGTTTTTCAAAGCGCCAAAGCCGCCTGCGCCACCTGTCATCAGATCGGCTATAAAGGCGGCGCCCTGGGCCCCGATCTGTCCAATATCGGCGCCATCCGCACCGAGCTGGATCTGCTGGAGGCCGTCACCCTGCCCAGCGCGGGATTTGTCCGGAGCTACGAGCCCCTTCTGGTGAAACTGAAGGACGGCAGCGCGCAGTATGGCATCCAGCGCAACCGCAGCGACCGGGAACTCACGCTCGGCGTGCCGCCTGACGTGGAAATCCGGATTCCCCTGACGGAGATCGTCAGCACCGAGTCCGGCGAATTTTCCCTGATGCCCGCCGGATTCGGGGAATCGCTCACGCGGACGGAGCTGACCGATCTGGTGGCTTTCCTGAAGTCCCTGCGCTGACCTTTTCTCCGGCTGCGGCAAAACCAGTAAATATCCGGACAGTGCCGTTGCGTAAAAATTGCGTAACGCGCCGTATTTTGATGACTAATTCGCGGAAACCATTTAGTTTCACCGAGTTTTCATCCATTGCGGCTACAGCCCGCAGTGGAGTTCCTCCTTGGAGGGACCGGCACCACAACCCGCTCCTGTCATGGTTTTCACCTCCTTCGCTCTCCTGTCCCGCCGGTTTTTTCCGGCAGGGGCCGCCGGACTTATGATGGGCTCCGCCCTGGGGGCCGAGGATTTGCTTGTTAACAACTTCGACACCGCCGCCGAAGTCCCCCAGTGGCCGACGGACGAATATCCGTCCAAGCCGAACAATTTTTGGGAAAGATGGTGGGGGGACGCAATCATCGACGGGCAGTCCATGTCCTTTGACGCCACGATGGACGCAGCCGGCAGTGCGGCGTCCGGATCCATGAAAGTGGTGGTGGATTTCGACAGGCAGACGGCGAACCATGAGCAGTTTTCCGTCGTCCGGTATCTGAATCCCTCACCCATTGACGGCAGCCAGTATCTCAGTCTGGAAATGGACATCCGGTACAAGCCCGGATCCGTGACCCGGCCGGACGGCACTTTTGGCTACCTTGAAGTGGGATTCTCGACTGAGGCTCCCCTCAATGGCCAGATCTACGCCCGGCAGATGGCGGTCCCGGCTTCGGCCGCCGACGGGTGGCTGCATATCTCCGCCCCCATCAACAAGACGGTGGCGAATATTGAAAGGATCAGCGGCATCCATTTCAAAATGTGGATGGGCGGAGCCACTGACCCCATCGGTAACAGCACCTTCTGGGTGGACAATATCCATCTGAAAGCTCCGGAAGTGGTGGAGGAAGCCCCCATCCCGGTCATCCGGGTGGAGCCCGCCACTCCCGGCCTGCATCTTGTCTCCAGCGGGGCCGGCATTTATGACCGGCAGACGCTGCGGACCACGACGCCGGAGTATTCCTGGGTGGGGCGGACTCAGCCGGTGACTTATTCCTTCACCATTAAGGAATTTCCTCCGACGGCCGGCTACACGGCTTTCCTGTACCTGACGCCGGGCAGTGGTCTGGGCACCGGATTAAACTATGTGGATTACAGCGCCGACAACTGTCTGGTCCTTTTTCTCAATAACAACGCGGACGGCAGCGGCGGCATGAGACTGGCCTACAAGGACAGCGCGCCCAACAGTAACGGTCAGGCCGGGCATGATTATTGGACCGCTGATGACGGCACCGGCAAAGGAGGATCCCTCGCTTTTGTCAACGGAGGCAGCATTCTGGGCACCTGGTCCCTTACTTTCGAAAACAGCACCAGCGCCACCATCACCTCGCCCGACGGACAGACGGCATCCGCCACCCTGCTGCCGGAAACAGCGGCCAAATATGCCAATCCCCTGTATGCCTATTTTGGCGCGGTGCCGGGGGATGCCGCCCGGCAGGGACAGACGGCCATTTTCTCGCGGATCAAAATCACGGGCACGGAAAATCCCATCGACGAGGATTTCTCGGTGCTGCCCTTCAGCCCGCTTCTCGAAAAATCCGCCTCCGACGCCAATGGCATCCAGCAGGTGACCCGGGGGGACACTCCCTTCTGGGTCAAGTGGACCCTGCCGGCCGTGGGTTATAAACTTCAACAAAGTCTTGACCTTGGAGTCACCGGCTGGCAGGACATGAGCGTGACCAACGCCCTGACTGTCAAAGGCGAACGCTGTGTCCTTCTGAATGCGGTGGATCTTCCGGATCCCAAGCGGGGCTTTTTCCAGCTTTTGAAACCCTGAAACCTTTCCCGCGCCTGGAGCGCGGATCCCTTTTCCTGACGTAGAGTCCGGCCTCCGGGGGGTGGCCGGACTTCAACTCGGGAACCACCCGGCCGTTCCCGTTCAAAAAACGGGAACGGCCCTTTTTTCAGCGCTCCGGACCGGTTTTAAAGGATTCCCAGCCGTGTCATCACCGCGCTCAGCTCGTCCTGTTTGGCGGCGGGCATCGGAACCATGGGAAGGCGGAGGTCGCCTCCGATAAGCCCTTTGAGGGCCATGGCGGCTTTGATCGGCACCGGGTTGCTGTCGAGCTTCAGAAAAGCGCTGAGCAGGGGATAAAGCCGGCGGTGCAGACTGCGGGCCCCAGGCAGATCGTCCGCCAGAGCGGCGTTGACGAGAGCGCTCATTTCCCCGGGAATGAGATTCGAGGCCACGCTGATCACACCGGTCGCGCCGACCGAGATGAACGGCAGGGTCATGGAGTCATCGCCGCTGAGCACCGTGAAGTTTTCCGGCAGGGCGGCCACCAGCTGATTCACCCGCTCCACACTGCCGCTGGCCTCTTTAATGCAGACCACATTCGGGCAGGCTTCGGCGAGCCGCACGGCGGTTTCGACAGGAATCTCGATGCCGCAGCGGCCGGGGACGCTGTAGAGAATGACTTTGCATTTCGTGCTGTCGGCGACGGCTTTGAAATGCTGGAACAGGCCTTCGGGCGAGGGCTTGTTGTAATAGGGCGCCACCTGAAGCACGGCCTCGCAGCCGGCGGCCTCGGCGCTGGCGGTGAGTTCGATGGCCTCATCCGTGCTGTTGGAGCCGGTGCCGCCGATGACGGGGCCGCGGCCCCGGGCGCACTCCACGGCGAGGCGGATCACGGCTTTGTGCTCGTCGTAGGAAAGCGTGGGCGACTCTCCGGTGGTGCCGACGGGGACAATGCCGGTGACGCCGTTTTCAAACTGGGCATCCACCAGCTTGCGGAAGGCCTCCTCGTCCAGAGAGCCGTTGCGGAAAGGGGTGACGAGGGCTGTGAAAGTGCCGCGGTACATGGGGATAGTGAGTTTGCTGTTTGAAAAATAAAAGATTTTTGCCGGAGGCGCGCCGACCGGGAAACGGGCGGCGGAAGGAGGAGCGGGTTTTAAAGAATCGTGCTTCCCTTGAAAACCATATCCGCCGGACCGGTGAGAGTCACCTCGCGGAAGCTTTCGCCGTCCCGGGTGAAGCCGACCTCCAGGGTGTCGCCGCCCTTCACCTTCACCGAGATAGGGGAAGGATCGCCGCTGAGCAGATGGTGAATGATGGCGCTGGCGACCATGCCGGTGCCGCAGGCCAGGGTCTCGTCCTCCACCCCGCGCTCGTAGGTGCGGATGGCGATGGCCGAAGGCCCGGTGACGCTGGCAAAATTCGCGTTCGTGCCCTTCGGGGCGAAAGCGGTGTGGTAACGCAGGGCCGCGCCCCATTCCCGGATCGGGACCTCCTCCAGATTTTTCGTCAGCACGACCGCGTGGGGCACGCCGGTGTTCAGGAAATGCACGACCTGATTCGTGCCCGCCACGTCGAGGGTCAGGCCGGATTTCAAATCCACGGGGTCGCTCATGTTCAGCCGCACCTGATCACCGTGAAAGGTCGCGCCGATCACGCCGGCGGGGGTCTCGAAACTCACCTGCTCCAGCGACTGACCGTTGAGGAAATTCGTGAACCGCGCAAAACACCGCGCGCCATTGCCGCACATCTCGGCCTCGCCGCCGTCGGCATTGTAATACCTCATGCGGAAATCCGCGCCGTTCTCCGCCGGCTCCACCGCCAGCAGTCCATCCGCGCCCACGCCCCGGTGGCGGTCGCAGAGGCGGGCGATGGCCGCGCCGTCCAGGCGGTGGCGCAGGTCGCGGTTGTCAATGACCACAAAGTCATTGCCCGCGCCGTTCATTTTCCAGAATTCAATCTCCATATCATCAAACAGGCTTTTAAAAAGGGGCTTAAACGGACTTCACGGCATCAACAAGCGGTTTCACAAACGCCGCCAGCTCCGCCTGCGCCCTTGGCGTTCCTCCGTGGGTCTGAATGACTTTCACAATGGCGCTGCCCACCACCACACCGTCGGCGGACTGCGCGACCTCCCGCGCCTGCTCCGGGGTGGAGATGCCGAAACCGACGCAGACGGGAGCGGTGACGCCGCCCGCTTTGATCACCGCGACCTGGCTGCCGATGTTGGTGGCCAGAGTCGTCTGCGCCCCGGTCACGCCCTCACGGGAGATGTAGTAAATAAAACCCTGCGCGCCCGCCGCCAGCTGATGGATGCGCGCCTCCGGCGTGGTCGGCGCGATGAGGCAGATGCGCTGGAGACTTTTTCCGCCCAGCAGCTCCTCATTCAGCGGGGCCTCGTCCGGCGGCAGATCCAGGAGCAGCACCCCATCGGCTCCGGCGGCGGCGGCATCCGTGTGGAATTTCTCGAATCCGTAGGCGTAGACCGGATTCAGATAAGTGAAAAGCACGAGCGGAATCTGCGACACCTCCCGGATGCGGCGGATCAGTTCCATCACGCCCACCGTGGTCGCCCCGGCTTCCAGCGCCCGCTGCGCCGCCAGCTGATTCACGATTCCGTCCGCCAGCGGATCGGAGAACGGCAGCCCCAGCTCAATCACGTCCGCCCCGCAGGCCTCCAGCGTCAGCACATTGGCCAGCGTCTCCTCCATGGACGGGTCCCCGGCGGCGATGTAGGCGACAAAGGCCCGGCGGCCGGACTGGCGCAGGGCGGCGAAAGTTTGATCGAGACGGGAGGGCATGGGAAAATCCGCGCGCACGGCGGGCCGGAGACATACCCCGTCCCCACCGCAGGGCAAGCGCCCGGAACGTCTTCGGCAAACCATTACCGTATGCCATCCGGGCGGCATGAAATTACCCAGGCTTCCTGCCTCTCAAGCGGAATCCCCCTGATTTGCCGGCTTTGATTCTGACAAAAAGCAGGTTATAAAGGGCAGAAACCCGATTCATGACACCAGAAGAACTGACAGCCCTGATTCTTGCCGGCGAGAAGGACCACGTGGAACGCACACGGTCCACAACGGACACCAACAAATTCCGCGAAGCAATCTGTGCTTTTTCCAATGACCTGCCCGGACACGGGAAAGCGGGATTCTTGCTTATCGGAGTAGCCGATAATGGGGACCCGGTCGGCCTTGAAGCCACGGATGCCCTTCTCAAACAATTCACCAACTACCGCGATGACGGCCAAATCCTGCCCCAACCCTTAGTTAGTGTAACCCACCAGGCCCATCCACAGGGAGGTGGTGATGTCATCATCGTGGAAGTTCTTCCCCACGATCTGCCTCCTGTGCGTTTCAAAGGACGCACCCATATTCGAGTTGGTCCCCGCAAAGGCACCGCCAGCGAATCCGAGGAACGCGTGCTCATGGAGCGCCGCAGCTCGAATTTCCCGACATTTGATGCCACGCCCTGCCCTGAAGGCGAATTGCGGCGCATGGACACCGAGACCTTCCGGCTGACTTACCGTCGGCAGGCCATCGCACCGGAGGTGATTGCCGAAAATCACCGCAGCGTGGAGGAACAGTTCGCCGCACTCCGTTTTTACAATCTTCGGCGGAATTGCCCGACCAATGCCGGGATGCTCGTTTTTGGTGACGATCCGCTCGATATTTTCCCCGGCGCCAAAGTTCAGTTCGTTCAGTTTGCGGGTTCCGATCTGGCGGACGAGGTCCTCGCCGATAAAATGTTCACGGGAAATATCATCACGCTTCTCGCTGAAATGGACAGCTTTCTGAAAGGCAGGTTTACGCAAAAGCCTGTGCCTGTTTCCGATCTCCGGGAGGAGACGGTCTTCGATTTTCCCAGAGAAGCGGTCAGGGAGCTTCTGATGAACGCCATTGTTCACCGCGATTACCAGTCCACCAGCCCCGTGCGTTTCTATCAATTCAGCGACCGCATTGAAATTCAAAATCCCGGCGGGCTGTACGGCGATGCCTCGCCGGAAAACTTTCCACGGGTTAATTCCTACCGTAATCCCATCATTGCCGAAGCCATGCATGTTCTCGGCTATGTGAACCGGTTTGGCCGCGGGATCGCCCGCGCCAAACGGGCATTGTCGGAAAACGGCAGCCCGGACGCCAGGTTTGATTTTCAAACCAGTCACTTTCTTGCCGTTATCCCTAAACATTCCCTGCGATGAAAATTCTCTCTTTTTTCAACAATAAAGGGGGAGTCGGAAAAACCACGCTGGTTTATCACCTGGCGTGGATGTTTGCCGATATGGGCAAACGCGTGCTTGTGGCTGACCTTGATCCTCAGGCCAACCTGACCTCCATGTTCCTGAATGACCGGGAATTGGAATCTCTATGGGACCCCGACGACGGGAAACATCGGAGTATCATGGCTCCTCTCCGGCCCCTGATTGAAGGGGTTGGCGATATCAGCGAAAGTCCCTTTCATCAAATTTCTCCGGAAATCAGACTTATCCCCGGGGATCTTGATCTCTCGAATTTTGAATACAACCTCTCCGACGCGTGGGGCAAATGTCTGGACCGGCAGCCGTCGGCTTTCCGCATCACCAGCTCGCTTCACCGCATTGTAAACCAAGCTGCTGAGGACTTTAACGCGGATCTGGTATTTATTGATGTCGGGCCGAATTTTGGTGCCATCAACCGCGCGGCATTGCTCAGCGCGCACGCCCTTGTGGTGCCCGTGGCTCCGGATCTTTTTTCCCTTCAGGGGCTGCGTAATCTCGGTCCCACTCTTGCCCGATGGAGACAGGATTGGAAAAAACGACTGGCGGAAAATCCCGTTTATGGATTGCTGCTCCCCGAAGGACTGATGAATCCTTTGGGATATGTGGTGATCCAATTCGGAATCCATGACAGCCAGCCGATCAAAGCTTACGATAAATGGGCTCGTCGGATCCCAGCCACTTTTGCCGAGAAAGTGCTGAACCTGCCTGCAAATCCGTTTCTGGATTCTTCAGACAATCCTCACTGCCTCGGACTTCTGAAACATTATCGAAGTCTCATGCCTATGGCGATGGAGGCCAGAAAGCCCATTTTTCACCTCAAAGCGGCCGATGGCGCCATCGGCGCCCATTCGGCCAGTGTCAAAAATTGCGAGGAGGATTTCCGGCGGCTTGCCAACGCGATTCTGAATCAACTGGAGGGCATGCCCTTCCTGCAGGCGTGTTACTGACGCATCAGGGCACAGTGGGGATTGCTGTTTAAAGATCCCAGAACTTGAAACTCGGATTTCCCATCCATCACGAATTTTTTCCTCCACATTTGGAAAACTTCAGCCGCCCGGTCTTCGGATTGTTCAATTTGACCGAAGACCGGGCACTTTAACAAAAACGGTCACAGTTTGCCCATGGAGTCGTCGAGGGCGGCGATGAGTTCGCCGATGGTTTCGGCGGTTTCGTCGCCCATGTTGGAGAGGCGGAAGGTGGTGCCTTTGATCTTGCCGTAACCGCCGTCGATGGCCATTTGATGGTCCTTTTTCATGATGGACACCAGCTTGGCGGTGTCGATCTCCCGGTTGTTTTTGACGCAGGTGAGGGACTTCGAACGGTAGCCTTCCGGTGCGAGGAAATCGAGGCCCTGGCGGCGCACCCAGTCGTGGACGAGACCGTTCAGCTCCGCGTGGCGGGCGTAACGGGCTTCCAGGCCTTCGGCGAGGATGTCCTCCATCTTGCTTTCCAGGGCGTAGATCAGCGGGATCACCGGGGTGCTGGGAGTCATGAGGTTGTCCGCGTTTTTGCGGAACTCCACGAAATCGAAATAATACCCGCGGTCCTTCACGGTGGCGGCTTTGGCCAGAGCGGCGTCGCTGATGGCGAAAAGCGCCATGCCCGGCGGCATCGCGAGAGCTTTCTGCGTGCCCAGCAGCATCACGTCCACGCCGAGTTCATCGAACGGTGTCGGCACCGCGCTGAAACTGCTGACGGTGTCGGTGATGAGGCTGACGCCGGGGTATTTTTTGACGACGGCGGCGATTTCCTTCAGCGGATTGAGGACCCCGGTGGAGGTTTCGTTGTGCACGAGGGTCACGGCGTCAAAACCGCCGGCGGCAAGGCGCTCATCCACCATTTCCGCCGTGATCGGCTGGCCCCACTCGACTTTAAGGGCTTCGGCCTGTTTGCCGCAGGCCAGGGAAACGTCATACCACTTGTCTGAAAATGCGCCGCAGCAGCAGTTGAGCACTTTCTGTGTCACCAGATTGCGGATGGAGCCCTCCATGACGCCCCAGGCGGAGGAGGTGGAAAGAAACACGGGCCGCGTGGTGCCGAACACCTGCTGCAGCATTGGCATGATGCGGCCGTAAAGCGCCTGAAAATCCTTGCTGCGGTGACCCATCATCGGCCGAGTGAGGGCCTGGGTGGTTTTGGGGCTGACTTCGACAGGACCGGGGATGAAGAGCTTCGTGTGTGACATGGAGGGAATGGAGGACAGGGGGAGCACGGACTCCGGGGCGGGAGTCAACGGGAGTCCGGCCAGATTTTGTATTGCAGCAGGAGTTTGTTCACGAGATCGGCAGCGGCACGACCGCGGGGGCCGGGAGCTTTGGCCAACTTTTTCACAATCTCAACGGCTTCCTCATACTTTCCGGCATCCTCCAGCAGCCGCCGGGCTTTTTCCCCCGCCCGGTGAAACCAGAAATCCTCCGGCGGCGGGTCCGCGGGCAGCGCGGGCGTGACCGGCGGGTCGCTCAGAATGTCATAATAAGCCTCCAGCGCCTCCGGCAGGCGCTTCAGCGCCTCCAGACACACGCCTTTGCGGAACATCGTCTGGTGCTTCCAGTCGGCGGGCACTTTAGGGTCGCGGATCAGCTCATCAAAGGACGTCAGCCCCTCCCGGATCTCCTCCGGTTTCCGGCCGGGGGCCGCCAGCAGTTCCCCCCGCACGCTCAGCGCCTGCCAGCGGGTGGTCCGGTCCACGGCCGGAATGGCGGGCGGCGCGGCCGCCAGAATCTCGTCCACCAGCTGCAGCGCGGCGTCACCTTTCCGCAGCCGCTGATTTAAAAGGGCCTCCTGCAGGCGGGCCTGCCATTTCAGTTTGCCGTTTCTCTGGAAAACCTCCTCCCACAGGCTGACCGCCTGATCGTAGTTGGCGGGTCCCAGGGCCAGCGCCGCCTTGCCCGCCCAGAAAACCGCCGCCTCCGCCAGCGGCCCCTGCTGGTCATCACGGGCCAGGGTCTCGAACTGCTGGCGGGCCGCGCTGTACTGCTGCCGGAGGTAATACATCTCCGCCACTTTCATGCGCAGATCCGAGCGGTCGGCGGAAAGCGGCCAGGTTTCCAGAAATTTCGCCGCTTTGCCCGCCAGCGCCTCCTGCCCTCCGGAGATTTCGGCCACATAGACATCCAGCAGATCCGCCCGCTCCCGCCGGGCGGGATCGTCCCCCGCCGCCGTCCGCGCCCGGGCCACCCAGCGCTCCGCCTCCGCCGCGCGCGGGGGATCGGCCCGCAGGTTCAGTTCCGCCAGAGCGATCAGGGCATCAAAATAACGCGCATGATCCGGCAGGGTGGCCACAAAGGATTTCAGCCCCTCCATGGCCTCCTCCTGGCCGCGCGAGGCCATGTGCAGCGCGCGCTCCAGCTGAAACTCCGCGCCGGCCATCCGGTATTCCGCCAGCGGCGAGGCCTCCAGAACCGCCAGCTCCTCCAGCGCCTGCCCGGCGCCGGACTGGAGTTCCGCCACGGCGGCATTGTAGGCGGCGGCGGCGCGCACCGACGGATCCGGGGACTGCTGCCCGGCCTGCCGGAAGTTCTGACTGGCCCTGCGGTAACTGCCCGCATCGTAATCCGCCTGCCCCGCCACCCAGTCGGCCCAGGCCAGCAGGGCCGGGCCCGGGGAAAGATGCCGCAGCTTTTTCAGCACGGAAACCGCCTCCGCCCGCCGTTTCTGAACCGTGTAAAACTGCGCCTGACGCAGCAGCGCCTCCGGCAGCAGCGGACTGCCGGTCAGATCCCCGGGAATCGCGGCCCAGGCGGCTTCCGCCGCTTTCAGTTCCCCGGGCGTGTCGGCATCCGGGGCATCCGCGGCCCCGGCCTCCAGAGCCGCCGCCAGAGCGAATCCGGCGCGCGCCTTCACCTGCGGATCCGGTGAAGCCGCCAGAGTGGCCAGAAACGCCTGCGTTTCCTTCGCCGGGGGATTGTTCATGGACTCCAGCTCCCGGAAAGCCGGGGCCAGCACCTCCGGCACCGGCACCGGTGAAAGAACGAGCAGCTGCTTCAGCACCGGCAGCGCCTCCAGCGAACGCCCCGCCGCCCGCAGCGCCCGCACCCGGCCCAGCATCGCGGCCTGGCGCAGACGCGCCGGCGTCCGGCCGGAATTCTCCGTGATCAGCGAGAACAGGGACTCCGCGCCCGCCGCGTCCCCCATGGCCAGGGCCACCCGCCCCCGCACATAACGCACCGCCGCCTCCCACGGCGCGGGCAGCGAGGCCTGCGCCGGCAGAAGCTCCGAGGCTTCCCGCGCTTTCCCGATGGAGAGCAGCAGCTCCGCGGACCACAGCCGCGCCCGCACCTGGTGCTCACCGCCGCCGGACGCCGCGGTCAGCGGAGCCAGCAGCCGCAGCGCGCGCGGAACATCGCCGAGGGCGGCCTGCATCCCGGCCTGGCAAAAAACCGTCTCCACCGCGTAACGAAAATCCGGAAGCCCCGCCAATGCCTCAAAATCCTTCTCCGCCCCGCGCCATTCCCCCAGTTTGCCCAGGGCCTGGGCATGCCAGAAACGGGCCTCCGGCAGCGCCTTCAAATCGGGGGATTCCGTCAAAACCCTCGCCTCCGCCGCCTGCCCCGCCCGCACCTGAGCCTCGGCCAGCAGCAGTTGCACCGCCGTCCGCGCCGGGCCTTTGACTCCCGGGCCGGCCAGCAGACGCGTGAGCTTCACCACCGCCACTTCCGGCAGCCGGTCGCGCAGGGCATTCACCGACAATTTGTATTCCGGGATTTTGGCCAGTCCGTTGTCCACCGTCTGGGCTCCTGCCAGCGGCAACCAGCCCAGGGTGAAAACGCAGCAGCAGAGCAACTTCATTCCGTAAGTAAGACCACGAAACTGCCCGCCCGCGCCCCGCAATGCAACCGCCACCTTCCCCGCAGGCGGACGGCCATTTCCCGGTGCCGCCGCCATGGCGCGCTGTGGCGGGGGCCGCTTTATTTCTTAAAGCCGATAGATCCTATAGGACCTATAGGTCTTATAAGTCCTATGTCCTGGAAATTGTTCCACCCCGGCGGCGGCTGACATTTCAACTGTCCCGCAGCGCGGAGGCGATCGGCAGGCGGGCGGCGCGGATGGCGGGGAAAAACCCGCCGAGCAGCCCGAGAATGGCGGCGGTGATGATGGCGACCACCAGGAGCTTCGGGGTGACGGCAAAAGCGAAGGTGACCTGGCTGAAGGTCTGAAAATTCATGGTCGCGGCCTGGTAACCGTCAAAAGCGAAATACGCTCCCGCCGCGCCGATGATCCCGCCGAAAAGCGAGAGAGCGAGGGATTCCGCCAGCACCGAGAAAATCACGGGCATGGAGGAAAAGCCCAGCGCCCGCAGGGTCGCAATCTCGCGCGTCCGGCTGGAGACGGCGCTGTACATCGTGTTCAGGGCTCCAAAAAGCGCGCCGAAGGCCATCATCACGGAGATGAAAACCCCGAAGCCGGTGATGAATCCGCTCAGCATCTCGGACTGGTCAGCGTAGAATTCACTGAGGGGTTTGACCTTGGTTTTCAGTTCCGGATTTTTCGTCAGGCCGTCCTTGAAAGCCTGGAAATCACTGTCGGATTTCAGCTTCACATACACCGACTGAAAAGTGGTGCCCCGGTTGTAAGCGGGCTGAAGCACGGCGGCGTCCGTCCAGATTTCGGAATCGGAAATCCCGCCGTCCGTGGAGAAAATGCCGACCACTTCCCAGGTGTTCTGACCGATTTTGAGCTGACTTCCCAGATCCAGTCCCGAGAATTCACGGGCGGCTCCCGCTCCCACGATGATCTCGTTCTTGCCGGACTCAAAGCGCCGGCCCTGGAGCATTTTCACATTCCCCCGCACCTCAAAGCCGGCGGACTGCACGCCGCGCAGAGGGACGTTGGCGTCGGTGCCGGTGGAGCGTTTGGGCAGATTGATGATGACAAACAGTTCGGCGGAAGCCAGAGGGCCCTCCGCATTGCGGGCGACTTCCGGAGCGTCGGAAATAATGCGCGTCTCATCCCGGGTGATGCCGCTGGTCATCTCGTTTTCCGCGCCGGTGCGCAGCACGATGGCCACGCCGGGGGTGGCCGCCGAGGTCATGGTTTTGCGGAATCCCTCGGCGATGGCCAGCACGCCCACCAGCACCGCGACCACGCCGGCAATGCCCACGGCGGCGGAGATGGCGGAGCCTTTCCTCGCCGGGATGGAGCGCAGGCTGAAAAGCGAGACCGAGAAGAGCTGGGAAAACCAGTTGGAGAGTCCAGTCACGGTGATGGGAAGGATTGGGGCGGAAAGGCCACAGTTGAAAAAATCGGAGGAAAGAAGCAGGAGGAACCGGAAGCGGCGGACGCGCCCCCGGCGGAAAGGATCGGATCAGCCATCGCGCCGCAGCGCCTCCGCGATACGCAGGCGGGAGGCCTGAATGGCGGGCACCGCGCCGGTGATCAGCCCCAGCAGAATCGCCAGGCCGACGCCGATGATGAGGTCGGAATTGGCGATGTAGAACACCGGCAGCATCGTCGGCACCGGACTGCCCCGCAGGGTGATCAGCCAGGCCAGCCCCAGCCCGGACAATCCGCCGAGCAGGGCGATGAGGCAGCTTTCCGCGAGCACCAGCACCAGCGTCAGGGAGTTTGTGAAGCCGATGGCCTTCAGCACCCCCAGCTCCGCATAACGCTCGCGCACCGCCTGGCTCATGGTGTTGCCCGCGACCAGCAGGATCGTGAAAAAGACGGCGCTGAGCACCGCGATGATGATGGTGGCGATGTTCCCCATCTGCTGGATGAAGCCCTGCACCATCGCGCCTTCGGGCTCGGCCTTGGTTTCCCAGGGCGAGTTGGCGAACTCGGCGTCGATCAGTTTGGACACGGCATCCGCGTCCTTGGCGTCCTTCACCCGCACGCTGTACCAGCCGACCATTCCCTTGTCGAGACTGCCGCGGCCCTCCTCGAAATAATCATAACGGAAGAGAAAACCGGAGGTGTCCGTGTTTTTTCTGGCCCCGGTGTAAATGCCGACGATATCGAATTCCCAGTTGTTGCTGCCGCTTTCGGTCTGCCAGAGCGGCGAGGTCAGCTGGATGTGATCCCCGATTTTCCAATGCTGTTTATCGGCCAGGGCTTTGCCCACGATGGCTCCGATGCGGTTGGTCTGCCAGGCCTGCAGCTGCTCCGGCGGCAAAATGAACTCCGGGACGACTTTCAAATAAATATCCTGCTCCACCGGAAAGCTGGGAATCATTTCCGGCTGGCTGGAATTCATGGATTTATACATCCCGTTGAACCAGGTCTGATGGGCCACCATGGAGACGCCGGGGATGGCCCGGATGCGGTTGCCGTAGCTCATCGGCAGCAGCTGGATGAAGCTCACTTTGTGCCGCACCACCAGGCGCTCGGCGTCGGTGGCGCTCACGCCGCCGATCAGCGCCATTTTCAGCGCGCAGAGAATGCCGAAGAGCAGAAAAGCCACGAAGATGGAGAGCAGCGTCAGGGTGGTGCGCAGCTTCTTCCGCTTCAGGTTGCTCCAGATGAGGCTGAAGAATTTCATGTGGTCTCGCCGGTGGTGGACAGCTGGCCTTTGTCGAGATGCACGGTGCGGGAAGCCCGCGCGGAGGCGTGGGGATCGTGCGTCACCATGACGATGGTTTTGCCGTGCTCCTGATTCAGGGCCTGGAGCAGGCTGAGAATCTCATCGCCGGATTTGCGGTCGAGATCACCCGTCGGCTCATCGCAGAGAAGCAGCGTGGGGTCGGTGACAATCGCCCGGGCAATACCCACCCGCTGCTGCTCCCCGCCCGAAAGCGTGCGCGGATAATGATTCAACCGGTGGGAAAGCCCGACCACTTTCAGGGCGATCTCGGCGTGTTCCCGGCGCTCCTTTTTATTCAAATGCGTCAGGAGCAGGGGAAGCTCCACATTCTTCTGCGCCGTCAGCACCGGCATCAGATTGTAAAACTGGAACACAAACCCGACATGCCGCGCGCGCCAGGCGGCGAGCTGCCGGTCATCGAGCCCATCCAGGCGGTCGTTCTCAATCTGCACGCTGCCGGAAGTCGCGCGGTCCAGACCGCCGATCAGGTTCAGCAGCGTCGATTTCCCGGAACCGGAGGGTCCCATGAGCGCGAGGAATTCCCCCTTGGCGACGTGCAGATCCAGTCCCGACAGAACGTGAATCTCCTCCGATCCCCGGCGGAAGGTTTTGGTGACATTATCAATCCGGACAAGGCCGGGAGTTTCCGTGCTCATGGTTTTTCCTCTTTGACGCTGCTGCCGTCCACCAGAGCGGCGGGCGGTTGAATGACGACTTTTTCACCCACGTTCAGACCGCCGGCAACCGTGGTCTCGCCGTTGGAACTGCCGGAAACGGTGACCGCCCGGCGCTCCACTTTTGATCCCCTCACCACCCACACCACGGCCGCGCCCTCGGGATTCACCACCGCTGTCTCCGGGACCACAATGACGCGTTTGGGCGTGGTCCTGGTCCCGGGTGTTTTAGCGGGTTCGGCGCCGCTTTGGAACGCGACCTTCACCCCCATCTCCGGCAGGATGCGTGGATCCAGTTTATCAAAACCGACGCGCACCTTGACGGTCGCCTTCTGGCGGTTGGCCGTGGGGATGATGGCGATGACTTTGCAGGGAATCTGCCAGTCGGAATAAGCATCCAGAGTGGCCACCACCGGCTGACCGGGCACCACGCGGTGGATAAAGCTTTCATTCACATCGACATCGATCTCCAGCGAACTCATGTCGACCAGGGTGCAGATGCCGGTGCGGGTGAATCCGCCCGAGGACATCGGGGAAATCATCTCGCCAGGCTGCGAGTTTTTAATGGTCACCATGCCCGCGAAGGGCGCGCGGATCAGCATGTCGTCCATCTGCTGTTTCCACTGATCCACCGTGCGGTCCGCCACCACCACATCGGCGGTCTGCCGGACAATCCTCGCTTTCAGCGCCCGGACTTCGGTTTCGGCGCGGTAAATATCCGACTGGCTGGCGGCATTGCTGGCCGTCAGCTTCGCAAAACGACCGCGCTCCTCCTCGGCGAAAGCGAGGTTCGGTCCGGTCTCCTCCAGAATCTTTTTGGACGAGTCCAGCTGCGCTTCCGCCAGTTTCAGACCCGCGTCCACATTCGAGGCGTCCAGTTTCGCCAGCACCTGGCCCAGTTCCACTTTCATGCCCTCCTCCACCAGCACCTCCATCACCTTGCCCGTGACTTTCGAGGAAACCGTGGCCTCCCGCCGCGCGGCCACATAACCTGAGGCGTTCAATAAAGTTTTCCCCGCCCCGCCCGATTGCGCCGCGCCGCCGGAAACCACCTCCCTGGCCTCCGCCGTGCGCACCGCAATCGTGTCCGACTGCCCGTGCCACCAGAAAATCCCGCCTCCCGCCGCTGCCAGCAGCAAAAGAATCACCACCCACTTCCCCGCCCCGCCCCCGGAACGCGCGGGTGCGGATGAAGCGCTCCGGTCAATGCGCAGTCCATCCAAGGCGGTTTTCTGGGAACTCATCGGCGCTTAAAAGAGCGTTCGGTCTCACAGTTGCAAGCCCTTTCCAACAGAATCCGCTGATTCCAGGACCGGCGGAAGATTTGAACAGAAGGAAGCGAAGGAAGCAAAGAGGAGGGCGGCGATTGTTATTTCAGATCCGAAAAGAGAAAAACCCATTTTCTCTCCCCTTCTTTGCTTCCTTCGCTTCCTTCTGTTCAAATCTTTTCCCTCACTTCGTGTCCTCAAAAAATCCCGAAGCCTCGGTGGCCACGTTGGTGTCCAGGATCTGCCAATGGCCGGCGGTGAAGTAGAAATAAAAGGTCCAGCGGAGGGGACGTTTTTCCCCGTTCAGCACATACGTCACCTCCCGGAGGGTGCGGCCGGCGGCGCGGGCGCGGAGGAATTCCGCTCCGTCGATCTGGCCGGTCATCTCCAGCACGCGGGTGGTGGAGGCCATCAGCTTTTTCACCATCTCCGGGTTTTCATCCGGGAGGATCGATCCGTCAAAAAGCTTGCCGTAAGCAACCTCCACTTTCCGTTGTTTCAAATACCCGAAAAAACTGTCCACCCGCGTCCGGATTTCGGCTTCCAGGGTCGAAGCGTCCAGTTTCGCGGGCACCCTGGGTTCGGTGGCGGGTTTTTCGACGGATTTCGTCTGGGCGGCAGCCATTCCGGCACACAGGAGAAAAGGAATAAGACGGCGGATCATACCGCAAAGGAGCCCCGCCCCCGGCCGCACGCAATGGAAAGCCGCGGCGTCACTTGCCTGCCTGCCTGCCGTCCCTTCGAGTCGCTCTGATCCCCGTCCCGCTGCGGTCAATCTCCAGCACCCTGCCATTGAAACTCCCCTCCACCCGCGCCTCCTCTTCCCATGATCCCCGAAGTCCCCACGCTGACCGGCCGTTTCATCACCCTCACCCCGCTTGATCCCGTCAGCGATTCCCCCGCGCTTTTCGACATCTCCCACACCCCCGGCGTCCCGGAAGCCCTCTGGCGCTGGATGCCCGCCGGCCCCTTCGCCGACGTCGAAGCCATGCGGCAATATTTTCAGAACTGGCAGGCCAATCCCGATGTCCGCGCCTTCACGGTGCGGACCCTCCCGGACGGCCAGCCGGTGGGCAGCATTTCCCTGATGAGCATCCGCCCGCCCCACGGTGTGGCCGAGCTGGGGAATATCTGGTATGCCCCCTCCGTCCAGCGGACCAAGGTCAACACCGAGGCCAATTTCCTCCTCCTCCGCCACTGTTTCGAAACTCTCGGTTACCGCCGCATGGAGTGGAAATGCAACGCTCTCAACGCTCCCAGCCGCCAGGCCGCCCTGCGTCTCGGTTACCGCTTCGAGGGAATCTTCCGCCAGCACATGATCGTGAAAGGCCAAAACCGCGACACCGCCTGGTTCTCCATCATCGACCAGGAATGGGCAAAAACCGGCCAGGCCCTCGCCCACTGGCTTTACGAGGACGACTCCCAGGCGCTGGGTAGTCTCACCCGGCTTGGGGAAGGCACCGCCTCCTCCGCTCCCTGAAACAGCGCCCAGTCCATCAAGCCCACTCCGTCCATCAGGTCCATCCGCCTGACTTTCAACGATTTAAAGGCAAGGAGCACTGCCCCGCAGGCGTAGTTCTCCCGATGCCCCCCTTTCTCCCCGCCCGCCTGATTTCCCTGCTGATCCTCGCAGCCGGAGCTGCTTTGGCGCAAACGGAAACCCCGCTCGTCTCCCCGCCGCCTTCCTCTCCCCCGGGAGCTGCGGCACCGTCTCCGGAAGCGCCCGCCACCCCGGCTCCGTCACCTCCCGCGCCCAAACCCATCCGCAGCGAAACCGTCTGGAAGGAGGAAATCTTCCCCCTTCTCCAGGAATACTGCACCGACTGCCACGACAAGGATTCCCAAAAAGGCGGCGTTGACCTCGCCTCGCTGCAGCATCTGCCCGACGCCCGCGCCGCCCTGCGCCTCTGGTGGCGCGCCAAGGACCAGATGGACGCGAAGCAGATGCCGCCGCCCAAAAAAACGCAGCCCACCGACGCCGAACGCGACCGTCTCATCGCCTGGATCGGGGACAACGAAACCTTCCTGCGCGGCGGCGCGGTCCAGGATCCCGGCGAGCACCGCCTGCGCCGCCTGAACCGCACGGAATACGCCACCGCCCTCCACGACCTGCTCGGCATTCAACCGGACACGGTCACGGACTTTTTCGCGGAGGAAGGCGGTGGCGGGGAAGGCTTCGACAATGTCGGCGACACCCTCTTCATCCCGCCGGTCATGGCCGAGCAGTATGTCGCCGCCGCCGATGCCGCGCTGGCCGAAGTTCTCCGGAAGCCGGACCTGAAATCCCGCCTTCTCCCCACCCCGCCCGGCGAAGCCCTCTCCCCGGAGGAGGCCGCCAAAGCCACGCTCCGCCCGCTTCTCCGCGTCGCTTTCCGGCATTCTCCATCCGACGAAACGCTGGACCGCTACACTGCCATCGCCACCGGTCGCATGAAACGCGGCGGCTCCTGGGAGGACGGCCTGCGGGTCGCGGCCAAAGCCGTGATCTGTTCCCCCGATTTTCTCCTCCTCCGCGAAGCCGACCGCCCCGCGAATCCCTCCGCGCCCGCCGCCGTCTGGCCCATCAGCGGCACCGAGCTGGCGACCCGCCTCAGCCTCTTCCTCTGGAGCAGCCTTCCGGACGCCGCCCTCCTGGATGAAGCCGAAGCCGGCACCCTCACCCAGCCGGAGGTTCTCGAAAAGCAGACCCGCCGGATGCTCGCCGACCCGCGCGCCATCGCTCTGGCCACGAATTTCGGGGGACAGTGGCTGCAATTCGAAAAAATCCTGACCACCGCCGATCCCGACCGGGGCAAATACAAGTTCAATTCCGACCTCCGCCGCGCCCTTTACAACGAGGCCGTGCAGTTCTGCGATCACCTCCTGCGCGGCGGCGGCTCGCTCCTGGATGTGCTCGACAGCGACTACACCTTTTTAAACAAGCAGCTGGCCAGACACTACGACCTTCCCGATCTGGAGGGCGACGAGCTCCGCCTCGTCAAACTGACCAATCCCAACCGCGGAGGCGCCCTCGGTCTCGGCGCGGTCCTCACCACCACCTCCCTTCCCCGCCGCACCAGCCCCGTTCTGCGCGGAAAGTGGATTCTGGAACAACTCCTCGGAGCCCCGCCGCCCGCGCCGCCGCCGAATGTGGGCACCATTCTGGAGGACGACCGCAAAACGAAAAACCCCACCATCCGCCAGGAACTTCAGGCTCATCTCCGCCGCGACGACTGCCGCGCCTGCCATGCCCGCATGGACCCGCTCGGGTTTTCCCTGGAGAATTTCGACCCCGTCGGCCGCTGGCGCGACACCCTGAACAATCAAAACCTCGACGTCACCGGCAAGCTCCCCGACGGCCGCGCCTTCAACGGTCCGGCGGAGATGAAGAAGGTCCTCCTGCAAGAGCAGGACCGCTATGCCCGTAATCTCGCCGTGAAATTGCTGTCATACGCGCTCGGACGCGGCATTGAGGCGGCGGACATGCCGGTCATCGCCAAAATGGAGCAGTGCCTGAAGGACAACCAGTTCCAGGCCGCCCCGCTCATTCTTGAAATCGTGAAAAGCCTGCCCTTCACCCACCGCCGCGCCCAGCCCATCCCGATTCCCGCCGAATAACTCCTGCTTCGCCGCCATTTGGCTCCTTATATATTAGTACCGTCCGGCCGCCCTCCCTCCCTTGGCTGAAACTAAATTTTCAAAACCGACCATGAATCCCTCCTCTCCCCTCCCGGCTCTCCGCCGCCGTCAGGTCCTGCGCGGCATCGGCGCCACCATCGCCCTGCCCTTCATGGAATCCCTGGCCCCGCGCGCCGCCCGCGCGGCCACCGCCGCCGGGACGCCGCCCACGCGCATGGCTTTCCTGTTCATGCCCAACGGCGTCCACCCCGACAAATGGACTCCGGAAGGCGGCGAAACGGACTGGAAGCTCAGCCCGCTCCTGGAGCCGCTCGCCGCGCACCGCAACGACGTCACCATTCTCAGCCAGCTTCAGAACGCCTTCGCGGACGGCGGCGACGGCCACTACGCCAAAAGCGCCTCCTGGCTCACCGGCTTCCGCGTCCGCAAAACCAACGGCCGCGATGTCGATGTCGGCGGCCCCTCCATCGACCAGACCTACGCCGCCCACTGCGGCCATCTCACCCGCCTTCCCTCCCTGGAGCTGGGCACCGAGCCCGTGCGCAAAGGCGTCGATCTCCAGGTGAATTTCACGCAGCTCTACGGCGGCCACATCGCCTGGAGGAACCGTCAGGTGCCCCTGCCCGCCGAAATCAACCCGCGCACCTCCTTCGACCGCCTCTTCCGAGAGCGCGGCGAAAATGACCGCCAGACCGCCGAGGACACCCGCAGCGTGCTCGACCTGACGCTGGAGCAGGCCAAATCCATGCGCGGCAAAGTCAGCCAGGCCGACCAGCAGCGGCTTGATGAATATCTCGAATCCATCCGATCCCTCGAAACCCGCATACAGGCCGACATCGCGCGCGTCGCCAGCGGCGAGAACCTCGATCCCGCCGTCAAGGATCAGCTCGCCGTCCTCAACCAGCGCATCGACGCCTTCACCAACGCCAAAAACGCCGGCGGCCAGATGCGTCACGACCACACCGAGCACGCCCGCCTGATGATGGATCTCATCGCCATGGCCTTCTGGAGCGACAACACCCGCGCCGCCACCTTCATGTTCGGCGTCGATGTCAGCAGCAAGAATTTCAGCTTCCTCGAAGGCGTCCATGAGAGCCACCACGAAAGCTCCCACCACAGCAATCAGGAGGAGAAACTCGCCCAGTACGCCCGCATCAACCAGTGGCACGTCGAGCAGTACGCCTATCTCCTCGACCGCCTGAAAAACATGAAGGAGGGCAGCGGCAATGTCCTCGACAACAGCATGATCATGTTCGGCTCCAGCCTGCGGAACGGCAACGCCCACGAGTGGAAAAACCTCCCCCTCGTCCTCGCCGGCCGCGGCGGTGGCCTCCAGCCCGGCCGCCATCTCGTCAGCAAAAAGGACACTCCCCTCTGCAACCTCTACCTCAGCCTCCTCCAGCGCAGCGGCATGGACATCAAACAATTCGGCGACAGCACCGCCCCCCTCGCCGGTTTGGTTTAAGCTCTGAGGGTAAAAAAGACCCGGCGGGACCTTTCGATGCCCGCCGGGTCAGAAACGGGAACCACACACGATCCCGCTTCCTCCCTTTTATACGTGAAGGGCTGTCCATCAGGTTGATCAAAAATGGAATTCCCCGGAAATTAAATCCTCCCCCGGCGGAATGCGTGGCTCAAACGGCGGGAATGCCGCATCGGAAGCCTGAGTTTCAGCGTTTAACCGGTGCGGAATTTCCACACGCTCCCCGTTGCTGATGAAACTCCTGGAAAAATACCTGAATGACCACCTTTCAGGCTCGGCGGCCGCTCTGAGCCTGCTCCGGACCCTCGCGGACTCCGATTCCCGGGAATCCGTATTCTATTTGAAGCTGCGGGATGACATTGCGGAAAACCGTAAAATCCTGACGCAGATAATGCGCGCGGCGGGATTTCAGCGCCGTCACTGGCTGGAGCATCTCGCGGCTCTGACCTCCGCCGCCGGCCAGCTCCGGCTCCGGTGGCAGGGGCTTTCGGCGGGTCATCTGGGACTGGTGGAGGCTTTGGAGATCCTGGAGCTGGGAATTCAGGGCCAGCTGCTCCTGTGGCGGTGCCTGAAACAGACAGGCCCGGCGCTGGGACTGTGGGACGAGGTGAATTTTGCCGGACTGATCATGAGCGCGGAAACCCAGCGGAATCAGGTGGAAACCCGGCGGCTCACAGCGGCGAAACGGGCTTTCTCCCGCGGAGCGGATGAGGCTTGAGCGGCGCGGGCTTCATGAAGGCACAAACCGCGCCATAGAGCCATGCCGTCTGAATGATCCCGCTCACCAGTTTTCCGTGTTTGATTTTTTTAACTGCTTGACCTGCTGGTTCTTAATGTTTATTTGATTCGTATTAAATTAATTATTTTGATTCATTAGTTCGACTTTGCTAATTCCCCGGTGGCGCAGGCTTCCAGCCCGGTGATTTCCTCCATTTTCTTTCATTTAACAAAGTCGAATTAGTCAGCTCTCCCATCTGCGGCTGCCGGGATGCGCAGCGGATTATCCGGCCTGGGATCAGGCGATCCCGTGAATTTTCTTATTCCCGCTTTGGGCACAGGCATCGGGATTTCCCCTCAAATTCAATCACCCGGACAGTAGAAAAACCACCTATTAAAACCAATGAGCATCAAACCATTCGTCATGGCGTTTCTGTTTTCTGCCGGAGCGGCCCAGGCCAGTATCTGGAATTTCACGCTGGATCTGGCAGGCGCGAATGAGTCACCGCCGGTCGTCTCCGCGGGAACCGGCTCAGGCACGGTCTCCATTGATGATGTCGCTTTCACCCTGCAGCTGGATGTCACTTTTTCCGGCCTCACGGGAACGACCACCGCCACCCACATTCATGCGGCGACGGCGGTCCCGTTCGCCGGTAATGCCGGCGTGGCCACCACAACCCCCACTTTCACCGGGTTTCCCTCAGGAGTCAGCAGCGGGTCCTACAGCCAGCTTTTCGACATGACCCTGGCATCCAGCTACAATGCCACTTACATCACCAACAACGGCGGCACCACAGCCTCCGCCTTTGCCGCGCTGCTCGCCGCCGCCAACAATGGGCAGGCCTATCTTAATATTCACACCAGCACCTCCCCCGGCGGGGAGATCCGCGGATTCGTGACTCCGGTTCCGGAGACGGGCTCCAGTGGTTTGCTGCTTCTGGGGGCTGCTGGCTGCGGTTTGTTCCGCCGGCGGGTCAAATAATCCATTCCAGCCGGAAATTTCCGCCCGCCATATCCCGCCTGAGAGCTGTGAAGCTCCAGGCGGAATGCGATGCTCCGCCTGGAGCGGTCAGGGTTTGGCGGTCACGGTGATGTCGTCAAAATCCACCGGCAGTTCCGAATAAGGCGCGGCCCAGACGGAGGCCTTGCCGGTGGCGGGCGGGGTTTTGGCGGCGAACGTCAGTTGAGGGGCGTCCGGGCGCGGCTGGCCCTCCGCCCACAGGCGGCCCTCGACCGCCGAGCCGCCGTCCGCGGAGGCGGTGACGCTGAATTCGAAATTCGTCCAGGCACCGGATTTCCACTCCAGAGGAACCTTGGCGACCACCGCATCGTCCTTCATCACCTGCAGCTCCTTGTCCGCCGGCGCGGCCAGCAGCCGGTAACCGCTGACACCATGCAGGCCCACGCCGAACCGGGGAAAGCTGCGGCGCTTGCCGGTCGCCCGGATGCGGGCGGTGACGGTGGCTCCGCCTTTGACTGATTTCCCAACCAGCACACCGCCGTCCACAATGGGTGAGGGATTCATTCTCAGGGCTTTATTGCCACTGTCGTCCTCGATGGTGAACTTCGCCTCAGCGTCCGAAACCATGTAATCCGAAGGCAGGTCACCGGGTTCATCCTTGGAAAAGTCAATTTTCACGGTGTCCCCGCCGGCAGCGCCCGCAGGTGACGCCGGAGCAGCAGGTGACGGCTCCGCAGGGGAAGCCGGGACCGCCGCCTCAGACGCGGGTTTGGCTCCGGACGGGGATTTTTCCTGAGCCCGGGCGGTCGGCGGCGTGACTCCCGTTCCCAGTGTCAAAACTAAAGCGGTCAGACGGAAGGAAGCGGAAAAGGAGAGGGGAGGCTTACTCATGGCGCAGGGAGTCGGTCAAACGCCGGCCCAGCGCGAGCCGGGCGGCGATCTGGCAGAAAATAAGCCCGCCCGCCACCAGACTTATCAGGAGAATGGAGAGCAGCCGCACGGGCATGCCGCCGGCTCCGGCGAGCTTCAGATTCGGCCACACCGCCAGCAGAGCGGTGCCGGTGCCGAGCACCACGGCGCTCAGGAACAGGAACCAGTGCTCGGCCAGCACCATTTTCCGCAGCTGGCTGTTTTTGAAACCCACGGCGCGGAGCAGCGCGAACTCCGCCTGCCGCTCCAGGACCTGCCGCGCCACCAGCACGCCCAGGCCCACCGTGGACAGAATCAGCGCCAGACCGCCGAGAGTGGAGAAAATCGTCAGATACGTGTTCTGCACCGCCTGATACTGCGCCAGCCGCTCCGCCGCCGGGACGATGGCAAGGCCCCGGTTCGCCAGCTGGCGCACCACCGCCGCCCGCCAGATTTCCGCCTGCGCGGGCTCGGCATCGGCGAGGAAATACCGGAATCCGCCACTGTCGGGATACAGTTTCACAAACGCCGCGTCGCCGATAATCACATTCCCCTGCAGCACGGTGCCGCCCAGCAGCGCCACCAGGCGCAGCTTCACCGGATTCCCCTGCCCGTCCGGCACGGTGATCACATCACCCGCGTTTTTCCCGAGGGCGAACATCGCGGAATACTGATCCATGATGGCCGGGATGGTGCCATCGGTGGGCTTTTGGTTCAGCAAAGTCCAGGGGGACGCGCCGGGCGCCGGGCGGATCTCCGAAGCGAAGCCGGTGAACGGGAACGCCTCGCGCGCGGCCAGCGTCCTTGGATCGACACCTAAAACGCGGGGGGTCTGCGCGCGGTTCAGATTCAGGCAGGAGGCCTCCTCGCCATCACGGGCGCGGAACGGCACCACCATCACTCCCTTGGTTTCATCCGCCTCCAGATCCCAGGCGGAGCGGCCGGACACGCTGTTGAGGTCCTCATAAACCGGCAGGGTGCTGGTGCCCAGGAGCGCGAATCCACCGGTGCCGGTTTCACGGCCCGAAGGCATCCGCGTGGCGTCCTGACGGAAGGCGTTCAGCGCCACCACCATGAAAATCCCCGACGCCAGCAGCCCCGCCATGGCCATGCTGCGGCCCCGCCGGCGCACGGCGTTGCGCACGCCCAGCTGCCACAGGCCGGGCACGCCCTCCTCCGAAACCGCTCGCTCCGTCCGGCGCAGTTTCCAGCCCAGCAGCCGCAGGCCGTCCGCCAGCAGCAGCGCGGAGGCTCCGAAAAACAGCATCGGCACCAGATGCGGCGGCGATGTCCGGGTCATGTAAAGCATCACCAGACCACCCAGCGTCAGCAGCCCGATGGGCAGCATCCGCCACCGGCGGGAGATAACAGGGGTTCCGGAATCAATTACCGCCACCTTCGCCGCCTCCGTCAGGGAAGCTCCGGAAAGCAGCGCCCGGGGCTGCGCCTTCAGAATGCGGCGCGTGGCCAGCCATACGGACAACAGACTGAGAACCAGCGTTCCCGCCCACGCGATGATCAGCGTGACCGGCTTCACGGTGTAAAGGAATTTCAGGCCCAGCGCCGCATCCGCCCAGTCCCGCTCCAGCTTGCCCAGTGTCCATTTGGTGTAAAGCAGACCGAGCAGGACACCCACCAGCGCCGACGGCACCGCCACCCACAAACCCTCGGCCGTAAACAGCCGCCGGACCTCCTTCGCCCGCCAGCCCGCCGCCCGCAGCAGGCCGATCTGCCCGGCCCGCTGACCGACACCGAACACGAACAGCAGCAGCGCCAGCAGCAGCGCCGTGGCGATGAGAAACGCGCTCATGCTCACAAACAGCGCCCCGAAATCCATGCTCTGGGAAACCGCCTTTTGCGCCGCCTCCCTCACACCCACGGTCACCAGTCCGGCATCCGCCGGAGCCAGAGCCGCCTGAAGTTTGGCGCGCAGAGCGTCCACCGGCTCCGTCGAGGGAATCCACAGGCTGGTCAAACCGCCGAAGCGGTTGGTCCACAGTTTCTGGCCATCGTTCAGGGTCAGGAAAATCTTCGGCGTGCCTTTCCGCTCCTTCCAGTAAGCGTCGTCCTTGTCGCGGATCAGGCTCTGGTTGATGGGAATGCCGGGTTTCCAGTCGCGGCAGTTTTCGCTTTCCGTGACTCCGGGAAAATTCGGCGTCCATTCCCGCCGCACCGCCGGATGGTCCATGGGCAGCACCGCATGAATCGGAAAAGTCGCCACCGCCTCCTCCAGCTGCCGTGCCCTCGTCACCCGGAAATACTGCACGGTCACGGAATCGCCCGCCTTCACCCCCAGATCATCCGCCAGCCACTGCGTGATCAGCACCGATCCGTCGGGCCACTCCGCCGGCAGCCCCGCCGTGCCCGGCTGGGCGGCGGTGGCCATGGAATAAGGCGTGATTTTCCCCTCCGGCCCCTCGATTTGATTCACCAGGTAAGTCAGCACCCCGCGCGCCTCCGGAAAAGCTTTGCGCGCCGCCGCCTCCGTCTGCGGGGAAAGGAAAATCCGGCTGGTGGAGAGCACCCGCTGACCGCCGGCCTCCTGCCAGGACAGTCCCGCGTCCTCCTGGGAAAACCCGCCCGCCACCGCTTGGGTGACGGCTCCGGAATCCGCCGACGGGGAAAGCAGCAGATTCGCTTTTCCCGCCAGATCCGCCGCCGTCTGCAGCTGGCTCAGCGGCAGATACACGTTCAGCGGCGGCTCCTGCTGGGCCTTGAGGCTGAACGCGCCCAGAGCCTCGTCAGCGCGGATTTCCCGCACCGGGACGCGCAGGGTCACGGTGAGATCGGTCTCGCCGGAAAGCGGGGCGTCACGGGAGATCAGGCTGGGTTTTTCAAACCGCACAATCACCTCCGCGCCCGCCGCCGTGCCGCCCAGCGCTTTGGCCAGCGGCCCATTGATCACTAGGCCGCCGTCCATCTTGGGAACCCCGCCGGATTGACCCAGAGCCCAGAAATCATCGCGCACCCCGAACACATTCACGCCATTCGCCCGCTGGCTGTCGCCGGGCACGGAAACTGTCCCCTGGACCAGCAGCACCGGCACCGCGCCGGGCACTTTGGCCGCCAGAGCCTCCGTGAAAAACCCATCCGCCGCCGCCACCGCCGTGCCGGTTTTGCCCAGCCGGATCTCCGCCTGATGCGCCAGCGTCGCCCGCACGGAGTCGCCCGTGACCAGGGATCCCGCGATCACCGCCGCCGCCGCCATCACTCCCAGCGCCAGTCCGATATGCCAGCGCCAGTAATGAGTCAGCCCCCGTGTCATCAAACGTGTTCGATTCATACCGCATTCAAACCGCAGCCTTCCGCCTTTGCCACCCGGTTTTCACGGCCGCGCGTGCGGTGGGCGCCGGAGGGGACGGCGGGCGGGCGGGAGTTTGAACAGAAGGGCGCGAAGGAAACGAAGGGGAGGAAAAAAGAGGATGGACATTCTGTCCAGCAGGGGCAGGGGAACGGGTTAACCCGCACTCTGGAAAGACGGGCCACGGATGGCACGGATAAAACGGATATCACCAATAGGTAAATGAAGGCAAATGAGGTTCCTGGTTCATCCGCACGGTGAGGCCGCTCTTTTTATAAATCCGTGCTTATCCGTTTTATCCGTGCCATCCGTGGCCCGTCTTTTCCTTTTAAGGTCAGCAGCGCCGAGGCGGGGCTTGGCGGCACGCTGACCCACGGGCTGCCGGCCTCCAGAAACCGCCAGGGGAATTCGACGGCTTTGGTGATGCCGATCCGCTGATCGGTCACAATTTCCGCCGGACCGCCGGAGCGGAAGACACCATCGGTCAGGTCCGTTCCGTGATCCTGCCCCGTGAATCCCAAGGCCTGGCCCAGTTTACCGGGCCCCGAGCAGAGCGCGCGTAGTTTTTCCTGACGGCGCCGGGCCTGCATCTCCGGAATGCCATGGAGCGGCTCCAGCGCCCGGATGAGAAGGATCCCGTCCCGCGCCAGCACATTCAGCATCCAGTGAATGCCGTAATTTAAATACACGTAAGCCGTGCCCGGCGGATTTTGCTCATAAAACAACCGGCTGCTCCGGCGCGTCGCGGTGTGGCAGGCGGCATCTCCATCCACCGCATAAGCCTCCACCTCCACGATCCGCCCGCCGCAGCCCTTCCAGAGCAGCGTGCAGCCGACCAGCTCGCGGGCGACGGTGAGAAAATGGCGGTCGAAAAAGCGGCGGTCCAGATCAGGCATTTGATTCCAGACATACTGCCGGACGCTTGGGTACGGATACGGCATCAGAATAAAAAATAATCCTGCAGCGTCTTTCCGGCACAGGACGAGGGATGAAAGGTGGTGCAGAACACCCAGTCTCTTACTTCCTGATCGTCGATCATGATCCGGGGCTTGGGCAGGAACGCCACAAAGCAATCCTCAATGCCCAGTTCAGCAGCCGTCCGGCGACAATAATCCGCTCCGCCCGCACTCCAGAGGTACAACTCCGCTCCATCCGTTCTGAGCTGACGTATATGCTCCACCACACCGGGAATCGGAATCCGGGTGGTGCCGACGGATCTTACCAAAGTGTCGTCAACATCCACGTAAACAATCATGGGATGACACGCGCATGCCGCCAGGATGGGGATGAATTCAAAAAAATTCCTGCCCTGCCGTCTTCTACGACCGCATCTCCTGGGAGAAAAGGTAGAGTTTCTCCAGCTGCGGTTTGGGCAGGTCGTCCACCTGGATGATGTGGTCGTTGCGGTCGAGCATGGAGAAAGTGGTGCCCATGAGGCCCTCCTTCATCTCCACGCGGATGATGTCCTTCCACTGGTGGTCCTCCACGCGGCTGCCGCCGAGGCCCTGATGGATGATGATGAGCCGCTCGTTGGTGACGATCACCGCGTCGGGCTTGGTTTTCATCAGCTTCCGTTTCTGGTGGGCGATGTAGAAAATCTGCTCGTGGCTGCTGATGATCTGGGTGACCTGCTGATACACCTCGGCCACGACCTCCGCGTCCTGCCCCTCGTCCATGTAATGCATGAGGGCCTCCTCCACCTCGAAAACCTCCTCCAGCGGCTTCCATTCACCGAGACCGTCATAAAAAATGAGATCCCTCCGGGTGAGCTTCCCGTCGTTGAGCAGGGTCAGCAACTGCTCCTGATCGTAAGGTCCGTGCTGCTGATTTTCCTTGGAGACAAAGATTTCCATAAGGGTGAGGAGGTTGTGGGGCTGGGTTGGACGTGGGTCTTTACAATGTCAACCTATCGGAGGAGAGAGCGTTCGGCGAGAAAAAGTTACGGGCCCGGAAAAAATTCAGGGGGTTCCCGGAGGGATTGCGGAAGGATCCGGAAACGGTGATTTCTTCCCTTTTTCCGAATCCGTGCCATCGGTGGCGGCTCCGCCGCCGGCACTCCCCGTCTCCTGGAACCCTATGGCCCGACGCTCCCCCCCGCCCGAAGATCCTCCGGAAGTTCCGGCGGGAGCGGCGTGCCTGCCGCGTGTGGTGTTCGGGCTGATGTTCCTGCTGCTGGCGGGGTTCACCGGTCTGGAGGTGCGGAATATCCTGCGCCATCCCTCCCTGATGCGCCGCCGCACGGAGGACGGGACGCGGACGCTGACCTTTTTCCAGCGCGGTCACGCCTCGGCGCGGGAAGCGTGGATTTTTGACGAACCGGAGGGCACGGCGGGACCTCCCCGGCTGATCCAGCATGTGGATTGCCGGCCGCGGGAGACGCGGATCGGGGAGGTGCGCTGGACAGCGGACCAGGAGGCGGTTTACGCCACCGCGCCTCCGCCCCGGCGGGAAATCCGCTGGCTGTTCGAAAGCGCCAGCGGACGGCTTTTTGTGAGCGATCCCTATTTCGCCCTGCCCGGCAGGACGGTCATCGCGGAGACCCAGGAGGCGCTTTCCGCCCGCTGGAAGCGTCACGGCGGGCAGGGTCCGGCGGGAGCGGTCTGGTATGATATCGGGACTCAGGGCCCGCATCTGTTTTTCTGGCAGGCCACGCGGTGGGAGCGGCAATTGCCCTGAAAAACGGAGGCCAAATCCATGGTCCGGGACAGGACGGACGGCCGCCTGTTCCTCACCGGCCCTGGAATATCCGCCCGAGGCGGGTCAACGGACGGTTTTCAGGTGCAGGTGGAGAATCCGGAGGACCTCGGCGATGCCTTCCGGGCTCTGGTGGCCGGTGTGGTTGCTGGGGATGATTTTTTCACTTTGGGCGCCTTCAAGGTGGCTGCTCCAGTAGGGAACAAAACCATCGCTGCCCCGTTCAGGATTCAGTTGGGCTTTGGGTTTGCCCCGGTCACCGATGATGCTGTGGAAGGGAATGCGGGGGTTCAGCGGGAGCTTGCCCACGGTTTTCACGAAAAGATTCGTGGCCGTCAGGCTGTCGATGCTGGTGGGCAGATCCTCATACGCCAGTCCGCCCTGGGAAAGCATGACCACCTGCCTCACGGCGTCGCCGATGGAGATCATGAGTTTGGGCACCCGAATGAGCTTTCTCCCGATTTTCCCGACCCAGTTTCCGGCCAGGACAGCGCCGCGGTGCGGGGAATTCAGGAAAACCGCGCGGGCGATGTCGTCGCGGGATTTGAAGATGAGCATGTCCTGCATCAGCGCCTTCTCCCGGGCGGACATGCGGATGGCGGAGGGCTTTTTGTGAAAATACGCGTCCCAGACCTTATCGCCGCTGTCCGTGAGCATCAGGCGGGTGACAATGCCGCCCATGCTGTGGCCCACCGCGACGATGGGCTTGTGACGGGGAAAGGCGATTTTGGCCCGGTCCAGCTCGCGCCGCAGCAGCGCGGCGGTGTAGGGATAGGGGTAGCCGCTGGGATAGGAATAAACCCAGACCTGATACCGCCGCCGCAGCTCGGGGTCGGCGCGCATGGCGTTCACCAGCGGCACCCAGGTGGCGGGCGTGTCCATGAGACCGTGGACCAGCAGAAGCGGAATGCGCTCGTCGCTGTAGGGCCGCAGCCGGATCATCTGGGCGTCATCGCCGTATTTGTCGGGATCCAGCAGGCGCAGAATACCCAGCTTTTCAGGAAGCTCCCGCGTGAGCAGAATCGCCAGGGAAGTCGTGAAATCCGCCGCCAGCGGGTAGGTGTGCCCGCCCAGTTTCACGGTCGATTCATCCACCGGATCGTGGAATGAAACCTCGCAGCGGTTTCCCCGGAACCGGGCGATGGCCGTGACCCCGTAGTAGGTCCGGGACATGCTGAAATCCTTCCGGTGATTCTTTTTTGGCTCGCGGCCGATGGCCACCAGCGTCGCTCCCAGACCGTCGCGCACCACCCGCTCTTTAATATACCGTCCGCCGATTTCGACCTGATCATCCGGCAGGAAATCATAAATCTTCGGGTCCCAGCCGTCGCGGGGAACGCCGTGGAGGCAAAGGGTGTAGCGCCCCATCTGAAAAGGAGCCGCCCACGCCGGGTATTTCCGGGCGCGGATCAGGGAGAAAATGCGCTCCAGCGAGAAATTGTAAATATGCCGCGCCTCGGCGTTTCCCGGGTGCTTTTCCAGTTCCTCAGCGGCGCTCTGAAGCGCGGAGGCATACCGTTCCCCGGCGGACAGTGGGGTTTTTTTCTCCAGCGCGGGAGCGACGGACAGCGCGGTCACCGCCTTTTCCAAAGCCTGGGCGCCGGGAGCGCCGGGCTGGGTTTGAGCGGGAGGCAGATAACGCGGCGTCACCTCGCGGACGGTGGCGATATTCGTGCAGGCGCTCAGCGTGAGCGCGGCGATCAGAAAAACGGTCAGGCGCTGAAACGTCATGTTCGGCAGGAGCCCGTGAATTTTCCGGGCGGCAGCGCCCATAATCCCGGCCTGGCCGCCCGCCAGCGCGAATTCGCGCACAATTCCCCGCCGGAGCGGCGCTTCCCGCAGGAACTCCGGGGAGAACCGTCGGGGAAATTCGACGGGAATCCCTATGGAAATCCATCCATTCCGCCCCACCTTGCCCGTTCCGCCCGACCGTCCCCTCCCGCTTCTCTCCGCATGACTGAACTGCTTCACGTGCTCCGTTTCATCGGCACTCTCCTTGTCGCCCTGCTGGTTTTCAACTTTGTCATCCTGATCCACGAATGGGGACATTTTCTGGCCGCCCGCTGGCGGGGCCTGAAAGTGGAGAAATTCCAGATCTGGATGGGCAAACCCATCTGGAAGCGGACTTACAACGGGGTGCAGTATGGTCTGGGCTCCATCCCCATCGGCGGATTTGTGGCCCTGCCCCAGATGGCTCCCATGGAGGCCATTGAAGGGAAAACGGATGAGAAAGCGGAGGTCCTGCCGCCGGTGAAGCCCATCGACAAGATCATTGTGGCCTTCGCCGGGCCGCTTTTCAGCGCGCTGCTGGCCCTCGCTTTCGCCTGTCTGGTCAGCTATTTCGGCCGGCCCCAGCCGCCGACGGAGGTGACTACGGTCATCGGTTACGTCAAGGAGGGGAGCCCGGCCGCCAAAGCCGGACTGCTGCCGGGGGACAAAATCCTTAAAATCGACGGCCGGGAGATGACCGGTTTTGGCGGCGCTTACGGCAGCGTTCAGTGGGCGATTATTTCCAGTGAGCAGAACCCCATCGACTTTCTGGTCCAGCGTCCGGGCGTCGCCGCCCCGTTGGACATCAAGGTGGACGCCCCCGTCGGCAAAGGCAAGGAGGCGGAGGAATGGGCGCAGAAATCCTGGTGGACCCGCGTGGTGGGCCGCCCGCCTTTCCGCCGCGCGGGTATTGGCCCGGCCATGGATTTGAAGGTGAAGGAGGTCAGCCCCCACGGTCCGGCGGCTCTGGCCGGCCTGAAACCCGGCGACCGCATCCTGGCGGTGGACGGTCAAAAAGTCCTGAGCGGGGACCGGCTCTTTGAGTTGTCGGAAAAACGGGAAGGCCAGCCCATTCCGCTGGAGGTGCGGCGCGGGGAGGAAACCCTGAACCTGACTCTCGTTCCCGCCAAACCCCTGCCCGGACCGGACGGCGAGCCTTTGCCCGAGGGTCTGGACAAACCCCAGCCCGGCCTGTTCATGGGGCTGGCGGATGAAAAAGCCATCCAGCCCGTGCATCCCAATCCCTTCCGGCTGGTTTACAGCATGGCCGCCAATTCCGTCAGCAACCTCCGCGGCCTGATTGTTCCCAGCTCCGGGGTGAAACTGGCCTACATGAGCGGTCCTGTGGGCATCATGAACGCCCTCTACAACATTCTTTCCAGCGAGTACGCCTTCCAGTATCTCCTCTTCTTCGGCGTGATGCTCAATATCGGCCTCGCCATTTTCAACCTGCTGCCCCTGCCGGTTCTGGACGGCGGCCACATCACCATGGGCCTGATCGAAATGGTCCGGGGCAAAGCGGCCAGCCTCAGGGTCATGGAATATCTCCAGACCGCCTGCGTGCTCCTGCTGCTGTCCTTTGTGTGCTTCGTGACTCTGAAGGACATCGGCGGCCTCAGCGGAGGCGGTGGCAAGGAAATCGAGATCAAATTCGCCGCCCCTCCCGCCCCGGCGGCGGCCGGAGCTTCAAACTGATCCGGATCCGGTCATTCACTCCACGATTCCCAAAAGGGCGGACAGGCAGTCCGCCCTTTTTTCTTTTCACAGTAGTCGGCTGAATTCCTCCGGGGTGACTCCCGCCTGACGGAGAATCGAATGCGCCGGCCGCACCGACAGCACAAACTCACCGGCGGGCGCCGGGGACTGCGCTCTTGCGCCACCCCGCTCCGGCGGCCTATTTTGCCCCGTGAACACCGCAGCCGAAATCCTCCGTTATTGCCCTGACCTCCACCGCTATCAGCGGAGAAGCACCCGTGTGGTCACGGTCGGAAAAGTGGCCATCGGCGGGGACAATCCGGTGCGGGTTCAGAGCATGCTCACCAGCGACACCCGCGATACGGAGTCCTGTGTGAAGGAGGCTCTCGGCCTGGTGGAGGCCGGCTGCGAAATCGTCCGTGTCACCGCCCAGACGCGGATTTACGCCCAGAATCTGGAGCACATCAAAGCGGGTCTGCTGGCCGCCGGATGCGATGTTCCTCTGGTCGCCGACATCCATTTCAAACCCGACGCCGCCATGGAGGCCGCCAAGTGGGTGGAGAAAGTCCGCATCAATCCCGGCAATTTCGTCGATAAGAAAAAGTTCGAGGTCCGCGAATACTCCGACGACCAGTACGCCGAGGAACTGGAGCGCATTGAAGCCGCGTTCATCCCCCTGGTGCGGCTCTGTCAGGAAAAGGGCCGCGCCATGCGCATCGGCACCAACCACGGGAGTCTCAGCGACCGCATCATGAACCGCTACGGCGACACCCCGCGCGGCATGGTGGAGAGCGCCCTGGAGTTCGCCCGCATCGCCCGGTCACAGAACTACCACAATTTCCTCTTCTCGATGAAGGCCTCCAATCCGAAGGTCATGATCGAGGCCTACCGGCTGCTCATCGGCGCTCTGGATCAGCAGGGAGCGGACTGGAATTATCCCATCCACCTTGGCGTCACCGAAGCCGGCGACGGCGAGGACGGCCGCATCAAAAGCGCCATCGGCATCGGCAGCCTGCTCAGCGACGGCATCGGCGACACCATCCGCGTTTCCCTGACCGAGGACGCCATTCACGAAATTCCCGTCGCCCGCGCCCTCGTGCGCAGCGTCGCCGCCGAATGCTCCCGCGAGCCCCTGCCCCCCGTGACGGACGGCGTTTCCTACGATCCCTTCAGCTACCAGCGCCGCGCCAGCGAACGCGTCGAAATCCAGGGCCTCGGCCTCGGCGGCGGGGAAACCGTCCGCGTTTTCACCAGCCAGGCGAACTGGAACGCCGTCGCCCACAAGCTCAAACAGCTCGGCGAATATCAGCCGGAAATCATCCACGACACCAGCGGCGTGCTGGCCGTGAATCCTCTGGACAGCGCCGCCGTCGCCGCGCTGAACGCCTCCGGAAAAGCGCAGGCCATCACCCTCCCCGAAGGCTGGCCGCATCCCATCATTCCCTCCTACCGCCTGCTCGCCTCCCGCGTGGATGCCCGGCATCCGATTCTCCTCAAGGACACCTGCACGCCCTCCGCCGATCCGGAGCGCGCGTTCCTCGAAGCCCTGCTGCCCGCCGCGACGAACATCGGTTCCCTGCTCTGCGACGGCATCGGCGACGCGGTGCTCATCCAGGGCGAATCCGCTCCCGGCGCCAGCCTCCGTCTCGCCTACAACATCCTCCAGGCCGCCGGCACCCGCATTTTCAAAACCGACTATGTGGCCTGCCCCAGCTGTGGCCGCACTCTCTTCAACCTCCAGAGCACCACCGGCCGCATCCGCGAAGCCACCGGTCACCTGAAGGGCGTGCGCATCGCCGTCATGGGCTGCATCGTCAACGGCCCCGGCGAAATGGCTGACGCCGACTTCGGCTACGTCGGCGGCGCGCCCGGCAAGATCAATCTCTACGTCGGCAAAACCCCCGTGGAGTTCAACATCCCGGAAGCCGAAGCTGTCCAGCGCCTCAAGGATCTCATCCGCGCCCACGGCAAATGGGTCGAGCCCAAACCCGCCGAAGCCGAAGCGGAACTCGTTCCCGTATAACCGCCGCCGGATTTCCCCCCGGGGACGCGCCCCCCCCGCACACGGAGCTTCCCGGCAAACGGGTGGGTACAATCACCAGCGCAAAGCCAGCCCGGGGTTGCCAGCGGCGGGAGCCTGCGGAAGTCCGCTCTTCCTTAAGATTGTTTCATGCGGCCGGAGATTACGCATCGCGGAGCTTGGCAAGCCGCCGCTGCCGGTGTTAAACCCTGCGGATGAACCGCCGCCACTTCCTCCGCAGCTCCGCCTCCACCGCTTTTGCCCTCAGCGCCGGGCCCGCTTTTGCCGCCCTCGCGGCGGACGATGTTTACCGCAAAACCATCGGTCTCCAGCTCTACACCCTGCGCAACGAGATCAAAGCCGACACCGCCGGCACCATCAAAGCCGTCGCCGCCGCCGGTTACAAACAGGGGGAAATGTACGGCTTCCCGAATTGCGGCCCCATGATCGCCGCCGCCAGGGACTGCGGACTGGAACTGCATTCCTCCCATTTTGAATGGGATTCGGTGGTGAATCCGAAGGACGATTCCCTGTCGGACTTCCTCAAAATCCTCGACAAAGCCAGGGAGGCCGGCCTCAGCCACCTCGTGATCCCCTACCTCGCCGACGGCAACCGCAGGACCCTGGACGATTATAAAAAGGTCGCCGCCAACGCCAACAAAGCTGCCGCCAAGGCGAAGGAGGCCGGCATTCAGCTCGCCTACCACAACCATAATTTCGAATTCGAGCCCAAGGAGGGCGGCAAACGCGGGTTCGACATCCTCATGGAGGAATTTTCCCCGGACATGAAGTTCGAAGTGGACATTTTCTGGGTGAAAATCGCCGGCTTGGAGCCTGTGGATCTCCTGAAAAAACTGAGTGGCCGCGTCTCCCAGGTCCACCTCAAGGATCTGAAATCCGGCATCCCCACGCCCGCCTACTCCACCGGCCTCCCGGCCGACGCCTTTAAGGAACTTGGCAACGGCACCATCCCACTGGAACCCGTCCTCGCCGCCGCGAAGGAGGCCGGTGTCAAAATCTGTCACGTCGAGCAGGACCAGTCACCCGCCCCGCTGAAGAGCATTCAGCAGAGCATGGATTACCTGCGCAAACTGTAGGCTCCTTCCCCGGCCGGTGCCGCTCCCGACCTTGCACACCCTCGTTTAAGAACCGATTGATCCGGGTCGGGAGCGGCGTGCGGCGGGCCGGGAGTGGCGCGCGGCGGGCCGGGAGTGGCGCGCGGCGGGTCGGGAGCGGCGGGTGACGGTTTTTGGGAAACGGTGCGCGGCCATTTGGCGGGGAGAAGGGTCCGCTTGGCTTTGCGGACCGCCCGCGCAGAGTGAGGGCATGAGCGATTCCCCCGCCGATCCCACCGCCCGGCAAACCCTGAGACTGATTTTGTGGCCGATGCTGGGGACTTTCGCGGCACTGCGGCTCTACCTTCATCTGGTGCGCGTTCAGCATGTTTATCCCGGCGGGTATCTGGTGCATCATCTGTTCACGGGCGTCCTCATCCTCATTCCCGCCGCTTTTGTGCTGGCTTTCGGGACGCGGCGGAGGCTGACGGCGGTGCTGGCGCGCGTGGCTCTGGGAATCGGCAGCGGGCTGGTGCTGGATGAGATCACCTATCTCGTCATGACCAAAGCTTCGGACGACGACTATGTTTCCGGCATTTCCCTCGGCGGCGGCGGCCTTTTTGTGGGTCTTGCCGTCATTCTGCTGACGCTTCTTTACAGAACCCACCGCCGCTGATCCGCACCGGCGGGGCCGTGCAAATGTTATTCTGTAAAAGTGGCGGTCAGGCTTGGGGTGTTTGAG
>JAZKFB010000005.1:0-12317 GCA_040386695.1 Verrucomicrobiota bacterium
ACGGGGGCCGCAGGGGCGGGAGTGGGTTCGGCCGGAGGAGTGACGGGGGCCGCGGGGGCGGGAGTGGGTTCGGCCGGAGGAGTCACGGGGGCCGCAGGGGCGGGAGTGGGTTCGGCCGGAGGAGTGACGGGGGCCGCGGGGGCGGGAGTGGGTTCGGCCGGAGGAGTCACGGGGGCCGAAGGGGCGGAAGCGGGTTCGGCTGGGGGAGTGACGGGCGCTGGGGGAGTGACGGGCGCTGCGGGGGCCGGAGCGGGTTCGGCTGGGGGAGTGACGGGCGCTGCGGGGGCGGGGGCGGATTCAGCCGGAGGGGTCACGGGCGCAGGGGCGGCCGGGGCGGGTGTCTCAACAGGAGGAACGGGAGCCGCCGGGACCACAGGAGGGGTGCTTTCCACAGGAGCCGGAGTTACCGGAGCCGGAATGGCGGGAGGCGGAACTTCGGAAGCCGCTGGCGTCGGCGTGATCTGGATCGGAGAGCCGGGAGTGCCCGGTGTGATCTGAATCGGGGAATCCGGCGCGCCAGGAGTAATCTGAATCGGGGAATCAGGACCTCCGGGGGTAATCTGAATGGGGGAACCGGGCGTTCCCGTCGGAAGGGCGGGGGCGGTTTCAGGAACGATCACCGTGGCGGGCACCTGCATGCCGGTGAGTTCCCTGGACCTGCGGGCCTCCAGAACGGTCAGGGCGAGGCTGAGAATAAAGAAGCAGACACCGAGATAAACGGTGCCTTTCTGAAGAACATTGGTGGTCTGGGAACCCCAGATCTGGTCCGTCACCCCGGCTCCGAAAGCGGCCCCGAGTCCCTCCTGTTTGGGGCGCTGCATGAGCACCAGCAGCACGATGAGCAGGCACACCAGGACAAGCAGGGTGCCAACGAGGTAAATGAAGAAAGTCAACATAGGGGCGGGGACTGTGGATGCTTTTTAAAAAATGACAAATGCCAATTCACGGAGAGCCAACGGAGGGAAACCGGGGCGGCGGCGCGCAAAACGACAGCGGCGCGCGGCCGGCTTATTGTTCCTGTATCCGGTAAAGCCCGGTGGCGGTCCGCACGTAGAGGACGCCGTCGTCCGGCACCGGCGTGGCCAGCACGCGCTCGCCGTCCAGCTTGTTTTCCCCGATTTTTTCAAAAGTCCGGGCGGCGCGCAGGACCGTGGCGGTGCCGAACTCGTCGATAATCAGCAACTTGTCGCCGATGAGAAGAGGCGAGGCCGAGGTCGTGCGGGCGGTGCGCTCCTGCCAGAGGATTTCACCGGTCAGGGCGTCGAGGCACGAGGCGATGCCGTTGTCCGCCACCTGAAAAAGCTCCCTGCCGCGCAGAATCTGCGACGGCGTGTTGGGAGCGCGCTTGGGCTGGGTCCAGGCCACATTTTTCTCCGTGACATCGCCGCTGCCCCCGGGGCGCACGGCATAGGTGATGGCGTTGTCGTATCCGGTGCTGAAATAGATCAGATTATTGCCGAAAACCGGCTGGCAGATCAGGGAATAGCCGTCGTAGCGCACTTTCCACAATTCCCTGCCGTCGGCGGGATTGTAGCCGGCGACGGCGTCACTGGCGGGGCTGATGACCTGTTTTTGGCCCTCCCACGTGATGAGCGCGGGCGTGCAGAAGGAGAAATTCCGTTTCGCGCCGCTGGTGCGCGGGGTTTTCCAGGCAATGGTCCCGTCCCTGGCGTGAAGGGCGGCCAGAAAAGGCCCCTCGGCGGCGTCGCAGGGGAAAATGAGGAGGCCATCGACCAGCAGGGGCGACGGCCCGCCCCCGTGAACCGGGGGATAGGTCAGCGCCCGCTGCTCCCAGATTTTTTTACCCTCCAGATCCAGACAGGCCGTGCCCTCATGACCGAAGTGGACATAAAGTTTCCCGTCGGCGGCCACCGGCGTGGGGCTGGCGTGGCTGTTTTTGTCGTGAATGCGCGGCGAGTTGGCGGCTTCACGGAAAATCTCGGTGTCCCACAGCACTTTGCCGGTGGCGGGATCAAGGCTCATCGCCCGCAGGGAGCGCGCGCCCTGGGCATCCTGATCGGATCCGTCCGCCACAGCGGTGGTCAGATAGAGTTTTCCTCCGCTGAGCACCGGGGACGACCAGCCTTTGCCGGGCAAATCCACCCGCCAGGCGATGTTTTTGGTGCGGCTCCAGACGAGCGGGACTTTTTCCGCCGTGACGATATTATCCGAATTCGGCCCCCGGAACTGCGGCCAGTCCGCGGCCGCGGCTGCCGGTGGCGAGCTGATGACCGCCCCGGCCAGCATGGAGAGAACCGAAAGAGTGGAAAAGCGGAGTGACCGGCGCATGGGAAGATAAGACGCAGTGAACGGCCGGGCCTTTCCTCAATCAACCGCGGCCTCACCTGACGGCGATCTCCATGCGGCGGTTTTTATGGCGGCCGGCCCCGCAGGCGCACAGCGGGGAAACGGGCGGGAGGAGAACGGCGGCGGCGATTAATCCCCTTCCGGATGCGGGCCGGTGGGGAAAAGCAGGACCCGCTCCAGCTCCGGATTGGCGCGCTGGCTGGAATCGCCCTGATTGACGGCCAGCCATGCTCCATCGGGACTGAAACTGACCCAGTAGGCGCCCAGCGGCAGCGGGAGCGTGGTGACCTCGCTGGCGGTTTCGACATTCCAGAGCCGCAGCGCCTCAAAATTCCCCAGACTGGCCAGAGTGCGGCCGTCGGGGGAATACTCCACGCAGTCCACATCCTGAATATGCCCCCGCAGCACCGCCTGAAGGCTTCCCGTGGCGGTGTCCCAGAGACGGATCGTGGCATCCACACCGGCGCTGGCAAGCTGCCTGCCGTCCGGGGAGAAAGCCACAGTGGTGATCGGCGCCGAGTGCCCGACGAGGTCGCGCATCCCCCCGGTGTCCGGTCTGTAAAGGCGCACCACCGCAGCGGAGGAACCGGCCAGGGCCAGTTGCCGGCCGTCCGCGCTGAGCACGGCGGGCAGCCAGTTGCCGCCGGCGGGACGCGGGAAAATCCCCACCTTTTTTCCGGTCGCGGTGTCCCAGACGCCGACCTGGCGTTCAGGCAGCACAAGGCAGAAACGGCTGCCGTCCCGCGACCAGACCTTGCGGTTCACGTCCCGGAAAGGAGTGGGATTTCCCTCCAGATTGCGCACCCGGACCCCATTGCCCGTATCGTCAAAATATTCCAGCCGGGTGGGATTCTCCATCAGCCGCACCCACAATCCGCCAGGCGCGGCGGCATCCCCCCACTGGGGCAGCGGCGCGCAGACGCTGCGGGTGACGGGGTCGATGATCACCGTTTTCAGGTCCTGATGCACCAGCAGCATGCGTTTGCTGTCGGCGGACCAGAGCACCGGACGGTTGGCGGACTGCTCCGGCCAGACGGGCTCGGATGGCGGACTGGCGGGCCAAAGCCGCACGGTGGCATCCTTGCCGCCGGTCACCAGCCAGCGTTCCTGGGGGTCCATTCCCGCGCACCACACCTCATCCCGGTGCCCGCGCATGGTCCCCGCCGGCAGGCCGTTGTCCACATTCCAGTAGCGGATGGTGCGGTCCGATCCGGTGGTGATCAGGCGCTGGCTGTCGCGCGAAAAAATCACCCCTTTCACATCCAGCCGGTGACCGGTGAAACGGCGCGGCGCATGTCCCTGCGGCAGGGTCAGATCCCACACCAGCGGCTCCGGTCCGCCGACAGCTCCCAGCCAATGGCCGTCGGGCGAGATGGCGATGGCGTTCAAAAGATGCGGGGTGGGATAGTCGCGGGGGGCCTCATGTCCCTCCAGATCCAGAATTTTCACCCCGCCGAGGCCGCTCATCACCGCCAGGGAGCGGTCCCCCGGCAGAAACGCGCAGGCCGATCCCTCCACCGGGAGCCGGCGGATTTCCTGACCGGTGCCGGTGTCGTAAACCAGCACCGCCCCCTCCCCGGGGCCCGCCACCGCCAGCCAGGGTTTTTCATGGGCCAGACAGGCGAAAGTGGCCGGCACCTGGGGCCCGGTCTCCTCCCAGGAGCCGGTGCGGAAAAATCGCGCCCGGCCGGCCGCCACCATCATCAGCCGGGTGCCGTCGGGGGTGAACTGGAGGGATTTCACCGACCCCATATCCAGCGGAAAATCATACACCCGGCGGCGGGTGACGGGATCCCAGACAAAGAGCGTGGTCTGCTCGCTGCCCCAGCCATTCACAAAACGGCCGCCGCTCGCGAGCCAGCGTCCGTCCGGTGAAATCGCCAGACAGGCCACAATCCAGGGATGTCCCTCCAGAACGGCGGTGTCCTGGCTTTCGGTCCGGTGCTTCAGCCAGAACCACTCCGGCCCGCGGAAATCCTCGCCGCCCTCCACCGGCCGCCATGGCTCCAGCAGCCGTTCCGCCTGGCCCATATCCTCCGCCAGCAGGGCCTGGCTGGCGGCGTACATATTGGCGGCGTAGTGGCGCAGACGGACGGAGCGCCCGCTGGCCAGTGCCTGCATCCGCTGGCCGTATTCCTGGACGGCGGTGTTCTCCGCCCGCCGCCACTGATGGAAAATTCCCAGTGTTCCCCCCAGCGCCGCCAGCAGAAAAGCCGCCGCCATGCCCGCCAGACCGGGGCGGCGGCGGCACCAGCGCACCGCTTTTCCGAATTTGGAGACCGGGCGCGCCTTCAAGGTTTCCCCCCGCTGGAACCGCTTCAGATCCTCCACCACATCCGCCGCCGTGGCATACCGGCGGGCGGGTGATTTCTCCAGACACTTCAGGCAGATCGTCTCCAGATCGCGCGGGACGGTGGGATTCAGACGGCGCGGCGCCACCGGTTCGGTTTCCCGGAGCTGCAGCAGGATGGAATCCAGCGTCGGCCCCACAAACGGCGCCCGGCCCGTCAGCGCATGATAAAGCACCGCGCCCAGACCATAGACATCCGATCTCGGGTCCGCGTCCCCATGCAGCGCCTGCTCCGGGGAGACATACCCCGGCGACCCCAGCGTCTGCCCCGTGCGGGTGAGCGGTCCGGTGCCGGAAAGTGTGCTGAGGCTCTCCAGCTTCCTGGCCAGCCCGAAATCCGTCACCATGGGCTGATCCTCCACGCCCATGAGGATATTCGAGGGCTTCAGATCGCGGTGCAGCACCCGGTGATCGTGTGCATGCTGAATGGCGGACGCGATCCGCTCCAGACAACGGGCGGCCTCCATGGCCTCCAGAGGATTGTCCCGCACGCGCTGCGCCAGATTTTCCCCCGGCACGTACTCCATGGAGAACCAGCACACCCCATGGTCCTCGCCGACATCAAAAATCGCCACCACGCCGGGGTGATGCAGTTTCCCCGCCGCCTCCGCCTCCATGCGGAACCTCAGCCGGGCCTCCTTTTCCGCCAGTTCCCCTCCGCGCAGCACCTTCACCGCCACCACCCGGCCCAGACGCCGCTGCCGGGCGCGGTAAACGATGCCCATGCCGCCGTGCGCGATCTCATCGTAAATATCGTAATCCCCCAGCCGGGCCCAGGGCAGTTCCTCATCCTGGGAGTTTTCCAGCGGCTCCTCATTTTCCTCATCACCATCCCCGCAGGACACCAGAAAGAGGCATTTCGGGCACAAACCCGGTTTTCCGCCGGACGGCAGCACCCCTCCGCAGGATGAGCACGTCATCACTCCGGGGCCAGCGGAGGAGGGGGATGACGGTTCAATCATAGAAACAATAACAGAGCAAAGGATGTCCGGCTCCTTTTACACTGCGGTCTCATCACCGGATTACAAAAATAATGCATCCGCTGGAGGAAACTACAGGGACGCCGCCAGATGGCGCATCTCCTCATCCAGCATGGAGGGGTCCCGCAGGCCCTCCGCCACCTCCTCGCGCACCATGGCTTTCAACTGCTTGCGAAGCCGGAACACCGCCACCGCCACCGCCCGCCGGTCCACTCCCAGCGCCGCGCCCGCGGAGTCATATTCCCCCTCCTCCGGCTCGCGGGAAAGAAACGGATGCAGCACGGCATAAAGCGTTCCCTTCCCCATGGCCACGGAGTCCGCCTCCAGCCGCTGGAGCGCCGCCTCCAGCACCGCCTGCGCCCAGCGGCGCTCAAAAAGCCGCTCCGGCGTCTCATCCGTGGAAGGCTCCGCGCCGAACCAGTGCTCCGCCTGCGCCATGTCCAGCGACAGCGTTTTCCGCCCGCCGCCGCGTTTCAGAGCGGTGTCCCGCCGGTATTCACTGGCCAGAAAATTCTTCAGCGTCACGCACAGCAGGGTGCTGAACCGCGTCTCCTTCCGCTCCAGTCCGGACAGCCAGTCGCGGGTGAGCAGTTTTTCGAAAAATCCCTGGGTGAGATCCCGCGCCGGTTCCGGCTCCGTGCCCCGGCGGCGGATAAAGGCGTACACCGGATACCAGTAAATCCGGCAGAACTCATTCATCGCCTTCTCCCGCTCATCCCCGTCCGCGCCCGCCTCCAGCACCAGCGACCAGCGCGTTGTCGAAAAACGCGCGGTGCCCTGCAGCCACCGGGCTGTCGCTTCGGTCGGGTAATTCATGTGCGCGTGTATTGGCAGGGAATCGCCCGGGCGACAAGCAGAATCCAGGCTTTCTCCCGGACTGGACGGTATTGCGGGAAATCCGGCTCCGGAAGCAGGCTCATGGCAACAGGTTCCATTCCTATAAAATTTATAGGGTCTATATGCTCTATAAGTCTTATAGGTCCTATATGCTCCATCAGCCCCCACCATGCCGCCGCTCCTCCTTAGGGAAGCTTCAGCACCCCCGCTGGTCCCAGTCCCTGGGCGGGCGAAACGCGCACCGCCCAGGGTCCTCCGGGCAAAGGCGAGGGAAGCTGAAGACTGGTGGTGAATGCTCCCTTTTCCGCCTTCACTTCTCCGGCGGCCAGCACCACATTTTCCGACAGCTGCCGCCGTTCCCGCGCCGCCGTGAGTCGGGCGTCGCCGGTCTCCGGAACTTCCGGCAGATCCTGACGCACCGTGCCCGGCTGACGCTCGAAAGTCACGCGCAGAGCCAGACCGCTGCCGGTCAGGGACGCGGCGGCGGAAGCCGGAAGCGTCCCGCTGACCGTGAGCATTCCGCCCGCCGCCGGTTCGCCGGAAACCGTCAGCTTAATGGCCGGGGCGGGCGGCAGCAAGGGCATCGCGGGATCGCCCAGCAGCATCCACGATTCCAGATGCTCTAAGCGTTGGGCCGCCAGCGGCACCCGGCCGCCGGTGCCGTCGCTCATGTCCAGCATGGCGAATTCCGCCGAGGAGATCTCCTCCTTCGCCAGCCCCTCCCGCGTTCCGTGCCAGAGCTGCCCCAGCCGCGAGGGCGGGGTTTCCGCATCCAAAGCATTCACCAATCCGCACATGGCCAGATATCCGAAAGCGGCGAACGTTTCCCCGTGGCTGCCTATGACCGCCGCCGCTCCACCCGGGGCCCGCATGGCGGCGAAACCGAAGGATTCCGCCTTCGGATCCAGCTCCGTGGTGAAACAGCCGCAGCTGAAAAACAGACCGGTGCGCGGCGGTCCCGGCTTCAAAGCGCGCCATTCCCCGAGACCCAGCAGCGACATCGTTTTGCTCACCGGCGACTCCGGAGCGCTGTGGCCCATGTAGGCCAGCAGGGTCGAGGGCGAGGTCATCATCCGGCCCGCCGCCGCTTTCAGATCATTTCCCGAAACCTGCCACGGACTGCCGTCAATGTGCACGGCGGCCTGAAGCTCCCACGCCGCCGGCAGCCGTGAAATCAGCCGTCCGGCCAGATTATTGGTCAAAGAGTCCGCCATGCCCGAAAACGGCCCCGCCGCGCCATGATGACCGGCCACCAGCCGCGCCACCGGAAACGGTCCCGCCGCCGCCGACTCCCGCGGCCAGTCAAGAATTTTCCGGACCATGACCGCCGCCTCCCCGGCATTGCGGGCGGGAAGACGGCCGGTTTCCACCACCCGGCCCGGTTTTCCATCAATCACATTCCAGGGCGCGTCGGATAATTTCCCGGCCATGCGCAGCTGCGTGCCTTTGCCCGCCGGAACCCCAAAACCTCCCGCCTCCGGCGCAAAATCCCCGGCCAGGAGCACACAGACCGGCCCCGGATCCGCCGCCAGCTCCGCGATCCGCGGCCGTGTTTTTTGAATATCCGCCTCCGCCGTCAGCACCGTCACCGTCCAGCCCTCCGCCTTCCGCTGCTCCTCCAGAGGCTTCAGGGTCTCCCGCAGTTCCGGAGCCACCACCGCAATCCACTGCTTTGCCCCGTCGGCGGCGCGGCAGGGGGAAAAAGGAACCGACAGAAGGAGAAAAAGGAAAATTCCACGCGTCATGGCGCGGCTTCATAACAGACCGCCCCCGCCCGCGCCACCTTTTTCCGGCACGCGTTCGGAAACCATCATAACCGCGGCCGCCGCTGAGGCGGAAGCCCGCCCCCCGCCTCAGGTGATGTTGCCCTGCCCGCCCGGCGCGGCGTCCGGGTCCGTGCAGGCGCTCATGTCCGGCTCCGGCAGATGCTTCAGACGGCGGCGCAGGGTTTCGGCGCGCAGAATGTCGCGTTCCCCGGCGCTGAGCTTCCGCTGACTGACGGTCTGAAGATGGGCCGGCTGGATTTCCAGAAGCAGAGTGTCGATCAGCCGGGCCTCCGTCGCCGGCAGCACGCCCAGATCCGTGCCCATCCGCAGCATGGAGAGATGCGTCAGGGCCTCCTTGCTCTCGATGATGTGCGCGAACCGCAGCGCGGCGTAGGCGCGGCCGATGTGGTCACAGACTTTGTGCGGACTGTCCTCCAGCAGCTTGCGGCGGGCATTGCGCTCGTGGGTGATGATCTGGCGGATCACCTTGTCAAGGCGGGCCAGGATCTCGCCCTCGCGCTCGCCCAGAGTGTGCTGATTGGAGACCTGGAACAGATTTGAAAGCGCCTCCGTCCCCTCGCCATAAAGCCCCCGCACCGCCAGTCCGATTTTGTTCACCGCCTGGATCACCTGATTCACCTGATCACAAAGCACCAGCGCCGGCAGGTGCAGCATGGCGCTGGCCCTCATGCCCGTGCCCAGATTCGTCGGGCAGGCCGTCAGATACCCGAAACGTTTGTCCCAGGCGAAACGCACCTGCTCCTCCAGTTCCGTGTCCAGCTTGTCGAGACCGGCGTGGGCGGCGGCCAGATCGAGACCGGACCGGATGCTCTGCATGCGCAGGTGGTCCTCCTCGTTGATCATGATCGAGAACGACTGGTCGCGGTTGATCACGGCGGCGCAGCCTCCGGATTTCGCGGCCTGCTCGCGGGAAATGAGGTGTTTCTCCACCAGCACCTGCTTTTTGACGGCGTCCAGATTCGCCAGGTCCTCGGAAAAACAGTCCTTCATCACGGACAGGCTCTCCACCCGGGGCTGCAACTGCCGCATGATCTCCACGCGGCTCTCCTTCTTCGCCCAGCCGGGAAACGGCGGACCCTCCAGATTCCGCGCCAGACGGATGCGGCTGGTCAGGACAATATCGCGGCACGGGCCGTCGTGCTCCATCCATTCAGGCGGACGGCGCAGCAGAGTGGTGAATTTCATCATGGTTTTGGAAAGCGTGGGGAGGCGGGGCGGAAAAGGAATTTGAACAGAAGGACGCGGAGAGCGGGAAGGAAACCTGGTAAAATAGCGGCACAGGCCGCGGAGAATTTAAAAAAGGGAACGGCCTCCGGAATGAATGCCACCCCTGACGGTAGGTGACTGTCACCGCCTTGCGGTCTCCGCCTGTCATTGGTGTCTTCGCGCCCCTCGGTTTCAATTTCTCCGCCGCAGCTCATACGGCCACCCGGGAGCGGAGTTTTTTCTCAAGAGAGTTGATTTCGATTTTCAGACGCGCGGCCTCCTCGAAGCGCTCCTCCGAAACGGCGGCGTCGAGATCGGCGCGGAGCTGGGTCAGGCGGTCCTCCTCGGCTTTGAGCTGGCCGGCGTGGGCGGGCATTTTACCGATGTGGCGCGTGCCCTTGTGCATGGCCTTGAGCAGGCCGTCCATGCCCTCGCCGAAAACCGTGTAGCATCTGGAGCAGCCCAGACGGCCTGTCTTGCGGAAGGTGGTCTGCGTCATTCCGCAGTCGCCGCAGGCTTTCTCCTGGGGCTGGGTCTCCACGCGCTCGCCGTGGCCGAAGCCCAGGAGCATGTCCGCCAGCGCGAAGCCGGTCGGGTCCGTGACCCCTTTTTCCTTGGCGCAGTGCTCGCAAAGATTGATTTTCTGCATGTCCCCCTTCACGATCTGGGTGAGGAAGACTGTGGCTGTGTTCTCGTCGCAAACATCGCACTTCATGGCGGGCAAAATGGAAAAATGGGGGCTGAATTCCTCAAATGATACGGCTGCGCCCGCCGCGGGGAAAGGAGGATTTTGAGGACAGCTGTCCTGGTCCCGGACTTCGCCACCAGCGGAGCGGTCCATCCCCGGCAGCCGTTTCCTAACATTATACGAGTGATTCGGATTGATTCAGCCGCCGCCCTATGTTTATCTCACCCATGAGAGATTTTGGCTCCATTTCGCCCTATACGACCCGCACCCCCGAGCAGGCCGAAAAGGAGCGGAAACAAATCCGCAAAAGTGCGGAGGAAATGCTGAAGGACCCTGAAGCGGTGCGCGCCTTCCTGCTCAAGCACGGATTCATCACCAGGGACAACAAGCTCTCCAGGCGCTACCGCTGAAGCCCGATCACGATGCGCACTGCGGACTTCATTCTGGGATTTCATGGATGCGATGCGGAGACGGCGGAACGCATCTTTTCCGGCAAAGATCACGTCACAGTGAGTTCAAACTCCCATGACTGGCTGGGGGAGGGTGCCTATTTTTGGGAAAAGAGTCCCGGCCGCGCCTTGGCATGGGCGGAAACGGTGAAAAGAAACCCGCAGCATTTCAAACATCAAATTCACACGCCCTGTGTGGTGGGCGCTGTCATTGAACTCGGCAACTGCCTGGATTTGATGGAATCCGAATCACTCAAGGACCTGAAAAATTCCCATCAGATCCTCCATGAGCAGCTCACCCGGCTGAATATGTCCCTCCCCCTCAATGAAGCGGGATTTTCCGGCGATCTGGATCTGGTGAAACGGCATCTGGACTGCGCGGTGATCAATTTCACCCACTCCCTGCGGGAACGGGAAAATCTCGATCCCTACGACACCGTGCGGGGAGCCTTCCCCGAAGGGCGTCCGCTGTATGCCGGCGCCCGCATTATGGAAAGCACGCATGTTCAGATTTGTGTCCGCTATCCCCGCCGCAGTATCCGGGGTTACTTCCGGCCCCTGCCGGCGGCCGGCTGATTTTTCTTTTTACTTCAATCCGCAGCCTTCAATCCCGGACACCGGATAGCCGGTTACAGCTTGAATTTCCGGGAATTCCGCCTCTGACTGCGGGTCATGACGAATTCCCCATCAGCAGCGCCGGAACCCGCCATCGGCATCATCGGCGGCAGTGGACTTTACCACATCGAGGGCTTGGAGGAACAGCATGAGATTCAGGTGGAGACACCCTGGGGACCGCCGTCCGACGCCGTCATCGGCGGCCGGCTTTCCGGGCGCAGAGTGTTTTTCCTGCCCCGTCACGCCCGGGGCCACCGGCTGCTGCCGACGGAGCTGAATCACCGCGCCAATATCTGGGCTCTGCGGTCCCTGGGGGTGCGGTGGATCATCTGCGTCACCGCCGTGGGCAGCCTGAAGGAGGAATACGCCCCGCGCGACATTGTCCTGCCGGACCAGTATTTCGACCGCACCAGCCGCCGGGAGCACCACACCTTTTTTGGCCAGGGCATCGTGGCCCATATCGGTTTCAGTGATCCCGTGAGCGGCGGGCTGCGCGGCATTCTGCATGATGTCTGCCAGGAACAGGGACGCCGGATTCATGACGGCGGCACTTACGTCAACATGGACGGGCCGGCATTCTCCACCCGCGCCGAAAGTCTGGCCAACCGTCAGCTGGGTTTCGACGTCATCGGCATGACCAATCTCCCGGAGGCCAAACTCGCCCGCGAAGCCGAGATCGCCCTCGCCACTCTGGCCATGATCACGGATTACGACTGCTGGAAAGTCGAGGAGGAGCCGGTGAACGCCATGACCGTCATCGGCCACCTCCACGCCAATGCCGAAGCCGCGAAATCCATCATCGCCGCCGCCATCCCGCGCATTCCCGCCGAAGCGGACTGGCCGGAGCACCGCGCTCTGGACATGGCCCTGGTCACCGGCAAATCGCTCTGGCCGGCCGAAACTGTGGCGCGTCTGGAACCGATCATCGGGCGGTTTCTTTGAAGCCGCACAGGGTTTCCCATGCGGCCAGAGTCAAAGGACCGCGTCCCGGCCTCCCTTTGATTAATTCGACTTTGTTAATTCCCCGGTGGTGCAGGCTTCCGGCCAAGAGTGTTCGGCATGGATGGTGCCGCGCTCAGGAAACCGTTTTTAACCAGG
>JAZKFB010000006.1:0-70648 GCA_040386695.1 Verrucomicrobiota bacterium
CCCATGCGAAGCGGACAGGGATAACCAGCAAAATAACTTAACAATGTAGAACTAAAGTCCAAAGCTCCGCCGGTAAAATCGGCACATGCCGGCATAACTGGCATCCGCCGCTGTCATGGCCGCCACTTGAGCGGTGGCGGTCTGATGGGCGGTGGAATCCGGAGCCGTGCTTTTGACTATGGCGCAGAATCCCACGAACAGCGTGTAGATTCTCCAGCGCTCCGTGGAAAGGTCATCGGCATCCAGTCCCAGGGTTGAGATAGTGTTTTGCGCGACCCATTTTTTATGTCCGCGGATTCCCGCCTTCGGAACCGGTTTCACATGTTTTCCCGCCTCATCCGCTTCCCAGTCGAGGTAAGACTCCGGATCCTCATCATAAGGATGAATCATGCCCGCCTTCTCGGCGCCGCATGATTCAAGATAGGAGGCCAGCGTGGGCCCGGCTTCCGGATCCAGAGGATCGGGAGCGAATGTCCCGGCCAGCGCCGCCAGATCCGCATCGGAGGAGCCGACGGTGACAGCCGGCTCCGGAAAGACAGTTCCCCGGATGTCAAACCGGTCACTCTTATAGACCTGATTGCACATCTGACAGCTGAAAGTGTAGTTTTCCCAGCAGAGCGCCAGCCACCAATAGGTGGCTTTGGGCCGGAAGTGCTCCACATCGCAGTGAAAACGGACGGTGCGGCTTTCACAAAAAGCGCACTTGCCGCCCCCGGCGGCATCGGTTTCAAGCTTAAGCTGTTTCTTGGCCGCCTTCCAGAGACTGCCCGCAAGTTTCGCGGCCTTCGGATCCGCCAGTGTGGCCCGCCGCCATTTCGCCAGATTTTCGAGTTCCCTCGCTATCCGCTTGTCGCCGCGGAAGGCGGCGGGAACAGCGGCGGCGCTGCGCGTTCTGAAAAGCTGAATCATTTTTTGCGGCTTGTCCGGGTTGAAGTCTTCACCGCGGAGCGTTTGGAGGCCTTGACTGCCGCCGCGCCGTCACCGGTCAGGGCCTGCGCAAGATGGCGCAGAACATTCACCCGTTCCAGATCCTCCTTTCCCAAAAACTGGAAACCCGGCACCGGAAGGTCGCTGAGCAGGGAAACCGGATCCGTCACTTTGGTTTTCCTCCGTGGTGTTTTGGAAATCCGTTTTTCCGCCTCCAGGGAGATGGTGTCCCCAAGTCCGAAAATAGGGCTGGCCGCGATCTGCTCCACCCGGAGGCGCCGCAGATCAGCCTGATACCGGACAGCCGTCGGCCCCTTTCCCGGCTCGCGGTTTATGGCGACGACCTCGCCGGGCCCGCACTGTTGAACGGTCAGCGGCGAATGACTCGTCGCGATAAGCTGGAAATTGCTGAACGTTTCCCTTAAATAATCCAGCAGCTGACGCTGCCATTGGGGGTGCAGGTGCAGATCGATCTCGTCCACCAGAAGGAGTCCCCGGACAGCAAAGGGGTTTTTATAGTCCCCGAAAACCTCGCTGAGCCGCGCCAGCAGGTCGCCGCACCACGCCACCATGTTCTGAAAGCCGTCGCTTAGCTGCCGGAGCGGCACCAGTCCGTCGGGCGTGTTGAAAATGAGCTGATGACTCCGCTTGTCCAGCGTTTCAAGCTCCAGGCCGTTCAGCAGAGGTTTGAGGACCGCACGGATTAAATCCAGTCCCGCATCGCCCTTCTGGTAGTGAATATTCGTGGCCCAGCTTTCCAGAGGGCTCATTTCCGCGGATGGATCGAAAAGCGTCGCCACCGCCTGAGTGCGGTGGGAGCGTCCGCGGTCCGATTTGAAGGGGCTTTCCCGATCCGCCAGCCGGCGGCTGGCGCCATATCCCGCCATGAAATAATTGCGTTCGGTGTGTTTCAGCGCCGCATCCAGAGCGGCCAGCCCTTTGGCGTTGTTTTTAATCAGCTCCGACGCGCCATCGGTCTTTCCTATCGTAAGCACGATGGATCGGGTTTCATTCTCCGCATTTTGAATTTCCGCCGTGACCCGTGCTGATTTGGCGCCGTTCCGCACCCAGGAGCCCGGTTGACTGATCAGTTCCGGCAGAGCGTCGCTGCCGGCCAGCACCAGCGCCGCCGCCCTGAGCACTGACGATTTTCCCGTGCCGTTTTCCCCGACCAGGAAATTTCTCCGCACGGGCTGCCCGTCCTCGCCAAGGAAGACAATCTCCATATCCCTGATGGATCGAAAATTCTCAATGTTAAGCTGACGGAGGAACATAAAATGATTTGTTGGATATTAAGTGTCCGAGCGGATCCCGGCTCCTGTCCCGGCAAAGCCTTTTGACCTCCGCTCCACGCCTGCGCCCGGAAGTGCGGTCAGGGCTCCATGATCCGCCGGTGTGCCTGCGGATGACACCGGCCATTTTCTGAAACAGGAAACGGTGGCGTTTACGGGATCCATGGACATGGCGATGCCTGCTGTCGGTCCGCCGGCCGGCTTTTGCAAGCTGAGCCTCGTCCGGGGCACCGGCTTTCCCGCCTGGTTCCTTGGCCCGGGGGTTCACCGTCCGCGCTTCGCACGAGGACCCGCTTTGAAAGCGGAAGGAAAATCAGTCCAGGAATTTTCCCGGATTAAGAATGCCTTTGGGATCAAAGGCGGCTTTAAGGGCGAAGTGCGCCTGGGTGGAGACGGGGCCCACCGCCTCGCGGAACCAGCGTTTTTTGGCCAGGCCGATGCCGTGCTCCCCGCTGATGACGCCGCCGAGGCTGAGGACGCAGTGGAAAAGCTTGTCGAGCGCGGTTTCCGCCCGGGCCCGCTGCTCGGGGTCCGTCATGTCGGGCACCATGATGTTCACATGCATATTGCCATCCCCGGCATGGCCGAAGCTGGCGATGGGGAACCCGCTTTCGGCCTGCAGGTGCTCGGCGAACTGCACCAGTTCCACCAGACGGCTGCGCGGGACGACCACGTCCTCGTTGAGCTTGGTGAGGCCGGTGGCGCGGAGGCTGTAGGAGAATTCGCGGCGCAGGGCCCACAGATTCTCCACCTCCTGCTCGGTGGTGGCGGTTTTGATGCCGATGGCCCCGGATCCCCGCAGCAGGGCGGTCAGTTTTTTCGCCTCCGCCCCCACCGCTTCCGCGTGGCCGTCGGTCTCGACAAAAAGATAGGCGTCGCCATGCGGGGCGCGGTCATCGCCCAGATAGCTCCGGGCGGCCTGAAGCGTGAATTTGTCCGTGATCTCCAGAGCCGAGGGCAGATGCCCGGAACCCAGGATTTTCTGCACGGCGGCGGCGGCTTCGGGGAAAGTGCGGAAAGTCGCGCCCAGCAGCGCGCGGGTCGGCGGATGCGGGATGATGCGCAGGGTGATTTCCGTGATGATGCCCAGCATGCCCTCGCTGCCGACAAAGACGCCGGTGAGATCAAAACCCTGGCGGTTTTTATGGCAGCGGCCGCCGGTACGCAGGATGTCGCCATTGGCCAGCACCGCCTCCAGACCCAGGACGTAGGGGCGGGTGACGCCGTATTTCAGGCAGCGGGGACCGCCGGCATTGGTGGCCACATTGCCGCCGAGGCTGCACTCGCGGAGGCTGGCGGGATCCGGCGGATAATACCAGCCGAGTTTTTTCACGGCATCCTGGAGGTCGCCGGTGATCACCCCGGGCTGCACCACGGCGACCCCGTCCTGGGGAGCGATTTCCAGAATGCGGTCCATGCCCGCCAGCGCGATGACCATGCCGCCCTTCACCGGCACACAGCCGCCGACATAACCCACTCCGGCCCCGCGGGTGGTGACGGGCACGCTGTGCTCATGGGCAATGCGCAGGGCGGCGGAGACTTCGGCCGTATCCGTCGCCAGCACCACGGCCTCAGGCTCCTGCGAGGCGAACCACTTGTCGGCGGCATGAGTGGTGAGGGTGGCGGCGTCGGTGTGGACGCGGTCCGGGAGAGCTTGAATCAAAGCATTGAGCCAGAGGGACGACATGGGAGGGGAAAGAACGGTGGGAAATCCGGGGCATTGGCTACCGTGGGACCAAGGCCTTGCCAATCAGCATTTTATAAAATCCTGAATGAATCCGGACGGAATCAGCCCACTTTACGCCGGTGATACAGAAGGGATTCCACGATCAGGACCACGATTCCCGCCAGGGTGAGCAGCAGGTAGGGCGGCCAGCCTCTGGCGATGGGCTGGAGAGTGGTGGCGGTGGCGGAATTATCCAGCAGGCTTTCGCCGGGCGTCATCAGGGAGGCGGCGGTGAGCCAGCTGCCGGAGGCATTGGTCATCGAATAAAAACCGGGCGAGGGCAGCGGACCCCAGGTGGCCCCGGACACCGGGCCGGTGGCTCCGTCGGGAGTCGTGATTTGAGTGGTTTTTCCATCGCCTCCGCCGGGAACCGGGATGGTGCTGCCCGGCGCATAAGCGGCGGCCAGCGGCTCCTCCCGCGCCGCGAGACTGGTGGCGGTGGTGTAAACGAGCACGGGAAACCAGGCGGAATAATAAAACTCCGCCGCCAGCGGATCCATATTCACGACCGCCGCCGCCCGGTCGCCCCGGCGGACGATGTAGAGCAGCGGCACGCCCTCCTCCGTGTCCACCAGCACCAGCGAGCCCTCCGGCGCTTTGAGCTGGCGGGCTCCGGCAAAGCTGAGACCGGCGGCGTCCACATGCCGGAGCACGGGGTGATCGGGGATTTTCACGCGCGGCACCACATTCTCCAGCTCGGCTCCCGGCTGGCTCCACCACGGGGAATCGCCCTCCGGCTGGAAAATCACGGCCAGCGGGGCGTCGGGCGTCAGGCTTTTGGAAAGCACCAGCTGCGGGGAATCCTGAACCAGGGTCAGGAAACCGGAATCCCCGGAAAAAGCCTGCACGGAGTTTTCGAGGAAAAATTTGTCCGTGGCCTCCACCCGCACCCGCAACGGCGGCGGGCGCAGCGCCGCGAGCCAGGCGGTGTTGTCACCGGGGAAAGCGTCCTTCAGCTCCAGAGTGGCGGTCCATTTGCCGGGAGCGGCGTCCTCGATGGTGAAGGTTTCCCCGGGATTCAGCCCCGGCTGGAGCGTCAGGGAAACCAGCTTGCCGATGGCGGCGGATCCCTCGGGTTTGAGCACCAGATCGGTCCGCACGGGCTGTTTGAATGAGGAGGCCGCCCGCAGGTAAATGTCCAGACGGTTGCCGGGACCGGGCAGAAACTGCGCATCCGCCGTGACCATGCCCACATTTTCCAGCGGCGCGCCGACTTTCAGGATCTCCACGCCCTCCGGCGGCGGCGCGCTATCGGTGAAACAGCCGTCGGTGATGAGAATCACGCGGTGATTTTTCATCCACTCCGCCGAGTCCCCGGACCGCAGCCCGGCCAGCGCCCCCGGCCGGAGCGCCAGGGAAGTCGGAGCCACGCCGGCCACGGCGTCCAGAAGCTGGCGCGGGTTGTCCGTCTGATGGGAGAGAAAGGTGACTTCCTGGGCCACGGCGGCCACCGCCGCGCGCTGCGTGCCGTCCATGCCGCGGATCAGCTCCCCGGCGGCTTCGCGGGCCAGGGCCAGACGCTGATTTCCGCCCTCCCCGGCGGCCATGGAGGTTGAATTGTCCAGCAGAATGAGCAGATCCCGGCGCTCGGAAGTGGCCAGCTCCGGCTTGGTCAGGGCCAGACAGACCGCCCCGAACACCAGCGCCATCAGCGCCAGGGACCACAAATCCCGCAGCCGCTGGAACAGGGAGGCCGTTTTTTTCTCCGTGAAGACCTTCTGCCAGAGGAAATAAGCCGTCGTCTCCCGCTTCTGAGGCCGGACTTTGAGGAAATACACCGCGACCAGCGGCAGGAAACTGAGGAACGACCAGAAAAAGAGCGGGGCAAGAAAGGTCATTGGATCAGACGGGCCCGAGGACGGCGGGGACCTCCACAGGGAGCATCTTTTGTGTCAGGCGTCCATCGTTTCCCTGCCGCCCGGTCCAAAAAGAGGGACGGGGCAGCCGCCGCGCGCGGAATGGCGGGATCAGGCGGATCAGGCGGTCCCGGCCGGCAGGCGGCCGCGTTTGGCCTCCTCGTAAATGTGGGCGGGAACGATTTTAAGATCCCAGATCAGGCCCACGGAGGCCATGGCCTTGAGAATCCACCACGTCATGTCGATCTCATACCAGTAGAATCCCTGCCTCGCGGAGTGGGAGAAGCGGTGGTGATTATTGTGCCAGCCCTCGCCCATGGTGATGACCGCGAGGACCGCGCTGTTGCGGCTTTCATCCCCGGTTTTGAACCGCTGCCGGCCGATCATGTGCGCCAGGGAATTGATAAACAGGGTGCCGTGCAGCAGGACCACGGTGCTGATGAAAAAGCCCCACACAAACAGCTGCGGGCCGGTGGTCCCCAGACCGGGAGCCCAGGCCTCCAGCGCCGCCCCCAGCACCCAGAGCGCGATGCCGAAAACGACGGGCACAAAAAAATCGTAGCGGTTCAGGAAGATCAGCTCCGGGAAAGCCGCGAAATCCTTCACTTTGGAATAATCCGTCGGGAAATTCCGGCGCGCTGTCAGCCAGCCCAGGTGCGACCAGACAAAACCCCGGTGCACGGGCGAGTGTTTATCCGTCTCCTCATCCGAATGCGCGTGGTGATGCCGGTGAGTGGACGCCCACCACAAAGCGCCGCGCTGCATGGAGGTATTGGCCCAGACGCCGAAAATGAACTGCATGAACCGCGAGGTGCGGAACGCCCGGTGCGAGAAGTAGCGGTGATAAAACGCCGTCACCCCGAACATCCGCACGACATAAAGGAACGCCGCCGCCCCCACCGCGAACCAGCTCCAGCCCGTCAGCAGGACCAGGAGGCAGCCCGCGTGCAGAAAAATATACGGCACCATGCGGGGGAAATCATAATGATCCTTCTCCGGCATCGGAGGGCTGCCCGGGGGCGTGTAGTCGGAATCCAGCCATTGACGGACGGAAAGAAAAGCGGAGGACAGTCGATGCACAGGCTGGAAATAAGGAATGGGATGGCGGAAGGATTCGCGTGCGGACCCCTTTTGGATTCATTTAAATGCTTCCGGAGCGCTTGCCCCTGGCACGGTTCCGGCCCCGCGTCCATCGTTTCCAGGCTGTTGGAGTCAGATAATGCGCCCCTGCCGCTCCATGGATCACAAGCCTCCACTTCCGCTTTTCCGGGAGAAACACGGAAAACGGCGGAATTTACCCCGGGGAGAAATATTTTTCAGCCTCCAAATATCCGGCTTCAGGGCAGCAGCGCCCACGAGCCCTGTCAGAGGCTGGCCCCACGGTCCAGTCCATAAGAAACATCCAGAAACATCCCCGCAGCTTTGAATTTCCGGCAGCCTGAATTTCCGGCCTTCCGGGGCGGGCTATCCTTTTCCGGCCTGGGGAAATTTTCGGTAGATACGGCTGCGGTTGATGTCGAGGAGGCGGGCGGCTTCGGCGACGTTGCCGCGGGTCTGTTCGAGGGTGCGCCGGATGAGGGCCTGTTCGGCGGCTTCGAGATTGAGGGGAGGGCCGGCGGGAGCGGGAGCGCCTGGTTTTGAGTCCGGCCCGGTGACGGATGCCCGGGAAGCGGAAACGGAGGCGGGAAGGAGCTGAAGATGATCGCGGTGAATGGGGTGGCCTCCGCTGAGGATGAGGGCGCGCTCCATGACGTTTTTGAGTTCGCGGACGTTGCCCGGCCAGGAATGGCGGGTGAGAGCGATCCGGGCGTCGGGACTGAGGCTGGGCGGGGTGAGGCCCATTTCGGAGGCGAGGAGACTGAGAAAATGGGAGGCCAGCGCCGGAAGATCCTCCGGGCGCTCGCGGAGGGGCGGAGTGGCGATGCTGAAACGGGCAATGCGGAAGTAGAGATCCTGCCGGAAATCCCCCGAGGCGATTTTGGCGGGAAGATCGGCGTTGGTGGCGCTGAGAATGCGGACGTCCACCCGACGCGGAGTGGTGGAGCCGACGGGGGTGACTTCTCCATCCTCCAGAACCCGCAGCAGCTTGGCCTGAAGAGCGGCGGGCATGTCGCCGATCTCGTCCAGGAAGAGGGTGCCGCCATCCGCGAGTTCGAACCAGCCTTTGCGGTCGGCGGTGGCTCCGGTGAAGGCGCCTTTGAGGTGGCCGAAGAAGAGGGACTCCGCGAGATCGGCGGGAATGGCGACGCAGTTGACGGGGATGAAGGGACCGGTGGAGCGCGGGCTGTGGTGGTGGACGGCGCGGGCGACGAGTTCCTTGCCGGTGCCGCTTTCGCCGGTGATGAGCACGCTGGTTTTGCCGAACGGTTTCAGGCGCTCAATGTCATCGAGAATGCGGCGGAGATGCGGGCTTTCGCCGACAAATCCCGCGAGTCCCCAGCGCTGGGCCTCGCGGGCGGCCAGGACGGAAAGGCGCTGGTCGGCTTTGTCCCGGGCCTGCTCGGCGGCGCGGCGGCGGGAGACTTCGGCCTCCAGCTCGGCGTTGCGCTCCTTCAGTTCGCGGGTGAGGCGGCTGAGCTTGAGATGGGTGGCGACGCGGGTGAGGACCTCCTCGGGCTGGAAGGGTTTCTCGATGTAATCGACCGCTCCAAGGCGGAAGCCCTGGAGCACAAATTCGGTTTCGCGGCGGCTGGTGATGAAGATAACGGGAATGTCGCGGGTGGCGTCCCCGGCTTTCAATTCGCGGCACACATAGAAACCGTCGTGACCGGGCATGACGACATCCAGGAGGATCAGATCGGGCCGGGCGCGGGCGGCGAGCTGCAGGGCGTCGCGGCCGTTGGAGGCGGTGAGGATTTCATAACCATGCGGCTCCAGCACCCCGGCCAGCAGTGACAGGCTGGCGGGGGTGTCGTCGGTGATGAGGACGCGCGGGGAAATCATTGGGGGAAGTTGATGGTTGATAGTTGATGGTTGATGGTTGGCAGCCGGAAAGAGGCGGGGCGGGTGTTTGGGTGGGCGGGCCGGGAGCGCTGCGGAATTTCCATCAACCATCAACTTTCAACCATCAACTCCTGCGGCCACCGGGATCTGCGCGACCAGCCGCTGGATGGTTTTCATGTCGTAACTGGCGAGGAAGGTCCGCAGGTGAATGGCGACCCGTTCTCCCGCCGGGCCCAGTTTCTCCACTTCGGCGAGGCAGGTTTTCAGCACTGTGGCGCTGTGAAGCTCCGCCGCCATGGCGAGGCGGGCGGCGAGGTCCTCCGGCAGGGTGAGCTGGAGAAGATCGATGGTTTCCCTGCCCGGATCGGCGGCATCCTCCTCCTCCGGCGGCGAAGCGTGCTCAAAGTCCACCTTCAGCCACTGGCGGAGGCAGCCGTGGATGCGCTCGGCGCGGAAGGGTTTGGCGACAAAGTCATCGCATCCCGCCTGGAGGCACTGGTCCCGCTCGTGGGAGAGGGCGGAGGCGGAGGTGGCCACGATTTTGGGAGCGGACGCGCCGAAGGTTTCAACGATGCGCCGGGCGGCCTCCATGCCGCCGAATTCAGGCATCCGCATGTCGAGAAACACAATGTGCGGGCGGGAGACGCGGACCACCTCGACAGCCTGGCGGCCATGTTCGGCGAGCACAACCTCGCAGCCGGCCATGGTCAGCATGGTGGCGAGAATGTGGCGGTTTTCCGCAATGTCGTCCACCACCAGCGCCCTCACGTGCTGTCCGGCGGAAAGGCGGAGGAGGCCGCCGCCGGGACGGTTCTCCGGATTTTCACGAGGGAAAGCGGCCGCCGCCGCCGGCAGCGGCAGACGGAAGGTGAAGCGGGTGCTGACCCCCGGCACGGAATCCACGGTGAGCCGGCCGCCCATGAGTTCCACCTGCCGGCTGGCGATCGCGAGGCCGAGGCCGGTGCCGCCATGCCGGCGGGCTCCGGGGCCCTGCTGGAATGGATCAAAAATTTTCGCCTGATCCTCCAGGGGAATGCCAATGCCGCTGTCCTCGACCTCGAATTGCCAGGAATCCCCGCCGAGGGGCGCGGCCTTCAGAAGAATGCGGCCCTGGCGGGTGAACTTCACGGCATTGGCCAGAAGATTGAGCAGGACCTGACGGAGCTTGCCCTCATCGCCATGAAGCAGGGCGGGACGCGGCGGTCCCTCGCAGCGCAGGCCGAGATTTTTCTCCTCGCAGGAGGGCTGCACCATGCCCGTGAGTTCCTCCAGAAGAGCGGCCAGATCGAAGTCCCCGGCGTCGATCTCCATGCGGCCGGCGTCGATTTTGGAGAGATCGAGGATTTCATCGATCAGCCGCAGCAGATGCCCGCCGCTGCTGAGAATGGTGGCCACGGCATCGCGGTGGAAAGGCGGCAGCGCCCCGTCGCGGGCGAGAATCTGGGAATACCCGAGGATGGCGTGCATGGGCGTGCGGATTTCGTGGCTCATGCTGGCGAGAAAATCCGACTTGGCGCGGCTGGCGCTGTCGGCGGCGGCTTCGGCCTGCTGGCGCACCGCCACTTCCGCGCGCAGGGCGGCATGGGACACCTGCAGCCGCGCGGCCTGCCGGGCGCTGCTCCAGAGGTAGGACGCCAGCAGCCCGGTGATGACCACCCCCGCGCCCGGCACCAGCCAGGGCAGCATTCCGGCGTGCAGTCCGGGGAAACCGTCCGCGGGTTCAAAAAGCAGCGCCCACCGGCGGCCCGCGACTTCCACCGTGGAGCGCCAGGCCGGGTGGTCCGGCAGGCGGGAGGCTTCCTGGCGGTAAATCGTCTCGCCGGTGCCCTCGTCCTGGATGGTCAACGCGACGCCGTTTTCGCCCATGGCGCGGAGGGAAAGCTCCACCAGATCGCCGATGCGGAAGACGGCGGTGGCGAATCCGGTCAGGGACGCGCGGCGCTCCTCCGGCGTGGTGGCGGGTTTGGAATAAAGCGGACAGAAGACGATGAACCCGCGCTGGGAACCGGATTCCTGGGCCAGACGGATGGGGGCGGTGGCGGCGGGGTGGCCGCTGGCGCGGGCTTCCTCCAGGGCGGCGCGGCGGCGCGGCTCGGAATTCACATCGAAGCCGAAGGCGGGCGCGTTTTTCGTCAGGCTCTCGACATAGAAAACCGGGAAATATTCCCTGCGGACAGCGGCGGGAACACGGACTCCCTCGCCGGCCTCCTCGGTGAACACAAAATTGGGAAAACCCTCGCCCCGGGCGCGGGCCTCCCAGGCGGCGCGTTCGGAACCCGGCACCCGCGCATCCCAGGCGAGAGCCTGAAGCTCCGGCTGGCGAGCCAGGGGGCGGTCCACAAAAGCGTGAAACTCCTCCCGCGACACCGTGCCCCGGGCGTCGAAAAACGAGGCCACGGACTGCAGCACCTCCATGGACCGCACCAGTTGGCCCCGGATGACCTCCGTGCGGTCCTGCGCCAGTTTGCGGACCTCCTCCTCCAGGGCGTGCCGCTGGTTTTTCCCCAAACCGAGCGCCGCCAGCAGCGAAACCAGCAGCCCGGCGGTCAAAGCGCAGAGTGCCGGGAACTTGTTGGGAGCACTCTCAGGCGGAGCGGCGGGCATTGATGATGAAGCCCTTAACGAAGCACCCGCCATGCCAGCAGGCAGGGAGGACTGTGAAGGCGGCCCCCGTTGGGAAGAGGCGTCCTTCAGCCGGCCCACCCCGCCACGGCATACTGGGTCAACTCATGCCCAACAACCATCACCAGGGGCATCTGCGGAGCAAAGTTAGGCGTTGCCGTCATTTTGGGATTTGCGGGCAATCTGTCGCCAGTGTTCGCGCTTAGCTTCGCGTTCTTCTGCCCAGCGACGGCGAATCGCCGCAATCTCTTCGGGCGACGGAGACGGGACAGCCTCTGAATATGCCTTGAGCATAAGCATGAAGTTGAATTTAACGTCCGTTCGGGGAGCTTCGTCCATCCAGGAGTTCAGGGCGTCCCAATGAGGAAGAACGGCGTTGTGGAACTGGTCGATGTCGGCGCGGGGTTGCTTGTCAAAGTAGTCGCCGCGAGTCACGTCGCAGTTGATGCCCCACCGCTCGACATAGGGGATAAGATGCCGAAACTGTTCGGGGATCTCGCTGTGATTGACGGCAACGGTCGGACGGTTCTCCGCTGTCCAGCCGAGACGCTGCCATTCGGAGTTGGTGCGGATGTCGAAAGGATGGATTTCGTCGCTCATTGAGGGAGGCCGCCAGTGTCGCCTAATATCGGCGTTGATGACGGATGGCGAGAGCTGACTTATTGTGGGGTCTTCAGGAGTGGGAATGTGGCGGACCGGAGCGGAGTGTCCATCAGCAAACTTCAGCCCGTCGGCCAGGTGATGTCCACGGTGTTGCTGGACTTTTCGCGGCCGTCGTCGTTGATGGTGACGACTTTGAAGAGGGAGCGGTCGCCGGGGACCACCAGCCCGGCCTGGGTGCGGAACTCGGGCGGGGCCCCGGCGGGGTGGGAGGCGATGATGGTCTCATCGTCGCCGGCGTAATCGGGCGGCGGGCACTGGCGCAGCTCGTAGTGGGAGATATCGTCGTCGGGCGAGAGGGTGTGGACGATTCTGGCCTCGTTCTCCGGGGTGGTGAAGGTGCCGCTGGCGCTGACCCCCGTGGGCGTTTTCCCGGGCAGCGGGGAAAGCCGGGGGAGTGACAGCGTGAGCGGGCTGTTTTTCCCCAGAATCGCGGGCACCGCGAGCCGGTAGTCCCGCAGAATGGGATAAATTTTCTCCTGCATCTGATTGCGCCGTGTGCGGGCCAGATGGGTGTTCTGCTCCTTCTGCGCGAGGTTGATGAGCAGCGTCCGCAGAAGGGCGATCCCGTCCTGGAGGAAAGTGATGTCAAATCCGCCCTTCAGGACCAGCGGCAGGTCGATTCCCGCGGGCGGCGGCGCGTCCTCGATCTGGGTCCAGAGGGAAAGCATCTCCTCCATGACGTCCAGGAAACGGGCGGGAAGCTCCGTTTCCAGCGGTTTGAGCGGGAGACTGGACAGAAAAGGCGTTTTGGCGAAGAAGGCCCGGAGCGTGGCCGCGAACTGCTCATAGCGCTCCAGCAGCGCGCGTTTCTGCATCTGAGCCTTTTCCCGGGCGACGTGCTGCTGATTGAGCCCGGTCACCACCGCCTTGCGCTCGGCCGTCAGCTGACCGCGCAGAGCCTCCATCGCCGCGAGGGTCACCGCCGGCTCATTCGGCTGTTGGGGCGCGACGACGACCACGCCGGGAGCCGCCGCCGTATTGGCATTGGTCCAGTGGGCGATGAATTCATCCATGGTGGGAACGTAGGAGGCGGGACCGGTGATGGGCATGGCGGCAATCGGGTTGTTAAAACCACCATTCACCCGAACGGGCCAAATGAAAAACTAAAAACTGGAAATATGAACTAATCACGAGGCTAAACCAAGGTTACTTTCCCAATGACAATGGAGAAAAAAGTGCTTTTTAGCCTAATCTCCTGAACATCAACCTCTCACAACTCCTCAACTTCTGCATTCAGTCAGAAAAGCCCCGCACACAGCCGGCTAAGCTCTGATTCCCTGAACCCATGAGCGGCTTTCGGTGACCTGATTTCCGAATACAGCCGCCAATTTTGGGTTAAATGATACAAAAGCGTCTCATCGTGAGCAAAAATTGTTGAATCGTGAGCCCGAACCAGCTTGTATGATGCTCAAAATGACGAGTAGGGCGCTCCGACTGCCGGCTGAAGAGCTCAGACTGGCGAATCGGGAGACCAAACTGGCGAATGCTTTGAGCAAACTGGCGTGCCGGGAGGTGGAACTCAGGCCTGAAATGGCCAAACGAGCGAAAACAGAGTGCCGGACCAGGAATGGAGCCACAGGTTTTGCCAGTTCGGATTCCTGGTTTGATTCTCCCGGCACCCGGTCCGGACCTTTGCCTTCCGTAACAAAAGGTTTGCGGGAAGGCCGCCGTATTTTCGGTGCGGAGTCTCCGATTTGAGCGGTGGATCGATCCATTTCAGACCTTGGCCGCAGCCTGGCGGATATTCGGGTCATTTCGCGAGGAGCGCCACAAACCGGCGGGATGCACAATATTGCGGGGAAGTGGTGTGGCGGCGCGTGTGGCCAGACTTTTATTCCCATTTGCTTTCAAATGAGTGCGATGACGGACAACGGGTGGAACAGGCGGACGTCTGTCCCGCCGGGCATCCTGCCCGGTGCCGGAGCATCGGCTGCTCCCGGTTCCCCGGACATCGGTCCTATAAGACCTATAGGGCTTATAGGACCTGTCCGCCTTGCGCCATAAACCGCCCCCCGCCACAGCACACCATGGCAGGGGCACCGGGCAGGATGCCCGGCGGGACAGGCTGGGACGCCTGTTCCATCCGGCTGCCGGGATGAAGGCCTGTTGGCGGGCCGATGGAGTTCCGGGAGCCGTTTTTTAAAACGGCTTCCGGGAAGTTTCCCGCCTCCGGATAATCGGCGCGCCCGCACCTGCGGCGGCAGTCGTAGAACTTCCTCTTGTTGAACCGCTTGTGAGTCCGCAAGACTGACCGCGACCAAATTCATGACCGATAAGCCCGCTTCCCACGCCCCTGCCCCCCGGACAGCCTCCGGCCTTCCCCTTCTTGGCGGTCTGGTCCTTGTGGTGGCTTTTCTTCTCGGAAGCGCCGCCGTGTCATATCATAATGTGAGCACTCTGCGGGAAGCGACGGGCTGGGTCGCCCACACTCACGAGGTCATTGAGGTTCTGGAGGATGTCCTCTCGCTGGCGCGGGATGCCGAGACGGGGCAGCGGGGCATGGTCATCACCGGGGATGAAAAATACCTCGAACCTTATAATGCGGCAGTCGCCCGCATCCATGCCCGCGCGGATGACATCGGACGGCTGACGGTGGACAATGCGGGCCAGCAGGCCCGGATGCCCGCGCTGAAAAATCAAATCACAGTTAAGCTTCAGGAGCTGGCGGAGATCATCACCATCCGCCGCAACGAGGGATTTGAACCCGCCCGGGCACGCCTGGTGACCGACCGGGGAAAGGCCGCCATGGATGCCCTGCGGGCGCAGGTGGCGGTGATGCAGGACGAGGAACGCAAACTGCTCAAAGAACGCTTTGAGAGGTCGGAGGAGGCTTTTGGAACCGCTGTGCGGAGCGGGATGATGAGCGGACTGCTGGGGATCCTGCTGGCCGGGGCCGCCGCCTGGCTGATCCGGCGCGCCACCGTCGCCCGTCAGCGGCAGCAGTGGCTGCAGACCGGTCAGGCCCTCCTTGGCGAAAAGCTGATGGGCGATCAGCGTGTCGGGGGACTCAGTGAGAATGCGCTGCGTTTCCTCTGCGAATATCTGGGGGCGCAGGCGGGCGCCATCTTTATTGAGGACAGCGGAAGCTTCCGGCGCGCCGCGACCTATGCGGTGCCGGCGTCATCCAGCCTGCCGGAGCGCTTCCTGCCGGGCGAGGGCCTGCTGGGCCAGGCGGTGAAGGATGGGCGCACGTTCATTGTCGGGGACATTCCGGGGGGTTATCTGACGATTGGCTCGGCGCTGGGGAATGCCCGGCCGCGCCATCTGCTGGTGGCTCCCGTTCAGGTGGACGGCATGGTGAACGCGGTGCTGGAACTGGGTTTTTTCCATCCGGTGCCCGGAGCCTCCGCAGCCCTGCTGGAGCGCAGCGCGGAGCTGATCGGGGTGGCGGTGCGCTCGGCCAATTCCCGGTCCCGCATTGAGGAGCTGCTGGAGGAGACGCAGCGCCAGTCCGAGGAGGTGCAGGCCCAGAGCGAGGAGCTGCGGGTCTCCAACGAGGAGCTGGAGGAGCAGAGCCGGGCGCTTCAGAAAACCCAGACGCAGCTCGAACATCAGCAGGCGGAGCTGGAGCAGTCCAACGTGCAGATGGAGGAGCAGACGCAGCTTCTGGAGTCCCAGAAGGTTGGTCTCATGCGGGCCAAGGCGGAGCTGGAGGCGCAGGCGCGGGTGGTCGAGCAGGCCAGCCGTTACAAGTCGGATTTCCTCGCCAACATGTCGCACGAGCTGCGCACGCCGCTCAATTCCTCGCTGATTCTCGCCCAGCTGCTGGCCGAAAACCGCACCGGGAACCTGACCGAGGAGCAGATTAAATACGCGCGCACCATCCAGGGTTCCGGCAATGACCTGCTGGCGCTGATCAATGACGTGCTGGACCTCGCGAAAATCGAGGCCGGGCGGCTGGATCTCAAGCCGAAGCGCCTGGAGACCGGCGAACTGCTCGGAGCCCTGCGCGGGCAGTTTGAGCCGGTCGCCGCCAGCAGGGGGCTGACCCTGCGGATGAGCGCCGCGCCGGGAGCGCCGGGAAGCATCGAGACGGATCCGCTGCGTCTGGAGCAGGTGCTGCGCAATCTTCTCTCCAACGCGCTGAAGTTCACGGAACAGGGCGAAGTGTCGCTGGAAGCCGCCGCCGCCGGCCCCGGCCGGATCGCCTTCGCGGTGCGCGACACGGGGATCGGGATCGGCGAGGCCCATCAGAAAGCCATCTTCGAGCCCTTCACCCAGGCCGACGGGACCACGAACCGCAAGTACGGCGGCACCGGTCTGGGGCTCTCCATTTCGCGGGAGCTGGCGCGGCTGCTCGGCGGGGAAATCCAGCTGGCCAGCGAAGCCGGCAAAGGCAGCACTTTCACGGTCATTCTTCCCCTGACCCTTGAGGCGCCGCCGGTGTCCGCGGAGTCCGGGCCTGACCCGATGCCGCCGGCCGCGTCCGCCCCCCGCGCGGCGGCGCCATCCGACGGTCCGGAAACGTCAGGGCGCCAGCGGCCGCAGCCGCGCCGCGTCCCTGACGACCGGGATTCGATCAAAGGCACCGGGCGGGTGATTCTTGTGGTCGAGGACGATCACCATTTCGCCGGGATTCTGGCCGGCCTGGCCCGCGAGCAGAATTTCCAGTGCCTCGTGACCTCCAGCGCCCAGGAGGCTCTGGAGCTGGCGCGGCGGCACGTTCCCAGCGCGGTGCTGCTGGATGTCGGCCTGCCGGACGGGTCCGGGCTTTTTGTCCTGGACCGGCTCAAACACGATCCGCTCACCCGGCACATCCCCGTGCATGTGGTTTCCGGCAGCGACTACACCGAGAAGGCGATGGCCATGGGCGCGGTCGGCTACATGCTCAAACCCGTGGCGCGGGAACAGATCAGCGAGGCTCTCAAAACGCTGGAGACCCGGCTCACCCACCGGCTGCGGCGCGTGCTGGTGGTGGAGGATGACCCCGTCCAGCTGACCGCCCTCTGCGCGCTGCTCACCTCCCGCGAGGTCGAGGCTGTCGGCGCGCGGGATGCCGCCGACTGTCTGGCGCAGCTCCAGGGCGGCACCTTTGACTGCATGGTGCTGGATCTCAGCCTGCCGGACGCCACCGGCTTCTCACTGCTGGAGAAAATCAGCGCGGATGAGGCTTACCCGTTCCCGCCCGTCATCATCTACACCGGCCGCGAACTGAGCGCGGATGAGGAGCAGCGGCTGCGGCGTTATTCGAAATGCATCATCATCAAAGGCGCGAAATCCCCCGAACGCCTGCTGGACGAGGTGGCTCTTTTCCTGCACCAGGTGGTCGCCGAACTGCCCGCCGAGCAGCAGCGGATGATTGAAAAAGCCCGCAGCCGCGAGGCCGCGCTGGAAGGGCGGCGGGTGCTGCTGGCCGAGGATGACGTGCGCAATATTTTCGCTCTCACCAGCCTCCTGGAGCCCCTGGGCCTCTCGCTGGACATCGCCCGCAATGGCCGCGAGGCCCTGACCGCCCTTGAGAAAACGCGCCACGGACAGGCCCCGCCCTACGATCTGGTGCTGATGGACATCATGATGCCCGAGATGGACGGCCTGACGGCGATGCGCGCCATCCGCAGGGAGCCCGACTGGCAGAAACTGCCCATCATCGCCCTCACCGCCAAAGCGATGCCCAGCGATCAGGAGCAATGCCTGGCCGCCGGGGCCAGCGACTACCTCGCCAAGCCCCTGGATGTCGAAAAACTTCTCTCGCTGGTGCGGGTCTGGATGCCCCGATGAAAACTCCCTCCGCCGAGACCGAGGACCTGGAACTGCGCCTGCTGGTGGAGGCAGTCTTTCAAAGGTATCACTACGACTTCCGGGATTACTCCACGGCGTCCCTCAAACGCCGCCTTCTCCAGGCGCGGGAGCGTTTCCAGTGCGCCAGTTTCTCCGCGCTCCAGGAGCGGGTGCTGCACGATCCGGAGGTGCTGCCGCGGATGCTGGGTTATCTCACGGTGCAGGTCAGCGAGATGTTCCGTGATCCCTCGTTTTTCCTCGCCCTGCGCGAGCAGGTCGTGCCCCATCTGCGCACCTATCCCTCGCTGAAGGTCTGGGTTGCCGGATGCAGCGCGGGCGAGGAGCTGTATTCCCTGGCGATTCTTTTCCGGGAGGAGGGGCTGGAGGAACGGACCATTTTTTATGCCACCGACATCAACACCGACGCCCTCCGGAAAGCCGAGGCGGGGGTCTATGACATCGACCGCATCGCGCTTTTCACGGCGAATCACCGGCTGGCCGGCGGGAAATCATCGCTCTCGGACTATTACACGGCGGCCTACGGCGGCGCGGCTTTTGATAAATCCCTGAGGAAGCGGGTGGTGTTCTCCGATCACAGCCTGGTCTCCGACGCCGTCTTCGCCGAGGCGCATCTGGTCTGCTGCCGCAATGTGATGATCTATTTCAAGCGGACGCTTCAGGACCGGGCCGTGGGTCTGTTCCGGGATTCACTGGTGCGCAAAGGTTTTCTGGGCCTCGGAGCGAAGGAAAGCCTTCATTTCTCAGCACACGCGGCGGAGTTCAGACAGTTCACCCCGAACGAGCGCATTTACCAGAAATCCGCATGAGCCGCGACCTTTTCCCGGACAGGCCGCAGGCGGCGGCGGCGGCGGTCGTCATCGGCGCCTCCGCCGGCGCGGTGGAGGCCCTGATCCGGATCCTGCCGGAGCTGCCGGAGGATTATCCCCTGCCCCTGATGATCGTGGTCCATCTCCCGCCGGACCGCGAGAGCACTCTGGCGGCGCTTCTGAACACGCGCTGCCGGATCACGGTGAAGGAGGCCGAGGACAAGGAGCCGATCCGTCCCGGCACCGCTTATCTGGCGCCGCCCGATTACCATCTGCTGATCGAGCCCGAATTCCTGCTCTCCCTTTCCAACGAGGAGCCGGTGCTCTATTCGCGGCCCTCCATCGACGTGCTGTTCGAGTCCGCCGCCGACGCCTACGGCAGCGGCCTCACCGGGATTATCCTCACCGGTGCCAACTCCGACGGCGCGCGCGGCCTGCGGGCGGTGCGCGCGGCCGGCGGCCTGGCTCTGGTCCAGATCCCGGAGGAGGCCGACGCCGACACCATGCCGCGCGCCGCTCTGGCCGCCTGCCCCGGAGCCCGCGCGCTGACCCTCGCGCAGATCACCGGCGCGCTGAAAACCGAACTGCCCCGCGCCCTGTGATGACTGCCCCCCCTGTCAAATTTCTGCTGGTGGACGACCTGGAGTCGAACCTGCTGGCTCTGGAGGGCCTCCTGCGGCGGGAAGGCCTCGAACTGCTCAAAGCCCGCTCCGGCAGCGAGGCCCTGGAGCTGCTCCTGATCCATGACGTGGCGCTCGCGCTGCTCGACGTCCAGATGCCCGGGATGAACGGCTTCGAGCTGGCCGAGTTCATGCGCGGGACCGAGCGCACCCGCAGCGTGCCCATCATCTTCCTGACCGCCGGCGCGCTGGATCAGCAGCGGCGCTTCCGGGGCTATGAGGCGGGGGCGGTGGACTTTCTTTTCAAGCCCATCGAGCCGCACATCCTCCAGAGCAAAGCCCAGATTTTCTTCGAACTCGCCCGGCAGCGGGACGCCCTGCGCCGCAGCGTCGAGGAGGCCCAGGCCGCCAACCGGGCCAAGGATGATTTTCTGGCCGCGCTCAGCCACGAGCTGCGCACTCCCCTCACCCCGGTGCTCATGAGCGCCGCCGCCCTCCAGGAGGACCCGCGGCTGCCGCCCGATGTGCGCGCGCAGCTGGCCATGATGGAGCGCAATATCGCGCTGGAGGCCCGCCTCATTGACGACCTTCTGGACCTCACCCGCATTGTGAACGGCAAGCTGAGAATTGATCCGGTGATCTCGGATCTCCATCAGCTTCTGCATCAGACCGAGGAGATTGTGCGCAGCGAGGGATTCGGCAAACAGGTCAGCATTCATCTCGCCCTGGAGGCCCCGCGGCATCACCTGAAGGCCGATCCCGCGCGGATGCAGCAGGTTTTCTGGAACATCCTCAAAAACGCCGTCAAATTCACCCCGTCCGGCGGACGCGTCACCGTGAGGACGCGCAATGACGGGGACGGACGGCTGCTGGTGACTGTCGAGGACACCGGCATCGGCATCACCGCCGGGGCCCTGCCCTTTATTTTCAACGCCTTCGAGCAGGGCGGCGCGGATCCCCGCCGGTTCGGAGGCCTCGGCCTCGGGCTGGCCATCTCCAAGGCCATTGTCGGGCTGCACGAGGGCGTGATCACCGCCCACAGCGCCGGTCCGGGATGCGGCGCCACCTTCACGGTGGCCCTCCGCCCCACCTCCGAGGAGGCCCGGCCGGACCAGCCGGCCCGGGCGGCCGCCGTGCGCCCCCTGCGTCTGCTGCTGGCCGAGGACCATGCCGCCACGCGGGAGGCGCTCACGAGCCTTCTGACACGCGATGGCCACCGCGTCACCCCCGTGGAAAACATCTGCGGGGCCCTGGCCGCCGCCGCCGCCGGGACGTTCGATATTCTGATCAGCGATCTCGGCCTGCCCGACGGCAGCGGTCTCGACCTCATGCGGGAACTCCGCCAGCGCCGCCAGACCCTGCCCGGGGTCGTCCTCAGCGGCTACGGCACCGAGGAGGATCTGCACCAGAGCCGGAAGGCCGGCTTTTTTGCCCACCTGGTCAAGCCCGTGAGCATCAGCCAGCTGCGGCATCTTCTGGCCCATATTCCGGCGGAGGAGTCTCCTCCCGCCGGACAGACAGGGGCCGCGCCGTGACTGGGTCTTCCAGTGCATCAAAACGATCATGAAGGCAGACGATCTGGAAGCAGCCGGACGCCCGCCTGCGCCGCCAGCTGCTCTGGAGCATCGGCCAAGAGGAAAAGTTCCCCGGCTACGCGGGCGGCATTTCACAGGATATTTACGGCCGCCGCGATTTCGAGAATCTGCCCACCGATGACCTGATGACCCTGCGCCGGTGCATCGGAAATGACAAACGCGGCTACCACTACGGCGGCGGAAATCTGGATATATTATCGCATCAATGGATGCCCCCGGAAAACTGGATGAAAAATGAAGAAAGGGTAAGTTTTTTGTTTCCGCTAAAGATTTCGTGTCATGGTGAATCGCTGGCAACCAGCACCAAACAAAGAAACAAATATGACAATCACCCATACTGAGAACATGGCCACTTTGGCACCGCAGTTGGATCCGCCAAACCCGGCGCAGGAGCCCGGATGGCTGGTAAAATATCAGGAGGAGCTTAGTGCTGCGATCAAAAAAGAATATAATGAGGCGGATTACGCCCATGCGGTTTTCCGAGGGAAACCGAATGAACCATCCCGTGTGAAAATTACTCTCAAGCCCGAGGAGCAGACAGAGCTAAAGCCCGAGGAGATCAAATCCCGCGTGAAGGAGATTGCCCAGAAGATCTATCAGGATGGAAATTATGCGGGAAATAGTCTGGGCGCAAAGCACAAAGACTAGCACCTGCGATAGGCGGAGCATGCAACGGCGGCGCTGATGCGGCACCTGAAAGATGGAGTAAATCACAAGCAATTGAGCCTGCTCCATCCGGGGCAGGTTTTTCGTTCCCTTCCCCCCGCTTTTTACAAAACTGACGCAAATATCCGGCTTTTGGGCGCTTTTTCACAAAACCGGCCTCCGATAGCTTTTGTAAACGCAACTCGTTGATTTCCAAGGCCGACCGGCCTAATCCCGCCTTTCCAAGGTTCCCCTCCTAATTGCTACTGTTCTGACGCGAGTTTCTGGAAAACAGCCGCCGCCCGGCTTCGTGAGAATGGTCAGGCCGGAGGCGCCGGCGCCGAGGAGCCCTCGCGGATCTGCACCGCGCAGTCCACGATGTAGGCGATGCCCGACGCCACCACGAACACCGAGGCCACGATCACCGGCACCAGAGTCGGCAGCCAGGTCAGGCGCAGCATCACCCACGCCAGGGCCACCATCAGGGCCACGGTGGAGACCTTGCCCGTCCAGTGCGGCCGGATGATCACCCGGCCCACGCAGTAGTGGATCAGCCACGCGCCGCCGAAGGACAGCACGTCCTTGCTGATGACCAGAACGGGAAACCACAGCGGAAACTGATGATCGGGGGACCATGTGGTCAGGGACAGGGTGATGAGCGCGGACAGCACCAGGCCCTTGTCGGCGATCGGGTCCAGCATGCTGCCCAGCCGCGACTGCATATTGAAACGCCGCGCCACCCAGCCGTCCAGCCAGTCGCTCAGCGAGGCCACCAGAAACACCGCCGCCGCCGCCAGGCGGTAACCCTCCACCGGATTCCCTCCCGCCACGCTCCGGCCATAATACAGCGCCAGTCCGATAAAAACCGGAATCAGCAGGATACGCGCAACCGTGATGGCATTGGCCGGATTCATCATTTCAAAGCTGTCACGGTGCCGGCATGGGAACCGGATGCTTAATTCGGCCGGATGAGCCCTGACCGCAAATTTCAAATCGCGGGTTTCGGATCCCGGATTCAGATTTCCAATGGATCTCAGGCGAACCGCACCATGTCCTTCACCAGCTGCGCCCACAGGTAAAAACATCCGCGCCAGGAATACCGGAACGTGCCCCCGCCCGCCGACACGATGAAGCCGCGGCCAAGATTGTGCCTCACCTGAAGATCCAGATCCGCCTGCAGCTGATCCGCCAGACCCTCCGCGCCGGGGCTGGTCAGATCGTCATCGCCGATGGAAAGCTCCGCCAGCACCGCCCGGTGCTCCGCCAGCAGCTCCGCGAAGGATTCCGCGCCCGGCACCCGGTGCGGCAGCAGATTCGGCGGAGCCTGCATGGTCTGGGAAAAGGGGTAATTCGACGTGGTGACGACGCGGCCGTCCGCCGTGCGGCAGGTGATGCTGACAAAAACCACGCTCAGGTTCGACTGCTGGTTCAGGTGGATGACCGCCTGGGTTTTCGAGGGCGCATGGAAACAGACCCGCAGAAACTGCTTCACCTCATCCCAGTCAAACCCGGCATCGTCCGTCTGCTCAAAACCCTCCGCCTCCAGCTCGGCGGTCAGGTCGCCCAGCTGGGGAAAATCCTGACGGCTGGGGGGAAACCGGTGCTTCAGACTTTTTTCCAGAGGCAGCCGCATTCTGCGCACCCGCAGCACAATCTCCACCCACGGCAGCAGAAACCACGCCGCCACCGCCGCCGCGCCGCCGATGTGCGATCCGGTCAGAGCCCAGCCCGCGACATAACTGGCGCCCAGATAAAACAAAGCGCCCAGTTTCCGGGGCAGCGGGTGGGAAAACGTGCGCAGGGCATAACCAAAAATGGCGATCCCGACGATGAAAAACAATATACTCATGCGTCCCGGCGGCTTACGCCCGCCCCGGCCAACGGTCAATGGCCGGTTTCCCCGTGAAAATCAGCGCCATGACGCCGCCGCTTCCCTCACCCGGCAGCCGCCGGACAGAGGGGGGCGGAATAATCCGGTTTCCCATGCCGGAAAAGCGGAGGCCGGCCCCCCGCGCTTTCCCCGGCCCAGGCTTTTTCCGGGTTATTTCGCGGCGGCTCCGGGGCCGCCGCCGAGGACGGCGTCCCGGAACGCCGCCGGGAGCTGCGCCCAGGCTTTGCCCAGACCGGCGGCGAGGGCGGCGGGGTCCAGTTTCCGGACCGTCTGCCCGGGGTCCGCGGCGGGAGCGTCGTGTCCGGGCAGTCCGGCGGCGAGGGCGGCGGCCCGCCAGCCTTTGACGGAGGCTTCGAGCTGTTCCCGGTATTGCTTCGGTTCTTTGGAATCCAGCTGATTCACCATCACCGCGGCCATGCCGAACCAGTTGGCGGCGGCGGCGGGATCGCCTTTGTCCATCAGGTGCCGGCCGGCAAGATTCAGCGCGTTCCGGAGTTTCATCCACTGGGCGGCATCCCGCGGTTTTTCCGTCAGCGGAGCCACAAAATCCGCCGTCATTTTCTCCGGCCCGCCGGTCTGCAGCGCGGCCAGAATCCCCAGCTCCACGCCGCGCCGGGTCAGGTTTCTCTTAAGCAGCACCGGCAGATCGTCCGGGACCCTGAAATCATTCACCAGCGCCACCGCCTCCACCGCCTGGCCCTTCTTTTCCAGCAGGGTGGCCCGCAGCAGCACCACGCCCGCCGCGCCGGTGGAATCGCCGGGCGTCAGCCGGGACCGGCTGGTCTCCAGATTCCGGGCGGCCTCGTCCAGCTGTCCCGCCCCGGCCTGAAGCACCGCCAGCTCGCCGGGCATGGCGGCATTCTGAGGACCTTTGGCCAGAAGCTCCCCGGCGCGCCCGAGAATGTCCGCGCCGCTGACCCAGCCGGATTCCTCCATGGCCTTGAAGTAGTTGGACCGCAGGTTTTTCCAGCCCGGCAGGGCGGCCGGCTGGGTGATCATGCGCAGGAACACCGCCGCCTTCCGGGCCTTGATTTCCCCGGTGCCGCCGGCCCAGGGATATTTGAGGGAATCCAGCCCGTCCTGGAGGGACACGGCGGACAGACGCGCCGCGAAATCCTCCCGCACCGCCGCCGGACGGGCGTTCACGAGGGCCGTGAAGGCGCTCATGTCATCCTCCAGCGCGTAAAGGAACAGCGCCAGCAGCAGGCGCCGGCCATCGGCGCCCTCCATGTCCGCGCCCTTCCCGGCATCCAGGGACAGACTCAGCCAAAGGTTGCGGACCAGCAGCCGGACCGGCGGTTTCCATCCGTTCCACGCCGCCGTGATGGTGTCCTGGAGCAGCGGGTAAATTTTCCGCGCCTCCTCTTTCGGGTAATAATTCTGGCTGTCCGCCATCGCCTCCTCCAGTTCCCGCAGGGTCCCCTCCACCGCCGGAATGTCACCGGCCTTCAGTTTCCGGACCACTTCCTTCCGCAGCAGGCCGCAGCGGAGTTCCCGCAGCGTCTGGTCGTCCAGCAGGGAAGCCGCCGCCAGGGAGTCGCCCTCCAGATACCGGCTGATCAGGGCGGTCATTTTGCCGGACTCAATCGTCTCCCCGCTGAGCAGCGCCATCAGCGGCTCCAGCTCCGAGCGGGTTTTGAAGGCCTCCAGCGGCACGCGCTCCACCAGCGCCGTCAGCCGGGCGTGGCGGTCGGGCACACCCTTCATTTCCTCCGCCGCCGCTTTTGCTTTGGCGGCTTCCGCTTGGGGGCTGGCTTCTTTGGGCGCGGTTTTCGATGAAACTCCGGCGCTTTTTTTGGATTCCGGAGCGGGAGCGCCGGGATCCGGAAGGGAAACGAGGAGAGCCTCCGCCAGAATCCGGGCGCGCTCATCCGCGATTCCCGCCAGGAAAGCCGGCAGGTGATCCGCCAGGGCTTTGGAGAATTTGACGGAATCATTGCCCCGGGCCTGAAAGGACGCCTGAATGCCGGGCCGCATCGGTGAGAGCAGGCGGCGCGCCGCCTCCTCCTGCCCGCCGGCCACCACTTCCGCCAGCCAGCTCCGGTCCACCTGCGGCCCCACGGCGTTCAGCAGCGAATTCAGACCGCCGGTGTCCCCCAGGGTCAGGAACAGGGAAAGAAAAGCGCGGCTGACCCCGCTGCGCTGCGGAGGCATCGGCCGGTAGCCGTAACTGCCGGGGACGCGGAGGGCGTCGGTCAGGGATTTGCGCCAGGCCGCCGCCAGTCCGGCGGCGGGTTCCCGGGCCGCCGTCAGGGCGGATTCACCGCCTTTCAGGACCGCCTCGTTGAACTGGCTGACGATCAGGCTGGAATCCGTGTCCATGACCGGATGGCCGGCTTTCCAGCTTTCGGCCAGCAGATCCGCAGCGGCGGCGGCCGTCGGCCAGGCGGGGGAATCGATGATCCGCAGAGCCTCCGCCGCCAGTCCCAGACGCACGGGCAAAGGCAGATTCTGGTCGGAAAGACGCGCCCTCACCCAGGATTCGGCGGACACGGACGCCGGGGGCGCGATGGCAGCGGGAGGATTGATCGGGGCTGCGGAGGACCCACCGCCCGCCTCCGCGGCGGCGGCAGCCGGAGGGAGGGCGGCCAGAATCACGGCCAGCATTCCCGAAGCCGTTGAAGCCGCCGCCGGGTCCGCCGCCGCCAGCCACTTGCGGTCCTCCGGGGAGATTTCCACGGAATCACCGCCCAGCAGACGCCGCACGGGGCCGAAAAGCAGCACCGCCGCCGTGTCGCCGAGTTTGGCGGAATCCGCGAATTCCTGAAGCCGGGTGATTTTTTTCCCGTCCGCGGTCCTAAGCGCCGCCACCGCCAGCAGCCGGTCAAACCCGGCCGAAACCGGGCGGCTCCATTCGATGGGAAAACCCTCCGGCGCCGCCACGGCATTCAGGATGGCCGTCACCGCCCGCGTGGCTTTGTCCGGCTGAATGGACGCGGGAGCCTGGGCCAGCACCGCGCCCAGCATCCGCGCGGTCACGCTGGAGCCGTCATTGGTGTTGCCCTGCATCTGCGCGCGCGCCCGGCGCTCCGCGGCCGTCATCAGCCGGACTTTTGCCAGAACCTCCGCCAGGCGCGGATCGCCGTCCGCCAGCAGCGCCGCCAGGACCGGCTGGAGCAGCGCGCTCAGCTGCCCGTCGGTTTTCGCCAGCTCCTCCGCGTCCTTCGCGGCCAGGAATTTATCAATTTCGAGCGCCGTGCTCCGCGCCTGGAGACTTTTGTCCCACTCATCGAAAGCCTTGACTCCGGGGTCCGTGCTGGAGCCGGGGAAATTTTTCCGCAGCAGAGTAAAATCTGCCCAGCGCTCCGGCGGCAGGGCTTTGATCTCCTCCAGATGCGCGCCGAGCACCCGGCCCGCCGCCTCGCCCGGGTTATTGCCCTCCGCGCGCATCAGCGCCGTCATCAGTTCCGTGCCGAACGTCTTCGGCAGGGTGCCCAGCGCGTCCGCCAGCTCTTTGCGCTTTTTGTTCCGGGACATCTGCTGCAGCAGCTCCACCACCGGCGACTGGGCGCCCTGACGCGGGTCCGGATAGCTCCGGAAAACCGCCACTCCCCCGGTCAGCGGGGTGGTGCTGATGAATTTCAGAAACTCCTGCGGCTTGTCGGAAACCGAGGCCGGCCGCTGGAAAGCCGATCCGTAATGGTGCAGCAGCGGCTGGCTGGTGGCGGCGTCCTTCAGGTAGGGAACAAACTCCGTCTCCGCCTGGGCATACATCGGCAGCACCAGCAGGGGCCGGTTCAGGCCCGCCCGCAGCATCTGAATCCAGCGGTAAACCATCAGGCTTGCCGAGCTGCTGAAGCCGTTATTGGGCTGGTGGTTTTTATCCAGAAACTCCCGCCGCCGCGCTTTGGGCCCGAGCGTCGCCGCCGCGATGCGCGTCAGAAACTCCCGCGCCTCCTCCGGCGTCTTTTTGTCCATCAGGTATTCCGCGTAATCCAGCACCGGGAAAAGTTCCTGGCCGCCGACATAATTGGCGTTCAGGGCCTCCACCGACGCCACCAGGGCATCCGTGAAATCCGCCCGCAGCCCGCGCAGATTCATCACTCTCAGGGCGGTTTCCAGATAAGCCGTGGGCTCGCCCGGGGAGGCTGATGACTGGCGGCGCCTGAGAAATTCCCCCACCGCTTTCTGAAAATCCGCCTCCGGGCAGAAATAAAGCGCCTGCTGCTGCTCCAGATCCCGCACCGCGCCTGCTCCCTGGGCGCGGATCACCGGCAGCACCTGATCCGTGATGCGGCGCCCGTCCTTCAGCTCCCACGCCCGGTCCAGCAGCCAGTCCACCGGCGACGGCAGGCGGATGGCCTTGTTGTTGCTGTAATAATACCGCCGGTTGGCCCCGCCGCCGCTGCCTGGGCCACTGCGTTGCCGGGCCTCCACTTTCAGCACCTCCAGCGCCAGGGCGTCCAGCTCCTCCGGCGTCGGAGTGGAAAGTTTCCCGGCCAGAATCACCCCCGCAAAGCGCCGGAACGCCGGCTCCGCCAAGCCCGGCAATCGCATCATGCGGCGGCACAGGGTTTCATGCAGCGCCAGACGGCGTTTCTGAAGCTCCGCGATTTTCACCTTCGCCGCGGCGTCCGGCGGCGAGCCCTCCTGAGGCCCGTCCTCCTCGTAAAGCGATCCGATCTGAAAGGAATCCCTGCCGCTGTAGCCCTGCTGCACCACATTTTCCATGAGATACAGCGCCCACGACATGTCCTGACGCGCGGCCTGCTCCGGCGTGATCCGGTCCAGCATGGCGGCCACCGTCTCCAGCAGGCTGAAACGGGCCTCGAACGTCTCGAACCGCTCCGCCGTGTTCTGAATCACGCCGGCAAAATCCGGGAACTGCGCCGGATCCATCTCCGCGATCAGCGGCAGGGCCGCTTTGGGGTCCTCCGTCAGCAGCGCCAGCGCCAGAGCGGTCCGCACGCCGCTGTCCTTCGGCTTCAGCGCCAGGGCTTTACGGTAAAGCGGGATGGCTGTTTTGGCGTCGCCGAGAATATCCCAGGCGGCGGCGCGCTGGGCGAGGGCGGCGGCGGTTTCGTTTTCGTTTTCCCCGGTTCCGGCCGCCACCGCTTTCTCCAAAGCCTCCCGCCGGGCGGCGTCGAATATTTTTTTGGCCTCGGCGGATTCCGGAGCGAAGGCATCCTGCGCGGCCACGGGAGCGGCGGCGCCTTTACCGGCCATCGCCTCCTGAAGATCGCGCAGCAGCGAGCCGCGGCGGACCTCCTGGAGCCATTCCTGGGCCGTGTAGCGCACCGAGCCGTCATTCGGGGCCGCCCACAGGCGCGCGAAATCGCGCAGCTGCTTCAGGGAAACTTTCACGGCCTCCGCCCGTTTGCCTTTGTCCACCAGCATTTGAAGCTGCGACCGGCCGCGCGCCCCGGAGATCATCATCCCGCTGGTCATGCCGCGCGGCCCCGCCCCGGCATTGGACGCCGCCGCCGTCAGGCGTTCGGCCTCGCGCGCCAAGCCCAGGGTTTCCAAAGCATCCGCCAGCTCCGACCGCTGGGTGGCATTGAGGTTTTCCCGCCGCAGGCGCAGCGCGGACTCCCGGCCCGCCTGGCGCACGGGATCGTTTTCGGCCGTTTGAGGATCGCTTTCGATCACTTTCAGCGACCAGGCCAGAATGGAGCTGTCCATCATCCGCCGCACCTCCCGCGCCATCGGCAGATCCCGGGCTTTGAGCAGCCAGCCTGCGGCCTCCGCGTATTTTTCATCCTTTCCGGCCAGCCCGGCGGCCAGCAGCAGGCCGCTGAGATTCGGCTCCTTCCCGGAATTCAGCGCCTCCACCGCTTTTTTCACCGCCTCATCGTCGTCCGCCGCCTGGGCCACCAGCACACGGAGCACGGGATCCTTAACCCCGGGAAGCGCGGCTTTCCACGGCTCCGGATCATTGGGCAGGGTCAGCCCGTAGGCCCGCAGCCCCTGCCCGTTCAGCACCTGAAGCACCTGCACCGGGAAATCCGGCAGCCGGGCCGGAGGAAAATCCAGTTCCTGAGCCACCGGCGGCACCGGTCCGGCGCCGGGGGGCTGGATCCGGCCGGCCTCCGCTTTTTTCCCGGGATCGGAGTTCCAGTAAGCGATCTCCTCCTCCAGCATCCGCACCAGCGGCCCCAGATCCCCGCCGTCCGCAAGGCCGGCGGCGAGCTGGAGAAAAACGTAGCTTAAATTCTGCCGCTGCTGGCTGTCCGCCCGCAGCCACGGCAGAATGCGGCTCTGAAGGGCGGCGAATTTGGCGCGGTTGGCCTCGGGAATGGCGAATCCGCGCCGGTTGTTGATCTGATACAGCGCCTGGGTGACGCCGTTCATGAGGACCAGACCCGGCGGTTTTTCCTGAGCCGCGAGAAAATCGACCACTTTTCCGAATTCCGCCCGGGCCTCCGGCGTTTCCCCCCGCATCAGCCCCAGCGCGGCCATCTGAGCCATCACCGGCCAGCGCTCCCGCAGGGCCGCCTGGGATTTCAGCAGCTGCTCCTCCGTCGTGGCCGGATTGTTCATGGCCCAGAGCACCTGGAGCGTGTTCAGCACCGCATTGCCGGGATCCTTCTCCAGCGGTTCCGAAAGATCCAGCCGCTGCGAGGCTCCGGCGGTCTGGACGAGTCCCGCGTCCATCATCCACTGCGCCTGGGGCAGACCGTCGGCCTCCAGCCGCGCCGCCAGCCTCGCCCTGCCCGTCTCCGAAAGCCCGGCGCTGACGCTGATCAGATGCACGAGCGCCAGACTGCGCACCGCCTGCAGCGCCGGCGGCACGGAAAGCCCGCCGCCGCCCGTCCGGGGGCGCGAACTCTGTGAACGGTACTGGTAAGCCTGATAAGCCGCCTGCGACAGACGCATGATGTCCACCACCGGCACCGGCGCGACTTTCGCCAGTTCCGCATAAAAATCCGGGCCCGCCTTGGCGGCGCCTGCGGCCGGAACCGTCGGCATCGCCGCCGCCGGCAGCTCCCTGGTCATGGCGCGCACTTTCAGAAACAGATCCACGGCCCCGGTTTTCCGGCCCGCCGTTGACCTGACTGAGGCATTCGCCGTTCCGGATTCCCCGGGCTCCGCATTCCGGTCCGCCGTGTCCGGGTCAAATTCCCCGCCCAGCCGCCCATCCTGCTCCAGAGCCACCGCGCAGTAATAATGCAGCCGGTAATTGTCCGGAAAATCCGGCAGCCGCTCCAGCAGGAAATCCGCCGCCCGGCCCCACAGCTCCTGGTTCACCAGCGAATCCGCCGCATCCTCCACCGCCAGCGCGTCCGGCGGGCCGCTGAAGGATTCCCGCAGGGCCTGCACGCCCTCGTCCTCCCGTCCGGCCTCGAAAAGCACCCGGCTGATCATCTGCCGGACTTTTCCGGATTTATCCAGCGGCAGGGCCTCCCGCAGCGTCTCCAGGGCGTCGTCGTATTTCTCCTCGCGCTCGGAAATCCGGGCCATCTCCATCAGCAGGCCGGCATCGCCCGGTTTCACCCGCACCGCCTCCAGCAGGGCCTTCCGCCGGCCGTCGTAGTTCTCCGTGACGCGGTGAATCTCCGCCAGCGCCAGCAGCGGCGCGGGGGAGGCGCGGTTGGCTTTGTGCCGCTGTTCAAAAGTTTCAATCAACTCCTCCGTTTTCCCGGCCTCCTTCGCCACCTCCGCCATCGCTCCCGCCCAGCGGATGCGGGCCGGCGTGTCCGCCGCGTTCTCGTAAAGCGCCATGTAAATCCGCTGCGCGTCCGCCAGCTGCCCCTCGCTCCGGTAAGCCGACGCCAGCAGCGCGCGGAGGTCCTCATTGCCTTCAAACTCCTGCGACGCCTGCCGCAGGGTCCGCAGGGCCTCCGTTCCTTTGCCGGTTTCCGTTTGAAGCTCCGCCTCGGTCTGCCACGGCAGCACGCTGCCCGGCGACAGCTTTTTCCACTCCGGAATCCATGCCAGAGCCTCCTCGGTCTTTCCGGCCCGGCGGTAAAGCTCCACCAGCCGCTGCACATGCGCGGACTTCCGGCCGCCCGGGCTTTCGATCAGTTTTTTCAGGGAATCCGCCGCGCCCGCGTGATCATTCCGCTGCCCCTGAAGCCGCACCAGCAGTGCCGTCGCCAGCTCCGGCTCCGCCGCCGCCACCTCCTTCAGCAGGGCGTCCGCCGCTTTGGAATCGGCATGACGGTCCAGCAGCTCCGCCAGCAGGCACTTCTCCTGCGGCGTCAGGGTTGCGGCCTGAAGCTGTTTGCGGAGATCGTCGGTTTTCTCCGCCTGATCCGCCAGTTTCAGGCAGCGCGACACGGTGCTTTCCAGCTCCACGGCGTCCCTCGACATTTTCACCAGACGCAGCGCCCACGGCAGGGCCTCGGCCTGTTTCTCCACCTCCGCCGCCTCGTCGCAGAGCAGCGTCAGGAAAACCGGGTCCCTCGCGAAATCCGGCTCCCGCTCCTTCAGCAGCTCATAAGCCAGCGCATGCTCCCCCCGCGCCGACGCCGACCGCGCCACCGCCGCCAGCCGGGAGGCGTCCGCGCCCTTCGCCAGCTCCCGCCACCCTTTGAAAGCCTCCTCCTTTTTCCCCTGGGCATGCAGCGCCACCGCCCACGCCTCCCGCACGCCCGCGCTGTCCGGGAATTTCCCCGCCGCCCGTTGATATTGAGCCAGCGCGTCCTCCGCCAGCCCGTAACGCTCCCAGGCCGCCGCCACCCGCAGCCAGGCGGCCTCGCCCTGGTCGGATTTTGTCAGGAAAAGCGCCATCGTTTCCTTCGCCGCGGCCTTGTCCCCGTTTTCCGCCTCCAGATCCGCCAGCCGCGCCAGCAGTTCGAGGTCCTGGGGATTCAGCCGCGCCAGCTCCCGCAGCTGCTCCACCGCCTCCGCCGGGCGTTTGTTTGTCTTCAGCAGATCAATAAATCCCTCCCGGACACTGCGTTCCCCGGGAGCCAGCTCCAGAATGCCCCGGTAAACCCTCACCGCGCCGTCAATGTCACCCGTCTCCGCCAGCAGCTTGGCGTAATGCCGCCGGAGCGTCAGCCGCTGCGGATATTTCGCGGAAAGATCCGCCATCTCCCTCATCAGCGGCTCCATCGCGTCCTCACGGCGGAACGCCTGCTCCAGCTGCGCCAGAATCTCCTTCTCCAGCCACGAGTCCGACCCCGTGTCCTCCAGGCAGGACCGCCAGACCTTCACCGCCTCGTCCCGTTTGCCCGATTTCAGATAAATCCCGCCCAGCCGCAGCCGCCGCTGCACTTTTTTGTAGGCGTCTTTGGTGTTTTCCAGCAGCTTTTGGGTGCTCGCCAGAGCGTCGTCGTAAAGCCCCTCCGTCATCTGAAGATCAATCAGATCCTCCGCCAGATCCTCGTCATCGGGACTCGCCGCCAGCAGCTCCTGCCAGACCTTCCGCGCCTCCTCCGGCTGTCCCTGCCGCGCCAGCAGCCGCCCCTGGGCCTGACGGATCTGAGCCGCCAGGAGTTTGGAGGGTTTCGCCCGGGCGGCTTTCTCCAGATCCTTCAAAGCCGCCGCCGGATCCAGCAGCCGGGCCGAGGCCATGGCTTTCTGATACCACGCCTCGGCATTCTCCGGATCCTTCGCCAGAGCCCTGCTGAACTGCGCGATGGCCTTCGCCGGCTCGCTCTGGCGCGAGTAAAAATACGCCAGCAGCAGCCGCGCGCCCGCCGGAGCGTCCGGGGCGTCCGCCTTCGCCGTCAGCCATTTTTCCAGGGACTCCAGCGTCTCCGTGTCCAGCCACGCCCCGTAAAACCGGTCAAACGCCGCCCCCGGCACCGGCCGTTTCAGCAGGCTGTCGTAATACCGCTGAGCCTTTTCATTCGCCTCCTGCGTCCAGGCCGGAACACTCAGCGCCACCAGGCAGAAAGGGGCCAGGGCCCGCAGGGAAAGGGGGAACCGTTTGATCATAACGTGATCCATCTTAGCCGCTCCTGTTCCGCCGGGGAAAGGGACTTCTTGCTCCGTGTTTCAGAAAATGCGCCAACGGGTGGAACAGGCGTCCGCCTGTTCCACCCGGCTTTGCTCCGCAGGGCTCACTTCGCCTTTACAGACGCTTCCTTGAAACGGGCGGCGACAGCGGACCAGTTGACCACATTCCACCAGGCGGTGATGTAGTCGGGACGCTTGTTCTGATAATTCAGATAGTAAGCGTGCTCCCAGACATCCAGACCGAGAATCGGCGTGCCCCGGTCGGTGTTGGGAACGATGCCCTGCATGAGGGGGTTGTCCTGATTCGGCGTGGAGACCACGGCGAGGCCGCCATCGGCTTTCACGATCAGCCAGGCCCAGCCGGAGCCGAACCGCTTGGCCGCGGCCTCCGCGAATTTGGCTTTGAATTTGTCGAAATCACCGAAGGCCTTGGTGATGGCGGCGGAAAGCGCCTCATCCGCGGGCGCGCCGCCGGTTCCGGCGGTGCCGGGCGCGGCCATGATCTGCCAGAAAAAGGTGTGGTTCCAGTGTCCGCCGCCGTGGTTGCGGACGGGAGTCTGCGCGGCTTCCGGCAGGAGAGGAATGCCGCCGATCAGCTCCGCGAGGGACTTTTTCTCCAGGCCGGGATTGGCCTTCACGGCGGTGTTCAGGCCGGTGACGTAGGCCTGATGATGCTTGCCGTGATGGATCTCCATCGTCAGGGCGTCAATATTCGGCGCGAGGGCGTCCTTGGCGTAAGGCAGCGGATCCAGCGTGAAGGGTCCGGCCGGAGCGGCGGCGGCGGGTTTGCTCTGGGCGATGGCGGTGCTGACACCGGCGGCGGCAAGAGCGGCGGCGCTGAGGGCGATGAATTCGCGGCGGGAGGATGGGCTGTTCATGAAGTGAAAAAGATCGGGATTTAAAAAACGGGAATGGCTGAACCCCGGTGGAGACAAGGAGCCGCCGGGAACGCATGGGATACGTGATGCGGAAGCGCTCCTGGCGCGGAATTTTTTCCGTATTCAGGTGTTTTTGAGGAGATTCAGACAGGCGGCCTCAAAGTCCCGGGCCATGCGGTCGGCGGTGAAATCCCGGAGGACGGACTCCCGCCCGGCGGCGGCCAGCGCCTGGCGGCGCGGTTCGTCCCGGAGGAGCGATTCGAGGGCATCCGCCAGGGCGGCCGGATTGTCCGGCGGGCACAGAACCCCGCCCCCGGTGGCCCGCACCAGCTCACCTGGACCCGCGTGATCGGGCTCGACGACGGGAATGCCGCAGGCGTGGGCCTCGATGATGTAAAGTCCGAAAGCCTCGCCGTAGGTGGCGGGCACGCTGAGGACGCTGAGGCTTTGCAGGTGCTGGATTTTCTGGTCAAAATCGAGATTTTCCCGCCACGTCACCCGGTCCGTCAGTCCGGCGGCGGTGAGGGCGTTTTTCATCTGTGAGATGAACGCCTCGTCCGCTTTTGTCGTGGTTCCGGCCAGCGCCAGCCGGGCGGAGGGCAGTCTCGGGGCCAGCAGCAGGAAGGCATCGACCAGCGTTTTCAGGCCTTTGCCGTAACAAAGCCGGGCCAGGAACCCGATGACCGGCTCCTCCGGCGGCGCGGCGGCGGGCAGAAACCCGGTGAAATCCATGCCGTTGCGCACGGTGATGATTTTCTCCTCCGGCAGCCGCAGCCGGTCCCGCATGATTCCGCGGTAATAATCGCTGGTGGCGATATAAAGCGCGACATCGGCATTATTGTCCCGGAAAGCATCCCAGGCGTTGGATTTCCAGGGCTCCGGCAGGGTGTCCAGAAACGAATCCTCACCCTGAAGACTGCAAACCACCGGCACCCCCAGATCGCGCCGGATGCCGGGCGCGAGGCCGTTCAGAAGACCGTTGGAGAGCGAGACCAGATCCGGTTTGCCCTCGGTGCCGATCCAGTCAATGAGCCGCTGCCACTCATCCGCCTGCCGTCCGTCCAGCCCCCGCAGGCTGCCGACCGTCATTTCCCCCAGCTCCCGCGCGCTGGTCATGGAGGCCATGGAGGCCGCCAGTTTCAGCAGCGGCGGCGAATCCAGCCACCGATGCAGCCAGCGCGGAATGCGGCGGAAAATGGGGAATTTCTGCTGAAGATAAAGATTGATCCCCCCCGCAAAAACCGGCAGCGGTCCGCTCGCGGCCTCGTGATCGGTCACCAGCGGCAGATAGAGCGGAACCATCACCACATCATGCCCCATCCGGCGCAGCGCCTTGACCAGGTGGTTGTCCCGCAGGCAGCTGCCGCAGTGGAAATTTCCCGTTCCGGGAGTGAGATGGACGATCTTCATAACATTTTTAGCGGCAATCCGGCCGGCCCGGCGGAGAAAGCCGGCGCAACTCAATCCGTTACGCGCCGGACAGCGCACAGATTCCATGCGCGGACACGGATGCAGGCGGAAAATCCGGCGTGAAGGGAAATGAACCCCGGAATGACGGACGGGCATTCCGCCGTCCGCCACAGGGAAAAACAGGCGGATTGAAGGGAAATGGAAAATTTTCCCAGGAAACCCGGGCCCGGGGCGTGATGCCCGGTGACTGTGCCCGCCGGACCGGCTTTTATTCCTCCCATTTTCCCGCCTGTGACCGCCTCCTCCGATTTCCCCCCGGGTTCTCCGCCCCGCCAGCCGCCGGCGCCCGTTCCTCCTCCGGACCGGGTGCGGCTGCTGGCGGCGCTGGAGCGCTTTGAGCGGCCGCTGATCGCCTTCGCGCGGTCGGTGTGCGGGGACATCGAGACCGCGAGGGATGCGGTGCAGGACACGTTTCTGAGTCTCGCCCGGCAGCCGCCGGACGGGGATGTGGAGAGTCTCGCCCCCTGGCTCTTCACCGTCTGCCGCAACCGGCTCACCAGTCTTCAGCGCAAAAACCAACGCCTTATTCCCATGGAAACCATGACTCTCCCCGAAACCGCCGATCCCGCGCCCAGCCCGGCCGCCGAGGCGGAAAACCGCGAAACCTCCACCCGCCTGGCGCAGCTCATCGCCACCCTGCCGGCCCGGCAGCAGGATCTGCTGCGGCTGAAATTCCACGGCGGACTCAGCTACCGCGACATCGCGGCGGCGACCGGGCTGACGGTCACGAATGTCGGCACCCTGCTGCATCAGGCTCTCGACAGCCTGCGGCGGAAATACGCCGCCGCTGAAGCCCTGCCCTGAATCATCATCCCGAATTTCAGATCTCATTTTCAAATTTCAAATTTCAAATTGCCATGAACACTCATTCCCACACGGATCCCGAAACTGAATTCCCCCCGCCCGGCGGTCCGGAAGTCCGCGCCACCGCCTGGGCGCTGGAGGAGCTGGACGCGGAGGAGCGCGCCGCTTTCGAAAAGGAAATGGCCGCTGACCCGCAACTGGCCGCCTATGCCCGGGAAATGCGGGTTTTCTGCGCGGAGGTCGGCGCGGAGCTGCCGCCGGAGACGGATGATTCCCAGCTCACGATGGAGGAAATCCGGCGCTCCCCGGTGATCGCGGCACTTTCCCAAAGCCCGGACTCCGGCCCCACCGGAAATGCCGGCACGGATGCCACCGCCGGAAACGGCTCCGGCCGGGTGGTGCGGGGGAATTTCCTGAGAAATCACTGGAAAGGCCTGATCCTGACCACAGCCGCCGCCGCCTGCCTCACCCTGACCCTGCGGCCCGCGTGGCTGCCGGATCCGGGAGGAAACGGGACTGGACCTCTGGTCAAAAGAGATGCGGCGGACGCGATCGCGCCCTTTGTCCCCGGCGGTCAGCAGGCGACGGAATCCAAAGCTGAGGGGACTGCGGACGGGAATCCGCCAGGTTCCCTGATCGCTGCAGTCACCCCGGCGCCGCCGTCCGTCACCATCCGGCCGGTGATGCCCCACATGCTGTTTCAGGGCACGCCTTTGCCGCGGACGGCGATGCCTCCCAATTTCGACCAATCCACCAACCCCGTCCTGGAGGTGGCGGTTCCGGTGGGCACGGTGCTGCTTTCCAAGGGCTGCCCGGTGACCTCCAGCGATCCGGACCCCATCGGCGATCTCTCACTGATCACGGACGGGGACAAGCAGGGGGACGACGGTTATTTTGTGGATCTCCTGCCCGGCAAGGTCTGGGTGACCATCGATCTTGGAAAACCCGCTGACATCAACCTGCTGTGGGTGTGGCATTTCCATAAGCAGGGCGTCGTCTTCAACGATGTCATCGTGCAGGTTTCGGACGATCCGGCGTTCAAGGCGTTCACCACGGTCTTTAATAACGATTACGACAACTCCATGGGCTTCGGCGTGGGGCCGGATCAGACCTATGTGGAGACCAACAACGGCCGCGCCATGCCGGTGAAGGGGGTGCGGGGCCGTTATGTCCGGCTTCACAGCAACGGGCGGAGTCTGGACGACACCAACCAGTATATCGAAGTGGAGGTCTATGGCCGCCCGGCGGAGGCTCCTGCGGAAAGCAGCCTGCTGGCGGCGGCCGGCACGAGGATAAAGGCTGATGATCCCCCAGCAAAGGCAGTGGAGGGGGAAACCACTCTGCTGGCGAAGACCGAGACGGCATTAAAGCAGTTGGCCGACGGAATTCAGAATGAAAAACTGGAGGAGGGGAACAGCCAGGCGACCGGACTGCTTCCACCGCCCGCAGCGGCCCCGGCAGCCACCGTCCGGCCGGCCATGCCCGGCGCGATTTTTCAGGGCACCCCTCTGCCGCTTTACGCCACCAATCCGGCATCGCCATCCCCGCCGAATACCGTCCGATGGACTTCCCAGCCCGGGGCCATCAGAACTTACTCCGGCACGGAGTCGAAGAATAAGATCCATAACCTGTATTCCTCCGCCACTCCGGCGGTGAGCGACAGCCTGGCCCTGATGGGCAGGGAATCCAAATTCCCGGCGGAGTCCCGGAGCGCGGAGTCCTACCAGTCCCTGCCCGTGAATCCGTTTCTGGACGTGACCGCAGCCCCGCTGAGCACTTTCTCCATCGACGTGGACACGGCCAGTTACTCCAATGTGCGGCGCTTTCTGAATGCCGGCGGCCGCCCCCCGGCGGAGGCGGTGCGGCTGGAGGAGCTGGTGAATTATTTCCCCTATGACGAACCGCCGCCGGAGGACGGGAAACCGTTCGCGGTGCGGGTGAATGTGGTTTCGGCTCCCTGGAACGCTCAGCACCGGCTGGCGCGGATCGTTCTGAAGGGCAAAGAGATCGCCGCCGCCGCGCGTCCCGCCAGCAATCTGGTGTTCCTCGTGGATGTCAGCGGCTCCATGAACGAGCCCAGCAAGCTCCCGCTCGTCCAGCAGAGCCTGCGCCTGCTCACGGAGCGCCTGACGGAGAATGACCGCGTCTCCATCGTCACTTACGCGGGCAGCAGCGGCGTGGTTCTGCCCTCCACCAACGGTCAGGACAAGGCGCGCATTCTGGCGGCGATTGACGGCCTTCAGAGCGCCGGCGGCACCAATGGCGCGGGGGGGATCACCACAGCCTATGCCCAGGCGGCGCAGCATTTTATCAAAGACGGGGTGAACCGCGTGATTCTGGCCACCGACGGGGATTTCAACATCGGCGTCACCAGCCATGACGACCTGCTGAATCTGATCACGGAGAAGGCGAAATCCGGCGTGTTCCTCAGCGTGCTAGGCTACGGCATGGGAAATCTGAAGGACGACACCATGGAGCTGCTCTCCGACAAGGGGAACGGGAACTACGCCTACATCGACAGCCTCAGCGAGGCCCGGAAATCCCTCGTGGAGCAGATGAGCGGCACCCTCGTGACCATCGCCAAGGACGTGAAAATCCAGATCGAGTTCAATCCCTCGGTGGTGAAATCCTACAAGCTGCTGGGCTATGAAAACCGCCTGCTGGCCAAGGAGGATTTCAACAACGACAAAAAGGACGCCGGGGAAATCGGGGCCGGTCACACGGTCACCGCGCTGTATGAAATTGTCCCCGCCGGAGCGCCGGAGGTCCCGGTGAACGCGGCTGTGGACGGCCTGAAATATCAGCAGACCCCGGCGGTGGCCGTGCCCAGACCGCAGGTCACCCCGGCGGCGGACAGCGGCGAGATGATGAACGTGAAGCTCCGCTGGAAACAGCCGCAGGGGGAGACCAGCGAGCTGATGGAGGTGCCCGTGAAGGACAGCGGCGCCAGCCTTGACCAGGCCTCCGGTGAAACCCGCTGGGCGGTGGCCGTGGCCGGCTTCGCCCGGCTTCTGCGGGGCGATACCGTCAGCGGCACTGAAACCGCTGCCGGCGCCGCCGCTCTGACCTGGGAAACCGTGCGTCAGCTGGCGCGCGGGGCCAAAGGGCCGGACCCGCTGGGCTACCGCGGGGAGTTCCTCCAGCTGATCGACAAGGCGGAAAGCCTGACCCGGTAGGCGGCGGAGCGGATTTGGTGACAGTGGCCGGCGCGGAGATGACGCCGGAGGCCCGCAGCGTTTGGTGGCGCTGCGGGCTTTTTGTTTTCAGAGGCCTGGGAAAATGGACTGAATGGACGCCATGGACAAACCATGGAAAGACTTGGTCAAAGCGGTCCATCCGGTCTATTCCTGTCCATCCGGTCCATCCGCGGTCCCCGCCGCCAAGGAAACCCGGTAGAGATCGTGCCGCCGCTGGCGCAGATTCCGCACACTGCCACGGATGTTCAGCTCCTTCAGCAGATCGGTGTCGATGTCGGCGATCAGGGTGGCCTCGGTTCCCGGCGTGACTTCGGAGACGATGGCCTGATTCGGGAATGAGAAATCCGACGGCGAGAACACCGCGCTCTGGGCGAACTGGATGTCCATGTTGATCACTCCCGGCAGATTCCCCACACTCCCCGCGATGGCCACATAACATTCATTCTCAATGGCCCGCGCCTGGCAGCAGTAGCGCACGCGGTTATAGCCGGTGGAGGTGTCGGTGCAGAAAGGCACAAACAGAATGCGCACCCCCCGGTCCGCCAGCAGGCGGCCGAGTTCCGGGAATTCGGAGTCATAGCAGATGAGCATGGCCACCTTGCCGCAGTCGGTGTCGAAGACCTTCAGCTCGTCGCCGCCGACCATGCCCCAGTCGTTGACCTCGCTGGGCGTGATGTGCAGTTTGTGCTGGAAATCCCAGGTGCCGTCCCGGCGGCAGAGATAAACAATGTTGTAAAGATTCCCGTCCACATGATGGGGCATGGAGCCGGTGACGATATTGATATTGTACTCCACCGCCTTGCTGACGAAAAAGTCGCGGATCTCCTCCGTCAGCTCCGCCAGCTTCCGGATGGCCGCCGCCGCGCCGTAAGCGTTGAAGGGGGCCATCAGGGGGGCATTCACATATTCGGGGAACACCACAAAATCCGCTTTGTAGCCGCTCACGGCGTCGATGAAAAACTCCACATTCTCAAAAAACTGGGGCAGACCCGGCGTGCTGCGCATCTCCAGCTGCACCAGCCCCAGCCGCACCACGCTTTTGGTGCCCAGCAGCCGCCGCGGGGGAGTGTAATAGACATTGTTCCACTCGATCAGAGTCGCGAACGACTGGGACTCGGTGTCGTCCAGGAGGTAGTTGGTCAGCACCTTTTTGACGTGGAAATCGTTGCTGAGCTGGAAGGTCAGCACGGGATCATAGATGGCCTTTTTGCGGACCCGGTCGATATAATCGCGGGGCGACAGCTCATCCTTGACCCGCTCATACCCCGGCATCCGCCCCCCGGCGATGATGGCGCGGAGGTTCAGGTTCTCACAGATTTCCTTGCGGGCGTCGTAAAGCCGCCGGCCCAGCCGGAGTCCCTGAAAGTCGGGATCCACACAGACCTCAATGCCATAAAGCACATCGCCGTCCGGATCGTGCGTGGTGAACTGGAAACCGCCGGTGATGTCGCGGTAACTGTGCTCATCCCCGTAAAGCGCGTAATCCACCACCAGGGCGAACGCGAAAGCCACGACCCGTCCGTTGTCCTCCACGCCCACCTGTCCCTCCGGAAAGGTCCGCAGCAGCTTCAGAAAATGCTCCTCCGACCAGCTGGAGTTGATCACGGAATACAGCCGGCGCGAAATATCCGCCACCGCCGGGGCATCGGCGGCGGTCAGGGTCCGGACAACGATCTGATGGGAGGCGGGGCTGGAGGAGGAACTCATAAAAGGGTGATGCCCGGCCATTCCGGACGGTTTCCAGCAGACGTCCAGGCTTCCTCCGCGTCAAGCCGGGCGCTGGGGCCGGAAGGGGCTTTTCCCGGCCTTCACCGGGACGGGAGGCGGTTGATTTGCCGGCGGGCGGGCCTGTTCACTTTTTGAAATCCATCTTGACTCCCTTCCCCTGGCCGGGTTCATTGAGCGAATGATTCCTCCCATAGTCCTCACTTCCAGGCGGTTAAGCTATGGAAAGCCTGTGAGGACACATCCGGCGGCATCAGGGATGCCCTGCGGAAAATCCCCCATCGGTCATGACAGGAAAAGGTGAATGTCCGCACATGGACGCTGATTTTCCTTTTCCATCTTAACAAATGCGGTCCCGTGAACTCCGCGCTTTTTCCACCCTAAACCGCAAAACCATCCAGAACTGATGAATATCCCCGCCCGTTTTGTTCACACGCTTGCCCTCACTGCCGGCCTGACGGTCCCGCTTTCCCTGAAAGCGCAGGACAAGGACCCCAAGCCCGCCCCGGCGCCTCCGGCCGCCGCGCCCGCAGCCGCCGCGCCCGCAGCCGCCGCGCCCGCAGCCGCCGCGCCCGCGGAAAGCGGCGTTGACCCCGGAGCCATCGCCATTCTCAACCGCGCCGTCGACAGGCTGGCGGCGGCCAAGCAGTTTTCGGTGAAAGCCGAGGTCTGGCAGGAGGTCGAACTGGAGAACGGCCTGACCGTGCAGGGCACGAAGGTGGTGGACATCAAAGTCCGCCGCCCCGACCGCCTCCAGGTGAGCGTCTCGACCACCGTGCCCAAGCGCAGTTTCTTCTACGACGGCAAGCACTTCTCGCTGCTGGATCCCGAGAAAAAAATCTACGGCACGGTGGAGGCCCCCGCCACCCTGGACGATACCCTGGCCAAACTGGAGGAGGAGAAAGGCGTGGCCCTGCCGATTGACGACCTGCTCCTGAGCCGTCCGTTCGGTGACGGCCTCTCCAAATCCGTGCTGGCGCAGAATCTGGGAGTGGAGCCGGTGCTGGGCGTGGTCTGCCATCACCTCGTGTTCCAAAATGAGCAGGTGACCTGGCAGGCATGGGTGGAGGCCTCCCCCACCGCCGTGATCCGCAAAGTTGTCATTGAGGCTCTGGATCCGGAGGACGGACCCAATCTCACGGCGATCCTCACCGGCTGGGATTTCAGCACGGAGCTGCCGGATTTTGTGTTCCAGTTCGATTCGGGCGATGCCGTGAAAACGGAATTTGAGATTTCCAACGAGGAGGCAGCGCCTCCAGCCGCCCCGGAAGCCGCCGAACCCGCCAAAAAATAACCCTTACCCTTTTGCCATCATGAAAATCAGGAACTCCCGTTTCACCCGCCCGTTCACCCTCGCCCTGCTGGGAACGCTGGCCGTCACCATGCTGCCCAGCGAGGCCGGCCGCGCGCGTGTCAGCAGCAACCGCAACGTCAATGTTCACCGGGGCGGCGGCAACGTGAATGTGAACCGCAACGTCAACGTCAACAACCGGCACAACAATGTGAACGTGAACCGGAACGTCAATGTCAACAACCGGCACAGCAATGTGAATGTGAACCGGAATGTCAATGTCAACAACCGGCACGGCAATGTGAACGTGAACCGGAATGTGGATATCGATGTGGACCGCCATTATCACGGCGGCGGATTTGCCGCCGGCATGGTCGCCGGAGCCGTCCTCGGAGCCACCGTGGCCTCCATTCCCCGGGGCTACAGCACGGTTTATGTGGGAAGCGCCTCCTACATGTATGCCGGTGGCGTCTATTACCAGCCTGCGGGCGGGAGCTATGTGATTGTGGAGCCTCCCATCGGGGTCGTGGTGCCTGTTCTGCCTCCGGGCGCCGCCCTCACGGTAGTCAATGGCGGCAATTATTATGTGGTCAACGGTCTCTATTACCGCCCGGTGCTGATGAACGGCGTCACCTGCTACCGCACCGTGCGCTTCTGAAAAACTGGTCCTATCCGCTTACAGGGGAATGCGATGCGGGTGGAACTGGCGGGACCTCTGTTCCACCCGGCCGTGAAAGCTAATTGAGATAAACCCTCCTCCGGAAGCACCGGAGGAGGGTTTTCGCTTTCAGGCTCTCCGTCCGGCGGGCCATTTTTGGGAATTGCGCCGGAAAATCAGGCGGTTTTTTTGCGCTCCGGGGCGAATGCATGATAGAGTGCGCCGCAACCCTTCCGCGCCATGAAAACTCCTTCTTTCCGCCGGTGGATTCCGGCCTCGTGGTTTTGTCTCAGCCTGACGGCTTCGATTCCCTTTTCCGCCGCGCAGGCGGCGGAAAAAACTCCGGCCAAACCGTTGGCGGTTGTCAGCGCCGGAACTGAAATCATCGTTCCGGCCGGGCCTTTGAACAGGGAAACCTCCGTGGAGGTCCGGTTTCCGGCCCCGATGGTGGCTCCCGATCTGGTGGGCAGGGAGGCGGCGGCGGAGAGCGTCATGGAAATCAAACCCGCCCTGCCCGGCCGTTTCCTCTGGCGGAGCACGCGCAGCGGGACATTTGAACCTCAGGGAGTTCCGCCGTTGGGGGTGGAATTCCGCATCGGCCTGAAAGCGGGACTGAAGGACGCTCAGGGGCGTGCGGTGACCGCGCCCGCCGTGACCGCCACCGCTCCGGCGTTTGTGATGCGGGAGAGCACTCCGCGCTGGTTTTACCCCTCGTCCGAAACGACACGGCAACCGGAGATCACCCTGTTTTTCAATGATGCCGTGAGCCCGGCCGCCGTGGCCAAAGCGGGGGTTTTCACGGACAAGGCGGGACGCCGGATTCCCGTCAGCGCCATCACCCCGCGCGCCGGCGATCTGGGCCGGAATCCGCCGGCATTCGGTCCCTGGGAACAGCAGCAGCAGGGGGAATCCGCCGCCGCCGCCAAAGAGAGCCCGGCGGTCTCGGTGGTGCGCGTGAAGCCGGCCTCGGCCCTGCCGCCGGGGGAGAACTGGAGTTTTCAGCTGGAGACCCCGGTTTCCAATCTCTCCGGAAAAGCCAGGCTGGCGGCCATGGAGCCCATCCGTTACGGCACGGTGACGGTGTTCGAGCTGGGCCGGATCGCGGCGGAACCGGTGCTGGATGCGGACAGCGAGCTTCAGCTCAGCTTCAACAAAAAACTCCCGGAGCTGAAACCGGCGGAACTGGCCCCGTGGATCAGCGTTTCCCCGGCACCGGAAAATCTGACCTGGACCATTTCCGGCCAGATGCTGACGGCAAAGGGCGCTTTCAAACACGGTGCCGATTACACCGTGTCCGTGAAACCCGGCCTGCCCGCCGCCGACAGCACCGCGCTGAGCGCCGGACGCCAGGAAACTTTAAAATTCGAGGCTCACGCGCCGCAGCTTTCCCTGCCCGCCTTTGACCACGCGCAGTGGATCGGTGGGAAAGGCGATTTCGCCTTCAGCACCGCGAACCTGAAAAAAGCGACGCTGAAAATCAAAAAAGCGGACGCGCAGAATGTCATTTACCTGCTCAACGGCTACGCGACCTACGAATACGACAGTGAGCATCCCGACGCTTCCGGCAACACGCGTCTGCCCTGGGCGGTGGTGCCCGGAAAAACGGTCTGGGAAAAGGAGTTTCCCTCCAAAGTGGAGCTGAACCGCAGCGAGCGTTTCGGCTTCACCTGGGATGAGGCGGCGGGCGGCAAGCGGCAGCCGGGGATCTATTTCGTCAGCCTTGAGGGCCAGCCGAAGAAAGAGGTGAAAGGCACGCAGGTTCTTGGCGCTCAGGCGGTGGTGCAGTTGTCGGATATCGGGCTGGCTTGGAAATACGCGGGAAAGGAGGCGCTGATTTACGCTTTCTCGCACACCACCGGCCAACCGCTGCCGGGCACCGTGCTGCGGAGTTTCACGGCGGAGAATGAGCTGTCCGAAACCGTCACCACCGGCCCGGACGGGATGACGAAAATGGTTTTCGGCAAAACCCGCTGGCTGATCGCGCAGTCGGGCGAGGACCTGCGCGGCGTGCGCTTCGACGGCGGAGCCACGGAACTGGACCGCTGGGCCTTTGATGTGCCCGTCGATGATGATGACGCCGACGCCAGCGCCCCGGCGCGGGAGATGATGATTTTCACGGAGCGCCCGGTTTACCAGCCGGGGGAAACCGTTTTTTTCAAAGCCATCACCCGGCTGCACAAAGCGGTGACGCTGACGATTCCGGAGGAGAAAAAGGCCAAACTGTTTCTCTTCGACCCTCAAAACCGCGCGGTGCTGAACCGCGATATCGAGTTTTCGGACACCGGCTCCTTCTCCGACGGCCTGCGGCTGCCGGCGCAGGGGCTGGGGTGGTTCCGGCTGCGGGTGGAGTTCCCACCGCCGGTCAAACCGGCTGCGGCGGCCAGAACGGATGACGGCACGGAGACGGCGGAAACCGGCGGAGCGGATGAGGAGGATGGGGAGGAAGGCGAGACGGAAAGCGGGGAGCCTGAGCCTCAGCGGTTTGAACAGATGGTGCTGGTGCAGGAGTATCAGCCCAACGCCTTCCGGATTGTTTTCGACGATGCCGCCGCCAAATTCGCCGGAGAGACGCTGTCGGTTCCCGTGAGGGCTTCGTATCTGATGGGCAAGGCGCTGGACGGTTCGGAAATGAAATGGACCTCGCACCTGTCGCAGGCCTCGTTCCGGCCGGACGGTTTTGAGGATTACCGGTTCTGCCACGCCAAATCCTATTATGTCTGGGACGGCGAGCGCTATCAGTCCATGACGGAGGAAACCGCCCTCCAGCCGCTGATGACCGGTCAGGGAACCGTAAAACTCTCCCCGAAGGGCGAAACCCTGCTGGAGGCCAAAGTCCCCGCGACCTTCGGAGTTCCGGGGCCGAAGCTGATCGCGGTCAACACGGAAATCACGGACCTGAACCAGCAGACCATCGCCGAATCCTGGCAGCACACGGAGCACACCTCCGATTTTTACCTCGGTGTCCGGCGTCCGGCGAATGCGGTGAATGCCGGCGCGGAGGTGCCGCTGTCGGTGGTGGCGGTGGACGCGCCCGGCGGACGTCATAAAACGGCGGTGCCCGTGAAGGTGCTGATTGAGCATCTGGCCTGGAATGCGGTGCGCGTGCAGACGGCGGGCGGCGGCACGGATGTCCGGAATGACCTGGTTTTCGCCAAAGTCGGCGAGGAGGAGCTGACGGTTTCCCCGGAACCCGGCAAGGAGCAGGCCTGGACCTTCAAACCGCAGGTGGCCGGGACCCACAATCTGACCTTCACCGCCAAAGACGAGAGCGGCCGCGAGGTGCGCACGGTCATCAGCATTGACGTCTTCGCCCCCGCCAGCGAGCCGGCCTGGCGTCAGGACGGCGGGGTCCGGATCGAGCTGGTGGCGGACAAGGACAAATACGCTCCCGGCGACACCGCGAAAGTGGTGGTGAAATCACCTTTCAGCGGTCTGGCCCTGGTGACGGTGGAGCGCGAGCGGGTGCTGCGCTCCGAGCTGAAAAAAGTGGAGTCCGGCGGAGCCATCGAGCTGAAAATCGACGACGACTGGGCTCCCAATGTGTTTGTGTCCGTGATGCAGGTGCGGGGCGGAGCGGACGATCCCCGCGAGCACAGGGAGCCGGATTACCGCGTGGGTTACTGCGCGCTGAACGTTGAGAGTCAGCGGGATATTCTGAAAGTGGAGCTGCGGCCCTCCCTGCCCGAGGTGCGGCCCGGAGCCATGGTGGAGGTGGCGGTCGCCGTGCGTGATGCCGCCGGGAAACCGGTGCCGGACGCCGAATTGGCGGTGTGGGCGGTGGATGAGGGCATTCTCAGCCTGATGCCCTGGCAGGTGCCGGATCCGGCGGAGACCTTCCACTACGACAGCCCGCTTTTTGTGCGCACGGGCATTTCCCTCCAGCGGCTGCTTTCCGAGGATCCCGAGAAACGGGAGTTCACCAACAAAGGCTTCGTGATCGGCGGCGGCGGGGACACCGACGGGTCCGGCAAAGCCATGCGCAAGGATTTCAAACCGACCGCCTACTGGCACGGGATGCTGCGCACGGGCGAAGACGGCGTGGTGCGCGTGAGTTTCCCGGCTCCGGACAATCTCACGGAATTCCGCCTCGCGGCCGTGGCCACCGAGGGTGTGTCGCGGTTCGGCAAAGCGGAAAGTCATTTTAAAGTGAACCAGCCCCTGATGCTGGAGCCGGCTCTGCCCCGCTTCGCCAATGTCGGCGATGAAATCACCCTGAAGGCGGTGCTGCACAACACCACGGAAAAAGCCGGCGGGATGACCGTGGAGCTGACCGGCGATGACCATATCCAAATTCTGACGCCCGGCACCCGCCAGCCCGTGGAGGGCGGCAACAAAGCCACCCGCACCGTGCATCTGGCCGCGCAGCAGTCCAAAGCGGTGCCTTTCGCCGTGAAATTCATCGCCGACGGCCCGCTGACCCTCCAGTGGAAGGCCTCCTGCGCCACCGAACCGCTGCTGGCCGACGCGGTGGAATCGGAATTCACCGTGGGTTTCGCCGAACCGCTGATCCGCGAGGTGCGTTTCCCCACGCTCCAGGAGGCCGGAAATGGCGCGAATCTTCTGGCCAAAGTGCGTCCCGAACTCCTGGAGGGAAATGGCAAAGTGACGGTGACGCTCGCGAATTCCAGACTTCTGGAAGGCGCGGAGGCGGTGGAGCATCTGCTGCATTATCCCTACGGCTGCGCGGAGCAGACCATGTCGTCCATGCTGCCGTGGCTGACGCTGCGGGATTTGAAGCAGGTGCTGCCGGACCTGATCCGGCCGGACGCGGAGATCGCCAGCGTGATTCAGAAATGCTGCGACCGCCTGCTGTCCATGCAGACCGCCGCCGGCGGGCTCGCCTACTGGCCGGGCGGCGCGGAGCCGTCGCTCTGGGCCAGCGCCCATGGCGCTTTGGGGCTCACGCTGGCTTCCCGCTCCGGAGCCCAGGTGCCGGCGGACCGTCTGGAGAATCTGACCAAATGGCTGTCCCAGTCCCTCCGTGACACCTCCGGCGACACCGACCCTTGGAATCTCACGGAACGTGTTTACGCCGCCTATGCTCTGGCCCTGGCGGGCAAAGCGGAGCCCGGTTATCACGAGGTGCTCTTCAATCAGCGGCAAACCCTTCCTCCCAGCGCCCTCGCGCTGCTGGCGCTGGCCATTGTCGAAAGCGAGGGGCCGGAGGAAATGGCGAAAAGCGTGCTGGCGGTGGTCCGGCCCGCGAATTCCGAAATCTGGTGGGGCGATCAGAGCACCAAAGCCATGCGCACCATGGCTCTGCTGAAGCTGAAGGACCCCGCCGCCGATGAGGAAATGGGCCGTCTGATGGGTTCCCGCAGCCCGCGCGGCGACTGGAGCCACAGTTTCGCGAATTCCTGGGTGCTCATGGCCCTGAGCAAGGAGGCCCGGATGGCTCCCCTCGTGAAAGGCGGCTCGTCCTGTGTGCTCACGCTGGACGGCAAAACCCAGGAAATCACCCTGCCGGAAACCCCGGCGTCCAAAGCGGTGACCCTTGATTTCCAAGCCGGTCAGGAGCTGCCCGTGCTGTCGGCCACCCTGCCCGCCGGTCAGCGGCTGTTCGCCAAAGTGGAGATCGCCGGGCGTGGCAAACCCGGCATCCAGCCCGCCCGCTCCGCCGGTTTCGCCATCGAACGCTCCTGGCAAAAGGTGGCTCCCGACGGCACGCTTTCCGAACCCGGCCCGCTGCGCACCGGGGACCTGGTGCAGGTCACGCTGAAGCTGGACATTCCCGCCTCCGCCGACTACCTGGCCATCGACGACCCGCTGCCGGCCACATTCGAGGCCGTGAATCCCCACTTCACCTCCATGGCCTCGCCCGTGAGCGCCAATGGGGCTCCGCCATCGTGGTTCTCCGACTACACGGAAATGCGGCGCGACCGCGTGCTCTTTTTCCGGGATTCCTTCGAGGGGAAAGGCAGCTTCCGCGTGAACTACCTCGCCCGCGTCGTGGCCGAAGGCACCGTCACCGTGCCCGCCGCCAAAATCGAGATGATGTACGATCCCTCCCGTTTCGGCCTTTCGCCCTCCCAGAAACTGACCACCGAACCCGCTCCTGATGATTCCGTGGCGGGCCGGTGAACCGGAGTCACGGGCACGGCGGCGGTTTTCACCTGTTTATGGGACATAAACCCGCCTCACCCTCGGGCCGAGGCCGGTGAAAATATCCCACGAAATCGTGCCGCCCCAGGCCGCCAGCTCGTTCACGGAAATCTCCTCCCCCTCCTGTCCGCCGATGAGCACCGCCTCCGCTCCCGGCTCCGGCGCTTCCGTGAGTCCGGAAGCGTCCACCATCATCTGATCCATGGTCACCCGGCCCAGCACCGGGCAGCGTTTCCCGTGAATGAGCACCTGCGCCCCCTGTCCCGACACCTGGCGCGGATAACCGTCGGCATATCCCACCGCCAGAGTCGCCACCCGTGTCGGCCCGCTGGTGATGAAGGTGCGCCCGTAACTCACTCCCCAGCCCTCCGGCAGGGTCCGCACCTGGGTCACCCGCGTGCGCCAGGTGACCACCGGCATCAGCAGTTTCCGGCACTCCGCGACCGGGGAAATCCCGTAAAGCATCAGCCCCGCCCGCGCCAGTTCCCCGCCGCCGGCGCGGGCGTAGGCGGTCAGACCCGCGCTGTTGGCGATCTGGGTCCGTTCCAGCGGCAGTCCCTCGGCCCGCAGGCTGTCGATCCACTGCCGGAAACGCCGCTCCTGTCCCAGGGTGAAATCCCGGTCGCTGTCCGCCGACGGAAAATGCGAGGCCACCGAGTCCAGCTCCAGCCATGGGTCCGCCAGCACCGCGCGCACCACCTCCGCCGCCTGTTCCGGCAAAGCCCCCATCCGCCCCATCCCCGTGTCCACCACCACATGCACCAGCAGCCGCCGCCCGGCCGCCTCCGCCGCTTTTCCGAAAGCCCGCGCCTCCTCCGGATGCGACACCGCCGGACAGAAATCCGCGCCCTCCAGCATCAGCGCGCGCTCCTCCGGCAGCGCCGGGCCCAGCACATAAACGGGATTCACGATCCCGCCCGCCCGCAGCTCCAGAGCTTCGGTCACATTGGCCACCGCGAAGGCCCGCACCACCTCCGCCACCGCCCGCGCCACCGGCAGCATTCCCAGGCCGTAACCGTCGGCCTTCACCACCGCCACAATGCCGGACTGATCCGTTTTCAGACACTCCTGGGCCGCCAGCGCGTTTTTCCGCACCGCCTCCAGATTCACCTCCACCCATGTCCGCCCCCGGGCGCCGTCCCTGATTTCCGGTTTTCCTGTCATAAAAAGGCGGTCATCCTGCCCGCCGCCGCCGCCGCCCGCAAGCGGTGGCGCGGCCTCACAGCGCTCCACTCCACTTCCCTTCACGCCAACCCGCACCGGCGGATTTTCATCCGCCCGCCGTATCCCGCCATGAAATTCAACCTTACCCTCGCCGTCTCCGCCACCGCCACCGCTCTGCTGGGAACCTTCGCCGTTCCGGTGTCCCGGGCCGGGGAGGAGCGCTCCCTCTTCAGCGGCGGCGATCTGTCCGGCTGGCAACAGCCCGCCGGCACCTGGCAGGCCGTGCTCTCCGTCGCCGGCAATCCGGCCAACCCCAAAACCTTCCTCACCCGGCCCGGTTCCGGCGTGCTCCTCAACACTCCCGAAAAACCGACCACCAATATCCTCACGGAGGCGCAGTTCGGCGACTGCTCGCTGCATGTCGAGTTCTGCGTGCCCCGGGGCTCCAACTCCGGCATCTACCTTCAGGGCCGCTACGAAGTCCAGATTTTCGACAGTTTCGGCAAAAAGGACGTGGCCTTCAGCGACTGCGGCGGTCTCTACGAGCGGCCGGAGAAAGGCACCGGGTTCCAGGGCAAAGCCCCCGCCGTCAACGCCAGCAAAGCTCCCGGGGAATGGCAGACTTTTGACATCGACTTCCGCGCCCCGCGCTTTGACAGCGCCGGCAAAAAAACGGAGAACGCCAAATTCCTCAAAGTCGTCCTCAACGGCCAAACCCTCCATGAGAACGTCGAAGTGGACGGCCCCACCCGCTCCGCCCGCTTCAACGACGAAAAACCCCTCGGCCCTCTCATGCTCCAGGGCGACCACGGCCCCGTCGCTTTCCGCAACCTCCAGATCAAAGACTGACCTGCCGGAAGGAGGGGACTCGGCGCCTGCCGGGAAAACCGGAATGAAAAAGGCTTCCCCGGCGGGCGTATTGTAGTTCCTTGCAGGGTTCCCGTGCTTATGTCTGTCTTGTTCTTCAAATTCCGGGTGTGGTTCCGTACGGCGGCGGCGGCGGCGGTGCCGCTGCGCGGGATGGCGGTCATCGGCCTCCTGAGCCTGCTGGCCGCCGCCGGAACGGGCCCAGGGCAGGCGGAGGATCGGGTGCCGGAGTTTAACCGGGACATCCGGCCGATTCTTTCCGAAAACTGCTTTTACTGCCATGGGCAGGATCCGAACCACCGGAAAGCCGATCTGCGCCTGGATGAGCGGGACACGGCGGTGTCGATGAAGGCTTTTGTCCCCGGAAAACCGGAGGACAGCGGGGTCATGAAACGCCTGGTTTCCACGGATCCGGATGAGCAAATGCCGCCGCCCGATTCCCACCGCACGGTGAGTCCGGAGCAGCGCGAAACCATCCGGAAATGGATCGCGGCGGGAGCGGAGTATCAGCCTCACTGGACGTATCAGGCACCCGTGCGGCCTTTGCTGCCCGCCGTGACAGAGCACACCTGGCCCCGGAATCAGATTGACCACTTTGTCCTGCATCAGCTGGAGGCGGCGGGACTGCATCCTTCCCCGGAGGCGGACAAAGTGACGCTGCTGCGGCGGGTGACCTATGATCTGACCGGCCTGCCGCCGACGGAGGCGGAGGTGGACGCGTTTCTGGCGGATGACTCGCCGGTGGCTTATGACATGGTGGTGGACCGCCTGATGGCCTCGCCCCACTACGGCGAGCGCATGGCCCTTCCCTGGCTGGACGCGGCGCGGTATGCGGACAGCAACGGCTTCCAGCAGGACGGCGACACTTTTCAATGGATCTGGCGCGACTGGGTGGTGCGGGCGCTGAACGCGGACATGCCTTTCGATCAGTTCGCCACGGAGCAGCTCGCGGGCGATCTGCTGCCGAATCCGACGCAGGACCAGAAAATCGCCACCGGTTTCAACCGCAACCATCTTTTAAACGGTGAAGGCGGAGCCATTGCCGAGGAGCAGCGGAATGTGGTGCTTTTTGACCGCGTGGACGTGACCAGCACCACCTTCCTGGGCCTGACCGTGGCCTGCGCCCAGTGTCACGACCACAAATACGACCCCATCACCCAGAAGGATTATTACAGCCTGATGGCGGCCTTCAACAACCTGCCTGAGAGCGGGGTGCCGAATTATTACTCCACCCGCATCCGGGTGGCCCCGCCGATCATCGAGCTGAGCACCCCCGCTTATGCCAAAGGCGTGGAGGCCTTGAAGGAGAAGGAGAAAGCGGCCATCACGGCGGCGGGACCGGACTGGGAAAAACGGCGGGCGGCTTTGCAGAAGAATTGGGAGGATCAGATTCTGGCTTCGAATAAAGCCGAGGAGGGAAACTGGAAACGCCTCATCCTGGATGTGCGCGAAGCCAAGCCGGAGAAGCCGAATAACTACGCCGCCGGCCGGGTGCGCACGGAGTTTGATGAGAAACGGCTGCCCGGTCTGCCCGGAAATGACGATCTGAAAACGATCATGTCCGCCCGCCGGACCCTGAAAACCTATCAGGCCGAGGAGATGCCGCGGGTGATGGTCATGGAGGATTCCAAGCCGCGCGATACCCGGATCCTGAGCCGGGGTGATTACGAGCAGCCCCTCGAGAAAGTGAGTTACGCGCCGCCGGCTTTCCTGCCGCCGCCGCCGGCCGGAGCGCCCGGGAACCGGCTGGGATTTGCCCAATGGCTGCTGCAGCCGTCCAATCCCCTGGCGGCCCGCGTGCAGATGAACCGGATGTGGCAGCTCTTTTTCGGCACGGGGCTGGTGAAAACCTCCGAGGACCTTGGCGTGCAGAGCGAGCCGCCCATTCACCGCGATCTCCTGGACTGGCTGGCGGTGGAGTTCCGCGACGGCGCGAAGTGGCATATGAAGCCCATGCAGCGCCTGCTGCTGACCAGCGCGGCCTACCGTCAGAGCAGCCGCGTGTCCCCTGCCCTGCTCCAGCGCGATCCGGAAAACCGCCTGATTTCACGCGGCCCGCGCTTCCGGCTTCCCGCCATGTTCCTGCGGGACACGGCCCTGGCCGCCAGCGGGCTGCTGCGGCTGAATCTGGGCGGACGCCCGGTTTATCCGTATCAGCCGGAGGGAATCTGGGAATCCCTGGCGATCACCAAGGAGCGGGATTTCACTTATCCGTTGTCCAGCGGGCCGGATCTTCACCGCCGCAGCCTCTACACCTTCCAGCGGCGCACCGTGGGACCGGCGAATATGTTTGATTCCTCGGTCCGCCAGTCCTGCAAGGTGCGTCCGGACCTGACGAACACGCCGCTGCACGCCCTGACAACGCTGAATGATCCCACCTGGGTCGAGGCCTCGCGGGTGCTGGCCGCCCGGCTGCTGCATGAGTCCAGGGACACCGACGCGCGTTTCACCGGGGCCTTCCGGCGAATTGTCATCCGCAAACCGGACGCAAAGGACCTGATGGCCCTGCACCGCATGCTGGACCGGCAGACGGCGCGCTTCCGTGAGCGCCCGGAGGCGGCCAAGGCTTTCCTGAAAACCGGCGACAGTCCGCAGAATCCGGAACTGGACCCGGTGGAGCATGCCGCCTGGACGGCGGTGTGCCTGGCCGTTTTCAATCTCGATGAGGCCCTGACGCGGGAATAATCATATCCGATAGGTCCTATAAGGCCTATAGGACCAATAAGTTCCCCAGCACGCCCGATAAGTCCCTCAGCTCCTCAAAGCTCCTCCTCCATTCCTCCACAACCGCCATGGACCCCTTTGCAGAAAACATTCGCCGGGTGACCCGCCGGCAGCTCTTCGGCAGTGCCGCCACCGGCCTCGGGGCGGCGGCTCTCAGCAGCCTTCTGGGAGGCGGTTTTGCCCGGGCCTCGGACGATGCCCCGCGCGGGCTGGCGGGTTTTCCGAATTTCGCCCCGAAGGCCAAACGCGTCATCTACCTCTGGCAGGGCGGCGGTCCGTCGTCCGTCGATCTCTACGATCCCAAGCCCACCCTCGTCCGCATGGCCATGCAGGATCTGCCGGAAAGCGTGCGCGGAGCCACGCGGCTTTCCACGATGACGGCGGGTTACAAAAAGTGGCCCATGGTGCCGGGAATCAAACCTTACAAAAAGTGGGGTCAAAGCGGCATGGAGATCAGTGAACTGCTGCCGCACATCGGGGGCATCGCCGACGACATCACCCTGGTGCGCTCGATGAACACCGAAGCCGTGAACCACGCGCCCGGGGTCACGTTTTTCCTGACCGGATCCCAGATTCCCGGCCGTCCCAGCATGGGCGCCTGGGCGACTTACGGGCTGGGCTGCGAAACCAGCGACCTGCCCGCCTTTGTGGTCATGACCTCGTCCGACCGGCAGAAAAGCTGCGGCCAGCTGTTCTTTGATTATTACTGGGGCAGCGGTTTCCTGCCGAGCAAATATCAGGGCGTGCGCTTCCGCGGCACGGGCGATCCGGTGCCCTACCTGACCAATCCCGACGGCATGGACCGCGCCGGCCGCCGGGAGCTGCTGGACGATATCCAGTCCATGAACGCCGCGCACCTCGCGGATTACGGCGACCCGGAAATCGACACCCGCATCACGCAATACGAGATGGCCTACCGCATGCAGGCCAGCGTCCCGGCCCTGACGGATTTGAGCACGGAGCCCGCGCACATTCTCGATTCCTACGGCCCGGATGTCAGGATAAAAGGCACCTTCGCCAACAACTGCCTGATGGCGCGGCGACTGGTGGAGAACGGCACGCGTTTTGTGCAGCTCATGCACGGTGGCTGGGATCAGCACGGAAATCTGCACACCCAGCTGGAGATTCAGTGCCAGGACACCGACCAGCCTTCGGCGGCGCTGGTGAAGGATTTGAAACAGCGCGGGCTTCTGGACGACACCCTCGTCATCTGGGGCGGGGAATTCGGCCGCACGCCTTTCGGTCAGGGCGATCCCGCCAAACCCACGGGCCGCGACCACTTTGGCCGGGCCTTCAGTCTCTGGATGGCCGGCGGCGGGGTGAAAGCCGGGCACGTCCACGGCGCCACGGATGAGTTCGGCTGGAACATCACGGAAAACCGCGTCCACGTCCACGACCACCAGGCCACCATTCTGCACCTTCTGGGTATCGATCACACGCGCCTGACGCACCGCTACCAGGGCCGCCAGTTCCGCCTGACGGATGTCCACGGCGAGGTGGTCAAAGGCGTGATCGCCTGATTCCTCCCGCCGCCTGGTTGATTCTCATTCCTCCTCCGGCTTGGACTCCGGAGCGGAGCCGGCGGGTCTGGGGTCAAATTTGATCCTGATGCTGTATTTCCTCATGCCCTTGGCGAAATCCTCGCCCATCTGCACATAAGTCCGGCCATCAAGGAGTTTTTCACGCGCCTTCTCCTCCTTCACTCCGGCGAGCAGCTCCTTGAGGTAGGCTTTCACCCGGGCGGCGTCGCCATTGCCGTCGAGGTGATAGAAATAATACGCCAGCATGCAGCCCAGACCGTAATTGGTGTTCCCGTTGGTCATGAACTTGTCCTGGGACATGGCCATGAAGGATTCCATATCGATCATTTGGATATCCTTGCCCAGATTCCGGCCGTCGTTGTTCTTCCCGGTAGTGGTCAGGAATTCCAGAATGGCGGTGCGGTTGGTGGACACCTTGAAGCGGCCGCCGGTGTAGGGAGTGCAGCCCACATATTCCGCCGAGCCCTCGGCATACCAGATGGCCGCCTTGGTCTGGAAGTCCATCAGCTGGTGGGTGGTCTCGTGGGAAAGCACATGCCAGTTGCCGGATTTCGGGTCCACCGTGTAATCCTTGCCGGATTTCCGGACGCCGAGGCTCTCCAGCGGCACCAGCACTTTGGATTTGTTGCCCATGGAAATGCAGACCCCGGCGCTGCCCGTGATGCCTCCCGCCGCGAAATACTGCTCCTTGGTCTCAAAAAGCTCGACCGGAAAAAATTCCTTGTTGGGACCCGTCAGCGTGTTGTTCAGCGGCAGCAGCCGCAGGTATTCGTGGGTGGCCTCGAAAATTTTGGCACAGGAGGACACCAGCCGCTTTTTGAGCTGCACATTGGAGGTGAATTCAAAGTGCGTGCTGCGGTAAATATACGTTTTCGCCACGTCATCCTCCTTCACCGTCTCAATATTCAGCTCCTCCGGCACCTTCGCCTCATCCGGCCACGGCCCGTCAAAACCGGTGCATTCCAGCGGTGCGGCCGGGGCTTTGGGGTCCGTCAGGCCGGGTTTGGGTTTTGAAGGAGTGGTTTTGCCGGCGGACGGGGCGGCGGGCTGCTCCGTCAGCCATTTTTTCACAAAATCCTGATCCGCCCGGCTCAGGGTGGACAGCTTCACGGTCGGGGTGCTCCCGTTGGCCAGCTTCAGGGTCACATTGACGGCGTCCGCTTTGACAATGTCCGCCGTGATGGTTTTCCCCTCGGCATTGGTCCACTCCCGGGCCTGGGAGGCCAGAGTGGCGGAAACAAACAGCGTGAAACCTGCGGCAAGGGTTCGGAGGAGCATAAAAGTAAGGAGAACCGTAAAATGGACGCCGGACGGATGGCCGCCAGAAAAATCTCAGCGTTTCCGGCGGAGGAAGGTGGGGACATCGAGGTCCTCGGGATTCTCCTCGGGTGGTTTGGGATTTCTGACGGAGGCCGGCTGGGAGCGCTCGTCGGAATGCGGCTGCGGCACGGGCACGGGGCGCACCGGAGGCTGAGTGACGGCGGAGGCGATGGGAGCCAGCACCGAGGCGGGCTGGGGCCGGACCGGCGTGTGCGGAGCCTGCACGGGAGGCCAGGTCTGCGGAGCCTGGGCGGCGGGAATCTGGCGGCCGGCGCTGATGGGGCGGATGGGGGTCACGCGCTCCAGGTCCGGCTGAAACGGACGCTGAGTTCCACCCGCCGGCTGGGAGCGTCCGGTGGAAGGTGTTTGTCTTGAGGGAGTTGAATCCCGGTAATCCGGCTGCGCTGACCGGCTGTTGGGGGACGGGGCGGAGGCGCTGACCGGGCGGGGCTCGCGGTTGATGAGATCCGTCAGCACGAACCGCCGGGCGGGAGGCTCCGCGCTGTTGGGCCGGGGGAAGACCGGCGGGCGGGCGGGAATCCGTTCGATGCGGATGACCCGCGTGGGCTCCTCCTCCTGCGGCGGCGGCTGGACAGGGGCCGGTGTGCGGACGGGATGAGGCTGATGATGAATGCCGTGGAGAGGGGATTCCTCCCATTCGGTTTCCTCCTCATAGGCAACGGGTTCGGGCTGCCGGGCGGCCACCGCGGGTTCGGAGCGGGGATGGAAGCCGGGAGCGGAGGCTGGTGGTTCAGGCTGGTGGTGGTAAGCGGGCTCAGGTTCTGGCTCAGGCTCGGATTCCTGCACCGGCTCCGGTTCGGACCAGGGTTCCAGCGCGGTCGCCTCGGCCGCGTATTCGGATTCGGGCTCTGATTCGGATTCGGAGGTATGGTGGATTTCCGGGGCGGGGGCAGCGGCCGCCTGCTCAGAAATGCCGACGGTATGGACTGAGTGGACTGAGTGGACTGCGGGGACGGGATGGACCGGATCCGGAGCCTGCGGGAGCGGGGTTTCCGGCAGCTCAGCGGCGGCGGGTGCCGCGGCCAGGGGCTGGAGAACCGGGGGAGCTGCGGGGAGCACGGCCTCCGGAGACGGGGCTGGTGTTTCAGCCACTGGAGCCAAGGCGGAGAAAACCGATGCGGGATCGGCGGCGGCCGCAGGCACTTCCACGGCGGTGGCCGCAGCCACAACCGGCACGGCGGCCACGGCTTGAGCGGTCACAGCCGCAGGCGGGGTGATCATTTCAGTGACAACGACGGCGGGCGGAGCGGTGGGGACGGGGGAAGCCGGCACCTCCATGACCGGCGGCGCGGGCGCGGCCAGGGCGGGAGAAACGGGCTCAGCGGCGGCAGGTGGCGCCGGAGCGGAAATTTCAGGAGCCACCGCCGGGGGAACGGAGGGAATCGCGGGCAGGACTGCCGCCGGTTCAGGCGCGGCTTCCGGCGCGGCGGGCACGGAGGCGGTGGAAACCGGGATTTCAGCCTCCGGAGCGGCGGCGTGGGCCAAAGCGGGCAGTTCCGCCGCCGGCGCGGCAGTGGAGGCGGGAGCGGGGGCCGCCGGGGCCGCAGCCGCAGCCGCCGGGACCGGGGCCGGGGTGGATTCCGGAAGGGGCTCGCTCAGTTTGCCCGGCGGGGTCACTTCGGGCTCCGGCGGAGTTTTGCCGAGGGAGGTGATGATGGTGACGGTGAGGTGCTCGCTGAGCTTGTTGTCGATGGCCGCGCCAAAAAGAATCTGGGCGTCATCGCTGACCTCCTTGCCGAGCTCCTTCATCAGGGTCTCGATCTCAAACAGCGTCAGGGAGCTTCCACCGCAGATATGCACCAGCACATTCCGCGCGCTGGCGGCCATCTGTCCCCGGTCGAGCAGCGGGCTGCGCAGGGCCAGCGCCAGCGCGTCCACCGCGCGGTTCTCGCCCTTCGCCTGGCCGAATCCGAACAGGCAGCGGCTGTCGGTGTTTCTCAAAGCCGTGACGAGATCGTCCATGCCGATGTGGATCAGCCCCGGCTGGGTGACCAGACTGGTGACGGCGCGGATGCTCTGGCCGATGATTTTGTCCGCCGCCTCAAAAGCCTCCTGCACGCCTTTTTTCGGCACCACCAGCTCGCCCATGCGGTCGTTTTCAAAAGTGATGAGGGCGTTGGCGTATTTTTTCAGGTCGTGCAGCGCCAGGTCGGCCTGACGCGTGCGGCGGCGGCCCTCGAAGCCGAAGGGCAGCGTGGCGAAAACCACCACAAAAGCCCCGGCCTCGCGCGCCATGCGGGCCACCAGGGGAGCGGCGCCCGAGCCGGTGCCGCCGCCCAGACCCACGCAGAGGAAAAGCATTTTCCGGCCTTTGAGCATTTCGCGGATCTCCTCACTGGAACTCTCCGCCGCCTCGCTCCCGAGTTCGGGATCGCCGCCGCATCCCAGGCCCAGAGTGAGGTTTTTGCCCAGCTGAACCTTCCGGCCGGCAGTGGAGTTCTCCAGCGCCCGGGCATCGCAGTTCAGCGAAATCACATCCGTGCCCCCCGCGCCGTCAAAGGCGAGCTTGTCGATCACATTGGTGCCGGCTCCGCCGATGCCGATAATGCTGACGGCGAAGGCGGATCCGGATCCGGATTCGGTGTCCGGGGCGCTGGCGGAGTCGAGGTGGAATTGAATCATAATCGTGGATGAGGTTAAGATCGGTTCAGGCGGAAAGACGGGGAGGAAGGCGGGCGGGCGGAGGCTTGAAACGGCAGCCGGGCCTCAGCGCGTGCCGCTGAGCACGCTGTCCATGAGGTCCTTCATGCGGCGGAAAATCGTGCGCGCCGGGCGCTCGCTCTCCACGCGCTGGGCGTAGCGGATGAGGCCGATGGGGGTGGCGTACTGCGGGCTTTCAAAATTGGACGTCAGCCCGGTCATGGGGGTGAAACTGGAGCGCCGCACCGGCACGTTGAACACCTCCTCCGCCAGATGATCCAGCCCCCGCAGCAGACTGCTGCCGCCGCAGAGAAACAGGCCGGCGGCCACGCGGTCGAGGGACGCGCCCGAGGCCAGAATGCGTTTGCGGACCATATGGAAAGTCTCCTCCATGCGCGCCCGGATGACGCCGTTCAGCACCTCGCGGTCCACCATCACTCCGTCAAAGGAGCCGTCGCCCTCCAGATGAATGACCGGATCGGAACCGCCGTCCACGGGCAGCACGCTGCCGTGCTCCACCTTCAGCCGGTCCGCCCGGGCCTGGGGAATTTTCAGGACAATCGCCAGGTCATTCGAAATGTGATCCCCGCCCACGCCGATGGATCCGCTGGCGGCGATGGCCCCGTCCTCGTAAAGCACGTAATCCGTGGTTCCTCCGCCAATATCGAGAAGCAGCGCGCCCTGCTGCCGGGCCTCGCGGTTCAGCACCACCTGCGCCGCCGCGATGGGGCCAAAAACCACGGCCTCCACCTCCAGGGGGAATTCCCGCAGGCAGCGGATGGTGTTCTGCACCCGGTTCCGGATGCCGTGGACGATGTGGTAATCCGCCTCCAGCTTGCGCCCGAGCATGCCCACGGGGTTCTGCACCTTCTCCTGGCCGTCCACCCAGTAATGACGGATGATGCGGTGCAGGAAAATATTGTCCGGCGGGATGGCGACGTTGCTGGCCTGCTCCTTGACCTCCTCGATGTCGTCCTCCGTGATCTCGCTCTGGTCGTCGGGAATGCGCAGCACCCCGCGGTTGTTCACGCTTTCGAGATGCGGACCGGTGATGGCCAGCCAAACCTTGCGCACCATGACGTCGCTGCGGTCCTCGGCCCGCACCAGCGCCTCCTGAAGGCAGGTCTGGGCGATCTCAAAATCCACGATTTCCCCCTTCCTCACACCGCGCGAGGGGGCCTGGCCCACGCCGAGAATTTTGATGGAGCCGTCGCTCTTGGCATCGCCCACAACCACACAGATCTTGTGGGTGCCGATTTCGAGACCGACGAAAATATTGGATTTGGCCATTGATGAAGCGGAAAACGGAGGGGGAAGGTCGTTTTGTCAGGAAAAATCCGGTCAGGCCCCGCGCAGCAGGCTGCGGACCTCCTCCTCATTGGCGGAAACCGGAGCCGGCCGCTTGGCCGCGGACCCGGGTCCGTCGGCGGGGCTCTGCCGGCCGGGGGACGGTTTCAGGAAAGGGGCGGACGGAAGCGGCGCGGCCTCCTTGAATGTCACCGGCACATTGCGGTTGAGCTGAAGGTTCACACTGGCCACACGGCGGCCGGCGGCTCCGGTCTTCTGGAGAATGGCGTCCAGCCTCGCCAGCTGGCGGTCGAGGTCAGCGGGCAGGAACGTGAACAGCGCGTCCGTGTCCATCTGGGTCACGAGGGTGAAATCGTTGATGATGTGGATCTGCTCCAGCCCCATGGGCGTGGCCCAGTTTTTACGCCGGATGCGCTGCGCCAGATCCAGTGCGGTTTTGACCATGGCCAGCGGGACCCGGCGGCCGGGAGTCACGGAGGAGACATCCGGGCAGTAAATCACGGGCAGCGTGCTGTATTCCTCCAGCACGATGCCGCAGGGAAAAGCCACGCCGTCGCTGTCGAGGAGCAGGCCGCGCCCGTCGAAAGGGCGCAGATTCTGCTTCGCGCAGGCCAGCCAGGCGGCGGGGCGGCGCTCGTCCAGCCGGATGGAAAGGTGATTCGGAAGCCGCCGCTCCACATCCGCCCGGGACACCCGCGGCAGCTCCATCAGTCGGGCCCGGATTTCCCCGAGATCGAGATCCGTGATGTTCTGCTCCGCCCGCAGACCGGTGACGGCGGCGACCTGGGAAACCGTGATCACGCCATTGGTCACCAGTTCGAACTGGCCGACCGCAAAATCCCCGCTGCTGTTGAAGGCGCGGTGCCACAGTCCGCCCGCATAAGTCAGCCCCCATGCCGCCAGACCGCCGAGAACCACCCACTTCAGCGTGTGGCCGGCGATTTTCTGACGCCGCATGATCACCTCCTTCCGCGACGGCTGCACCTGCACGACGATGACATGCTCCGGCTTCCGTTCGCGGAAGCGCCGGTTGCCCTTTTTCGGGCGCTTGAGGAAGCTGAAAAACATGGAAAGGGGGCCTCAGCGTTTCACTGCCAGGGAAAGCTCCAGGATTCTGGCGCACAAAGCCGGATACGTGATGCCCGCCGCCAGCGCCGCCTTGGGCAGCAGGCTGGTGGAGGTCATGCCCGGAATGGTGTTCACCTCCAGCACATAGGGATTGTCATCCGCGTCCAGCAGCACATCCACCCGGCTGTAAACCTCCACGCCCAGGGACTGATGCGCCGCGAGAGCCGCCGCCTTCACCCGTTCCGTCGTTTCCGGACTCAGATCGGCCGGGCAGAAGTAGTCCGAACCGCCCTGCCCGGTCATCCAGGGATATTTATTGGAAATATCATAAAATCCGGTCCGCGGCTGAATGTGGACGATGGGCAGCACCTGCTCCCCCAGAATCCCCACCGTCAGCTCCTTGCCGGAAATGAACGGCTCCACCAGCGCGGAGGTTCCGAATTTCGCCAGATCCTCAATAGCCGCCGCGATGCCGGATTCCTCCTTTATAATATGCACGCCGACACTGGATCCCTCGCGCAGCGGCTTCATCACCAGCGGCAGCGGGATTTCCACGTCCGCCGCCGTGGCCCCGGCCAGTTCCAGCACCTGATACTCCGTTGTCGGCACCCCGGCGGCCACAAAAGCCGCCTTGCTCCGCTCCTTGTCAAAAGCCAGGGCGCTGCTCACCGATCCCGCGCCGGTGTAGGGCACTCCCCGCGCCTCCAGCTCCCGCTGCAGGCCGCCGTCCTCGCCGTAAGTGCCGTGAATCACGTTGAAGGCCGCCAGCACGCCTGAAGGCATGACAAAATCCGGTCCGGTGACGTCCACATCGATGACCCCCGCCCCGAGTTCGTCCAGCGCCAGGGACACGCCCTTCGCGGTTTCGAGCGAAACCGCCCGTTCGGATCCGGGGCCGCCTTTGAGAAGTGCAATTTTATGTCCGGTCAGCTGCATGAGAGAAAATTCTTAAATTTACAGGAAATTTTGATCCTTTTACTAAACAGTCAATGTGTACTGAATTCCAACGGTTTTCGTCCCCATTTTTCCGGCTTCCGGCTTTTCAGAAAAGGGTGCCGTTCCACAGGATCAGGGGGTTTCAACCATTCCGGACAACCATCATCCGGACCGCCGCGGTAACATTTCACGCCGCTCCTCCAAGGTCCAGCCAAAAACCTCTTGCCGCCCTCCGGCCTTCCTCCTAGACTGCCCGTTCTCCCCCGCCCGGCCGGAATTTTCCCGCCGGGCTTTTCCAACGCCCACTTTTTTCCAATCCAGCCCTCCCGTCATGCTCGAGACTCTGCGCAAGCATCACTACATTCTCATGTTGTTCGTCGCCGTGATCGTCTGCGTGGCGTTCGTGTTTTTCGGCGATGCCACCCACACCCGCGGCGGTGCCCAGGGGACGCCTCTCTTCAAAGTGGATGGAAAGGACTACTATCAGGAGGATGTCCGCAGAATCAGCGGCCAGGAGGCTCTCATCGGTCATCTGCTGGACTTTCTCGATTCCCGGAATCAGATGGCCCGGTTCACCGATCCTCTGGGTCAGTACGCCAACAACATGAGCCGCATCGCGGCGCGTTTCGCCCGTAAAAGCCGGGAGGAGGCCAATATCGATTTCGTGATCAACGTGGCCACGCTCCGCAGCGAGGCGAAAAAACTGGGTGTGGAGGTGGACCGCGAGGACTTGGTCAGATTTGTTCAGAAGCTCCCGGCCTTCCAGACAAATAACCAGTTTGATTCCCAAAAATACGAGATGTATCTCAACAGCGGCGTCTCCGGCGACCGCACCAACACGGAGCGCGAGTTTTACATCATGCTGCGGGACGTGATGACGTATCAGAAGATCCAGACCCTCATCGGAGGCTCCTTTGCCCCGTCCAAAGCCGAGGTCGATTTCCAGTACGCCTCCCAGCACGAACTCATCACCGCCGCCAGCGCGCTGGTCGAAAAGGCCAAACAGACCCCCGCCGCGCCCACGGATGCGGATATTCAGAAATTCCACGACGACGAAAAAGCGAAGTTTGAAAAAACCCTCGCCGCCACCGCCGCCGGCAAGGAGGCCTCCAGTCCCGCCGCCGACCCCATGGTGCTTTCCGAGGAAAAACGCGCCGTGCGTTACCTGCTGATCAATCTTCCCAAAAGGCCCGAGCCCATCGCCACTCCCGCCCCTGTCGCCGAGGACACCTCCAAACTTCCCGAGGATCAGAAGAAGGCCAAGGAGGAGGAGTTCAAAAAGAAAATGGATGAGCACACCGCCGCGCTGGCCAAACGCGCCACGGAGATGACCGATTACGAAGTTGGTCAGGAAAAGCTCATCACCAAAGCCTCCGAGATCAGCAATGAACTGGTGGCCGATGACCGCGGCGCGAAAACCTTCGAGGAGATCGTCAAGGCCAATGGTCTCGAATCCAAGCTCAGCGAACCCTTCACCCAGGCCGCCCCTCCTGAGGATCTGAAAGCCCTGGCTCCCGTCATTCAGAGAATCTTCAGTGCCCAGCCCGATCAGAAGATCGCCCACACCGTGCCGTATCCCACCCCGCAGTCCCCCACCGGTTATGCTTTGTTTGAACTGGCCGCGGTCAATGCTCCCGCTCTCCTGCCTCTGGATCAGGTGAAGGAGAAAATCACGGAAAAACTCAAAGCCGGCAACCTCACCACCGCGCTGAAAGCCGCCGCCGACACCGCCCGCGCCAAAATTCAGGAAGGCCTCAAAGCCGGCAAATCCTTCACCGACGCCGCGAAGGAGGCCGGCCTCACCGCCGTGGAGCTTCCCGCCTTCTCCAGCCAGAAACGCCCGGCTCCCGATGTCAAACATGCCTCCGTCATCACCGCCCAGGCCGCCACGCTGAACCCCGGCGAGGTCTCCGAGCCTCAGGCGGTGGAGGAGGGTCTCCTGCTGGTGAGCGTGATCAAAAAGGAACTGCCGAAGGATCCCAAAATGGAGGAGGACAAAAAGAGCCTCACCGAAAGCGGCACCCTGACCGGCGAGGGTCCCTTCAGCTCCAGCCCCCTCTTTGAAGCCTGGCTCAACAGCAAACGCTCCGCCTCCGCCGAAGTCAGCATCGAGCCCGGAGCCTGACCGCGTTTCATGACAGGAGCGCGGGCCTCCAGTCCGTTGTTTCCTTTCCCATCACCTTCTCCGACAGCCTCAACGGGCGGCGCTTCCGCCCGTTGAGGCTTAAATTTGCCCAGGACCAGCGCCCGGGCGGTCCGCAGTCCTTTTTCTCCATCCTTTCTCCCGTGAACACCGACCCCTCCCCCGAAGTGCAGGCCCTTCTCGATGATGCCAGCGGGGACATCGCCGTCGGCGATCCCGCCGCCGCCGCCGTGAAATACCGCCAGGCCACCGTGATCGACCCCGCCTGTTTTGAGGCGTGGCATTCCCTGGGCATGGCCCTCATGCGCGCCGGAGAGCTTCAGGCCGCGCTGGGTCCCGCCCTTATGGCCACCGACCTGCGCCCCAACGATCTCCTCGCCTGGACCGCGCTTTCGCAGCTTCACGTCAAAATGGGCAACATCCCCGAAGCCGAAGCCGCCAAGGGCAACGCCCGCATCCTCTCCCTCGGCGGCCGCATCGTAAGGGAGGGCTAACCACCCCGCGTCACCAGCACCATGGCCGCCGCCGTGCGGTCCGTGTGGGTCAGGCTGACCTGGATGGAAACGATGCCCTGCGCCGCCGCCGTGGCTGCGGCGGCACCGTGCAGCACAATCCCCGGCGCCCCCGCCGCCGAGCGGATCACCTCAATTTCCCGGAACGCGGCCGCTTCCCCGAGGCCTGTGCCCAGGGCCTTGGCCACCGCCTCCTTGGCCGCGAACCGCGCCGCGAAATGTGGAGCCGGATCACGGTGCCCCTGGCAGTATGCCGCCTCCGCCTCCGTGAACACCCGGCGCAGAAAAGCCGCTCCCCCCCGTTCCATCACCGCCGCCAGTCGCGGCACCTCCACCAGATCAATGCCAGGGGACATCAGCGGAAAATTCGACGGCGGAGTCATGGGCGGGGAAGTTTTCAGGTTTCAGTTTTCAGTTTTCAGTGGCCGCTGAGAAAAACGGAGCGGGAAGCTGTGGGCTTGAGATTCCAGGGAAGGCCAGCGATTGAAGCCGGGATTCCATCCTCGCTTCCGTCGCTGAAAACTGAAAACTGAAAACTGAAAACTTCCCTGCTCCCCGCTCCCCGCCCGCCCATGCATCCCTCCGCGCATTTCCGTTTCTGTCCCTCCTGCGGCGTTCCCTTTCCCGCCGGCGCGTCCAGGCAGCCGCTCCAGTGCGCGGCCTGCGGGTTTGTGTTTTACTTCAACACCACCTGCGCCACCGCCGCCATCGTGGTCAGGCCGGACGGAAAAGCCCTTTTCATCCGCCGGGCCAGGGATCCCCGCAAAGGCACCCTGGCCCTGCCGGGCGGGTTCATCGACGAGGGGGAAACCGCCGAGGAGGGCGTGCGCCGGGAATTCACGGAGGAGGTGGGATTCGCGCCCACCGATATCGATTTCCTCTGCTCCCACCCGAATGCCTATGACTACAAAGGCACAACCTATCCCGTGCTGGACTTCTTTTTCACCGCCCGCGCCACCGGGGAGGAGAATGTGCAGGCCCTCGACGCCGTGGACAGCGTGCACTGGCTGGATCCGCTGACGGTGGATCCGGACGAAATCGCTTTCCCGTCCATGCAATTCGCCCTCAAACTCTTCCGCCGCCGCCGGGACCCTGAGCGCCCCGGTTTTCTGTTGCCCGACGGAGCCATGCGGGATTGAGAAGACATATGCACACCGTGCCGGAAACATTGGGGATCATCGCGGGCAGCGGCGCTTATCCGGCCACCATGGCCGGCGCGGCGCGGCGGGCCGGCGTGGGCCGGATCGTTGTCGCCGCGTTTGTGAACGAGACCAATCCGGAGCTGGAGCCCTTCGCCGACGCCTGGGAGTGGCTGAAAGTCGGCCACCTGGGGAAACTCAGCCGGTTCCTCCGCCACCATGGGGTGAAAAATGCGGTCATGTGCGGCCAGATCGCCCCCAAAAACCTCTTCGCCCTCAGTCCCGATTTCCGCCTGCTGATCATGCTCGCGAAGCTGAAGGAGCGGAACGCGGAATCGCTCTTCGGGGGCATCGCCGACGAGCTGGCGAAGGACGGCATCACGCTCCTGCCGGCCACCCTTTTTCTGGAGGATCACCTGCCGCCCGCCGGTCACGTCTGCGGCCCGCCCCGCAAGGCCAGGGAACTGGAGGACGCCGCGTTCGGCCTGAAAATCGCCCGGGAAACCAGCCGCCTCGACATCGGCCAGACCGTCGTCGTGCGGCGCGGCACGGTGCTGGCGGTGGAGGCCTTCGAGGGCACCAATGAGTGCATCAAACGCGGCGGAGCCCTCGGCCAAGGCAAGGCCACGGTCGTGAAAGTCAGCAAACCCGGCCAGGACTTCCGCTTTGACGTCCCCGTCGTCGGCCCGCTGACCATCGAAACCGCCGCCCGCGCCGGCGTCCGCATCGTGGCCGTCGAAGCCGGCCGCACTCTTCTCCTGGAACGGGAGGAAACCGCCCGCCTCTGCGCGGAGCACGGTGTTTCCCTGATTGCGGTGTGATCCGGATTTGAACAGAAGGAAGCAAAGGGAGCGAAGGAAAAACAGAAGAGAGTGAGGGGAGCGATTCCTCCAAATCTCTTCGCTCCCCTCACTTCCTTCTGTTCAAATTCCATCCCCCTCCCCGCCCGCCGCCCGGATTCTGCTTGCGCCGCGCATCATGGACTGATAGCTGCCGTGCTGAACTTCGTATTAGGCGTTCATCACCCAATTCCGCATTTAAAACCACCCAATCATGGCAGACATCGACGGCATCAAACAGGAGAAGGCACAGAAAAACTTCTTCACGGACGTTCCCCAGACCAGCCCCGGCTTTTTCCTCAAGGGCAGCCATCAGTATGACTGGGGTCTGAAAAACCGTCTCAGCAAGGTCTTCAATCCCAAGAACGGCCGCACCATCATGCTGGCCTTTGACCACGGTTATTTCCAGGGCCCGACCACGGGTCTGGAGCGCGTGGACCAGACGATTCTCCCCCTGGAGCCCTACTGTGACTGCCTCATGCTCACCCGCGGCATCCAGCGCAGCATCATCCCCGCCAGCACCCAGAAAGCCATCGCCCTGCGCGCCAGCGGCGGCACCTCCATGCTGCGCGTGGACGACCTTGATGACGAGGACCTCGCGGTTTCCATCGAGGAAGCCGTTCGCCTGAACGCCAGCGTTCTCGCCGTGCAGGTCTTCATCGGCTCCGAGCGCCAGCGCCAGTCCATCAAAAACCTGACCACTCTCATCGACCAGGCGAACCGTTACGGCATCGCCGTCATGGGCGTCACCGCCGTGGGTGCCCAGATGGCCCGCACCGCCAAATATTTCCAGCTGGCCACCCGCATCATGGCGGAACTCGGCGCGCACATCATCAAGTGCTACCACACGGCCGAGGACTTCGAGACCATCACCTCCTGCTGCCCGGTGCCGATCGTCATCGCCGGCGGCAAGAAACTGCCGGAACTCGACGCCCTCAAGATGGCATGGAACGCCGTCAATGAAGGTGCCGCCGGCGTGGACATGGGCCGCAACATCTTCCAGAGCGACGCCCCGATTCCCATGATGCGCGCCGTCCGCGGCGTCATTCACGAGAACCTCAGCGCCGACGACGCCTTCCAGCTCTACAACGACCTCAAATCCGAGGCCGCCAAAGCCTGATTCCGCCAACGGACGCCAGTCAGCCGGACGGATTTTGAACCACCGGCCCGCGCGCCCCGTTTTCCCAGGGACTTCCGGAGAAATCCGGAAGTCCTTTTTTATGAGCCCTGTCCATTGATTCCCGGAAAAACCCATTCCGGGCACCTCTAAAAACCCCCTTTTCCGGTACCGATCATCGGGAGAATCGGGTCGAATTTCGAGGTTTTTAGAGGTGCCCAATTCCTGTTGTTCCGGCTCATTTGCCTACCAAGGTTTCGGCGCATTCCCCTGTGAAGTGAAAGCTGCGGATCCATCAGCGTTCCTTACGCCAAAGGCGTTGCGCCCAACAGCCTGGGGTTTGCCGACGAAGGAGGCTACCCCAGGTCCGTTCCACCAATGTCCTGAACCACAACGTGGTTCCGGCTTCCGGACGCGTTTATGCCGGAACCGCGTTGCGGTTCAAAATACGTTGACGCTATTCCTGGGCGTAGCCTCCTTCGTCGGCAACCCCAGGCTGTCGGACGCAACGCCTTTGGCGTAAAACACACGGGCCGAATGCCCTGCTGTAATAGCCCCTCCCCCCGCTCCACACCGGCTCCGCGTTTTTTGCCCGCATCCACCGCCTTGCATCCGGGGGCGGGGCCGCTTACTGCGGCGGTTGATCCGCCTTATTCTTCATGTCATCCCACGACCCCGCCCTGCTCCGCCGCCTCGCTGAAACCACCGGCACCCCGTTCTGGCTTTACGACGCCTCCGTCATCCGCGCCCGCATTGAGGCCATCAAGGCCATCGCCTCCGGCGAGGGCGTGCAGGCCCGGTTCGCCATGAAGGCCTGTCCGGCGACGAAGGTTTTGAAGGAAATGGCGGCGGCGGGCATCTGGATCGACGCCGTCTCCGGCAATGAGGTCCTGCGCGCCCTCCGCGCCGGTCACGCCGCCGGGCAGGAGCCCCCCGTGATCTGCTTCACCTCCGACGTTTTCCGCGACAACGCCCTCGAAGTGGTGCTGGAAAATAACATTCTACCCAACATCGGCTCCCCCGGCATGATCCGCGAACTGGCCGCCGCCGGTTACCGGGGCAAAATCTCCCTCCGCGTGAATCCCGGCTTCGGCCACGGCCACGTCAACAGCTGCGACACCGGCGGCCCCAGCTCGAAGCACGGCATCTGGCACGAGGACCTCGCCAACGCCAATGCCGCCGCCGAGGCCGTGGGCATGAAAGTGGTCATGCTTCACGCCCACATCGGCAGCGGCCCGCAGTTCGCCGAGCTGCTGGAAAACCTCGGCCGTCTCGTCTCTGAGTTTTCCGAAGCCGCGAAATCCCTGCCGCACCTGGAAGCCGTCAGCCTCGGCGGCGGCATCCCCCACAATTACCGCGACCCCAACGCCACGCTTCCGCTGGAGAAACTGGCCGACCTCTTCGCCAGCGCCCGCCGCCAGCTCAGCGAGGCCGCCGGCCGCCCCCTGCGTCTGGAAATCGAGCCCGGCCGCTACTACGTCGCCCCCGCCTGCACCCTCGTCACCCGCGTGACCGACGTGAAGGAAACCCGCGACAACCCCAAAGGCAAAGGCGCGACCTTCGCCATGGTGGACGCCGGATTCGTCGATCTGGTCCGCCCGGCGATGTACGGCTCCTGGCATGGCATCGAAATCGTGGGCCGCCCCGCCGACGGCCTGCTGGAGCCCATCGTGGTCGCCGGTCCCCTCTGCGAAAGCGGCGACGTCTTCACCCGCGACGACGCTGAACTCCTCCAGCCCCGCGACCTTCCCCGCCCCGTTCCCGGCGATCTCCTCACCCTCCGCGACGCCGGAGCCTACGGCTACGCCATGAGCTCCAACTACAACTCCGTCGGCCGCGCCCCGCAGATCTGGCTGGAACCCGACGGCTCCCTCCAGCTCATCTCCCGCCGCGAAACTGTGGAGGATGTGCTCAAAGCGGAAACCGACGAACCGCTGGCCATTTGATTTCTGGTTTTTAATTCTACATTGTTACAAAATTTTCTTGCGAATCAGGCTGTATCCACTATTT
>JAZKFB010000007.1:0-32201 GCA_040386695.1 Verrucomicrobiota bacterium
TCTCCTGCGGACACTCTCATGCCAACCCCGTTCGGCTTGGAACTTGAAACCGCCAACCATTGAAGGATTTTCGGAAGTATCCTGCAAAGAGGCTGGTTTCCGATACGGCAATGTGTTTGGCTGAAAATTCCTGATTCCTGACCATGGGCCGCGAATACAAAATCCTGTGCAAGCCAATGGGCGGTGCCGATTTGCAGCATCTTCTCCTCCAATTGCCGCCGCCCTTCAAACGGTCTCAAATGGTGGAAATCTACAACTATGCGGTGCAGGATGACGGCTATTACTTCATTGACCACCTTGTTGACCGGAAAGTGGCGGCTTCCGGATTTCAAATCTTCCTCGACGCGGCGTTGTCGAACAATGAGGCGGTGACGGTCATCGAACCATGACCCTAACGGCGGTATCAGCCAGATCCGATGCCGATAGCTCACCCTGCACCCATGACTTTGGCTGCTCAATTGCTTTGCTTGGCGGCCGTTTTTTCCCGCCATCATGGGAGTCCGGTTCATTTGGATGACCGGACAGGCGCGTTTAGCGATCCGCAAAAAGCTGGAGATCACGGATGCCGTTCAATGGACATTTCGAAGGATATCCGTTTGGCGGGATTGCGGTTCCATTTGGGATGCATCCCGGCTTTTGATCCTGGACTATGAGGTGAAGGGCCGTCTCCGGAATGGTGGTGAGCGGACGTATTGGTTTGAAGTCGAATTCGTTCCCGTCGTGGGGCGGCTCCGCCGGGTGCGCATGGTGGAGCCAGAACCGGTTCCGGCTTCCAATATCTAACTCCGCCGCAGGCGGTGCTGCGTCGGCGTGTGGCCGAGGGCGGATTTGAAGGCGCGGGTGAAGGCGCTGTGGTCGGTGAAGCCGCAGGCGGTGGCGATTTCGGCGATGGATTTGCCGGTGCTTTCCAGCAGCGCGGTGGCCGCCTGGATTCTTGTCTGGTGAATGAGCTGCTGCGGGGAAAGGCCGAGCAGACGCTTGCTGATACGGGCGAAGCGGCCAGGTGGCATGCCGGCCTGGGCGGAGAGCGTGGCGGCGCTGACGGGCTCGTGGAAATTGCGCTTCAGCCAGTCCAGAGCCCTGGCCATGGCGGCGGGGACTTCGGCGGTTTCGCCGGGGTGCCGAACATCGCGGGAAATGCCGACGAGGCCGGTGACTTCGCCGTTCGGGCCGCGCAGGGGGAGTTTGGTCGTCAGGCACCAGCCGCGGCGGCGGTCGGTGTACCAGTGAAGCTCCAGCTGGTCGCGGACGGGGCGGCCGCTGCGCAGGACGGCGCTGTCCTGAGCCTCGAAACGGGCCGCGAGGTCGGGAGGGAAGATTTCGCTGACGGTTTTTCCCAATAAGTCCGCGCGCTCCCGCAGCCCCGACCGGCGGAGCAGCGAGGCGTTCACCGCCGTGTAGCGGCCCTGGCGGTCCTTGACGAAAAACGCGACCTCCGGCAGCTGCTCGAAGAGTTCCACCATGGTGTCCGGACTCAGCGCGGGCAGCGATGGCGCGGTGGCGGCGGGGGATTGTGCGGCTTTTGGCATGGCGGATGGCGGAAGCGGTCAAGACAAAGCCGGAAACCACGCCACAGTGGCGGCACCGATTTCTCCCGTTTACTCCCAACTCCTGATTTATTGACATGAAACCATTCTGGCAAGGCGTCTTCCCCGCAATCACCACCCAAATGACGGAGGACGGCCTGCCGGACCTCGAAGCCACCGCGCAGCACGCCGACGCGCTGATCAAAAGCGGCATCAGCTGCCTCGTCTTCCTCGGCTCCCTCGGCGAAAACCAGTCGCTGACGGCGGACGAGAAACGTCAGGTGATGGAGGCTATGGTCAAAACCGTCGCCGGGCGCGTGACGGTGCTCAGCGGCGTCGCCGAATCGTCCTGCGCGGAGGCCATGCGTTATGTGCGCGACTGCGAGAAACTGGGCGCGGACGGCTTCATGCTCATGCCGCCGATGATTTACAAATCGCCGGATGTCCGCGAGTCCCTGACGCATTTCCGCACCGTCGCCCAGGCCACGGGACTGCCGATCATGATTTACAACAACCCCATCAGCTACGGCCACGACATCACGCCCGAGCTGTTCGCCGAACTGGCGGACCAGGCGAACTTCGTGGCGCTGAAGGAAAGCTCCGGCAACACCCGCCGCATCACGGATCTGCACAACACCGTCGGCGGCCGCTACGCCATTTTCACCGGCGTGGATGACCTCGCCCTGGAGAGCGCCATCCTCGGCATCGACGGCTGGGTGGCCGGCACCGGCATCGCGTTCCCGGAGGAGAATCAATACCTCTGGGAGCTGATGCAGGCCGGCGACTGGGCCAAAGCGCGGGAGATTTACCGCTGGTTCAGCCCGCTGCTGCACCTCGACGTGCATCCGAAGTTCGTGCAGTACATCAAACTCTGCGTGCAGGAATGCGGCCTCGGAAAAGAGTGGGTCCGCGCCCCGCGCCTGACCCTTGCTGGAGCCGAGCGCGAGGCCGTCCTCAAAATCATCCACAAAGGAATCGCCGACCGCCCCACGCTCCCCGCGAAAACCGCCTGACAGCATCGGGTGGAACAGGCGTTCCGCCTGTCCCGAAGCATAGGCTGCTCCCAGCTTTCTGGACATAGGTCCTATAAGACTTATAAGACCTATCGGGCCTATCCGCCTTGAGCAATGGCACCGGCCAAAATGCCAGGCGGGACGCCTGTTCCACCCGGAGAGCCTGAAAACCTGAAATTCAAAACCATGTTTAAACTCTCTCTTCCCATCCTCGCCCTGCTCACCGCCTGTGCAGCCGCCCAGACGGTGAACTCCCCCGTGCCGGAGCCACTGCGCGCGGCGTTCAAACTGGATGCGTTCTACCAAAAAGTCATCGACACCGCCGGACTGCCGATTGTCTCCTCCGCGAAGGTGCGGGATCAGGCGCTGCGGGAGGCCGCGTGGATTGTGGACCACCTGCTGGCGGGGCGCGAGGACATCCGCGCGGCGCTGGCGGCGAACAAAGTGCGTCTGGCGGTGATGGCTTATAACGAATACACCACCGACATCCCGGAGCACGCGGAGCTGAAGAACGACCGCGACTACTGGGACCGCCGCGCGCGGGGGCTGGGGCCGAGCCCGGAGGCTCCGGCGGTGAGCTGCGGGGAGGAGAATCTGCTGAGCTTCCCCGGTGATCATTATGCCAAGGAGAACATCCTTATTCACGAGTTCGCCCACGCCATTCACCAGATGGGTCTAAGCAAAGTCGACCCCACCTTCGACGGCCGCCTGAACAAAGCCTACGCCCGGGCCGTGGCTCTGGGCCGGTGGAAGGGATTTTATGCGGGTTCGAATCCGGCGGAATACTGGGCCGAGGGCGTGCAGAGCTGGTTTGATGACAACCGCGAGAACGACGCCTCGCACAACTTTGTGAACACCCGCGTGGAGCTGAAGGAATACGATCCGGAGCTGGCCGCGCTTTGCAAAGAGGTCTTCGGTGACGGCGAATGGCGTTATAAAAAACCCGCCGACCGCGCGGAAAAAGACCGCGAACATCTCAAAGGCTACGATCCCGCCACCGCGCCGGAATTCAAATGGCGGCCCGGCACCGAGGACGCAACCAAAGGACGCCCATGACCCTGACCCGACTCCAGGTGATTGATTCCCACACCGCCGGCGAGCCCACGCGCGTGGTGCTGGAGGGCGGCCCGGATCTCGGGTCCGGCCCGCTGTCCGAGCGCGCGGCCACATTCAGCCGCGAGCACGACGCCTTCCGTTCCGCCGTGGTCAATGAGCCGCGCGGATCGGATGTGCTGGTGGCCGCGCTGCTGGTGCCGCCGCACGGGCCGGGCTGCGATTTCGGCGTCATCTTCTTCAACAACGTCGGCACCATCGGCATGTGCGGGCACGGCACCATCGGCCTCGTGGCCACGCTGGCGCATGCCGGGAAAATCGCGCCGGGATCGTTCCGGATCGACACGCCCGTGGGTCCCGTGACGGCGGAGCTGCTGGCCGATGGCCGGGTGTCCGTGCGCAATGTGCCCTCGTTCCGCCAAGCCGCCGGAGTCACCGTGGAAGTGCCGGGCATCGGCCCCGTGACGGGCGATCTGGCCTGGGGCGGCAACTGGTTTTTCCTGGTTACCTCCCTGCATCCGGAGCTGAAGCTGGCGCGGGTCGAGGAACTGACGGCCACCGCCTGGGCAATCCGTCAGGCGGTGAACGCACAGGGCTTTCCGGAGGTCGATCACATCGAGCTTTTCGGTCCTCCCGGCGACTCCGCCAATCACAGCCGCAACTTCGTCCTCTGCCCCGGCAAAGCCTACGACCGCTCCCCCTGCGGCACCGGCACCAGCGCCAAAATCGCCTGCCTGGCGGCGGATGGAAAACTCGCCCCTGGCGACATCTGGCGTCAGGAAAGCATCCTCGGCACCGTCTTCGAGGCCAGTTATGAAATCGAGGCCGCCACCGGGGCTGACAGCGGCCGAGAGGAAGTTGGCGACGGCCAAATCGACACGGAAATCGGCAGGATCGCCCGCATCGTCCCCACCATCAGCGGCCGCGCCTGGATAACAGCCGAAAGCACGCTGCTCTTCGATCCGACCGATCCCTTCCGCGATGGCATCCGCGTAGCCGATGAAGCCTCGGCCGCCTCAGCAGATTCCTGAAAGGCCATGAGCTCCCTGACCTGCATATTTTTGAGATGGCCGCCCTGCGGGGCGCGCCAGCTTTGGAGTGTGCGGGGGCTTGCCACCGCTTTCCCCAGCGGGACTTGTCCCGCGCCCGACTCCGCAGACTCCCATTCGCGGGCCAGTCGGCGAATCACCCGACGGCGGCAAGCCGCCTCCCTCAAAGCGGGAGCTGGCTCCGCGCACTCCCAAGGAATCCGATTCCCCGCAAAATGCCCATGCCGCCGCCAACGACGGTCCACCTTCCCACCACCTGACAAATCATGCCGAATCCCCGGAACACCCGCCTGTCTCTGCTGCTTTCCCTGCTGACCCTGCCGCTGCTGCCGGTCAGTGCTCCGGCGCAGGGGAAAAAGGAGGACTACGACCGCGCCGCCAGCCTTGCGCCGCGGACGGAGAACAAGGTCTTCCGCAGCGGTGTGAAGCCGGTGTGGCTGCCCGGAGGCGAGCGCTTCTGGTACCGTGTGGACACCGGACCGGAGACGAAGGAGACCATCCTCGTCGATGCCGTCAAAGGCACCCGCGAGGTGGTCACGGACCCCTCGCAAATTCCCGGAACCGACGCCATCAAAGCCACGGAGACGCCGCTGCGCATCCGCCCCTCCCGCAATTCCGGTGACTCCACGGAGATCACGCTGACGAACGAGCTGACGGAGGACGTGGACCTGTTCTGGATCGACACCGGCGGCCAGCGTCAGGGCTACGGCCGCATCCGCCCGGGCGCGGAGCGGAAGCAGAACACCTACAGCGGCCACATCTGGCTGGTGACCGGCAAGGAGGGCAAGCCGCTGGCCGTCTTCGAGGCCGGGGACACGCCCCTGCGCGCCGTCATCGACGGACCCGCGCCTCCCGCCGGTCCGCGCGGGGAGGGCGGTCGTCGCGGCCGGGGGCGCGGAGGCGACCGCGCCGGCACCTCGCCCGACGGCGTGTGGTCCGTGGAGGTCCGGGACTTCAATCTTTTTCTCAAATCGAAGGACGGGCCCGACCCCGTGCCTTTGACCACGGACGGCACGGCGGCGTACCGCTACACCGACCGCATCTTCTGGTCGCCGGACAGCGGGGCCTTCGCCGCCATCCGCGAACATCCGGGGCAGGAGCATCCCGTGAGCATGGTGGAATCCTCACCGCGCGACCAGCTGCAGCCGAAGGTCCTCACCCACGACTATCTGAAACCGGGCGACAAGCTGCCGAAGCCGGACCTTGTCCTCGTCAGCGTCGCGGACAAATCCGTGAAGCCCGTCAGCGACACGCTTTTCCCCAATCCCTTCACACCGGAGGGCGCGCTGGACATCCGCTGGCAGCCGGACAGCCGCAGCCTGACTTTTGATTACAATCAGCGCGGGCATCAGCTTTACCGCGTGCTGTCCGTGGACCGCGAGACGGCGGCGGTGCGCACGGTGGTGGAGGAGACGGCCACGACCTTCATCGACTACACCAACAAAACCTGGCGAGAGTATCTGGACGAAACCCGCGAGCTCCTGTGGATGTCCGAACGCGACGGCTGGTGCCATCTTTACCTCTGGGACACGGTCACGGGGCAGATGAAAAACCGCGTCACCAGCGGTCCGTGGGTGGTGCGCGGCGTGGAGTCCGTGGATAAGGAGTCGCGGCAGGTGTGGTTTTACGCGGGCGGTCAGGCGGCGGGGCAGGACCCCTATCAGCGGCATCTGTGCCGGGTGAATTTTGACGGATCGGGGTTTGTCCGGCTGACGGAGGGCGACGGCGATCACCGCATCACCTTCTCGCCGGACCGGCGCTGGTTCACCGACACCTGGTCGCGCCCGGACCAGCCGCCGGTGACGGAACTCCGCGCCAGCGGCGATGGCCACCTCGTCGTGGAGCTGGAGCGCGCGGACTGGTCGGCGCTGCTGGCCGCCGGATGGTCGGCACCGGAGCGTTTTGTGGCCAAGGGCCGGGATGGTGTCACGGACATTTACGGCACGATTATCAAGCCCTCGAACTTCGATCCCGCCAGGTCCTATCCGGTGCTGGAGGAAATTTACGCCGGGCCGCACGGCGCGTTCGCCGCCAAGGAATTCGGGCGCGGCGTGCGGCAGCATGGGTTCGCGGAGCTGGGCTTCATCGTCGTGCAGGCCGACGGCATGGGCACCAACCACCGGGGCAGGAAATTCCACGACGTCTCCTGGAAGAACCTGGCCGATGCCGGGTTCCCGGACCGCATCGCCTGGATCAAAGCGGCCGCCGCCACCCGGCCCTGGATGGATGTGAAGCGCGTGGGCATCTACGGCGGGTCGGCGGGCGGGCAAAACGCCATGCGCGCGCTGCTGGACCATGGTGATTTCTACACCGCCGCCGTGGCCGACTGCGGCTGCCACGACAACCGAATGGATAAAATCTGGTGGAACGAGCAATGGATGGGCTGGCCGGTGGATGAATCCTACGCCCGCAGCTCCAACGTCGTGGACGCGCCGAAGCTCCGGGGCCACCTCTTCCTGACCGTCGGCGAGATGGACACCAACGTCGATCCCGCCAGCACCCTGCAGGTGGTGAACGCGCTGATCAAAGCGGACAAGGATTTCGATTTCCTCATCGTGCCCGGCTCCAACCACGGAGCCGGAGAATCCCCCTACGCCGCCCGGCGGCGCATGGACTTTTTCGTGCGCTGGCTGATGGGCGTCGAGCCCCGGCTGTGAAAGCAGGGGCAGCCCGGGAAATACACGACTGAGGAAACGTGAGGGCAGAGGAAGCAAACCGACAGGATTATGGATAATGTTATCATCGTGGGACAGGGCATCATCGGACTGTGCTCGGCGTATTATGCGGCACGGCGCGGGCTGGCGGTGACGGTTATCGACCGCCAGCCGCTGCCGCAGAATGGCTGCTCGTATGGCAATGCGGGGATGATCGTGCCCAGTCATTTCGTGCCTCTGGCGGCACCGGGCATGGTGGCCCTGGGGCTGAAGTGGATGTGGAATCCCGAGTCCCCGTTTTACATCAGGCCCCGGCTGGACGCGGACCTCATCGGCTGGGCACTGAAGTTCTGGAAGGCGGCCACGCCATCGCATGTGCGCCGCAGTTCGCCCCTGCTGCGGGACCTGCACCTCGCCAGCCGCGCGGGTTACGAGGAACTGGCGGCTTTGCCGGAAACCGATTTCGGTCTGGTGAAAAAAGGCCTGCTGATGCTCTGCCGCACCGCCCGCACCCTGGAGGAGGAGGGCCACACGGCGGAGCAGGCGCGCGCTCTGGGCGTTCCGGCGGAAGTGCTGGACGCGGCGGCCACGGCGGCGCTGGAGCCGGGGATCACCATGAAAGTGGCGGGCTCCGTGTATTTTCCCAAAGACTGCCATCTCTCGCCTGACCGGCTCATGCGCTCGCTGGTGAAGGCTTGTCAGGATCTCGGCGTGAAGTTCCTGCCGGACACGGAGATCACTGGCTGGCTGCGCGACGGCCAGCGCCTCCGCGCCCTGCGCACCTCGCGGGGAGAGGAAATCGCGGGCGGGCAGTTTGTCCTCGCCGGCGGCTCGTGGTCGGCGGAGACAATCAGGCCCCTGGGCCTGAGGCTGCCCATGCAGGCCGGAAAAGGCTACAGCCTGACTCTGCCAAACCCCCGCCAGTCACCGGAAATCTGCGCCATCCTCACCGAAGCCCGCGTGGCTGTGACTCCCATGAACGGCGGCCTGCGCATCGGCGGCACCATGGAAATCGCGGGGCTGAACACCGCCATCTCGCCGCGCCGGGTGCGCGGCATCATCAACGCCGTGCCCGACTACTATCCGGATTTCAGCCCGGCGGATTTCGAGGGCATCCAGCCGTGGTGCGGCCTGCGCCCCTGCTCCCCCGACGGCCTGCCTTACCTGGGAAAAACGGCGGCGGCGGAGAATCTCATCGTCGCCACCGGCCACAGCATGATGGGCGTCAGCCTCGCCCCCGTCACCGGCGACATCGTCAGCCGTCTGCTCACCGGCGAAGCCCCCACCCACGACCTCACCCTCCTGAGCCCGGACCGGTATTGAGCGCGGAGGACCTGTGAAAGGATGCCCTGGGTAGAACAGGCCTCCCCCAAATGGTTGAGCGAGGCAGGAATGTCGGGGTGCGACCTGGAAAGGCACGGGAAGGGTAAACGGATCCTGCGGGCCTTCAGTCACCAAGCAAAAACCCGCGCCCCGGATAATCGGGACGCGGGTGGAAAAGGCGATGCGAGAGAGACTCAGTTCACCGGACGGCGGCGGCGGCCCCCGGCGGCGAGCAGGGTCCCCAGGGCGAGGGCGGCGGAAGTGGGCTCAGGGACGTTCCGGAGCTGCAGGAGATTAAGCTGGGGACCGTAGCCCGTGACGCCATCGCTCGCGAAGCCGCTCAGGGTGATCTGCTGGGTGGTGGCACTGGCCGTGAAAGTGCCGGTGACCCATTGGGGCGTGCCCCCCACGCCGCCATTGTTCAGGACAAAGGGAGCCGCCGCCGTCCCGTCACCCACGTTGGTGGTGCGCCCGAGTTGCGCGGTGCGGGTGTCCAGCACCCAAAGCTGCACCAGGTATTGGTTGTCGATGACCAGATTGTTCAGGGTCACGCCTCCAGGGTTGGTCGCGCCATAGCGGCCAGTGTCCAGGGCCTGATGGTAAGCAGTGGTGGAGGCGGCCAGGAGGAAGTTATTGTGTGCGGAACTAAAACCACTGAAACTCAGGTTCCCGACAGTGGCTCCTGTCGGATCGGCTTCAAAGGTCACGCCGTTGATCACTTTGGAGGCGTTGGCGCCCACCTCAAGGGTTCAATGAAGCTGGTCATCATCACGGATAAAGCGATACCAACGCCGGCAGCGGAAAAGGAGCGGTTTTGTTTCATAAGGAGTAATTGAACAGATGAAGTTCGTGCTTTTGAACAACACTCCAAATTTTAATCATGCAACCATAATGTGATCATTTTTACGCTTGGTAACTTGCAGAGGGCTGCAAGAATGATAAGTGGTTTAAAAAGAGGGCCTTGGGAAGACGCTGAAGTCAGGGCCGACTCCCGCGCCGGCCGGGTCCCGGGAGGCTGCGGAAGGAATTTGAATCAGGCGCGGCCCGTGAGGCGGCGCTGGGTGGCCTCGTCGACGGGTTCGCAGAGGCGGTAGCCGTCGCCGTGGCGGGGGATGGCGGCGAGGACGGCGCGGCGTTCGGTTTCGCTGGGGAAGTCGAGGCCGATGAGGGCGCGGCCGATGCGCTCGCCGGACTGGCGGTAGTTGAAATAGCAGAGGCTGGCGCGGCCGCGGATGTGCTGGTCGAGGAAGTCGTGGAGGGTGCCGGGGCGCTCGTAGAACTCCAGGCGCAGGAAGGCGGGGAAGGTAAGGAGATCGGCGCGCAGGGGGATGGCGCGGAAGGCGATGTCGGGGGCGTCGCCGGTGAGCGGTTCCCAGGCGAAACCGCCGGCGTCGAGTTTGCCGGGCAGGGCTTCGAGGGTGGCGGGGTCCTCGGCGGTGATGGTGAAGGCGGGCCAGGCCTGGCCGGGATCGCTTTTGCCATATTGGAAATCGGCGATGTTGAGACCGGCGAAACAGCCATCAAGGAGCTCCAGCATGGTGCCGGGGCGCTCGGGAATGCGGACGCGGAGGGTGCGGCTGAGAAGACTGCCGGCCCCCTGGGACTGGGCGATGAGGCCGAGCTGGAGGAAGTCGATGTTGGCGCCGGTGACGACGACGAGGACGCGTTTTCCGGCGAGCTTTCCGCGGTTTTTCAGAACCGCCGCGAGGCCCATGGCGCCGGAGGGCTCGGAGATGCAGCGCAGGGTTTCCCAGAGAACGCGGATGGCGTGGCTGACCTCGGCATTGGTGACGGTCTCCATGCCGGTGAGGGTTTCCCGGCAGACGTCGAAGGGCAGGGCACCGGCTTTGCGGACGGCGGTGCCGTCGCAGAAGAGGTCGAGATTTTCCAAAGCCACGGGCGATCCGGCGGCGAGGGCGGCTTTCATGGAGGCCTGGCCGGTGCCTTCCACGCCGATCAGGGCCATGTCGGGCCAGTAGGTTTTCAACCATACGGACGCGCCCGAGGCCATGCCGCCGCCGCCGATCTGCAGATAAGCGGCGTCGAAGGGGCCGTGGCCGGAGAGCACCACTTCATCGGCGAGCGTACCCTGGCCGGCCATGACCTGGAGGTCGTCGTAGGCGTGGATATAAACCGCGCCGGAAGCCTCGCCGTCCTGGCGGGCGGAAATCACGGCTTCGTCGTAACTGTCGCCGCTGAGGTGGATTTTCACCCAGTCGCCGCCGTGCTGGCTGACGGCGGCCTGCTTCACGCGGGGCGTGGAGCGCGGCATGTGGATGCGGGCGTGAATGCCGAGGGCTTTGGCGGCGAGGGCGACGCCCTGGGCGTGATTGCCGGCGGAGGCGGTGACGACTCCGCGCGCGCCCTCGTCCCGGGTGAGGACGGCCATGCGGTTGCAGGCTCCACGCCATTTGTAGGATTTCACGGGCGAGCGGTCCTCGCGTTTCACCCAGATCTCCGGGCCGGGGCCGGAGCCGGGCAGTTCCAGTTTCTCCAAGGGCGTGGGCTGTCCGAAGCGGTAAACCCGCTCGCGGGCAAAAAGAATTTCCTGCCGCAACCGGCGGTCCAGGGGCAGTGAATCGCGTTCCATGCCCCGGGTTTGAAGGCTCCCGCGCCTGGAAGCAAGGGAGGATTGTTTTTGAGTCCCGCCGCCGGGGGGAATCAATCATCGTTCCGCGCTGGCCGATCCGGCTTGAAACGATCCGCCGCGATGTGGTAACAGCCCGCCATGATTTCCCTCCATCTCCGTCTTGGTTCCCTGCTGCAGCGGGGACAGCATGTGGAGCTGGAGGCGGCGGCGCGGGAGCTGCTGGGGCATAATATGGAGGACAGCACGGCCTGGACGTATCTGTGTCACGCGCTGCTGGGACAGCAAAAGCTGGCGGCGGCGGAGGAGGCCGCCCGCAGGGTGCAGGCCACGGAGCCGGAATCGGACTCCGGTTCCTACCTGCTGGCGCTGGTGTTATTGGAGCGGAATCAGCCGAAGGAGGCTTTGCTGGCGGCCCGGGAGGCGATCCGTCAGGATCCGCAGGACAGTGTGAATTACGCCATCGCCGCCCGCTCCCTCAATCAGCTCAGCCGTTATCCGGAAGCGGAGAAAATGGCCGGCGCGGGCCTGGCGGAGAACGGGGGCTGCGACAGCTGCCTTTTCCAGCTCAGTCAGGCGCAGTCGATGCTGGGCCGTCACGACGAGGCCGATGAGGTCACCCGGACGCTTCTTGCCGACGATCCCGAGGACGCCTCCAATCACAGCGCCCGGGGTTTTCATCTTCTGCTCGCCGGCGATCCCGTCGCTGCCCGCGGGCATTTTCTGGAAGCGCTGCGCCTGCGGCCCAACAGCAGCGATGCCCGCGACGGACTGGCGCAGTCCCTGACCAACCGGAATCCTCTGTTCCGGCTGGTGCTGAAATTCTCGGTGCTCTGCGACCGCTGGGGCTGGAAGGCTCTGGTGGTGGTCATTGGGGGATTCATGCTCCTGCTGGAGCTGCCGAAGCGGACGAAAGGCATCCCCTGGGCCTCGATTCCGGTTTCGGTGCTGCTGGCGGCGGGGGCGCTTTTCATGGTGCTGGTGATCTGTCACCGCAGCTTCTCCACGCTCATGCTGCTGGCGCACCGGGAAACGCGTTTTGTCGTCAGCCGCGATGAACGGCGGGCCGCCCTGTGGTGCCTGCCGCTGCTGGGCATGACCGGAGTGACGTTTTTCTTCTGGTTTTATGCCGCCAGCAGAACCGGCGCTCTCACCCGCTTTCCGGGGCAGCTTTTTGTCTGGCCGCTGCTCACCACTCTGGTGTGGGAAATCTTCGACGCCATCCGGCCCTGGGTGCGCCGCCGCCTGGCCTGGATCACCGGTTTCGCCGTCGCCGCCATGATGACCACCAGCGTCCTGAGCATTCTCCTGGGGCGGAGCTTTGGCAAGGACCTCGCCGCGGTGCTGCTGGAGAAGCCCGCGTCGACGAAAGAGCTGCGCCGGGCGAAACTGCAGGAGGTTCTGGCACCCAACCTCAAATTCTTCGAACGCATCCGCCTGCTGGAAATGTCCGTGATCCTCCTCTGCGCCTTCTCCGAGAACGTGCGGCAGTTTCTGGAGCGGCGCGCGCCGGATCCGGAGTGATGGGGGATCCGCGCGCTGTGTTTGTGTGCGGTATCTCCTGTGCCTGATAAGGCTTTAAGGGGCCGCTGGATGACCCTGGAGGTTGATGCCTTCAAAGGCGGGTTTTGAGAATCCGCAGGATTCTTGCAAAACTTGGCAGCGGCTCAAGAGCGGCAATGCTGAGGGTGGCGAGGATTTCAAAGGAACGTTTGCCTTTGCTGAAGGCATTGGAGCAGTTGCGGGTGGCATGAGTCAATCGCTCCGCCAGATCGTGAGGAGCTCGACGCTCCAGTTCATGCAATGGGGGCAGGGCACTTTCCTGAAGTTTCCGCCCGTAGTGTGTCCTCAGGGACTCTCTGTCAGCGACGATCCAAGTTTCCATGCAGGTGGTCATCAGAAGCACCTGATCATCCACCACGCCGTCCGGCTGCTGCCACTTGTCGTTTTGGCGCAGATGTTCCCAAGGGTTTTCGGGATCCGATACTGGTTTTTCGCTGTCGATCCACATCGCGGCGAAGCTTCCATTCCTGCTATTCAGTTCGATGCAAAAGCGGTCGTAAACATCGTTGCGGGAGCCGCAGGCAATCAGTCCGGGGCTGCGCCCTTTTGGCAGCTCCATTTTTGCCAGAAGCTTGTGGAACGCCTGCTGACAACGGATTTTCATGTCCCTGGAGGCTTTGGCTCCTCCTTCGATGAAAATGACTGTTTTCACCAGCGTTTACCTCCCAGGTGACCTTCGATCCAGAGTTGTCCCAGACGATATTTCTCCAGCCAGACGGACAAATCGGCGGCGGAAAGGCGGGTCATTTCCGTTTTGCCGTCGTGTTTTTCGCAGACCACGACGCACTCCGGCGTTTCCGTCATGGCGTCCACGAGGATGTCGGAGTGGGTGGTCACAATCAATTGAGTCCGGGTGGCGGCGGCCTTCAGAAGATCAGCCAGGTTTGGCAGAATGTCCGGGTGGAGGCCAAGTTCAGGCTCCTCAATACAGATCAGCGGAGGAGGTTCGGGATCGCAGAGGATGGCGAGGAGGCAGAGGTAACGAAGCGTTCCGTCTGACAGGCGGGTAGCGGGGATGGAGAAAGTTCCTTCGATGAAGAAGACCTGCACCGTGCCGCCTTCGATGGAGACTTCAAAGTCGTCGATGCCGTCGTAAAGATCTTTCAGGGCTTCAAGGAGAGCACGCTTGGCGGCGGGGAAGCGGGTCTTCAGGCGGTTCAGGAAAAGGCCGAGATTTGAGAAATCCTCCTCCAGCCTGTCATTGCGCATATCAGCTTTCTGCGGGTCCCGGAAAACGGACTGTCGGCCGAATGACCATTCGCGGTAAATGCGGATGCGTTCATAGCTGCGAGCTAACCAAGCCAGCTCTGGATAGAATTTGGGATCCGAAAGTTGAGCAAGGATGGAACTATTTTGACGGTCCACGGGCCCTTCCATATTTCGTCGATTACCAGACTCATCGACGAGATAGGCAACGACAGGGTAGCCTTCAGCATAACGGTAATAGGAAAAAGCTTTTTGTCCGGAAACTGAGGCCGCGTCCTCTACCCATTCATCCATGAGATGAAACCGCTGTGATACCGATATAAAGGCGACCGCATGACGAAGCGGAATAGTTTCTTTGGAATTTCCTGAACCCAATGCCTGATTTCTCATGGTGCACTCCATCCAAGCCCATTTTTTGGTTTCGCCTTTCCAAATCCACTCCGCCACTCCGCCACCTTTTCGAGGGACCTCAGCGAATTCCCGCGAGGCGGCCCGCATGAAACTGACCGCTTCGATCAAATTCGATTTCCCGCTGCCGTTGGGGCCGATGAGCAGGTTGAGCGCCTTCAGTTCGATCCCCTCGTTGTCCGGGCCGAAGGACAGGAAGTTCCTCGGTTTAAGGTGGCGGATCAAAATGGGATCAGATTCGGTGTCGGGCATGATTCGGAATTCTTGAGGCCGGACTGTGAGCGGCGATTGGTCTTTCGTCGAGAGGAACCGCGTCCGGTGAAGGGCCGGGAAAGCCGCCCGTGCCGGGGCGCAAGGGAGATGACGTATTTTTCATGCGAATCTGAAAGACCCGCAAACGGGTGAAATCACTGGTCGACAACGGTTTTTCCGTGATAGAATCCGGTCTATGCCAACCCGTAAGGAAAAGGAGGTCCCCACCAAGACCGCACCTGTGACTGTCGCCGACGCCACGCCGCCGGACGCACCCGCCGAGGTGCCGCCGGAGGTGGTGAAGCAGGTGTATGAAAAAACGCGCAAGAGCCTGATCGAGAGGCTGGGAAACTGGGAGGACCAGAAATCCTGGGACGAGTTTTACCGGACTTACTGGCGGCTGATTTACGGGGTCGGGCTGAAGAGCGGGCTGCGCTCGGAGGAGGCCCTGGATGTGGTGCAGGAGACGATTCTGGCCATCGCCAAGCAGTCCAAGGAGCATCGTTACGACCCCAAGGCCGGCTCTTTCAAAGTCTGGCTGATGAACATGACCCGGTGGCGCATCGGCGATCAGTTCCGGAAGCGCGCCAAGGACACGGCGATGTATCATTTCCCCGGCGACGAGGATGGACGAAATACCAGCACTCTGGACCGCGTGGAGGATCCGGACGCGCAGAAGCTGGACCGCATCTGGGAGGTGGAGTGGAAGCGGAACATCGCCGACCGGGCCATCGCCACCGTGAAACAGCGTGTTTCGCCGCGGCAGTTTCAGATTTTCGATGCCTACGTGATCAAGCAGTGGAGCGTGAAGAAGGTGATGACGGAGCTTGGCGTGAGCATGGCGCAGGTTTATCTGGCCAAACACCGCGTCGGGGGCCTGATCAAAAAGGAACTCGCCGAACTGGGAAAACAGCTGATTTAATCCGTGGAGATACGCACCGCCGCCCCGCGAATCCCTGACCACGAAGTCCTGCGCTGCATTGGAAAAGGCAGCTACGGCGAGGTGTGGCTGGCCCGTGCCGTCACCGGCACCCTGCGTGCCGTGAAGGTGGTGCGGCGGGAGGATTTTGAGCTCGACCGGACCTTTGAGCGCGAGTTCGAGGGCATCATGAAATTTGAGCCCATTTCCCGGGAGCATCCGGGACTGGTGCATGTGCTGCATGTGGGCCGGAACGACGAGGAGAAGTTTTATTATTACGTGATGGAGCTGGGGGACGACCGCGAGCGCGGTTCCCGGGTGGACCCGGCGGATTACGAGCCCCGGACGATGGGCACGGACCGGACTTTGAGGCACCGCCTGCCGGTGTCGGACTGCATCGAATACGGAGCGCAGGTGGCGGAGGGCCTGGGGCATATGCACGAATGCGGGCTGACGCACCGGGACATCAAGCCGTCGAACATTATTTTCGTGAATGGAAAGGCCAAGCTGGCGGACATCGGGCTGGTGGCCGCCGCCGGGCAGATGACGTTTGTGGGCACGGAGGGCTTTGTCCCGCCGGAGGGCCCCGGCACCAAACTCGCGGATGTTTACAGTCTGGGCATGGTGCTCTATGAGCTGAGCACGGGGAAGGACCGGCTGCTGTTTCCCGAACTGCCGGATGATCTGGGCGAGGCCCGCACGCGGCCGCAGTGGCAGGCGCTGAATGAGATCATCCTGCGGGCCTGCGCCAATCAGCCGAAAAAACGCTTTCCCAGCGCCCGCGAAATGGCGGTGGCGCTGCGGGCGGCGGGGCGGAAAAAGCAGAACCGCGTGAGCTGGACCAAGCGGCTGATCCAGTTTCCGCTGGTCACGGCGGCGGTTGCTTTTGTCATCGTCACGTGGCGGCATCAGGGAGCCATGCCATGGCCGCCGGGGCGGTTTGCGGGTCCGGCGGGCATTGCTCCGTCACTGCCCCAGATGCTGGGAAAAGTGCGGCTGGAGAGCAATCCGGACAGTGCCGAAATTTATCTCAACGGCACATTCCTGGGGCGCACCCCCTGGATCTGCGAGGTGCCTCCCGGCGAGGCTCATTTTCTGCTGAAACGGAAACCTTACCGCGATGAGACGGTCACGGTTTCCGGAATTGAACCCGACAAGCTGAGCGCTCCGCCTCTGGTGCAGCTGCGGCCCACGCCGCCCGCTCCCCACGTCCCGGGATGGAGGAACAGTCTGGATATGCCCTTTGATCCGCAGCCCGATGGCAGTCATATTTCCAAGTGGGCGGTGAGCGAGGCCCAGTTCAACAAGATTCAGGGCCCGCAGAAAGGGGCCATCCTGCTGGAGAACACCGCGGAAGGCGCGACCATTTACATGATGGGGGTGCCGCATGTGGAGGCGCTGAGGTTCTGCGCCCAGCTCACGGCATGGGAAACACAGGGGGAATGGATCAATGATGATCAGTATTACCGGCCGGAGGTTTACCACGCCAAGGATCCCACCAAGGAGAAGCCGGGACTGGAATTCTTCCGGCTGGTGGTGGAGAAATACGGACGTCTGAAAATCAACTCCACGCCTCCGGGAGCGGCCATTTACGAGGGCGACAGCACCGAGCCGCTGAACTTCACCCCGTATATCATTGAGCGCCAGCTGCCGGGGGAGCTGGACTTCACGCTGAGCCTGCCGGGCTACACGGATGTGAAGATCACCGACAAACTCAAACCGGGGGAATACAAGGAGCTGCCCGGCGATCCGGTCATGGTGAAAAGCAGTCTCGCGGTTTTCGGCAGCGTCTGGAAGAACAGTCTCGGGCAGGTCTTCAAACCCCTGCTGCCGACGGCCCCCCAGCTTCTCGTTGGCGACCGGGAGACGCGGGTGTCGGATTACGCGGCTTTCGCCAAGGAGGAGAAGGGACGGCAGGCCCGGGGAAATGATATGAGACAGGCCCCGAACCATCCCGTGGTGAATATCACCCGCGGGGATGCGGTGGCTTTCTGCCATTGGCTGACCCGCCGGGAGCGGAAATCCGGTTATCTGAATGAAACCATGGAATACCGTCTGCCAACGGATACGGAGTGGAGTCTGGCGGCGGCCTCGGCGAATCTGGTGGTGGAGCAGGTGACTCCCGCCCAGCGCCATATGACCCTCAACGGCCTTTATCCGTGGAACAGCCGGTATTGGCCGCCGACCATGGCCAACCCCCAGGGGAATGCGAGGTCCGCCGCCAATCTGGGGGATCTGAGCGCGCTGAGAGCCGGAGTGCTGCGTCTGAAACCCGATGAAATCAAGGCGCTGGAGGATTCCCATTACGATGACGGCAGCGTTTTCACCTCCGCCGCGGAAACCTATGCCCCGGGTGCTTACGGACTTTTCGACATGTCGGGGAATGTCTGGGAATTTGTGGCCGATGACTATGGCAATAAAACGGCGGACTCCCCGCCTGACCCGGCGGGCACTCCGGATCAGAGTAAATATGCCGTCCTGCGCGGCGGGGCCTGGGATACTTCCGCCGCCGACGAGGTGAAGCTGGCGATTCACTACCGCCGGGCCATCCCACCGGACAAATATGACGCCACCTCCGGCTTCCGGATCGTGGTCGCTCCCGTGCCCGGCGAGGAGACGGACATCCAGCCTCCGCCAGCCTCGACTTATCTGTTTCCTCTCGTCACTCCCCCCGCATTTTCCCAGCCTTCCACCGGTCCGCTGCCCGGAAATCCGGTGCCGCCCATGCAGCTGCTGCCGGCCCCGGGGCCAGCGGCAGGCCCAGGAACTCATTCCCCCCGGGAGGCACCCCGCGGCAATGTGCCGCCTGCGCCCGCGCCGGTCACTTCCCCGTCAGCGGAACCTCCCCCTTGAGGAGCAGGCGCATGGGCACCATGTGCGACAGCACAAAACCATTGCGCTCAAAGAACCGCTGGGACTCGGCGCTGACGCGGTCCGTGAGCAGGGTGATGCGTTTGAAGTCCTTTTTGGCCGCGAATTCCTTCACATAATCCACCAGCCGGGTGCCGTAGCCGTGGCCGCGGTGCTCGCGGCGGATGATCACATCCTCCATCAGCAGCACAAAACCGCCCTCGGCCGTGCTGATGGTGAAAAGCAGGTTCACCATGCCAATCACTTTGTGGTCGTTGCGCAGGACAAAAATCCGCCCGCGTGACGGCTGCTCCAGAATAAGCTGCAGTCCGTGCCGCTGCGTCTCCGCGTGCGGCCGGAAATCGGCCTCCATCTCCAGCAGCGAGACAACCAGATCGGTCAGCTCGGACAAGTCTTCAATAGTGGCGGGTTCGATCCGGATCTGATCGGCGACAGCGGTCTCCATGGTTGAAAAATTACTCTACGCGCGAATCTCGCCGGACACCGCTCCGGAAGCAAGCGCTGCCTGAGCTGATTCAGTGTATTTTTGTTCATAAATGAACTGCGGAGCAGACTTTAAATGCCTGAGAGTAATGGACATAGGAGATTCCGCCACGCGGTCTCCGCCGGAATCCGGGTGAAGCGGGCCTGAATTCAGAAAAGGCGCACGCCGAAGCTCTGGAGCCAGGGCGTCCGGGTTTACTTCTGCTGCGGCTCAAGGACGATCAGTCCGTTGGTCGCGGCAAAGGCGCTGGCCATGTCCATGGTTTTTTTCTCGTGCCCGGCACCCCAGGAATCGGAGAAAATGAGCACCGGATTGGCCGCATCCTTCACATTGTAGCCAATGATCAGACGCATGTGGCCGCCGCCGCTCTGCATGGCATCTTTGCCGTTCTCGGGGTACATGCCCAGCGTCAGGCTCCAGAGGATGGGCACGCCTTTATCCACGTTGTCCTTCACCATTCGCTGGAATTTCGTGTAATCCGGCCCCTTGCTGCGGGCGGCTTTCAGATCCGCCGGATTCATCTCCTGGAGCTGGGTGGTGGTCCAGTCGAGGGGTTTGGCGGAGCGTTTGCGGGCAATGCGGTTGTAATCCGAGACCATGGCCGAGAAGGCTTTGTTGGTCCACAGATCGTAAAGTTTCTTGAAGCGGATCTTCAGCCGGCCCTCCAGCGTGTCCAGCGCTTCAGACAGCTTTTTGGAACTGGTGCCGCCGCCGGAACTGCTTTCCGCCACCTGCGCCATTTCATGCTCGTCCACATTCATGCCGAGGTAGTTGAACACCCGCTGGCAGCTGGCGACGGCGCAGTAACCCTTCATGCCCTGATCGACCATGGGCACGGTGGAGATCCAAGTGTCGCCATTGTCCTCGTGTTTCACATTCTTGACCAGATCCGTGCGGCCAATACCGGTTTTGGTCCCTCCGGCGGTCACTTCACCCACAGCGGCCTGTTTCACCGGCGGGCCCACGCGCAGGCGGATGAACTCCGCTTTGAATTCGCCGTCCACCTTGGCTCCGCTGTATTCCAGCTGGGCGGAAAGCTTCGGGGTCAGCCACTGGGTGCGCTCAAATTTGGCGGCTCCGGTGCGGTTGGGTCCCATTTCCACGCCTTTGGCCCCAAAAACATCGTTCAGGGTGGCGGCGATCTCCGTCACTTTGGCTTTGAAGGATTTGGCGTCAAAGGACCCGGTGGAGTCCCCGCGGTTCCACAGGGAAAAGGCGATGCGGGCCAGTTTGCTGTCCGTGAATTCGATGGTCACCTCCTCCACATCCACCTTGCCGCCCGCGATTTTCAGCTCCTGCTTCACATTGGAGTAGGGCTGGCGTTTGATGTTGGCCCGGTCCTTGGAGGTGCTCAGCCATTTCAGGTGGGCCTTGCCAAGCTGGGTCTCCGCCGTGGCCGGGGTGGTTTCCCACAGCGTGGCCGGATCCGTCAGAGCGTCCAGAGAGACGAATTTGGGTCCGGCCGGGGCCACGGATGCGGCCGGTTCCTCCTGGGCCTGAACAGCGCATGGCACCAAAGGAAGCAGCGCAAAAGCCAGTGCGGAAAATGTGAATGAAAAAGCAGTGGTTTGCATACTCCTCCCGCTAACTCAGCTAACCGGAACACACCAGCGAATTTATTTTCATATTTTTCCGGAATACCGGAGCCCCGGCTTCACTTTCCCGGCTGCTGCCCCCCGGCTCCGCATGATTCCCTCAATAATGTTTTGTGGGAATGAAATGCGGATAGGGATTTCCCCGCTGTATTTTCTTAAGTGCCGGCCGGCTTATGGGGATGAACAGGCGGCGGCGGCGGGCGCGGGATTCAAAGTCCGGGCACCGGTGCCGGATTCTGAACACGCTCCGCCTCCAGTGCTTTGAGGCGTTCCTCCAGCTCCTGGACGCGGGCCATGAGCTCGGGCAGGCGGCGGACGGCGGCAAGGCGGCGGCGCTCCTTCTGCATGGGGGCGGCGGGGAAACCCATGTAGATGCCGCCGGCGGGCAGATCCTTGGTGACTCCGGAACGGGCGCCCAGGGTGGTTTTGGATCCGATGCTCACATGCCCGGCGACGCCGGACTGGGCGGCGATGACCACGTAATCCCCGATCACCGCGCTTCCCGCGATGGCGACGGCGGACACAATGATGCAGTGACGGCCGATAACGGCGTTGTGCCCGATCTGCACGAGATTGTCGATTTTGGTGCCGGCTCCGATCCAGGTGCGGCCAAAACGGGCGCGGTCAATCATGGTGCCGGCCCCGATTTCCACATCGTTGTCGATCTGGACGATGCCGGACTGGCGGACTTTGCGGTGCTGCCCGTCCTCAAATTCATAGCCGAAGCCGTCGGCTCCGATCACGGTGCCGGAGTGAATGATGACCCGGTCCCCCAGCAGACAGCCGCCCTGGACGGTGGAATTGGCGGCCAGTCTGCAATGGGCGCCGATGGCCACTCCGGGACCTATGTAACATCCGGCCCCGATTTCCGTGCCGTCCCCCAGCACCACCTCCCCGCTGATGACCGCCTGCGGACCGATACAGACTTTGCCCGGATTAAAAACCGCCGATTCCGCGACAACCGCCGTGGGATGAACTCCCGGGACACTGACCGGCGGCTGGAATCCGAACCGGTCCACCACGGTATCAAAGGCCCGCGACGGATTGGCGACGAGAATGCAGGCCACTCCCGCCGGGGGAAGAATGGAGCCGGCCGAGACCAGCACGGCGGAGGCGCGGGTAAGACTCAGCGTGGATTCGTAGCGGGAATCACTGAAAAAGCTCAAATCGCCGGGACCGGCCTCCTTCAGGGATGAAAATCCGGTGATCACCATTTCCGGCACCCCCGAAAGCAGGTGCCCGTCCACTAAAAGCAGTAAATCCGAGAGAAGTATGTTCATGAGCGCGCCGAAAAACCGTGAATCATCACAGGCCTGATAAGGGCTCGGAGCGGAAACGGCAAGACCCTTGGCGAAGGAATTCGGGAAAAGACGGGCCACGGATGGCACGGATGAAACGGATAATCACGGATTTAAAAAAGGAGGTCGTCACCAGGCGCATGAGGCTGAATTCCCTTTCATCCGTGTGTATCCGTTTCATCCGTGCCATCCGTGGCCGCTTTTGCCGGGGGATTCAGGCTGAGGCGTCTCCGCGCGTTCACGGCACCACCGTCTGGAGCCGGACGAAGAATTCCGGGCTGCCGGCGGGGTTCACGGGAATGGTCACGGCCACGGAATCGACTCCGGGGGCGATGCCGGGGGTCACGGTGGTGGAGACGCCGTTGGCACCGTCCTGGGCGGTGATCCAGGTGTTGAGATCGGTGCTGTATTGCGCGGCGGGATTCAGGTAAGCCGACTGGATGCTGCGGCGGAAGGTGAACACGACGTTTGGGCCGCTCACGGTGGCGGCAGGCAGTTTTTCCGAGTCGTTGACGGTGGCCGGGTTGCCTCCGAGCACAAATTCCAGGGCATTGCTGATGCCGTCGTGATCAGGGTCGGCGCCGGGGAGGGCGTCGGCTCCGGCCAGGTTCCACGGCGCTCCCGCCGCCCAGGTCTGATACGTGGCGCCGGTGGCGGCGGGCGTGTAGATCAGCTGAAGACTGGAGCCGGAGCGGGCGGTGGTCCAGGTGCCGGTGCCGGGGAAACCGGGAGCGGTGACGATGACATTTTCGGGATTGAAGTTCGTGATGCCGCCCGTGGTTTTCAGGAAGGTGAAAGTGCGGGCGGTTTCCGTGAAACCGGTCAGCCCCGCCGTGTCCACGAGCAGCTTTATGGACACACCCGCGGCATCCAGCTGGCCGATTTCCAGATCGTCGTAATCCGTGCCCGCCACCGTGCCGGACCAGTTGCGGATGCGGGGGGCGAATCCCGCGTCGGCTTTCAGAGTGACCGCCCCGCCCAGGCGGCCGTTCCCCCCGAGGACCGCGCCGGTATTGAGGGAGACGGCTCCGTTGGCGGCGCTGCTGTCGCCATCGATCAGCAGCCGTCCCGTGGTGACCGTGGTGGTGCCCGTCCAGGAATTCTGCCCGGTCAGGGTGGTGGTTCCGGCTCCGGTGGAGACCTGGACATTCCCCGCTCCGGAAATGATATTCGGGAAGGTGTAAAGGTCATCGCGGTTCAGGAAAAACGTGCCGGCCGTGAGGGTGACCTCGCTGGTCCCGATGGAGCCGGTGCTCCCGTTGCCCACGCGCAGGGTGCCGGCCTCGACCACGGTGACGCCGGTCCAGGAGCAGTCGGATTCGATGCGCACGGTGCCGTTGCCGGTCTTGGTCACATTGCCGCCGCCGGTGACGGGGCCGTGAATCACGAGGGCGTTGGTGCCGTTGGCGCTGTCGAGGGAGAGAATCACGCCGTCACTGACGGTGACGGGATTGGAAACAGCCGCGGTGTTGAAATTGAGCCGCGAGCGCACGGAGGTGTTGCCGGCCACGGTGATGACGCCTGTGCCCTCGATGGCTCCGCCGTGAAGCATCAGAACCCCGCCGTTCAGGGTCACGGGGGCGTCCCAGGTGCTGGTGCCGCCCAGATTCCGCTGGCCGCTGCCGGTGAAGGTGAGGCTGCCGGCGGGAATATCCAGCTCCACCGCGCCGCCGCTGACGCCGATGGTCATCTGGGAGCCGAGGGCGGTGGTGCCGGTGCCCGCGAGGATGGCGTGGCCGGCGCCGGTTTTGGTGAGGACATGCGCGGTGTTGATGACAGCGGTGGTGGTGCCGATGGGAGCGCTGAAAGTGACCTCGCCCTCCGCCTCGAAGGTGCCGCCCGCCGCTCCCAGACTGATGGGGTTGTCCACGGAGAACACGTCCGCGCCGGTGCGCAGCGTGCCGCCGTCGATCCCGAAGGCTCCGGTGCCCGCCGCCACGGAGGTGCCGATCCGCAGCGTGCCTCCCGTCAGGGTGACACCGCCGGGAAATTCATTGATCCCGTTGAATTCGGCGGTTCCGGCTCCGGATTTGGCCAGGGAAATCGCAGTGATGGCCCCGCCGGTGAAGGTAACGGTACCCGTCGGGTTGCCGACGGCGACTTTGCCCGCGCTGACGCCCCGCGCCGCCACGGTGACGGTGCCGGGGGTGTTGATGGCCACATTGTCCCCGGCGCGGAAAGCGGCGGGCGCGTTGGCCAGATCGGTGTCCGACCAGTTCAAATTCGCGGGCGAGACATTCCAGTCCGCGCCGCCGGCCCCGGTCCAGAGCAGGTTGTGGGTGGCGACATCCGGGACGGAGGTTCCGGTGAGGGTGAAATCATCCGTGGAGGCTTTGCCGATGCCGAGCCGGTTGGCGGTGGTGCTGCCGAATCCGGCGATCCGCCAGTGCACGGTGGAGCCGCCCGGGATCACAATCGGGGTGACGGCCATGGTCTGGCTGAAATTCGGAGCCGCCGACGAATTGGCCAGGCTGTTGATGGGGACGGCGAAGTCGGTGCCGGTCTGTTGGAAGGTCTCCCCGCCGTCGGTGCTGTAAAACAGGGCGGCGGTGGTGGGGCCGACGGAGGTGCGGGTGAGGTTCAGCCCGGTCATTCCCGAAATGCTGACCGTGTGGCCCGGGGCGGCGGAGGTGCTGAATTCAAAATAAGCCCTGCTGGCGGTGTCCGTGCCCGCCATGGCGGAGGCGGCGTCCGGAAAGGGAGGGAAATTCCGGTTCCAGGTGTTGGCGGGAGTGCTGGCCATCCCCGTGGCCCCGTTCCCCGTGAGAGGGCTGCCGCTGACCCCGGCCGCCAGCACGGAGGCGTCGCCGCTGCCGGTGATTCCCGAGGTGCCGTTCACGTCCCAGCGCAGCAGATCGGCGGCCGGGCACACGCTGATGCTGAAGGCCAGGAGCACCTTGACATGCCTCAAATTCACACAGCCGGCCGGGGGGAGACTCTTTTTCATTTGCGGCGAAGAGTGGGGAAATCGTCAGCGGGCGTCACCTCACGTAAATTTGTGAGTTGTGTCCGGCGTGCCCCCGCCGGGATTGACTCCCGATAAGAATTCCACCTCTTAATCTTCCTGTTCTTCGCGCCCTTCTGTTCAAAATTCATCATGCCGTCCCGTCGCCTGTCCGCCCGCCGGCTTCCCTGAAATCCAGGTCTGAACAGGTTGTCAACAAGATCAAAAGATTCGGAAGACAACGCGTCAGGCTGTTGTTTATAAGTGCGCCATGCAACTTAAACACGCGCTGCTCCCGATCGCCGTTCTGGCGGGTTCGGGGATTTTTCTGGCCAAGCGGCAGTTCGCCGCCACGGAGAAGCGGCACAGCATGGTCATTTTCCGTGAAACCATCCGCACCGTGACTGAACACCGGACGGTGACCCAGGCCGCCGCCGCCGCCAAAGCCGGGGCGGAAGCCAAAAAAGCGGCCATGCCGGAGGTGGTGACGCGCGCCAGTATTGATCTGAAAATGCTGGCCGGATCCATGGGAGCCATGCAGCGGGGCGGATTTCCGGACATGCAGGCCATGGTGAAAATGCAGAAGTCCCTGCTGGGCCTGCCGGCGGAGGATTTTTCACAGCTGATCACGGACGCCGGCAGGCTGGACCTTCCCGAGGATCAGAAAAACGGTCTGCTGATGATGCTGCTCCAGGGACTGACCCAGAAGGATCCCAAAGCAGCGGTTCTGGCCGGCCGGGAGCTTTCAAGGAATGCCGGCGGCAGTCAGATGACGATGCTGAACATGGGCGGGGTGCGGCCCGCTTTCGCCGCCTGGGCCAAACAGGATCCGGCGGCGGCGGTGCAGTGGTATGACGCCGAGGTGGCGGCCGGACATTTTGAGAACAAGGGTCTGAATGACGTGGATCAGGCGCGGACGCAGTTCGAGTCCGCCGTGCTGCCGGGACTGGCGGCCAAAGACCCGGCCGCCGCCAGCGCCCGCCTGCTGGCCATGCCGGAGGCGCAGCGGATGTCCGTGCTCTCCTCCAGCACGGGGTTCGCGGAGGACGCGGCCTCGCACAAAGCCTTCGCCTCGCTGGTGCGCGGCACGCTGCCGCCGGAGAAACAGGCGGACGCCCTCGGCAGCATGGCGGCGTCCATGCAGAACGGCACGGATTTCAAAAACGTCAGCGAATTCCTCGCCAGCACCGCCGTCACCCCGGCGGAAAAGGAGAAAATCCTCCCGCAGGTCGCGGGCAGCCGCCTGCGGAACATGGCGTGGGGATTCAGCGAGCCCCTGACTTATGAGAACGCGGTCCCCGTGCGGAAGTGGATGGAGGAGCAACAGCCCGGAAGTTCCGGCAAAGCCATGGGGGAAAGCCTGGCGGCGGTCACGGGCACCGGGAAGTTTGACCAGGGAAAGGCGCTGGCGCTGGTCACCCGCCTTTATGATGAAGACCCCTCGGATGAGCTGATCACCTCGTTTTTGGACCGATCCAAACCGCAGGGTAATCCTGAACTTTACCGCCCCCTGGCGGCCAAAATCCAGGATCCCGCGCAGCGGCGGAAAATTCTCGACCTTCTCAGCGGCAGGAAATGAAATGACCTCTGATTCCCCCGCGGACCCACCATGAAAACATCCCTGATCCTGACGCTTTGTATCCTGCTCGGCACCGCCTTCGTGGCCATGTGGCAGAAAAGTGAGGCCAGCACCCTGGACACGGAATATCAGACCCTGCGGGACGAGATCTCCGGTCTGGGGGTGGACCCCGGGATCCTGGCCGGCGAGCAGGGCAGTCTTTCCCGCATGCGCCTGAACCAGGTCCTGGCCAAAGTGGACGCCATTGACACCAAAGCCGCCCGGGACGCCCGCACGCGGGCTTTTGCCCGGGAAATCTGCGAATTCGCCGTCGAGCAGAAAAAGATGGAGCGGAAAGGCCCGCCGGATCTTGAGTCCCAGGCGAGGATAATGCGGGTGATGGAGAATCTGCTGGAGCTGCGGGGTGATGATTTCAAAGTGCTGCTCGACGCCTTCCGCACGGACAGCACGCTGACCGGCGACACCCGGCAGGAGCTGGTGGGCATGGCGGTGATGATGCTGGGCCGTCAGAATCCCCAGTCGGCGCTGGATCTGCTGGCCGAAAGCCGGCAGGAGCTGCTGACGGGCGGGCGCTCCGGCTTCATGGTCGGCATGTGCCTCCAGGGCCTGGCGCAGAAGGATCCCGCCGCCGCCCTGGCCTGGATGGAGGCGCACAGGGACATGGTGGATGACCAGGCCCGGCGTCAGGCCATGCAGGGCGTGGCCATGAAGGATCCGGAACTGGCCATGAAAACGATGCTGGATCCGAAGGACGGGGACAAACAGGACATCCGCCCCATCGCCGGCGGCATGGCGGCCAGTCTGCCCGATGCGGCCGCGAGGGATGCTTTGCTGGCAACCATGCGGAAAGCCACCCAGGGCATCACTCCGGAACCGGATTCCCCGGAGTCCACGGAGACCGGGAAAAGGGCCGCGCAGTTGCGCGATGGCGTGCTGGGCGGCATCGGAGCCCGGCTGACGGAGGATTCATTCGAGAAAGCGAAAACCTGGCTGGAGTCCGGCACTCTGAGTGAGGAGGAGAAAGCCAGGGTCATCGACGGCATCGCCGGTTCACTTTACGCCAAGGATCCCGCGCCGTGGCTGGAGTGGATGGCGAAGAATCTTTCCGGGGAGCGGATGTCCGCGAAACTTCAGCAGATCATCCCGGCCTGGACGTCACAGGATTTCAACGCCGTGGGGGCCTGGCTGAACGGCCAGCCGGCGGGCAAAACCAGGGATGAGGCCATTCTGAGCTTTGCGGAGACGCTGCAGCCTCACGAGCCGGAAGCCGCGCAGCGCTGGCTGGAATCCCTGCCGGAGAGCCCGAAAAAGCAGAAAATCATGGATAAACTGCACCCGCCTCCCTCCGAGCCCGCCGCTCCCCAGCCGGAGGGCACCGCGCCGGAACAGGCCGCGCCGGAGGCTCCCGCCGGAGACCCGCCGGTGGCGGCTCCGGAGCCGGCACCGGTGGAAGAGCAGTAATACCGCATCCACCCCTGATAAAACCGGCGTAGGAGAGGCAGCGGCCGTTTTATCCGGCGGCCGGAGCCCCGCCATGACATTTGAAACCGACCTGATCGTCTTTGATCCCGCCCAGGTGGATCTGGCGCAGTCCCCCCTGCGCGGTTCACTGGACAAGGAAACCTATGTGCTGGGAGCCTTCAATCCCGCGCTGACCCGTCTTCCGAACGGAAATCTGCTGCTGATGGTGCGGGTGGCGGAGGCGTTGAAAAATCCGGTGGAGGGTTCTGAAATTCATGCTATCCGCTGGGATGCGGAGCGCGGTTATGTCACCGACGCCTATGATCTGGCCACGGTGGACGCGAAGGATCCCCGCAAGTTCATGCTGCTGGGGCATCAGTCCAAAGTGATGGCCCTCACGTCGCTGTCGTGGCTGCTGCCGGTGGAGATGACGCCCGACGGCACCCGCGTTCTGGAGATCCATTACGGGAAAGCCATTGCTCCGGAGGCTTCCTTTCAGCAGTATGGCGTGGAGGACGCGCGCATCTCCCAAGTGGACGGGACGTGGTTCATGACCACCTGCTCGGTCAGCGCGGAACGGCATTCGACCACGCTTTACACCTCCGCGGACGGGCTGAACTACCGGCTTCAGGGCATCATTCTGGATCATCAGAACAAGGACATGCTGATTTTCGAGGGGAAGGTGGACGGGAGATTTTTCGCCCTCACCCGGCCTCTCGGGGATCTCTACTTTGCTTATCCGCCGGACAGCGAATATGAGCCCGGTCCCTCCATCCAGCTCGCGGCCTCGCCGGACGCGCTGCACTGGCGGCCCGTGGACACCCCGCTGATCCGGCCCCGCCGGGGATCAAGTTCCGTGATGAGGATCGGCGGCGGGACTCCCCCCATCGCCACGCCGCGCGGCTGGCTGATGCTGTATCATGGCGTCCAGCCGGGCACCGTGGTGGGGGTTTACCGCACGTTCTGGGCGCTGCTGGACCGGGAGGATCCGCGCCGGGTGCTGGAAATCCATGATGATCAGCCGCTGCTGGAGGCCCGTCCGGATCTGGTCACGGGTATCGCGGACCTGCTGTATCTGACGGATGTGGTTTTCACGACCGGCATCACCGAGCATGGCGATTTTTACATTGTGGCGTCCGGCGAGGACGATCTGGCCTGCCGCATCACCCACATTCCCAGGACGGTTTTCGCGGGAAAATCCGCTTTGTGAGAAGGGCGGAGGAGATTTTTATTCTCCACCGGCGCTGAAGGCGCGGTCCATGCCGCTTATGGCACCGTGCAAGAAAGCGGTTCGTTTTCTGCGCATATTGCCTCACTGAATTTCATGGATGGAATTCCATCCCGGGTAAAAATGACGTGATTGAAGCATGGCATATCTCCTGCAAAAGCCCTGACGGCATCCACCCTATGAAATCCCTCAGTGCCCATACCCAGTACGAAAGCCTCAAAAACAAAAAAGTTCTTATCTCCGGCGGCACCACCGGTCTGGGCCGGGCCATTGCCCTGCGGCTTTCCGCCGAGGGGGCCAAAGTGTTTATTTTCGGCCGCCATCAGGAGCAGCTGGACGACGCGCTGCGGGATATCCGGCAAAATGACCCCGGGGCGCTGGGCATGGTCGCGGACGCCTCACGGCGGGAGGATCTGCGGCGGGTGTTTGAAATGGTCGATGAGAGCCTGGGAGGAATTGATGTCCTCATCAGCAACGCCGCCCTGGGCGCGGAGGATTTGAAGAGCACCCCGGATGATGAGCGGGAATACGTCCTGGCGACCAATATTGCGGGATATCTGACCTGCTGCCGGCTGGCGATGCTGAGGATGCGCGAGCATTCGCACATTATTCTGATGGGATCCGTGACAGCCGACAACCGCGAGCCCGGGGGCTCGATCTATGTGGCCACCAAAGCGGCCATTCAGGGATTTTCGGAATCGTTCCGCCAGGAGGCGATGGAGCAGGGGATCAAGGTCTCCCTGATCCAGCCGGGAAAAACAGGTTCGGACATGGTGGACGCCAGTCCGGAGGAGGAGCGGGAAAGCGAGAAAAATCTGGAGATGCTGAAGGCGGAGGATATCGCCGTCTGCGTGGAGTACATCCTGACCCAGCCCCGGCGCTGCACCGTCTCGCAGATCACGGTCCTGCCCGCCCGGGAGCCGAAGGAATCCTGATTTCCGGTCCGCATTCCTCCCCGGTTTTTGTTTTTTGTCACCCTGATCGACCCTGAAACCCAATCCACTCCCATGGAGCCCTCTCTTATGAAAATGTGCGACACCTGCGGCAATTCCTACGATAAGACTTTTGCCGTGACCACCACGGACGGTCATTATCATTTTGACAGTTTTGAGTGCGCCATTCAAAAACTCGCGCCCACCTGTCCGCACTGTTCCTGCCGGATCATCGGTCACGGAGTGGAGGCCAGCGGGACCATTTACTGCTGCGCTCACTGCGCCAGCCATGACGGTGTGGTGGGCCTGGAGGATCGTGTGGGCGCATGACACACCCTGTGCGGACGTTTTTCCGGCCTTTTCCGGCTGAATGCTTCATCCTGAACGGGGGAAACCTGAACTCCAAAATGATATGCCACGCGGAGACAAATCCACTTATACAGACAAGCAGAAACGTCAGGCGGCCCACATTGAGGAGGGCTATGAGAAACGCGGTGTTTCCGGGGAGGAGGCTGAAAGCCGGGCATGGGCCACCGTGAACAAGATTTCGGGCGGTGGCAAAAAAGGCGCCGCCAAAGGCAGGAAGGAAAACAGGGAGCCCATGAAAAAAGGCGGCCGGGCCGGAGGCCAGGCCGCTTCCCGAAGAACGGCGGCCGAACGCTCGGCTTCAGCCAGAAAAGGGGCCGAAACCCGCCGCCGGAACGCCGCCAAATAGGGCAGTCCGCCTGAAAAGGCCTGTTTCATGCGGCAAAACGCAAACCCGGAAAGCGGTCTATTTTCTTTACAGACGGGGCGTTTCCCCGGAAATTAGGTCCGCTTCGGCTCCGGCACACTTCCAGCAGCCGGAGGCACTTATGAAACTGATTTTCGCCATCATCGCCTTTCTCGTGATCTGCTCGGGGTTTTACAACACGTGGCTGGTGACCCGCCGCACGGATGTTCTGCATGATCCCGCGCCTTCCCGCGGTGATCTCCAGCGCACGCCCCCTCCGGCGGCCTCGCACATCTGAAATCCTGGCTTCATTTCCGGCGGCACTCCAGCCGCCGGGAGGAACGTTTCCTGTAAATTTAAAGACTGTCCGGCTGATCCCCGCGATGCGCAGGGAGCTTGGATTTGAGGAGCGCGCTGCCCGGCCCGATCCGCAGGGAGCCGTGATCCCCCCTGCGGACGCTGAAATTGTCGTTGGTGGAGAGGGGATTTTCTGACAGTGGTGAGCCATGCGATCCTGTTTTTCCCGCACTTTCCTGGCTTGGCGAATGATGGCGGCGGTTTGCCTTCTGTGTTGCGGGGGATCGGCCGGAGCCCAGGAAAATACGGTTCCGCCTCCAAAGTGGCTGGACGAAGTTGCGGCGCTTTACGGAAAAGGCGCTTTTAAGGAGGCTCTCAAACGCCTGGACGAAGTCCCGGAGGAGGAACGGAAAACTTACCTTTACCCCAATTTAAAGGGGTCCATGCTGGTGGCCCTTCGCCGGTTTCCCGAAGCTCGCTTACTTTTCAAGCAGTCCCTGGAGCTCTCGGCCGGTGTTGTGGAGAATGCCTACCACCCGAAGTTCAATCTCGCGGAAATCAATTTGGTCGAAAAGAAATGGGCGGAAGCCGAGGCGGGTTTTAAGGAATTGCTGCGGGAACCGTGGCGATCCCATAAAACCCCGGGACAGCCCTCCCCGCTGCCGCTCGTTTATTTTAAAGTGGGTTTGTGCCAGATCACCACCAAACGGAATGCTCAAGCCGCAGCCACTTACAAGGAACTTAAAGGATTGGCCGACGATCAGGCCGCGGGAGCCTCGGAGGCGATGCTGGTGGCGCTGGACTTTCAGCAAAAGAGCAGACCCCTGGCCATGAAGCGGCTTGCGGCTCTGCGGAAGGATCGGCCGAAAAAAGAAATCACTCTTTACGAGGACAGTTTTGTGGAAATGGGCTGGCTGAAGAGGATCGGCGAGGCTGAAAAACCAGCGGCCCGTCCAAAATAATCACGCGGTTACGGATATGGCGTTGTCATCACGGGCAATGCGCAAATCAGACACCTTTCGCTAAGCAGCCTCTGACCAGTGTCTAGGCTTGGCCCGCGTTCATCTGGAAACCGTCCGTCGTCATTTGGAGTTGGCCCGTGGTCATTTGGAAACCGTCCGCCGTCATTTGGAGTTGGCCCGCGTTCATTTGGAAACCGTCCGCCGTCGTTTGAGGTTGGCCCGCGTTCATCTGGAAACCGTCCGCCGTCGTTTGAGGTTGGCCCGTGGTCATTTGGAAACCGTCCG
>JAZKFB010000007.1:32301-49403 GCA_040386695.1 Verrucomicrobiota bacterium
TGGAGTTGGCCCGCGTTCATTTGGAAACCGTCCGCCGTCGTTTGAGGTTGGCCCGTGGTCATTTGGAAACCGTCCGTCGTCGTTTGGAGTTGGCCCGTCGTCATTTGAAAACCACCCGTCGTGGTTTGGTCGGGCGCGCGGCCAGACGGTGGCGGCGGTGATGAGTTCTGTCCACGGCGGCCGACACGGCGGCGGTGGGCTCCACCCGCATGATCCGGGGCTGCCAGGACTTCGATTTCATTGCGGAAGACCAGCAGACTGCCGGTCACGTCAATGAGGAGAAGTCCCAGGCCGGCGATAAGGCCGGGCACGAGTGAATTGGCCAGAGACGTTTTTTTCCCATCGGACGGGAAAATGGGAACCGGCCGGCGCGCGGAAATCGCGGCTGGCCGGTAAGGGAGGATTTCTGGAGATCCGGGAGGGGATTTCCGTAGAATTGGTAAAAAATGAGTTTGTCCGTGAGTTTGGCGTGATCCTGAAAGCAGATGCCCGCGCTTTCCTGAGTCCCGGAGATCACTCGAAGGTGCCTTGATTAAGATTAAAGTTTTCATTGACTGCATTGTGAAAATTTTCTTAAGTGTCAAAAATTCCTGCACCTCCAGCCATGAAAATTCCCGCAGCGTCAGCCATGAAAATCCCCGCTTCATTCCTTCAGATGGTGGGGCTGATAGCCCTTGTGCCTCTTTCCGCTCCCGCCGCCTCCATATTTGCCCAATGGAACTTTGATGATATCGGGAATGCGGGAACGGCGGTGTCAGCCGTGGGTGGCTACACGGGCACCTTTGTGAATACCGGTGGCCGGTCAGTCACGGGTGGCGGGGTCAGCGGCGCCGCCGGGGATTATTCGTTTGTTCCGGGTGGAAACACCGGCAGCCTGTCGTCGAACACCGCCAGCTTTCTCGGAGCGCTGAACACCCTGTCCGGCGGGCAGCAGCTCAGCATCACCTACTGGCAGAATGTGACCACGCAGGCGAGCTCCACCGCGTTCTGGGCCAATTCCCCGGGAGCCACCGGCAGCAACCGCGGGCTCAGCGCCCATTCCCCGTGGTCGGATGGCAACAGCTATTATGACAGCAGTGGCTGCTGCGATGCCAGCAACCGCATCAGCGGGGCTTTGGGCGCGACTCTGGGCACCTGGCAGCTGATGTCGTTCACTTACTCCGCCGGCACCAAAACCATCCACCGGGACTCCACCCAGATTGCCACCGGGACGGGCGCTCTGGCCCTGAACACCAATTTTGATGCTTTTATCATCGGCAATGGCATGAACGGCACCGAAGGCATGAATGCGCAGATTGACAATTTCACCATCTGGAACGGGGCGCTGACTCCGGCTGAAATCACGGCTCTGGCGGTGCGTCCGGTTCCGGAACCCGCCTCCGCTCTGCTGGGGATTCTCGCCGGCGCGGCGATTGTGGGCCGCAGACGCCGCCGTCCGGTCACGGCCTGAGTGCGGGCGGTGGATTTGAATTTACGATAAGGAAATTCTTTTTCCGTGCCGGGATTGCCTGATGATTCAGGCAATCCCGGTTTTCGCATTCGGCGGGTGCGGAATGAAAGCGTTGAACCGTGAACCGCTGAATGTCTGAATCAGCCGGGACCGCCGCCAATGACGCCGAGGGCGGCGAGAAGATAATAAATTCCGCCAATGGCGATGAGCGCGGAGCCATAAAGCAGGGTGATGGAGCGGAAGGATTGGGGCCACTGGTCCCGGCCGATTTTCAGGACTCCGGAAAGCGGGGCCACCACGCACAGATGCCCGACCTCCACACCGAGGCAGAAGGCTGTCACCGCCCAGGCGACGATGGCTCCGGACAGGCCGGAAAGATTCTCCAGCAGCGCGCCCGCGAGGCCCATGCCATGCACCAGTCCAAAGCAGAAAGCGACGATCAGCCGCCGGCGGCTGCGGGCGGCGGCGGGACGGATCATGTTCTCGACAGCCACAAAAATGATGCTCCCGGCGATGCAGGGCTCCACAATTCCCGGACTGAGCAGAGGCGCGCCGCGCATGACCGTCAGGGCGGCGGTGAGGGAGTGGGCGATGGTGAAAACACCGATCACTTTGAAAATCTCCCAGAATCCGGTCAGGGCCAGAACCAGAGCGGAGGCGAAAAGCAGGTGATCCCAGCCCTCCAGCACATGTTTCACGCCGTGATTGAAGAAAGTGCCGATGTTGTTCCAGTCCATGAGGGTGCGTTGAGGAATGAGAGAGAGTTAAGCGCCCTTGAAACGAATGGCGGGCGGATATCCCACGGACTTTTTTCAGGACGCTCAGGAGGCAGCCGTTCTCCCAGGCCCGGACCCCGAGCCAAGCCGGGTGAGCAGGTCCTGAATGGCGGCGGGGAAAAGCTGGTGCTCGGCGGCCTGGATACGCTGGCGGAGGGTGTCGGCGGTGTCTTCGGGAAGAACCGGCACTTTGGTCCGCGCGAGAATCGGGCCGGTGTCGATGCCGGCGTCGATGAGGTGCACGGTGCAGCCGGTTTCCTCCACTCCGGCTTCGAAAGCCTGAACCCACGCCGACCGGCCGGGGAAGGCGGGGAGCAGTGAGGGATGAATGTTGACGATGCGGCCGGCGAAATCGGTGAGCACGGGATCCTTCAGACGGCGCATGAATCCGGCGCAGATCACCAGATCGCATCCCGCTTCCCGGAACCGGCGGCTGACCTCGCTCTGGGCGCTGGCGGAGAAACGGTTGGGATGCTCACCGGGATCCACCCAGGCGGAGGGGATACCTTTGACTTTGGCCCGGTCGAGGATGGGAGCGTGGAAATTATCGGAAAGCACCAGAGCGACTTCGGCATCAAGCTGTCCGGCGTCGATGGCCTTGAGCAGCACACCGAAATTGGAGCCTTCACCGGATCCCAGCACTCCCAGCCTGGGACGGCGGCGGACAGGTTCCACTGCCGGTGCGGTGGAGGAATCGGGGGCGGCCGGATTTTCGGGGAGTGCCATGCGGGCGAGAGTGGCGGTGGTGGACCGGTCGGCGACCACAGGAAGAAGATGAATTTCCGTCCCGATTTTCTCCAGAGCGCGGCGCTCCTCCTGGTCTAGGGTTTCGAGCGTGTAGTCGCCGCCTTTGGCGAAAAGATGGGGCCGGATGTGACGGATGAGTTCCGTGGTGCGCGGTTCGCTGAACACGAAAACAGCATCCACGGACTTCAGAGCCAGAAGGACCTCCGCACGGTCGGCCTCGGAATTCACCGGGCGGGAGGGGCCTTTGATGGCGCTGACGGAGGTGTCGGAATTCAGCGCGACGATCAGCGCGTCCCCCAGCGCGCGCGCCTGGGCAAGATAACGCACGTGGCCGGCGTGGAGCACATCAAAGCATCCGCTGGTGAAAACGAGGCGTTTGCCGGCGGTGTGCAGGGAATCACGGAGAGCGGCGGCATCGGCCGGAGTGTGGACAAACATGGAGGATTTTCCGGGAGGGAAGGGGCTGCGGCTTTAAATAACGGGATGCGGAGCGGCCGCGCTGATGAACGGCGGAGCTTAGCGTCACGGATAAGCGGGCCTATAACCACGAATGCGGCGCGGATGCCACGGATTTCATGGGGAAATCCTTGAAAAGCCAAACAGGGCGACGCCCCCGCAGGACGGCCGAAAGATGGAGGCCGTGAAAAGGGCATCGGGCGGAACAGGTGGAATGCCTGTGCCGCCCGATGTCTGATTTTCAATTTTCGGCTGCGCGGCGCTTATTTGGCCGGAGCAGGCTCGGGGGCTGCCGGGGTTTCAGGAGCCGGGACTGCTGGAGGCGCGGAGGGAGTTTTCACCACGGGCGGCGGAGTCGGAACAACGGGAGCGGCAGGGACTTCCACAGCAGGCGGAGTGGCCGGAGCGGCAGGTGTTTCGACTGCGGGTGGCGGAGTCGGCACAACAGGAGCGGCAGGCGTTTCCACTGCCGGAGGCGTTACAGGCGCTGCCGGAGGCGGCGTGGGTGCCGGTGCCGCTGGAGGCGGAGTGGCCGGAGTTTCCACTGCGGGCGGCGGAGTCGGCACGGCCGGAGGAGGCGTGGGCGCAGGGACCACGGGAGCCGTGATCATGGGAGGAACTCCGGGAATGGCGGGCGGGGGAAGCAGCGGGGCTTCCAGGCCGGCGGCGGGATCGTCACCGAGCAGGCCGGGAGTATTGATGCCACCGTTCAGCACGCCGGCGGAGGGCGGGGCATTGTTCAGGCCCGGGATTCCGGAAAGACCGGGGATTCCCGGCGGGGGCGTGGGCTCAGGGACGTAGTCGATGAGCGTGGGGGGCACCAGTTTCACCTGTTTCAGGCGCTGCATGGCCGCCTGATTGCCGCCGCTCACGGTGACCGCCTGCTGATAAAGCTGGGAGGCTTCCCCGGTTTTGCCTTCCTGCCAGCGGATATCCCCGGCGCGCACCAGAGCCAGAGGCGTGAAGGGGGATTTCGGGTCTTTGGCGATTTCCAGGAAGCGGTCGGCGGCATCCTGCAGGCCGCCTTCCTGAAGCTTCAGGTCCGCGAGACGGAATTTCGCGAGGCTGAGAAGCTCGTGAGCCGGATACCCGGCGATGAATTTTTCCAGTTCCTCGATGGCTTCGCGGCCTTTGCCCTCCTTGGCGAGCAGACGGGCGGCTTCAATCAGCGCGCTGCCCGCGCCCGGAAGCCCGGGATTTTTGGCGGCGGCCTCACGGAGTTCGCCGACGGTTTGAGCGCGGGTGAAGGCGAGAGCGGCGGCGGAGTCCTTGTGATCCACCCACAGCTTGTTTCCGAAGTAGGCGAGGGTGCCGACGACGGCCAGGGCGCCGACGAGGATGAGCTTGCTCTTGTGGCGGATGATGGCGTCCTCAAGCGGGCTGTGCTCGAACTCAAGATGGGCGACGGGAACTTCGGGGGTGCTGGCCATGAAAGAAAAAGGGATTCAGGAAGAAAAAGGGAGGGGAAAATCAGCGCGGAGGGCTTCAGCTGCCGACCTGGGCGCGGGCTTCCTCGGCGAGAGGGGTGGAGAGATAACGCTCGCCGGTGGAGCAGGCGATGGTGACAATCAGCTTGCCTTTGTTCTCCGGACGGCTGGCGACCACAAGGGCGGCGTGGACGTTGGCGCCGGTGCTGATGCCGACGAGGAGGCCCTCCTCCTTCGCCAGACGGCGGGCCATGGCGAAGGCCTCATCGTTCGAGACTTTGATGACTTCGTCCACCAGTTTGAGGTCGAGATTCTGCGGGATGAATCCGGCTCCGGTGCCCTGAATTTTATGAGGAGCGGGAACCACGGGCTCGCCGGCCATGGTCTGGGAGATGACCGGACTGGCGTCGGGTTCCACAGCGATGCTCAGGAAACCCGGTTTTTTGGCCTTCAGCACCCGGCTGCTGCCGGTGATGGTGCCGCCGGTGCCGACAGCGCTGATGAGAATGTCGATGGCTCCCTCCGTGTCGTCCCACAGCTCCAGCGCGGTGGTCTGTTCGTGAATCGCGGGGTTCGCGGGATTATTGAACTGCTGGGGCATGAACGCGCCGGGGGTGGCGGCCACGATTTCATTGGCTTTCTCAATCGCGCCCTTCATGCCTTTCGGGCCGGGGGTGAGCACAAGGTCGGCTCCGAGCATGGCCAGCAGGGTGCGGCGCTCCATGGACATGGTCTCGGGCATGGTCAGCACCAGTTTGTAGCCCTTGGCGGCGCAGACAAACGCGAGGGCGATGCCGGTGTTGCCGCTGGTGGGCTCGACGATGAGGGTGTCCTTCGTGATCAGGCCCCGGGCCTCGCCGTCGGCGATCATGGCGGCTCCGATCCGGTCCTTCACACTCCCGAGGGGGTTGAAATATTCACACTTCACGGCGATGGTCGCCGGGCAGTCCTTCGTGATGTTGTTGAGGCGCACCAGCGGGGTGCGGCCGACGGTTTCAACGATATTATTATAGAGGCGTCCCATAAAAGTGAGAATGTGTGGAAGGTCGTTGGCAAAAAGCGAGGCGGGAGCGGAGAGTGGGCGGTCCTGTGGAGGGGTGCAACAATATTTTGAAGCATTCGTTTTGACAACAGAAAGAACAGGGCTTCAATGCGCCCCAATTCGCCCCTCCCGGAAGGAACCCCGCCGGGGTCTCCACGGGGCTTCCATGACAGTCCTTTCCCCCACCACCCTTTCACATGGATATCCTGAGCAAAGATGACTTGAAGCGTTTCCTCAAAAAAACTCCCGAATGGGAGATTGAGGGCAAAAAGATCTGCCGCACGGTGGAATTCGACGGCTTCGCTGAAGCGGTGGAGTTTCTGAACGATGTGGCCGAAGTCGCCGAGGACGAGGGGCATCACCCCGACGTGGACATCCGCGACGGCAAAGTGATTCTCATGCTCACCACGCACGATGCCGGCGGAGTCACCGAAACCGACATCGAAGTGGCGCAGCGCCTCGATAATCTGATCGACTGAGCCCCGGGAATTTTTTCCCTGATTCCTTATTTGCGGCTCCGCTTCCCGTTCACTGTCCAAAGCAGTGAAGGAGAGCGGCGGCTGTTTCAAGCCCCGGCCGCTGATCGTCAATCGGCTTCGTGCCGGGGCTTGAAGCGTTGTATGCCTCCGTCGGTTTTCCCTGTGAAAATGGTGTCCGGGACAGGAATTGTGGTGATTCAACGAAAACGGGTTGAGCCGGACGGGTTAGCCCCTATGTTGCGCGCTCCCCGGCCAGGCCGGGTGAAACGCGGATTCCGCGACGAACCCTGATTTGTGAGCTGACAGAACCATCATGAGCGAAAAGAACCCCAAGACTTCCCCCGATCCTGAACTCTCCCCCGACGATCTCGCGGGAGCGGATGATTTTCAGGACACTGCGGAGGATCCCTTGAACCAGGCCCTGCTGGAAGTGGCGCAATGGAAGGATGTGGCCCACCGCTCGGCGGCCGAACTGGATAATTACCGCAAGCGCATGGCCCGCGAGATGCAGGATTCCCTGCGGTATGCCAATGCCGGCCTGCTGGAAAGCCTGCTGCCGGTGCTGGATAATTTTGATTACGGGATGCAGGCGGCCAAAGCGGAGTCGGAGGGGTCCAATCTTTACCTCGGCCTGAGCATGGTGCTGCGCCAGATTCAGGACTTCCTGAAGGACAACCATGTGGAGGAGATCGTGGCTGTCGGGTCAAAATTCGACCCCAACCTTCACGAGGCCGTCTCCCAGCAGGCCAGTGACCAGGCGGCGGAGGGGGTGATTCTCCAGCAGACCCGCAAAGGCTACAAACTCCGCGACCGGCTGCTGCGTCCGGCCTCCGTGATCGTCTCCAGCGGCTCCGCGCCGACGGATGCCGCCGCTCAATAATATTTTAAAATCAATGGCCTCGAAACGGGATTATTACGAGATACTGGGTGTCGAAAAAGGAGCCAGCGCGGAGGAGATTAAAAAATCCTACCGCCAGCTGGCACTGAAATACCACCCTGACCGCAACCCCGATGACAAGGTGGCGGAGGAAAAATTCAAGGAACTCGGGGAAGCCTACGATGTGCTGGGCGATGCCGATAAAAAGGCGGCTTACGACCGCTACGGCCATGCCGCGTTTTCCGCCGGAGCCGGAGCGGCCGCGGGCGGCGGAGGGCGGGGCGGATTCCACGATCCCTTCGATATCTTCCGTGAAGTTTTCAGTGGCGCCGGAGGAGGCGGCGGCGGCGGTGGCGGCGCCGGCAGCATCTTTGAGGAATTTTTCGGCGGCGGAGGCGGTGGAGGAGGCGGACGCGACCGCTCCGGCAAAGCGCGCGGCAGCGATCTGCGGTATGATCTTGAAATCAGCCTGGAGGAGGCCGCCAGCGGCGTGGAGAAACAGGTGGAGCTGGAGCGCGCCGTGGGTTGTGACACCTGCCACAACACGGGAGCGGGGAAGGGCGGTGACGCCAAAACCTGCCCGACGTGCCGGGGAGCCGGCCAGGTGATCGCCAGCCGGGGATTTTTCCAGGTGCAGCAGGCCTGTCCGGACTGCGGCGGCACCGGTCAGATCATCACCAATCCCTGCACCGACTGCCGGGGCCAGGGACGTGTGGAGAAATCCACCCGCATCAAGCTCCGTATTCCCGCCGGCATCGGCGAGGGCAGCCGTCTGCGGTCCAGCGGCAATGGCGACGCCGGATTCCGGGGTGGTCCCGCAGGGGATCTTTACGTGGTGATCCACATCAGAAAACACGAGGTTTTTGAGCGCGACGGGAATGACCTGTTCTGCGAAATTCCGGTCAGCTATTCCAAATTGACTCTCGGCGGGGAGCTGGTGGTGCCCACGATGGAGGGTAAAGCGACTCTGAAACTGCCTGCGGGCACCCAGTCCGGCACTGTCTTCCGTCTGCGCGGCAAAGGAATGCCGATTCTGAACCGGGGAGCCAAGGGCGACCTTATGGTCACGGTGCAGGTGGAGGTGCCGACGAACCTGAATTCCGAGCAGAAGGAGAAGCTCAAAGCCTTCGCCGATTCCTGCGGGGACCAGAATTCCCCCATGTCCGAATCTTTTTTTGAAAAAGCGCGCCGTTTCTTCTCCTGAGTCGATTTGATTTGACCCCTTAATTTTATGAGTCTTTGGCAGAATCTGATGGATTTTTCATGGGTGGGCAGTGGTGCCGCCTGGGTCGGACTGGTGACGCTGGTGATTCTGGAGGTCGTCCTCGGGATCGACAACATTGTCTTCATCTCCATCCTCACCGGGAAACTTCCTGAAGCCGACCGTCCGGCGGCGCGGCGCAAAGGGCTGATCCTGGCGGTGATCCCCCGTGTGGTCTTCCTGCTGCTGCTGGGAGTCATTCTCAGCCTGCAGCATCCGGTTTTCACACTGCCGTTTGTGGATCCGCAGGCGGGGCACTTGGTTTCCGTGCCCGCGGGAACAAAACTGTCCATCACCGGCAAGGACTTGGTGATGCTTCTGGGCGGCCTGTTTCTGATTGTGCAGGCGGTGCGCGAGATTCACCACAAAATCGAGGGGGATGCCGACGGCAACACGGGAGCCCCGAAAGTGGCCGCCCGCATGGGTGCGGTGATGCTTCAGATCATGCTGATGAACGTGATTTTCAGCCTCGACTCCATCATCACCGCCATCGGCATGGTGAAGGAGGTTCCCATCATGATCATCGCGGTGCTGCTCTCCACCCTGCTGATGATCGTGGCCGTGAACCCCATCAGCAATTTTGTGGAAAAGCATCCGGCCGTTAAGATGCTGGCCCTGGCTTTCCTGCTGCTCATCGGGACCAATCTGCTGGCCGAGTCCGCGCATTTCCACATTCCCAAAGGCTACGTTTACTTCGCCATGGCTTTCTCGGTGGTGGTGGAGGTGCTGAATATCCGGGCTTCGGTCCGGGGGAAAGCGGTTCCGCCGGGTCCTGTGGTTCCGTAAGCAGGTTCAGGAAAACCGTATTTCCGACTTGTCAGGAGCGGCACCCTGCTTTTTAAAAAGCGCCCGGGCCGGGAACCCCCTCCCTCTGTTCCTCCCGATCTCCCCCTCCCATGAACGCTTTTGGATTTTTTATCGCCCGGATCGCCTGGCAGGTGGGTGTCCGCCGGGAACGCTTCCGCTGGAACGCCGTGACCCGTGAAACCCAGATGCTGGCGGAGACCCAGGATATGCTGGGCCGCCTCGCCTGGCCATCCATGGGCAGCGTGGAGATGATGTCCGGCGAGTACTGGCAACTGCGGGATTTTCACGATCAGCAGGATGAGCTGCGGGCCACCAGCGAGCGCCTGACCCGTGAAAATGAGGAGGAGCAGGAACGGCTGTATCTCCTTGAGGATGCGGTGGAGGACGAGATTGACGTGCTGCGGAAACGCAAACAGACGATGATGGCCAAAGCCACCGGCATCAATGAGGAGGTGGAATCCATCAAAATTCATGATGCCGAGACCCGGCGTCGGTTCGGCAGCCTCAAATCCAAGCTGGATGTGCTGAAAAAGCAGTCGGGCGAGGGATATGAACCGGAAATTGAGCGGACACGCACGGTGCTGGCGGAACTCAAGGATGTTCATTCCCGGGACCTGGAGCAGATCACGCGGTTGGAGAACGAAATGAAAAGCGTGGAGGAGGAGGCTCTGGCGGTGGACGGCGAAATTTATGACTGCCGCGCGCGCTTCAAGGCGGATACCGCCGAACTCGTGGCGGAAATTGGCCGCCGCTCCAAACAGATCGCTGAAATTTCCGCTAAAATCGGATCGCTCGAAACTCATAAGAACGAACTGGCCTTTCAGATGGGGCAGTTTCTGAGCAGCCACATTGATGAGAATCCCGAAGCCCTCCGGCCTATTATGAAACGTTTCGGCCCTCTGGTGGACCGCATTCAGTATTTAAGGAGATCCATCCATTTCAATCAGCGCCTCGCCCGCCGTTCTGGCCGCTGACCGGCGGGGACAAACCGTTTCGGCAAAACCGGGACGGGCCCGCCCGGGCTGACGGCATGTCGGAAACGGCCTTCGTCTCCTTCGCGCGGCCTTCGTTTCCCTGATGATTTTATCGGAATTCTGGCTCCCGTTGCGCTCAGGAATGAGCAGCGCTCCAGAGAGCGTCCAGATATTCCTGAGTTTTAAGCGAGGCGCGGGCATGTCCGGCCTGCCGGGCAGTATCCCCGGAAGCGGCCATTTCAGCGAAAACCTCAACCATGGCGACTTCCTGCGGAGTGGCTGAGGGAGTGGGAATGAACGTGGCTCCGTTCCGGGTGGCCATGCCGGTGCGGTGAAGGTAACCCGCCTGGATGTCCGGATTTTTAAAGGACCAGCTGTTGTTCCAGTCGAGAACAAAATCATCCATGCTGATGACGCCTTCCGTGCCAAGGAGCTGGAGATCCATGAGCACGGTGCCGGCGGTGTAGCCGATGTCGAAGGTGGAGAATTCCCCGCTGTCGAAAGTGATCAGGCCGGAAGCCCGGATAATGGCCCCGGTTTCAGGATCGCGTTCAGGGGACACGGCCACTTTGGCGATTTTCCCGGCGGGGCGGAGATACCCGACGATGGCCCGCATGGAATACCAGGCCATGTCCCCGAGAGCGGTCATGGGTTCCTGTTTCTGATCAAAACGGATATTGGCGCGGTCCGAAAACGGGAAATAAAAAGTCGTGTGCAATGAGCGGGGAATGCCGATTTTTTCCGCGCCCGACAAAATGCGTCGCATCCATGAACGCCAGACCTTTGGCGGCGGCGGCGTCCGTCATGCGCCGGACAGAGGCCTGATCGACAAAGGGTTTTTCAACAAGCACATGCCTGCCCGCCGCAATCGCCGCGAGGGCGATCTCCTCCTTGGCCACCGTGGGCACGGCAATATAAACCGCGTCCACATCCGGGCGGAGCAGCAGATTCTCCCACCCTTCAACCGCCTCCGCTCCGGGCCGGTCAGCCACAAAACCCATGGCGTTTTCCAGCCGCCGGCTCGAAACGGCAGTCAGCCGGGAGTTTTTCGACCGGGCAATGGCCGCCGCAAAGACTCCGGCGATCATGCCTGTGCCAACAATGCCGAATCCAAAGGGAGAGGTGTTCATGGTCGTTTTCCCTGCGGTCAAAGCCCTCGGCCGGCAAGCGGGCAAACGGAACCGCCGCCGGCCGGTGACAGCGGGAAATAACCGGATTGATGTTTCGGACAGAGCGCTGTTGGAGCCGGCAGGGACAAAAATCAGACCTGGGCCGCCGTGAAGTCGCTCATGGTCCGCAGGATGAGGGCGATGGAGCAGGCACCGGCGTCGGGATGCCCGATGGAGGCTTCACCAAGGGTTTTGGCGCGGCCAAGAGTGGCGATCATGGCTTTGGAGGCATCGCGGCCCTCCTCCGCGGCCGCGGCGGTGGCCTGAAGCGCCTCCGAAAGAGGCAGAGCGGCGGTTTCGGTGGCTTTGGCGGCGGCGGGATGCAGGGCATCAACCATGGTTTTGTCACCAGGCTTGGCTTTGCCGCGGGCCATAACGGCCTCGACAGCGGCCTGGAGCATTTTGGCAAGGCCCTCCGCGTTCAGACTTTCCACCGGCCCGAGAGCTTTGCCGCCATCGCGGAAGAGAGTGCCGAAAATCGCGCCGCTGGCTCCGCCCATGGAGGAGATCATGGCCATGCCGGCGGTGGAGAACAGCTTGCCGATGCCCTCCGCGGGATCCAGCGGCTCCAGCTTTTCCTTCACGGCGGTGAATCCGCGGGCCATGCCGATGCCGTGGTCGCCGTCCCCAAGATTGCGGTCGGCCTCGCTCAGATAGGGTTCTGCGGCAATGACAGCGTCAGCGACGGTGAGGAGCATGGCTTTAACCTGGGGGGCATCAAGGGAAGTGGTGGACATAGCGGCCCATTCCTGGCGCGTGGCGGGGCAGTGGGGAAGGGGAAAATTCATGGAATTGAAGCAGGGAATTCAAAATCCCTCCTCATCACATGGACCGGACGGAACCGGCGGCCTGCGGGAACAACCCCGCAGGCGGCACGGACCGGCACCGGGCATTTTCAAGCCGCCCTTGACACCCTGCTTCTTCCAGGCACCTTCCCCGGCGGCAAAAGACCGCCCCGCCGGTGTAGCTCAGTGGTAGAGCAGCGCATTCGTAATGCGCGGGTCAGCGGTTCAAATCCGCTCACCGGCTCCAGTGCAACTCTTAATCATCAGGAGAACGGGTGGAGCCTGCGTTTTTGTTCCTGCCTGAGTCACTGGTGATTTCATCCCATTTCGATGTAAGATGAGAATTGAACATGGTAAATTGACGGGCGATCAGAATATCACCGAGGATCTCGACCTTCAGGGCATCATCTATGGCAGCGCTGAGGTGCAGCCGGGAATCGCCCTGCACATGGGAGGGACCATCACTGAAAACCTGCTCATATTGCCGGGCGGCATCTGCAAGCTCGACGGCATGGTTTTTGGCAACGTGCACAATCGCGGTGGAATTCTGAGAATTCTGGGAACCATCAAAGGGGAACTGACAGGGGAGGGTGGTTCCACCGAAATCGATCCTCAGGCCGTGATTGGCGGGAAGCGTGGCCCGGCAGGATCCGGTGACTGACTACTGGCTGAGGGATTGAAAACGCGGAGAGAGCCCTCATTTCAGCGCCGTCACCGAAACGCCGGAGAAGTGCGGACGGAAATTCGCCGGACATCCCGGAGCTTTCATAACACAAATTCCGTGATGGAGGCCGGACTGGTCTCCTTCCCGTGCGGCAGCCGTTCCGCCTTCAGGGATTTCCGGGCTCCATTGACATAAAACTGGAGTCTCCATCCCTCCAGGGTCTCGACATACGTGCGGTTAATCTCCAGGGCCGCCCGGGAGCGGGAGCGCAGCGCGGGCAAATTTCCACTTCCCACCAGAAGCGCCTTCAAAGCCCGGCATAATTGCCTCTCCTCATCACAGTAATCGACTGGAAACGCCAGCACCAGTTTTTCGGCCACCGGAGCGCACAGGGAGGGGGAGACCGTCACGCTGAGGCATCGGGTGGCAATGGTGTTTTCAATGATGGAGTGGCATGGGACTTTACGCCGCACACACTGAAGAAAATCGGCAACAAGCGGGTCCATGAGGGAGATGCGTATTTCTCGATACGCGCATCAACTGAAAGTGTTACCTGATTGACCTGAAATATTAATTTCAGTGCCGAAATGTGGTCAAGGCAACTTTGATTTTAAAGTTGCTGGCCCTGCCTGCCATCCCTCCCTGAAAACCATCATCCGGTTCCGCGGAATGGGACCCTGCGGCCGAATACCCTGGGGAGGGAACCGGGTGAATCATGGAACCCTCAAAATCCTCCGGCATTTTTCATCAGCCCCGGCCAAGCCCTCAATAATTCAAAATTAATTTTTTCGATTAATCGATGTATTTTTTAAGCCGGATGCACCGTTTTCACAGGGGACGTGATTTTTTCTTATGGACCCCCTTGTCGCGGATTTCCTTCAGTGTGTGAGGCGGACCGACCCTTGCCATCTGATCACGGAGAATTCCATTGTGACCGGGAGAGTGAGCCTTCTGGTGGCTCCCTCGGTCAGTGCCCCGGTGGCCCATCGGCTGGTGCTGCTGCTCCCGGCGGATGGAAGTGATGAGGAGGTGCGGATTTGCACCGCATTAAAATCCCTCCTTGTGGGATATGGGAATTTGCCGGTCCTGTTCGCCCGTTTAAGAGGCGTCTCAGAGTTCACCGGCCGTTATGAGGGAGTTTTCGGGGAATGGAAACTTCAGTATCATGTGAGCGGCGCCCGCAAAACGCTGAAAGCGGAAAGGATTCAGAAATTAAACCCGGCACCGTCCGGTGCCGGTCACCAGACCCGCGCCCAGAGCGTTTTGAGGTAGCGGCCCTCGGGGCAGTTGGACATGACGGGGTGGTCGGCTCCGGGGCCGGTGGCGTCGAGGAACTGGAGGCGGCGCTTGGCGCGGTGGGCGGCTTTGGTGACGATCTGCTCGAATTCGGCGGCGGTGACGAGGCCGGAGCACGAGCAGGTCAGAAACAGGCCTCCGGAAGCCGTGAGTTCGATGGCCAGACGATTTAAATCCTCATATTTCTGGCGGCCGTTTTCCTCAATTTCATCGCGGCTGTGCACCAGTTTGGGCGGATCAAGAACGACGATGTCCCACTTGGGCGCTTCACTGCGGATCTTCGTGCGGACGTAGGAGAAGGCGTCGGTGTGCACCCAGTCGATGCCTTTCACCTGATTGAGATTGGCGTTCCGCTGGGCCTGGGCGATGGCTTTCTCGTCGAGATCGACGGCGGTGACCTCCGCCGCGCCGCCAAGAACTTTGGCCCCCAGGGAAAATCCGCCGGTGTAGCAGCAGAGATCGAGCACTGTTTTGCCGCTGACCAGCTGGGAGAGCTTGAGACGGTTCTCTCGCTGGTCGCAGAAGAAGCCGGTTTTATGGCCCTCCTCGAAATTCACCTCGTAGCGCACGCCGTGCTCCCGGAATTTGACGAGGCGCGGAGCCCCCATGGCCACGGGGTCGGGACGGATGCCCTCGATGCGGGCGATCTCCTCATCCACGCGGATGAGGTGACGTTTGGTGCCGAGCAGCTCGTGAAGGCGCGGCATCCAGTTGGGAAGGCGCTGCCAGACCCCGAGGCTGTGGACATCGGCCAGCAGGACGTCGGCATAGCGGTCAATGATCAGGCCGCTGAGGCCGTCGCCATCGGAATTCACCACACGGTAGGCTTCGGTGACGGCGTCCAGTTTCAGGATGTCCCGGCGCAGCTCCACCGCCCGCTCCAGGGCTTTCAGAAAAAAAGAATCGTCCGCCGGTTCGTTGGCGCTGTGGTGGATCATGCGCAGCGGCACGCGGGCGCGGGCATTGTAAAAGCCGGCTCCGAAGCGGTCGCCGTTTTTGTCATAAACCGTCACAATGTCCCCCGGCGTGATCTTCGGCGAGCTGCCCGCCAGCATCCGCGGATATACCGCCGGCTGATACGTGAAATACTTCAGCTGCACCCAGGGCGTGTCCCAGTTCTCACTGCCCGCGGGCGGAACATATTCAGGAGCGGGCGGAGCCTGGCGGCGCATGGGCTGACGGTAGGGATTCATGGGGATTGAAAAACGGGAAAACGGCTTGGAGAAAGGATCAGACGGAAAGGGGCAAAGAGCGGAAACCGGCAGGCTGAACCGCCGCACTGAAGGCGCTGGATCCAGCTTTGGACTCCGGTGGCGGGAAAGAATTGAAAGATCCGGAGCCCAGCCTTCCCTGCTACCAAACACACCCATGCCCGTCTGTCGAGCGGCCCCTTGGCGCTGTTTCCACGTTTGACACCGGCGGAGCGGTGCGGGATGCAGCGGGGCAGGGCGGCTCGGAAGAACCGGGACCGCCCGCTGATTTTCCTTTTTCCCTATGAGCACCACCCGCACTGAAACCGACACCATGGGGCCCATCGAAGTGGCCAATGACGCCTACTGGGGCGCGCAGACCCAGCGTTCCCTGAAATATTTCGCCATTGGAAAAGACGTGATGCCGCGCCCGCTGGTGCGCGCTCTGGGCATTCTGAAAAAAGCCTGCGCTCTGGTGAACACGGATCTCGGCAAGATGCCCTCCGACAAATGCGAGCTGATCGCCCAGGCGGCGGATGAGGTGATCGCGGGCGGACTGGACGCGCATTTTCCCCTGCGCATCTGGCAGACGGGGTCGGGCACGCAGACGAACATGAACTCCAACGAGGTCATCTCCAACCGCGCCATCGAGCTCGCGGGCGGTGTGCTGGGCAGCAAAACGCCGGTGCATCCGAATGACCACGTGAACATGTCGCAGTCCTCGAACGACACTTTCCCCACCGCCATGCACATCGCGGCGGCGGAGGAGGTCGTGCACCGGCTGCTGCCGGCGCTGGAGCATTTCAAAACCGCTCTGGAGGTCAAACGTGATGAGTATCAGGACATTGTCAAAATCGGCCGCACTCACCTCCAGGACGCCACCCCGGTGACGCTGGGGCAGGAATTCGGGGGTTATGTCAGCCTGATCGAGCGCGACATCGTCCGCATCCGGGAGACGCTGAGCGGCCTCTTTGATCTCGCCATCGGCGGCACCGCCGTGGGCACGGGGCTGAATTCCCACCCGGAATTCGCGGAGCGCGCGGCGGCCAAAATCGCGGAGCTGACCGGCCTGGAATTCAAAAGTCATCCCAACAAATTCGCCGCCCTCAGCGCGCACGATGAGTTCGTCTATGCCTCAGGAGCTTTGAAAACCCTGGCCTGCACGCTCATGAAGATCGCCAACGACATCCGCTGGCTCGGCAGCGGCCCGCGCTGCGGCCTCGGCGAGCTTTCCCTGCCGGAGAACGAGCCCGGCTCCTCCATCATGCCCGGCAAGGTGAACCCCACGCAGAGCGAGGCCATGACCATGGTGGCCGTGCAGGTGATGGGCAACGACGCCGCCATCGGTTTCGCGGGCAGCCAGGGGAATTTTGAGCTGAATGTCTTCAATCCGGTGATGATCCACAATTTCCTGCACAGCGTGGAGCTGCTCACCGGCACCATGCACAGCTTCGCGGACTACTGCCTGGCGGATCTCAAGGTGAACCGCAAAGTGGTGGACGGCTATGTCGCCAACAGCCTCATGCTCGTCACCGCGCTGAACCCGCACATTGGTTATGACAAAGCGGCGGCCATCGCCAAAAAAGCCCACAAGGAGGGCACCGGCCTGAAGGACGCGGCGCTGGCGCTGGGCTATCTGACCTCGGAGGAATTCGACGCCTGGGTCGTCGCCGAGCGCATGACCCGGCCCTGATGGTTCTAA
>JAZKFB010000008.1:0-41826 GCA_040386695.1 Verrucomicrobiota bacterium
GGCCAGGTATTTTCATTTCAGGCGGAGGAAAGCTTTGAAATATCTGCAACTGTAGCACTAAGAGAAATCCGGCTGCCCGCATTTAAACTGATCCGATACTGGACGGCGCGCGTCCCGTTGAGATCAGCTCAATCCGCCCTGCTTCACCGGCGCGCCATCAACCACCGCCGCGGGTTTCTTTTTAGGCGTCGGGACGTAATCCAGCGGCGTCCAGGCGGCGTTGGCGGCGGCGGATTTGACGGTGGCTTCAATGAAAGCCATGCCCGCGACGCCTTCCTGGATCGTCGGATAATCCGCCTCCATGCTGGCTCCGCTGGCGACGGCGCGGATGTGGGCGACGAAGTTGCGGTAAATATTGCCGAAAGCCTCAAGATAACCCTCCACATGCCCGGCGGGTGTGCGGGTGGCGGCGGCGGCGTCACTGCCGAGGTAGCCGAGACCGGTGCGGAAAAGCTGGGTCGGCTGGTCGGGCCACTGCACTTTCAGGGTGTTCGGCTCCAGCTGATGCCATTCAATGCCGCCCAGTTCCCCGTAAACGCGCAGGCTGAGGTTGTTCTCCTCACCGACGCTGATCTGGCTGGAGTGGAGCACGCCCTTGGCTCCATTGTCGAAACGCAGCAGCACATTGCCATCGTCCTCCAGACGGCGGCCCGGCAGGAAAGTGGTGAGATCGGCCGCCAACTCCTTGATGTGCAGACCGGTGACAAATTCCGCCAGATTGATGGCGTGGGTGCCGATATCGCCCATGCAGCCCGCAGCTCCGCACTGCGACGGATCTGTGCGCCAGGCGGCCTGCTTCTGTCCGGTTTCCTCCAGCAGGGTGGAAAGCCAGCCCTGCGGATATTCAACCACCACTTTGCGGACTTTCCCCAGTTTGCCTTCGGCGATCATCTGGCGCGCCTGGCGCATCAGGGGATAGCCCGTATAGTTGTAACTCAGACCATAAAGCTGACCGGTGGTTTTGACGATTTCCGCCAGTTCCTTGGCTTGGGCGAGGTCAAAGGTCGCGGGTTTGTCGGACAGAACGTGGAATCCGTTCTCCAGCGCCATCTTCGCGGGCGGGAAGTGCAGGTGATTCGGGGTCACGATGACCATGAAGTCCATGCGCTCGCCCACCGGCAGCGCTTTCTCCGCCAGAATCATTTCCTCATAGGTGCCGTAGCAGCGCTCCGCCGGAAGAAACAGGTCCGCGCCGGAGGCTTTGGATTTTTCCGGATCCGAGGAAAACGCGCCGCAAACCAGCTCCACCTGCCCGTCCAGACTGGACGCCATACGGTGCACCGCCCCGATAAAAGCACCACGTCCGCCGCCCACCATGCCCATGCGAATTTTCCGGTTCATGTCTGATTATTTGAAAGTTGGGAGTTGAGGATGAAAAATGTGAGAGAACCCCAGCAGTAGCCAGCACGCTCAGGACTGGCAAGCACAATGAGGCCCGCGCACCATACGGAAGCCGCGGGCGCAAATTACCGGAAAATGGCCGCCGGTGGCGAACCGGCCCGGGATGTTCTCAGAAATGCCTGCGAAGCATGGCCAGACTTTCGGCGGCCGAAGCTTCCGGCGGGGCCTTGCCTTCGAATTCCAAGGAAATATAACCGCGGTAGCCGGCGTCGTTCATGATCCCGGCGATGCGCGCGTAATCGAGATCCAGCGTGTACCAGACGCCGCCGCCCTGATAGGTTTTGGTCTGCATCAGAATGGTCCGCGGAGCCAGCATTTTCAGACGGTCGTAAGGATCCTCGAGAAAATTGCCAGTATCCAGGGTTACCTGCAGCCAGGGGGATTTCAGTTCGTTCACCACCCGCAGCACCCCCTCCGGCGTGCGTCCGAGGCCCCAATGGTTTTCCAAACCCATGACCACACCCCGCTTTTCGGCTTCCGGGATGAGTTTGGCGTAGGAATCGATCACCCATTTAAAAGCATCCTCCGTCGTGTATCCGGGCAGCGGCTCCTCAGCTCCCCGGTGCGCCATGAGATCGTCAAAATCCTTTCGTGTGCCCCAGGTGCCGGAGTTGACCCGCATGGTGGGAATTCCCAGAATGTAAGCCTCCTCCAGATAGCCGATGGTTTCGTTGATGTTCTTTTTCCGTTTCTCCTCGTCCGGGGAGACAAATCCCTGATGCGTGGAATAGCCCATCAGATCCAGCCCCAGGGAAAAGGCGCGGCGTTTGGCGTCATTGAGGACGGCAGGAGAGCGGTCCGTCCATTGACGCTGAAGGATTTCCACACCATCGAATCCCAGATCGGCCGCTGTTTCGAGGCATTTGGGAATAGACCGCCAGTCGTCGCGCTGAAATCCCCAGAAGGAATAGGTGCTCACCCCAATGCGGCGTTTAAACGTTTTCCCAGTCCCTGCGGCCGCTGTGGCCGGAGGCGTGACCGGGGCCGCGTTCTGGCCGTGCAGCAGCGGAGTGGTGGCAGCCCCCAAAGCGGCGGCGGAGAGAAAATGACGGCGGTTCATAGTGCGGCAATGAGAAGCGGCTTCCGGCTGATTACCAATTAAAGTTGCGGCCTGACGCAAAACCGCCGGATTTTCATCAGCGCCGCCCTCCTTTACACTGACGGAAATATGCTCCAACGTCGCGGCGCATGCCTCCTTCTGAATCCCAGCCGCCGCGCCGTGGCGACGCCTTCGGCACGGACCTTCCACCCGCTTCCTTCACCGGAGGCCGACGCGATGTTCCGGCTCCATTGGAGTTCATCCCGGCTATCGCGCGCGATCTTTTACAGACTCCGCCTGCCGCCACCGACTCCGGCACTGCGCCATTGTCCCCACTTTTGGAACTGCTGGATTTCGGCTTGGGAAAGGAAACGGAAACAAAGGAGAAAATGCCGCCCGCCTCCCGGCAGGACCGCCCGCCAAGTCCATTTTCTCTGCTGTTTGATCTGATTCCCTCAGCGGAATCATTGGGAGCCGAGCCTCCAGCGAAGGCCGGACCTGTGTTCAGCCTTCAATCACTGGCCGGCCCCCCTCCCGACGCCGCATCCAAACCCCTCATTTCTAAAATCGGTAAACCAGTTCCGGCTCCGGCTCCGGAAATTTCACCAGCGCCCAGTCCTTCAGTCCCATTTTCGCTGGCCGATCTGGCCGGTCAGTTGTCCTCCCGGCTGGTCGATCAGCGCTCGGAGGCCGCCAGCGATCTTTTGATGCCTGAAATAGTTCATCCGGCAGTGGGCCAGCCTCCTGTGGCCGAAGATTTGAAAGCGGCATGGGGATCACTGATCCCCGATATCACTGAAAAACCGGCGGTTGCTGTGTCTGCCGCTTCTCCTGTGGGAGATGAGGCCGGTTCATGGTCAACGCCCGCTTTCAATCAAATATCCTCCGGCGAATCCGTCGTTCCGAAAAAATCCCCCAAACCGTCGGCGCATCCCCCTGCCGCCCTGCTGGCTCCTCCACTTCCGGCAAAACCGCCGGCATACAGTTCCCGCAGGAATAGAGCTCCGGTGGAGACCGCGCCTCCGGCACCTGCTTCTGAAACGACGGAGCTGAAGGTAAATCAAATCGAAGAAACCGAAATCCATACCGGTTCTGTTTCCCGGAATGCCAGGACGCCGGAGGAAAATGAGGTGCATCCGCTTTTCGCCGGCACGGCCATGCCGCCGCCGTGGCCTGACAGTATGGAGCCATCAGGGGGCAATTCGTCCATCGGACAGCTTGTCCTGACTCTTGGCGGCGCGGGATTAATTCTGACAGGCCTTCTCCTGGCCTGCACCCTGCCTTTGCAATGGCTCAGCCTTGCATCTTCCGATTCCTGGACTCAGCAAATCATCAGAGCGGGCCTGTTTATCCGGGCTGCGGGTGCTGTTGGCCTGATGATCCTGGGGTTGGGGGCTCTTTTTCAAAAGCGGTGGGCTCCGCCACTGATTCACGCCACCGGCTGGGTTGGAGCCTTCATTTCCAGCGGTATTATCGCCGCCGCCGCCTGGCGATGGGCGAATGGTGATGCCGCAACAAATGCTTCCTCCCCGCTTGGCGGAAGTGACTCCGCTCTGCTGCTGATTTCCCTCGCGCTGCCGCTGGCCATGGTTCTTATCTTCCAGCGTCCTGATTTACAGGAAGTTTGCGATGTTTCAGATCCCAAACCCCGCTGGACTGATGAGCTGCCGGTTCCGGGTGTCATGGTATTTATTTGCGGCCTGATTCTGGCAGTTGCCGGCATCGGCATGATGCAGCACCACGCCGCCTTCCCGCTGGCCGGGCAATCGATACTGAGAGGTCCAACTGCTGTTGCCGCCTGGACAAGTCTCACCGTTCTTGGCCTCGGCCTTGCTTATGCCGCTGTCCGGCACAGCCGCTGGGCATGGTGGACTCTTCTCGCAGCGTCCATTTTGGTGATCATCGGTCCCGGAATCAGCGGCATACTGGCTCCCCGCTTCTGGTCGGATTTTCTGACCACCCTTGGCAAATCAACAGGCAGCCTCCCAACTTCCTCCTTTGCGGCCTTGCTCACCGGTCTCTCCCCCCTTCCCCTTCTTCTTGTGCTGGCCATGGCCCGCCGCGCTTTTTCCTTTTCCCCTCCTCCATAATGCCCTCTGATCCCATTACTTACTTCAATCGCTACACCGGCAAAATAGAGGAGGAACAAATTTATGGGGAACGGGCTCTCCGTTTTGCCTATCAAACCCCTCCCGGCCGCCTCGCTCTGGCCTGGGCGGTGAAGCGCGCCTGGTTTTCCCGATGGTATGGCAACCGTATGGACCGGTGGAAAACCTCCCTGCTCATCAAGCCGTTCATTGAAAAATACGGACTTGATCCCGAGGAATTCGCCCTGCCCCCCTCCAAGTATCATACCTTCAACGAGTTCTTTTACCGCAAACTTAAACCTGAGGCACGGCCCATTGACCCTGATCCCGACAGCGTGGTTTTCCCTGCGGATGGAAGACACCTCGGATTTCAGCGCCTCTCCGAAGTGGATGCCGTCTTCGTGAAAGGCCAGCGGTTTGATCTTCCTGCCCTTCTGGGTAGTCACGAACTGGCTGAAAAATATGCTGATGGAACCCTTATCCTCAGCCGCTTATGCCCTGTGGATTACCACCGTTTCCACTTCGTCACCGCCGGCACCCCGGTTTCCCCAAAATTGATTAACGGTCCCCTCTACTCCGTCAGCCCCATCGCTCTGAAGCGCAACCTCAGCTACCTCTGGCAGAACAAACGGGTCCTCACCGTCATCCGCACCGCCAAACTCGGTGAAGTCATCCAAATGGAAATCGGTGCCACCAACGTCGGCAGCATCGTTCAAACCGCCGTCCCCTACCAGCCCATCTCCAAAGGAGCCGAAAAAGGCTACTTCCGCTTCGGCGGCTCCAGCACCATCACTCTCTTCGAGCCCCACAAAGTCACCCTCGCCCCCGACCTCCTCCAACAAACCGCCCAACAACGCGAGCTTTACGCGCATGTGGGAGGGCTTATGGCACGTCAATAAAAAAGAGCGGCATCATGCAGATGCCGCTCTTAATTTACTTGATTACTTAATTGATTTGATACTACCGTTTACGGCGAGTAATTAAACCAAGAACAGCCAATCCACTCAAAAGACTAGATGAAACTTCAGGAATAGCTACGAGCTGAATGGTATCAACTCCGCTTGCTGCATCCTTGAGATTCCCATAAACTAAGGAAAAATTAGCTGGCACACCAGAAGGTGCATTCGTTGTTCCAATAGGAGCAGTTACATCTGAAGGAAATACCCACGTTTCAGCAGGACTCGTCGCACCTGTTGTTAAAATAGCATATTCTTGGCCGCCACTTGCTGTTGTCCCGGTGGTAACAATCAGGAACATGTTTTTCCCATTAAATTCCGTCGCTGCGAAATTTGTGAAATCTGATTTCGTGAAACTTCCTGTAATTAAACCATTAGCTGGAGCGGTAGCAGTTCCATACTCATTGAAAGAAGCTGCAATTAGAGCACCGATTCCGGCTCCTGAAGCTTTAATGGTATCAGCGGTTATCCCTGCATCAAAGGATCCCAAAAATAAATTAAAGGTTGTAAGAGTAGAACCTCCACTCGATTGAGCATTAAATCCGGGATTGAGGCCTTTACTGACAGAAACCGAAATAGCTTGGGACATTTGAAGTCCAGAACCCAAAAGGGCCAGCGTAAGTAGAGTGATTTTAGTCATATATAAGAGATAGTTACAATCAATTAACGGTTGTTTTGGGGGAAGTCCACACTGCTGCCGTGGCTGGCTTACGCGTGATAATCATACCTGAACCTTCTTTGACAAGTGCAGTTGGTGCAGGAGGATCACCATTTTCATCAACAAAGCCAGTAATACCTGAAGCTGGGTCCGCAGCAAAGTATTGAATGCCCGCGATAGCCAACTGAACAGTATCAGCATTAACAGCATCCGTTCCTTGCTGCAAGCCTGTTGCAATATTACCAGTATTTAACCCGGAATCAGCTAAAGTGGTCCCCGTAGCTTTCATCGGACCAACAATATTAATCCCCTTCACCAAAGGAATTTGAGTAGGTGTAGTTTTAACATAACCGACACTCACCAGTGATGTGGCTGTATTTGGGCGACGAGTCACCACCAAACTGCTTCCAGGAAAAATAGCTACATCAGGAACATCGGTCCCAAGCAACTCACCATTTTCAGTATACCAACCAGGTGGCACACCTTCTGTGGCACCCGCATAAAAATACTGAGCACCTAATGATTGAGCTGTTGGATTCCAGAATTGGACAACATCCGCAGTAACAGCATCTCCACCTGTTTTCAGGCCGATGGCGTTATTCGCGCCAAGAAATGAGGTGATCGTCGCATGCTTCCGAATAATCAATTTCGAAGCACTCGCACCGGCAGGAAGAGGAAACTGAAGAGTCACCGATGTGGCAGTTGAAGCAGTAATGGTTGTCCAAAAACCAGTATCCGCGACCTCCAAATAATAAGCATTTGGCGCAAAAGCAAAAGTCGTCCCAGTGAACGTGACACTTAAATTATTAGCAGCAACAACGCCCGTTCCGGCAAATTCATTTTTTTCCACCAGAGTAGGAGAAATCAGCGTTAATTTGCCGCTGCCGCCAGTATTTGCAGCAACGTCAATGGTGATATAGCCCACCGGATCAGTCACTGCACTGGTCTGTGCAGTGGCTCCGACGAGGGCTGCCAAAGAGGCGAGGCCGACTAGGAGGGAGAGTTTGTGTTTCATGGGTTGGTTGAGTAGAGGGTTCTGGTGGGCTGGTGGCAAGATTAGCGGGGTGACCTCAGGCTGTAAAGGATTTCGTGAGATTTTTTTTATTTTTTTCGGGAAGCAAAACCGGGATTGGCAAATTTTCAATTATTGATTCAAAATCAACGAGTTGCAGACGTTTTTAAATTAAAATCGGAATCAAATAAAGGCTTCAACGGGGTTTGAAAGCAGCTCCGAGGCGGCGGAAAAAGCCTTTCGGGGCGGTGGGAGTGCCGGGCGGGTATCCGGCGGACTCGAAGGGAATGGTTTTCTCGTAGGTGGGAAGCTGGAGATCCGTGGTGTTGCGTTCCGGCTTGGTGAAGTTCTCCGCTTCAGGGCCGATAATTGTGCGCTGCACCTCGGAGGTATGGACGTCGATCATGTCATCGGCGGTGTCGATAATCCGTGGCTGGATCATGATCAGAAGTTCCTGCCGCTTGGTGCCGTCCTTCGTGCTTCCGAACAAATGCTTGATCAGCGGGATTTTGCTGACAAAGGGCAATCCGGTGACTGCCTGGGTTTTGGACTCGGTGATGCTGCCGCCGATGGTGAAAATGGCCCCATTCGGAACCGTAATCTTATTATTGAGGCTCTGGGTCAGAATATTCGGCACCTCGTTGCCATTGATAACCGTGGATCCGGCGACGGTGTTGTTCTGCTGGTTGGTGACAATGGTGATCTCATTTTTGGAATTGATGAGCGGCGTGACCTCCAGAATGAGATCCACATCCTCATATTCCACATTGGAGGTCACGGCGGTGGTGCCGCCGGCGACAATGGATGACTGCTGGTTGGCGGGAATGGGCACGCGGCTGCCGACGGAGATTTGAGCGGTCTCATTATTGGCGGTGGCGACGTGGGGTTTGGAGATGACTTTGAAGCGGCTGGTGGTCTCCAGGGCTTTCACGTAGGCATTGAACAGTTCGCCCACCGTGGCATAAATATTCAAACCATCAGCGGCGGAGGTAAAGCCGCCAATGGTGTCCAGGGTCGCAGGGTCAAGGAAAGCGTTGCCGCCCGTGGTTTTGTAGAGACCGGCAATGCTCACGTTCTGACCGCCGATCCGCACGTCATCGACCCGACGGAGAATATCCATGCCGGTGGTGATGTCGTCGCCAAGGGTAATCTGGGCGATGACGGCGTTGATGTGAACCTGCAGAGGACGCCGGTCCATTTCCTTGACCAGTTCCGAGATGCGCTGAATGGACTCCGGCGGACCGGTGACGAGAAGAGAGTTCATCCGGGGATCGGAAATGAGCAGTGTCTTTCCGACCACGAGGGACCGTGGAAGCGGGGCGGTGCTTTGCGCGCTGGCCCCGCCGCCACCGCCTCCTGTGCGGCTGGTGCCTCCTGTGCGGCTGGTGGTGCCGCCACCGCCAAACCCACCTCCTCCGCCACCGCCACCACCACCAAATTGAGTCTGCCCAAAGCCTCCCCCTCCCCGGTTGCCCCCTCCGCCAAACTGATTTTGTCCGGCAGTGCTGCGCGTGCCGCCCTGTGTGGAGCCGCCGCCCCCTCCGCCGCCACTTTGCCCTGCGGCTCCGGCACCGCGGGCTTCGAGGGATTGACCGGCGATATCGAGGAAATCATCGACAGGAATATAGCGCAGCTGCTGAGTGAGCAGATTTTTGACGCGGGAGGGCTGGTCGAATTCCTTGACGAGTTTTTTCAGGTACTCGACATGCACTTTCGGGCCATTGATGAAAATACGGTTGGTGCGGGGATCGGCTTTGACGATGACGGATTTTCCGTCGGGCATCACACCGCTGACGGTGCTGGGTCCACCGGCACCGCCGGCGACGACAGGCTGCCCCCCGATATTCTGTCCCCCTGGAAGCCCCACAGGGCGTCCCCCGCCACCACCGCCGGTGGAAGCCTGGGTCTGGGCCTGCAGAATGCCTTCCATGAGCGCCTGAATATCCTCGGCGGACGCGCGTTCAAGGTCCACAAATTCATGAACCTGCTTCACTGGCTCCACATCCACCTGATCCTTGATCTTGATGAGCGTCCGGATGTTGGGGATGGTATCCTGCACCAGAATGGTGTTGGCGGAGGGAACCGCGACATATTTGCCCCACATGTGGTTCGGCACAGCGGCGGCAAAAACCTGCGAAGCATCCGCTGCGGTCAGAAAATCCAGGCGGATGAGGTAATTGACCACCTGATCCGTCTCCGGCAATTCCTTGGCGCTCATGTAAATGGGGGCTCCACTTATGGGCCCCTCCATGAGGGGCGGGCGGTTCTGGGCGAGGGAGAGGACCTTGTCGATGCCGGGTTTGTATTCCTGAATACTGAAATTCTGAAGCAGCAGCGAAGCTTTGATGAAATCGACGCCTTCCTCACGCGTCATTTTCACATTTGGATTCTGCATGACCACCACTGTGCCGGTAAGGCCCGGATCCCGCATCACATGGTGCCCGGAAATGCGCTGATATTCATCAATGACCTCCTCGATAGGGTTACCGGCGAAGGCGAGAAGAAAATCATTCGGATCCTCCGGCGGAGCCGCCTGGGGAGAGGCAAAGGGACCACCGCCGGGAGGAGGGATGGCTCCGGGCGGCAGGGTGCGGTTGGGTAAAGGGACGGCTCCATTGCCCCGTCCTGGAGGACCGCCGGCACGTCCATTTCCCCGCCGCCCCTGGCCGCCCGCGCCAGGACCGCCATTATTATTATTCGGTGGAGGAGGAACCACTGTCCCATTGCCCGTGGCAGGCACGACTGGCGGAACCACCGTTCCGGTTGGGGAAGCTGCGGGCACGGCTCCGGCCGCTGGCGTTCCCGCAGCGGGCTCGGGGGCGGTTTCGGGAGCCGGGGCCGCCTGAGGCACCGTGTTCTGAGCCAGCAGCCGCGCCCGCAGCGCGGGAGAAAGATTGGAGGGAAGTTCTATCTGGTCATCCGCCTGGAGCAGAAAGGGGCAAACGAGAAGGAGCGGAAGGATAGCGGAACGCATGAGTGGATGGAGAAAGTGGAAAGCTTGAAATTTCGTGAAGGACAGACAACGCCCGGGCAGGGGAGCTCAGCACGCAAACGCGGTTTCTGCGGAAAATCCTGCCGCGCTGAAAACCAGCAGGAGGAAACTCAACGCTGAGTGGGCAGAACCACCCGGCGGCGGGGCTGGTTGTTTGGCTGATTATTGGCATTGCCGCCGGTCCCGTTGGCCTGAGGGATGATCACTGCGGGCTGGGGCTGAACCTGACCGGGAGCAATCTGGCCATTATTGTTGTTCAGCATGCTGCCTGCGAGATTCACGCCGCCCGGAGCCGGATTGCCGTTGGCCTGGGCATTGCCGCCGGCATTATTATTCTGTCCGGGAATAAAAGCCGTCGGAGCCACATACGGCACCGGACGCGCTCCGGCATTGGGCACCCCTCCGGGGCGCGGCACCTGGCCGGGGAGAATAGGCTGCCCACCGGGGTTTCCTGGACCGCGCGCACCGCCCGCGGCGGCTCCGGCAGCGGAGGATCCGCCGCTGGCGACCATGCTGCTGAGAGCTTTGGTGTCGAAGGAGAGCTCCTTGGTCACGCCGCCTTTTTCCAAAGTGGCGGTGGTGGTGCGGAGGCTGGTGCCGCGGTTCACGGAAATGAGCCTGAAACCCGTTTTATTCTGATCGTCATTGCCCAGGATGGTCATCCGCTCCTGCGTCTTGGTATTGGCGAGGTAAACGGTGACGCGGTTCGCGCTTCCGGCGTATCCAGCCAGCACGAGATCCAGGAAAGGATCGATAGCCTCCTCCAGTTTCGGCTTGGCCAGTTCAAACTCGAAGGGACTTTTCACCCGGATTTTGTCATACCGGCTGGAGGGATACTCCGCTGCGGCCACGCTGTCGGACGGCGCGGAAGCCGCAGGCTCAGGCTCAGGCGGTGTGTTTTGAGCCACCAGGCTGCCGACTCCGAACGTGAACGCCAGCGATCCCGCAGCCAGAGCATTCAGAAAAATCGGGCGGCGGGGAAGGAGGAAAAGAGATGTTTTCATTTCGTGGCGGCGGTGACGTTCTGGTTTCGGACCGCAACTTCGGAAAAATGTTCAGAATCCGGGGCCGGGGCAGGAGTGACAGCGGCGGAAGTGGGAATGGGAGCCTCCGCGGCAGGATCGGTCACACTGTCGGGCGACCACCATTTTTCGATGTCAAAAGTGCAGACCACATCGGCGGCCTCCTCGGAGGCGGCCTCTTTTTTCTGGGATTTCAGGGAAATCTGCGGGACAAAACGGAATTCCGTGGGCTGCTGGAGCTGGTAGATGAATTCCAGCACATTGTCCCACGACCCGGTCACCACGCCGTGATAACGGCTTTTGTGGAAAAGGTCATCCAGCTTGGCCTCCAGAATCTGATTTTGCTTCAGTTCAAGATCCAGCCTTTTGTGCAGATCGAGAATGAAGTTGTCCAGGTAACTGTCACGCGTTGTCGGGTCCGGATAAGCCTTGAGGTATTTGGCCAGATAAGCCTGCTTCTCCTCGGCTTCGGCATATTTGGATTTCATTCCCTCCAGGATCCGGCCACGGGTCTCCAGTTTTGAGCGCTGCTGCTCCAGAACGAGTTTTTTCTTCGAATACCAGCTGAAACCCAGCAGGTTGAGAAGAATAAAGCCCGCGATCCCGAAGATCAGCAGCAGCCGTTTTTCACTTGGTTTAAGGGGAGTCATTTTTGGTGATGCCGGCGATGGTGAAGGCGACTTTTCCGTCTTTGGCGGCCTGGGGGCTTGTTTTCCACTCCATCTGCTGCAGGGCGGGATTGCCTTTTACTTTGTTTCCGTAAGCGATGGCCATGGCGGCATTGCCGGCGACCTCGCCTTTGATGGTGATCTGGGAGGCTTTCGTGTCGCCGTGGGCTTTTTCGATATCAAAGCTGGTGATGCGCACGCCCGGATTGGCGGTGTCATAGAGGGAGGTCAGGCACTGCATGAGCCACTCCACGGGAAATTGCTCCCGATTGACCGCGCTGTCGGCCATGGCGGACTGATCGAGGACGTTCTGCACTCCTCCATATTTGGACTCCAGGGCGGCCACGGTGCTTTGGAGCGTTTTGATTTTGGATGACTCCATGAAATACCGCACTGTGAAGAAACCGGGAATCAGGAGGTAAGCAGCCACGCAGGCGGCGGCGATTTTCTGAATCCGGGCGGCGCGGGCGGCACGGATTTTTCCCTGAGCGATGGAGACGGGCTCAATCGCCGAGGTGCGGCTGCCGGGACGCGGAGCCGGCTGCCGGGCGTGGATCACGCGGGCTCCGAAAATATCCTGCAGCAGGGACTCCACCTGAGGATCCACCGCATCCGTCCACAAAACCGTGGAATCCAGAGCCGTGACGATGCCCTGGGTATAAAGCGGCATCATGAGATGCTCGATTTCCTGAACCACGGCGGGGGTAAGAGCCGGAGCGCTGAGGGCATGGAAATAAATCGGATGCTCGTGCCGGGTGACGGCAAAAACGAGACGGCCGAGCTCCTTCCAGATCACGAGGGAATCGTCCGGCAGATCGTAAAGATCCGGACTGATTTCAAACCTCGCCGGCGCCTCCCGGGGAAGATCGTCGGACAGGGCGGGATTGAGGACCGAGGCCGCGATGAGTGTCTCATTCTCCTCGCGGTCCACCACGCGCCAGTCCGTGAGGCAGCCCACCGGGGCATCCGGCTTCAGTCCCTGCTTTTCCAGCTGGATCTCAATGAGATCCGGCAGGAGATCAGGATCGCCCGTGGCCGAGCGGATGGGCACGGCGAAGGCGCTGCTGACCGGATAGGCGAAAATCGTGGCGTTTTTGAACGATGAGGGACCGGCGGCGGGGTCGGTGCCCGGCTGGCGCTGCCAGCCGGCGGGTGACGCCTTCCATAGTTCCCACGAATCCGCGCCGGGCAGGCACAGGGTGCTGGTGTTGTCTGTCGTCGGCGATGGCTTCATTGAAATAGGGGCACTTCCTCGCGGGTCAGAATTTGAGGCGTGCCCTGGGTGCGGTTACGGATCACTAGGACAACCCGTTTACGGTAATCGTTCACTGTGGCCACACTTTCGATGTGGACGGTGGCGTCATTGACTCCGAAATAGGTGCCGCCCTCCGTTGAATCCGGAGTGAAACCGAGCTGGGCGTAGGCGTCCTCAACGCTCTGCACCTTCTGGTCATCCGTGGTGAACTCAATGTCATCCGGCCCCCAGCGGTAGGTTTGCACAAACTCCGTGGCCGCCTTCAGGTCCGCCTCAAAATCGTGGCTGGCGGGATCGAAGGTGGCTTTGCTGATGTTCATGCCATGGGCGATGACTTTGGGCTCGGCGGCGTTGAGGTCGAGTTTTCCCGCGCTGTAGATGGTGAAATAGTCGCGCCAGTCCTTTTTCAATGCGGCCACCTGATCAAATCCGGGAACCAGCAGCATTTCATCCAGGCTGTAAAATGGCCGGTCGAAAGGATAACCGGTGAAGTTCATTTCCTCATAATCCTCCCGCTCCATGCCGTGCAGCTCCTTCTGCTCATCGGCATCCGTCCAGTCCAGCAGGCAGTCCGTCAGGGCGCTGGCGGCGTCTTTTTCCATCCCCCAGAGTTCAAAAGACCGCTCGAAGAAATCGCGGCTTTTGTTCTGCAGGAGGGTGTTGACGTTGAAACGCCCCCCTTCCCCGCGGATGGTCACGGAAAAGGATTCCCCGGCGTCCGGATCGCCCACGACCTGATTGAGCAGGGCGGTGTCGCTTTCCTTGACGACAGGGTTGCAGGCGATGTTGATGCCCATTTCCGTCAACTGCCGGGCACGGAAGGCTTTTTTCTGGGAAATGGTGATGTCCATGTCGTGCGCGATGACCTGCACGGTGGAGTAGATCAGCAGGCTCAGCATGGAGATAAGCCACATGACCAGCAGCAACGCCGACCCACGCTGCCGCCGGGGACGGCGGCGCGGGAAATTTGTGGGGCTGAGAGAGTGCGGGATCATGAGATTAGGGAAAAATTACCCCGATGGTCTGGTTTCGTTGAAAGCGTGTGAGGACGGAAGCAAAATCTGCGGGCGCGTTCGCGGGAAAGACGATTTGAACAAAATAAAGCATGCGGCTTCTATCGACGGCCGCCACCTCCTCCTCCACCGCCGCCGCCGCCTCCGGGAACACCAAAGTTCCGGCCACCGCCGCCACCTCCCCGGCCGCCGCGTCCGCCACCACCACCGCCGCCGGGCGGTCCGCCGCCTCCTGGAGGTCCTCCCGTGCCCGGGCCACCACCACCGGGTGCGCCCCCGCCCCCCGGGCCCTGGCCACCACTTTGGGTGAAAGTGGCGGGATTGGCCATTTGAGGAATCCAGAAATAAAGCTGCACCGGGTCCTGCCCGTCAAGATATTCCAAAGTCAGGGTCACAAAGGAGGGGCGGGTGGTTTTGTCCCGCAGCCACTCCGTCTGCCACTCCTGGGTGGTCTCGTCAAAAACCGACCACTCCACGCGCATGATGCCCTCCATCAGGTTCAGCCGGGCCAGCACATCGCGCTCGTCGAGTTTGTTCTGTTCATAGTCCTGCGTCTGCTCCTCATCCAGGTAAAGCAAAGTCGCCCCCAGACCCACACCTGATGATGTGCGCTCCGTGCGGAAAATCACACTTTTTGAGCCCGCAGGCACTCCAGGCCAGGAAAAAGCGAGCGGATAATCCGTGAACTGGACATCACTGTAGCCGGAATTGGAGCCGCCCACGAGAGTGAGCACCAGCTTCGAATTGCCCGGCATGGATTCAAATGTGCGTCTCAACAGGTCCGCAAAACTGTTCATGCGCATGGTTTTCGCCTGGCGTTCCGTGACTTCACGGCTCACCTCCAGCGTTCCCCGCTGCACGGAAAAAATCCCGCCGATGAGAATGGAGAACAGCGCCAGCCCCAGCAGCACCTCCATCAAAGTGAAGCCGCCGCTGGCTGCGGAGCATCGGCGCAGGGGAAGCGCCGGGCGCGTGGAGGAGAAAATGCGCATGGTTATTGTCCTCCGGGAGGGGGGGGAGCGGCTCCTCCCGCCTGGGTTTTGTAAAGATTCGCGTAGCGGAAGGTATCGGCCGTCATCTGGCCTTTGGCGCCGAAATTGTTATACTCCGCCGTCACCATGATGTGATACATGTCGTTCAGCGGCTGGCCGTCGGCATTGAGCAGTTTATCCATTTTCTCCACCTGCACCCGCAGCGCCACCCCCATGTCGATATCCGTCGCGGGCACATCGTAAACGCCCTCCTGCAGCACCTGCACCTTGCTGTATTCCGTCAGAGTGGACTGCATTTTCTGGATCATCCGCAGTTCCAGCTGAGAGATGATGGCGGTCTGGGCGCCGATGGTCAGCGCCCGCATGAGCCCCAGCGCCACCATGCCGAAAATAGCGATGGCCATCAGCATTTCCAGCAGGATAAGGCCAGCCCGCGCATGGCGGCGGGTGCTGGCTCCGGTGTGGATTTTCATTGCCGTTGTTCTCCTGCGAATTCGAAGTTTTCATCCACCGCCGCCGCCGTCAGCGGGTCAAAACTGACGGTGACACTGCCGGCATCGGAGATGAACCGGATGTTGATCGGCTCACAAAGACCGCTGTGCTCAAAAACCCAGCTGTCCGGCAGTGGGGGATGCCACTGCTGCTCGCCCCAGTGCCGGACCTCCATGCGGATCTGAGGTTCCAGAATATAGGACTCCACTCCCGTGGAACGGCCCATTTCCTCGTCCGTTTTTTTGAAATAATTCTGATCCTCCGTCTGAATGGCCTGACGCGGCTCCAGGACGAACCGGTCCTTCACCAGCCGGATCTGCCAGGCCCGCTGCTCCTCCATGGACCGCGCCCAGGCTTTTTTGGCCATGATGCGCAGTTCATTGAGGGGCGTGCGGAGGGCTTTCTCATTGTTGAGGGAGCCGGCGGCGATAAAACTGCCCGCGACAATGAGCCCGATGATGGCCAGCGCCACCAGCATCTCCATGAGCGTGAAGGCGCGGCGTTTCATAAAAATGGGAAACCATCCGTTCAGCGCCGGGAACGCCCCCGGCGGAAGCCGGATCAGGGAGTGATCCAGTTGCCAACGTCATCACCGGTGTTCTCCAGCTTGTCCGGCCCTTTGGACCAGAGATCGAAGCCGTCACCGCCGCGTTTGGGGGGGATATTGTAGATGAGGGGCTCGCCCCAGGAGTCGAGCAGTTCCTCGTCGGTTTTCACCGCGCCCATCTGCTTCAGCGCATTCAGACCCACGCTCTGACTGGGCAGCCGGCCGCTTTTCTGGGCCTGATACTGCTGGAGCTGCATGGCGATGGTGCCGATTTTCGATTGGGTTTTGGTGCGTTTGGCACCGTCCATGATGCCGCTGTAAACGGCGGCGCCGCCACCCATCAGCAGGCCAATGATGGCCAGCACGAGAAGCAGTTCCATGAGAGTGAAAGCGTTACGGCTGCGGCGGGGATGGGGCAGAGTGGTGAGCAGTTTCATATCGGCAATGGGTGAATGGGAGTATGGGGACGTGCGTGTCGGAGGTTTTGGAACACTCCAGCCCCTCCGGCGTTCAATGTTCCTTTCTTTCTCCAAAAGCGGAACTGAAAGGGATTACGCGGGGGGGATTGGAAGCGGTGGGTGAATTTGAGCAAAAACAGGAATTCGGATCAGCCTGAAATCCGGAGATGGATCAGTGAATGTGAAAAAGCGGGCCATAAATGGCACGGAACGCCAGGATGGATACGGGCAATCGAGGAAAAAACGCGTATGGGCAACGCCATGGATCGCGCTGGGGATCGTTTCTGTTGAGCCGCCATCCTGATCATCCATTCTGCGGTCATGCTGTCCGCCGTCGAATTCTGTCACATACTGCTTCGGAATCATCTGCGGACGGGAGACCGGGCCATCGATGCCACAGCAGGCAATGGACAGGACACTCTTTTCCTGGCGCGGCAGGTCGGCCCTGAAGGCCGGGTTTTCGCCTTCGATCTTCAGCCTGAAGCAGTTGAAAGCACCCGCCGCCTGCTCCGGACGCAGGGAATCAGCCCGGAAACCTGCGAGGTGACAACCGCCTGCCACAGCGGCCTTTCCACTCTGCTGCCATCCGGATCCGAAGGGCAGTTCTCCGCCATTATTTTTAATCTTGGCTACCTGCCCGGTGGCGATAAATCCATTATTACCCGCCCGGCCACCACCCTCGCGGCGGTTGCCGTTTCCCTGACTCTCCTGCGGCCCGGCGGCCTGCTGCTGGTCGTGCTTTATCCCGGCCATGAGGGAGGCGGCACAGAAGCGGCGGAGTTTCTCACCTTTGCCATGAGCCTGCCTTCTCGGGAATTCCACGTTTCCGGATTCAACGCCCTGAATGCCAGGGCACCCGCCCCGTCTGTCGTTGTCATCCTTAAATCCGGACGGCGCACTGGGTCTCCGGCCTCCCCGGCTTCTAGTTAGTCACCTTTCGGAATTCACAATCACCGGATAAAAATCCATGAATTTTAAAACAGGTCCATCAGTAATTTTCGTTAAGCTGACATTGGCTGAAAATTCTTGTCCAAGCCACTGAAACCCTTCAGAACCAACGGCGCAACCCACTTTGCGCCCTCTTCATGAACCTAAAAAATATTCTATTCCCCGCGCTGATGATGACCCTCCTCCCTGAGGTTTCCCGGGCGGCCATCAGCTACAGCACGCTGGGAAGTCTCTACAGCGAGAATTTCAACTCCCTTCCTGTAAATGCGCCCAGCAACGGCAATGTGCAGACATCAGCTTACACCAATGGCTGGCAGGACGACAGCGGCACGGTTGCCGGGGATCACTTTGGCGTCCCGGGCTGGTATTTATATCATCCTATTGCCGTTGCGGCCGAAGGCGGCACCAGCCAGCATCAGCGGGTGCGTTTCGGACCGGGGGCGAATACGGGCTCCTTCTGGGTTTTCAGCAGCACGGCGGCGGACACCGAAAAGGCGCTGGGCAACGTCGGCTCACTCACGGTCGCCGGCGACAACGCCAATCTTTATACGGCCCTGCGCCTGACCAACAACACGGGTGTTCCACTCACTTCCTTCACCCTCACTTTCGACGGGGAACAATGGCGCGACGGCCAGTTGGCGACCGGGGAAACGCTTAATTTCGGTTACAGCACCACCGCCACCGCCAGCGACTGGTTTGATGCCGGAGCCTTTATCAGCGTGCCCACTTTAAGCTTCACGGCGCCCGCGGCCAGCGGAACAGGCACTACAGGCACAGCCATTAATGGGAATGTGGCCGGCCTCGTCAGTGACATCACAGGCACCGTCAGCGGTATCGACTGGCAGCCCGGCACCGATCTCTGGCTCCGCTGGGCTGATGCTCAATTGGCCGGCAATGCGGATGACGGACTGGCCATCGACAATGTGCGTTTCACCGCCGTTCCCGAGCCCTCCGCCCTGCTTCTGCTGGCCGGTGCCGCCGCCGGGCTTCTGTCCCGCCGCCGCGTCCGGGTTCCTGCCATCTGAGATTACGGGAGCCGAAATCCTCAAAAACCACTTGCGCGGGACCGGGGGGTGTGGAAGTCTCCCGGCCCTCCCGCCCAGCGCATTCCTTGGCGGGGCGTGGTTTCTTTTTTCCCAGTTCAGGCTTATGGCTTTCGCAATCATCAAAACCGGCGGCAAACAATACCGCGTTTCCAAGGGCATCAAATTCGACGTCGAGAAGCTCGACGCGGAAGTCGGCAGCTCCATCACCCTTGACCAGGTGCTCTTTTACGGAGCCGAAGGTGAGAACCGCATCGGCGCTCCTCTGGTCGCCGGAGCCAGCGTCACCGCCAAAGTCGTTGACCAGCACCGCGCCGCAAAGGTGATCAATTTCAAATTCAAGCGCCGCAAAGGTTTCCACAAAACCATCGGTCACCGCCGTCAACTGACCCGCCTTGAGGTCGAATCCATCAACCTCTAATCCCTCCCCTCTTTTATGGCCCACAAGAAAGGACAAGGTTCCGTCAAAAACGGACGCGACAGCCAGAGCAAACGCCTCGGTGTCAAGAAATTCGGCGGCCAGACAGTCGTCGCCGGCAACATCATCATCCGCCAGCGCGGAACCAAGTGGGTGCCCGGCGCCAATGTCGGCCTTGGCCGTGACTACACGATCTTCGCCCTCACCGATGGCCGTGTGCGCTTCGACCGCGAAGGCCGCCGCGTCAATGTTGACGGCGCTCCCGCCGCTGAAACGGCCGCCCTCAACTGAGAGATCTCCGCTTTCCCGAATCCCCCTTCCAAACAGGCGATCCATTACGGATCGCCTGTTTTTTTATGTGAGGAATCCCATCGGAGAATTCCTCCGCACCGTCCCCCATTCCACGCCGGGGTTGACATTTTCCGAATCCGGTAAATCCTATAGGAAATAAGGAGAATTCCACCTATGGCCTTTTTACTCGAAGAACATGCCGGACTTGATGTCCACGCGGAAGCGGCGCGTTTTGAAACGACCAAGCTGGAGGACATCCTGAAATGGACCTGGGACACCTTCGGCACCCAGGCGCAGATCGGCACCAGCTACCAGGGCTCCGGGCTGGTCATCATTCATCACGCCCGTAAACTCGGTCTGGATTTCCCGGTCTTCACTTTGGACACCGGTCTGCTTTTTCCCGAGACTTATGAGCTGAAGGAGCGACTGGAGAAATTTTTCGGCATTCAGATCCAGAATCTCGAAGCGGCCCAAACCGTTCCGGAACAGTATTCCACCTACGGCGGCAATCTTTGGGAATCAAATCCCGACACCTGCTGCACTCTGCGCAAAGTCCTGCCGCTGCAGCAGAAACTGGCGCATCTGGACGTCTGGATCACCGGGTTGCGCCGGAATCAGGGGGACACACGCTCCAAGACAGGGATTCTGGAACTATATGAATTCGACAAACTGCGCGGGAATCACATTCTGAAACTCAACCCCATGGCCAACTGGAGCCGTGAAGCCGTCTGGGAATACATCAAGGCCAACGGGATTCCCTATAACCCGCTGCACGACAGGGGCTACCGCACCATCGGCTGCTGGCCCTGCACCCGGGTCAGCGGGGGCGACGGTGAACGGGCTGGCCGCTGGGAGGGTTTTGACAAAACGGAGTGCGGCATCCACACCTTCCTTGGCTCCAACATCTGAACCGCGTTACGGTTTCAGGCAGGCTGGCGTTTCCGTTTCAAAAACCGGGAGACAGCCCAGATTTTGAATCCGCCCCAAGCGAGCACGATCGCGGAAATCACGCCAAGGACCAAGTTGATGGGTTTTTCGAACGTGCGGTAAATCGCTCCGGCCACACGCTCGATCAGACCCTGCTGACCGGTGGCGGCAATTCCGAAGATTTCCTCGCGGGCGAGAACCACCGCAGTCGTGGCGCTGGCGGCCACAAGGAGACGGGGATGTTTTTCAATCCAGGCCAGAGCTTTGGCTGGCGACTGGCGGATGAAAGCGAGCAGTTGAGAGCGCTCCGCCGCCGGCAGTTTCGCCAGATTGTCCGCATTGCGGCTGAGAATGGCGGCCTGATCCAGGGTCAGACGCCGGGCCGCATCCAGTCCCTCGGCCCCGAGCCGGTTGCCGATGGGAACGGCGAGACCGGGATGTCTGGCGGCGGTTTCCAAAGCGGTGCTGCCGAATTCCGTGGCCAGCTTTTGCATGGCCACCGGCTCGCGAACGAGCGCGCGGAGGCTGTTTTCCGCAAATTCCGCCGGGACGCCGTCCACGGCGCGGATCACCGGAGCCCCCGCGCCTTTCAGAGCCTGCAGGGCGAGCACGCCATGTTTTTCAGTCTGCGCGGCGACTTGGCGCATCAGGACTTCGCCGCCTTCACGTTCGGCCTGCTCCAGGACTTCACGCACGGCTTTCTGGCCGCCGAATTCCGCCAGTTCCCGGGCGGTGCGTTCCGCCGCTTCACCCGTGCCGCGCCGCATGACGCTTTCCACGACGTCAATTGCCACCCGGGCGGCGGCACCGCCCTGGGCGGAGGCTCGGGCACAGAAAGCCAGCAGCAGGAGAATGGGAAGCAGTTTCATGGCGTTGGAGTGTTGGACTTTAGCTTTGGCTTTGAGCCTTAACGCGGGTTTGAAAAACCGATCATTGCGGATGCAGCGAAGCCTGGAGGGAACCGGTCACGGCACGTTCCCATGCGGATGACGTTTGGTCCACCTGAGCTTTCAGCAGGGCTTCAATGCCCTGCGGACCGCTGACGAGGGCCTGGCGGGTGCCGCTTAGAAAAGTCAGCACCTCGGCTTTCACCCGGGCTTCAAATTTATCCGTCATCCACCAGTCCACAACCGCCCCGACCACAAATCCTCCGACCACGCCGATCGCCGTGCCCACGCCCGGAGCCACCATCGTGCCGCCGGTGCCGCCCGCCGCCACAGCGGTGGCCGCCGCGCCGCCGCTGGCCAGAGCCCCGCCCGCCAAGCGCGCGGCGGCCTGGGTCAGCACCACGCGCACGAGCTGGCGCACCGCTTCCTCGGCGACAATGCCGGCCGTCAGGCTGCCCACACCGACCGCCACGGAATTCGATGGCAGCCCTCCCAGGAGTTTTCCGAGGTTCTGCTGAAACTGACTTTGAAATTCCTCCAGCGCCACCTTCCGCACCGCCACCGGCAGAGCGGAGGCTGTGAGTCGCGTCCGCAGGGTGCCCAGCAGCTCGTTGCGGTTGGCTTCGATATCGTAGGCGAACTGCCGCATCACCGCCAGCACATCCGCCTCCAGCCGGGTATCCGAGACGACATGGGCGTCGAATTTATCCCGCACCAGCTTGGCCGTTCCCTCCGGAATGGGATGCTGCTTCACGGTTTCCACGCTCTTGCGCCAGATCAGGCGGAAACGCGTTCCCCAGCCCGTAAGTTCGCCGGTGAACTGATCCACGCCGCCCGCATAACGGGCAAAGGAGGCATCCAGCGATTTCACCGCCCGGTCCACGGCCTCCAGATCTTTCGCTTTCGCCGCAAGCAGCACGGGACGCGCCTCCGATCCCAGAAATTCCGACACCCGCCGGCGCAGATCCGTTGTCGCGGCATCCGCCTCCGCCGCTCTGGCCTGCTCCATGGAAACCGCCGCCACCGCGGCAGTCAGGCCCGCCTGGGTGGCCGCGCCATTCCGCGCCGCTGTCCAGGCGCGGTAAAAAACCGCCCCCGAGGCCGCGAGCAGCGCCAACCCGGCCACCAGCCCCGGCCAAAGCCTGGGCGGAGCGGGCGCGCGGAAATCCGGTTCGGTCGCGGCGATCATATCCTTAAAGAATATGGATACGTCTCCGCCTTCCGCAAGGGTGCGGGGTAAACAGCCGCATCCGGCTCCAATCCGGAAACGGGGGAGTTCTACCGTGCTGACCGGGCAACGCCATCAGCCTTACTGACTGACACGCATCGGCATCAGAACGTAAAGGAAGGGCGTGTTGATCTTGATGACACCGGGACTGACCTCGTCGATCAGGTCGAGGAAGATTTCGTCGGAATCCAGATTGCGGAACGGGGCGACCAGATATTCCGGGTTGAAGGCGATGGCCATGTCCGGACCGCTGTATTTCACGGCGATGGATTCCCGGGCCTCCCCGATGTCCGCGCTGTTGGCGGTGATCTCGATGTTGTCCCTGGTGAAGTGCAGCTTCACGGAATTGCTCTTGTCCGGAGCCAGGAGGGACACGCGCTGGGCGGCTTGGAGGAAGGTTTCGCGCTCCAGCGTGACCCGTTCCTTGGCGGCACCGGGGATCACCTGACGGAAATTGGGGTAATTGCCTTCGATGAGCTTGCTGATGAGCAGGTTCTGGTTCAGTTCGAAGGCGATCTGGCGCGCGCCAATGCGGATGATCAGTTCCCCCTGATCGTCCTTCAGCAGGCGCTGAAGCTCATTCACGGCCTTGGTGGGCACGATCACGGCGGTCTCGCTGCTTTCGGGAAACTCCACCTCCACATCGGTCATCGCCAGGCGGCGGCCGTCAGTGGCCACGAGCGTCATTTTGCCCTCCTTGAACTGGCAGTAGATGCCGTTGAGCACGTAACGCGTCTCATCGGTGGAGATGGCGTAGGCCGTTTTTTTCAGGGCCTCACGCAGGGTTTTCTGCGTGAGTTTGAATTCCTTGACGCCGTCAAGCGTGGGGGATGCCGGAAAATCGTCCGGCGGCAGGCCGAGGATTTTGAAAAAGCTGTTGCCGCACCTGATGGCCGCTGTGTTCTCATCGCCGACGGTCACTTCGACCTCACTGGCCGGCAGTTCGCGGACGATGGAGGCCAGACGCCGCACGGGCAGAGTGATCGCTCCCGGCTCCAGAACCTCCAGCGGGCTGTCCATTTCCGTGCCCGCGATGATGCGGCCGCTGACCACGATATCGAGGTCCGTGGTGGTGAACCGCAGTTCGGTGCTGTCCGCTTCAATCAGCACGTTCGAGAGAATGGGCAGGGTGGCGCGGCTGCTGACCACATTCTGGACCTGCTGCAAGCCCTCCAGGAGCTTCTCTTTGCTGATGCGGAACTTCATAAATAATGGGGAAAGGGGCTGAAAGTAAAATTCCGCGCAGTCTTACCGCCCCCGGTATCCTGCGCAATGCGAATCAACGCCCAAAACCCGGCGGCGGATGACCGCAGCCGGGTTTGGCCATCGTTTCCGAAGCCGCACGGCGGGAAAATGGTTCCGCTTCAACGACCGCCGCGCCGGCCGCCGCCAAGGCCTCCAAAACCGCCGCCGCCGGGACCGCCCCAGTTGCGGCCGCCGCCTCCGCCGCCGTTTCCGCGCTCGCTGATCTGCTGCTGGGCTTCGGCGGACAGGCCGCTGGTGGGCACCCAGGCCGCATAACCCTCCGGATTCTGCCGCATGTAACTGCGGGCGACATCCACCAGGGCCTCCTGCCGGGTGGCGGGATCGCTGATGGAATTCGCCCAGATGATGCCGGTGGACGGATCACCCTCGCGGGCGACCACATTGGCCAGAGCGGCGGCGGAGGAATCCCGGGCCGGACCCTGGGTCATCTGATTCACATAAGTGCTGGCGGCGGTGGCGTCCTGCCGGGTCCATTCCTGCACGGCCTCGCGGTAGGCGTTGGTCTGATTTCCGCCCTGGATGCTGGCGGCGAATTTCATGGCCTCCTCGGGATTTTTGCGGGCCAGGCTGCCCGTGACATCCCCGATGGCGTTGCTGGCCCATTCCTCGCCGGCGTACTGTTTAATATACTCGGCGGCTTTGGCGGGATCCGTGCGGGAATATTGATTGGCGATGGCCTGGGCGGCGCCTTTTTTCATGTCCGGATCCTTCAGCCCCGCCGCCCAGGAGGCGGCGGACTCGATGCCTCCCTTGATTTTTTCCTGAGCAATGGTCTCCGCCGCGCGGCTGCGCTCCTCGGGTTTTTCCTGCTTGGCGGCAAAGGCGACGGCGGCGTCCGGATCGGATTTGGCCATGCCGTTGATGATGGACTGGGTGTAAAATTCCTTGCCGGGAAGATCCTTCTGAGCCGCCAGCCAGGCTTCGGCGGCGGCGGGGTCCTTGCTGGCGAGACCGGAGAGAATGATCGGCTTGGCCATCATGTTCTCGCGGCCGTTCTGGCCATCCAGAGCCTCCAGCGCGCCCTTGGCGTCCACGGAGCCCCACTGATAGGCGAGCAGCGGCATGTAGCGCATCATTTCAAAGCCGGAAATGCTCTCGCGCAGGGTGGTCATGCTCTCGGCCGCGTTCCCGGGAGTCAGTTCCTCCAGCAGGCGGGCGAAGAGCATCGTGCTTTTGATGGGATCCGTCTCGCGGAGCGCCTCGGACATGGCCTCGCGCATCTTTTCGGACGAAAGCGGCTTGCCGGTGCCCAGTTCATAGCGGCCGAGGAATTCGGCGATGGAAGCGTCGCGGGACACGGCGCTGGTTTTAAGGGAGCCTGCTTTTTCCGCGGCGGTCATGCCGGGACCCACCAGCACGGTTTTCGGCCCGGCAGCCGGAGCCGCGGTTTTGTGAAAAGCGTTGCCCGCGAAGTAGGCTCCCGCTGCGACGGCAAGCCAGGTTCCATGAATCAGTGCAGGTTTCATACGATGACGGCTGGTGGTGGTGTAAGGTGAACAATGAAGGGAGGAAAATCACAGAAGATCCACCGGAGCGCGGTGGAGCGGCAAACCGCAAAGTAAGTCCGGGAACCAGTCATTTCATAAACCATTCGCGTAAGGCTCCACGCGCCTGAATACGCTCCGGACGGGAAAGGCGGCCATCCTTATCCGCATCAAATTTTTCCAGCAGGCGCTGCCGGACCACTCCGGCGCGGCCTTGGCGCTGAACGGTGGCGGCGTCCCATTCCGCGCGGGAAATCCGGCCGTCGTTGTCCGCATCCAGCCGCTGAAACCTTGCGGCGCGCCGGGTGCGGGCTTTTTCCTGATGGGCCGCTTTGGCGGTTTCACGCTCGCCCGGGGAAAGCCGGCCGTCCCGGTCGGCATCGAATTTCTCAACAGCCCGGTGCCGCCACGCGTTCAGCAGCGGATGGCGCGAAGGCGCAGCCGGTGAAGCCTCCGCCGTCAAAACGACAGGGAGGACCAGAAGCGCGGCGAAAAGCAGGGAGATTTTCATGGAAATGCCTGATGGGATGAGGAGTTGGAATGGATGCCGGCATCAGATTTCCGATGCCGCGCGCCATTCCTGTCGACGTCCCGCAAGGCCTTGCCGGTTACAGGATTATTCCCGGCGGGAGGATAAGACCCCGGACGTGCTTCGGTGTTCAATTTTTGCACGGCGTGCTGTTTTTCCATCAAAACAGCGGTCTCTTCTCCCTTCAAAGCATGCGGATATGCCACTTGCTTCATCACAGGGTCACTTTTTGCGCCGAAAAACGGCCACATGCCGGTCCACGGATTTCCCTGGAGCGTCCGACAGCAGACGGCTGGTTTCATTGGTCTCCGTCACCACCAGCTCCGCCCCCGCCCGATCCAAAGCCCTGAGAGCCAGTTCGTGCTCACGGTCAAAATAGGACGTGATCACCAGCAGGCCGTCGTCCTTGAGCTTGTTCAGGCCCTGCTCGAAAATCCGCTGCCACACCGGCTTGTCGTTCCAGTAATTCTGATGCCGCAGAAAGGTGACGTCGAATTCCCCGCCCAGTTCCGCATGACGGTCAATTTTGGCGCAGTTTTCCGTGAGAAACTCAAACGTGTCGCCCGCCTGGCCTGCCCGCTTCGCGCGGGCGGCGGCCTCATCCAGCTCGCGGTCGCGGATGTCCGCGCCCACAAACCGCACCGGCTTTCCCCCGCCCCGCAGTTCCCGGAAAACCTTCACCAGTGTCGCGGCCTCGCGGCAGGTGCCGCAGGCCAGATCGAGAATCTGGAGCGTGCCGTCCTTCGCCACCGGCAGCTTCAGGCCGGATTTCCCGAGCGCCCGCCGCAGCACCCGATCCAGTGCGGCGTTCTCGGCTTTGTAAATGGTTTCCAGGGAGTCGGACATTTTCAGAAGGACGGAAAGTTTTGAACAGAAGGAAGCAAAGAAAGCGAAGAGAGGAGGAAATCCGGTCAGCCGACCACGGGGACACCGCTCCTGATTTTTCAAAACGATTGGATCGCTGCGCCACCTCCCTCAAGTCCTTTCTTATCCCCCTTCCCCCTCTTTGCTCCCTTCGCTTCCTTCTGTTCAAATCCCGGATCACGGGAATTTCATCGGCGGGGCCGCGCCCTGGGGATGGCAAATGCGGTCCACACATTCCTCCAGAGCCTCGTGGCCGCGCAGAATCTCGATTTCCACCCGCAGAAAATACACCGGCAACAGGGTTTTCTCAAAAGCCGGAAAACGCACCGCGTCCTTCTCCGTGGTCACGACGAAGTGCGCCAGCTTGTCGTCGGCCCGCAGGATGGCCTCGTCGATCTCATCCTCGCTGTAACGGTGGTGATCGGTGAACCGGCGGCGGACCACGATATTCGCCCCCAGTTTTTCCAGAATATTCTCAAAGCTCTCCGGCACCGCGATGCCGCTGATGGTGGCGATTTTTTTCCCCTCCACAAAATCCAGTTCCCGGCGGTCGTGCGGATCATAGACGTTCTGAAGATGCACAGGGCGGTGGCGGCATTCCAGAATGGAGGCCGTGCGGTTGTGGCGGCGCAGACGAACGATCAGCTCGTCATTCGGGCGGTCATCGCATTTGGTCAGAAAAATATGGCTGGCGCGGCGCAGATTCCGCGGCGGCTCGCGCAGGGTGCCGCGCGGCAGCAGGTGCTCATTGCCGAACGGCGCCTGGCGGTCCACCAGCACCACATCCAGGCGGCGGCGGAGTTTTAAATACTGGAGCCCGTCATCCAGAACCAGAGTGTCGCAGCCCAGCTCCCGCACTGCAAAACGTCCCGCCTTCACCCGGTCCTTGTCCACCACCACCGCCACGCCCGGGAGATTCCGGGCCAGCATGTAGGGTTCGTCCCCGGCCGTGAAACTGTCCAGCCTGATCTCCAGCCCATCGCTCACCACCCGCGGCGGAATTTCCACCGTGCGGCCCATGAACCTCTGCCACAGCCGCCGGGAAAGCGGAGGACTTTTGCTTTTGTAACCGCGGCTCAGAATGGCCACCCGCCGCCCCTCCTCATGCAGCCGCCGCGCCAGCATCTCCACCACCGGCGTCTTCCCGGTCCCGCCCACGGTCAGATTCCCGACACTCACCACCACCGCGCCGAGGTAATGATCCGTCTTCACCCGGTTCCGGAACAGCGCCAGCCGCCCCTGCACCAAGCTGCGGAACAGACCGGAAAGCACACTCAGAATTCCCCGCAGCACCCCCGCACGGAACCCGCGCCGGCGGTTGAGAATCACTTCAATGCCAAACTGTTCCAGACTGTCGAGACGTTCGCCCATGGTCAGTGAAAATTGCCCGCGCGGCGTATCCGCGTCACCGGCAGGCCCGCCACCATGAAGCCGGATTCCGCCAGCGGAAGGGAAAAATCACGGAACAGGAGCGGGAAAATGGGGCGGTTCACAGGGATTTCGGCCGGGACTGAAGCTGGAATTTTTCCCGAAGCCTCCCGTCATGCCACCGCCAGCACCTTCGCTCCGAAATTGTCCGCGGTCAGAATCCGCGTCTCCGCCGGCGCCGCGCCTTTCCATGCGCTCAGCATCGCCGCCGCCACCGCGTCCTCGTTCCCCTCCAGGGTCAGGCAGGCGATGGTCGATCCCGATCCGCTCAAAAATCCGCCCAGCGCGCCACTGCTGGCTCCGGCCTCGATCACGTCGAACAGCCCCGGCACCAGATGCGCCCGGTAACGCTGGTGCAGGTAATCCTCAAAACCATCGCGCAGCTTGGCATACTGTCCGGTCGCGAAAGCCGCCGTGATGGTGCAGGCGTTGCCCATGTTCAGCACGGCCTCGCGGTGCGAAATCTGCGGTGGCAGCACGCGCCGGGCGTGCTCGGTGACCACTTCCTGATCCGGGATCAGCAGCACAAATTTCAGTTCCGGCCCCACTTCAAAGCGGAAGGACTCGCCGCGCGCGCTGGTCAGCACAAACCCCCCGAACGCCGCCGGCCCCGCATTGTCCGGATGCCCCTCCATCTCCGCGCACAGGGCAAAAAGCCCATCGCGTGTCAGTGGCTGGCCGCACAGCTCATTCAGCCCCGCCAGCACGCCCAGACGCACGGTCACACTGCTGCCCAGCCCCCGGCTGACCGGCACTTCCCCCTCCACTTCCCATGAAAACGCGAATTCCGGGACATTCGTCCGTTTGAAAAACATCCGCGCGCATTCCCGCACCATCCCGTGCGGAGGCTGAATTTCCCGTCCGCCCTCCACCCGGGTCAGGGTCATGCGGTTGTAAATCCCCAGGGCGATTCCCAGGCAGTCGTAGCCGGGACCGATATTGGAGGTGCTGCCTGGAACCTGGATCGTGACAGTGCGGTAAGCCATAAGTGCGCACCCATGAATGCTCCCGGCCCGCCGCGCATCAGGGAAAACGCTGTTTTCCCCGCCTTCCAGCCCACCCGGTAAGCCCGGCCAGGGAAAAATCACGTTCGTTACCGCTTTGCCCGCTCAGCCTGAACGGGCCACAGAAGCCCGTCAGTAAATGCTAATTGGAATTATTCTTGATAAAAGGGAATTTTCGGGGATGGTGACGGATGGCCCGCAAACAAAACCCGGACAGTTCTGAACCTTCTCCCCACGGAGAAGGAGGGTTGGCGCTTGGCCCGGAATTCCGGCTGACCAAGCAGCGCCGCGAAGTTTTTGAAGTTCTCACCGCCCAGCGTGACCACCCGACAGCGACCGAAGTCTTCGTCCGCGTGAAGGAAAAGGTCCCCGGCATTTCACTGGCGACCGTTTACAATTGCCTCGAAACGCTCACTCAAAGCGGCCTCGTCCGCCAGGTGAATCTGGACCGCTCCCCGTCGCGGTATTGCCCGAATCTCAACGACCACGCGCATTTCCACTGCGAGTCCTGCGGAACCATCAGCGACATCGACATCCGCGATGCCGCCGCCCTGAGCGCCGCGCTCAATATCGCTCCCGGCAGCATCATCCACCGGACGGAAATCGCCCTCCGCGGCCTCTGCCCCGCGTGCGCCACCACCGCCAAAGCGCCCCATAACTGAGCCGCTTTCCCAAGCTCCCGGTTTTTCAGCGGCCTGGTCCATCAACCATCAACTCATAACCATCAACGTCCCCCCTCCCCGTTCCTCCATGAAGCTTGAAATCAAAGACCTCCACGTATCCATCGGCGACCGCGAAATCATCAAAGGCCTGAGCCTGGATCTGCCGAAGGGGGAAGTCCACGCCATCATGGGGCCCAACGGATCCGGCAAAAGCACTCTCAGCAAGGTTCTGGCCGGTCATGAGGACTACGTCGTCAACAGCGGCAGCATTCTGATGGACGGTGAAAACCTGCTGGAGATGCCCATCGACGAGCGCAGCCGCGCCGGATTCTTCCTCGCTTTCCAGTATCCCATGGAAATCCCCGGCGTCAGCAACGCCAATTTCCTCCGTGCCGCCCTCCAGGCCCGCCTGCCCAAAGGCCAGCCCATCGACGCGGTGGCATTTTACAAGCACCTCTACAGCAAGATGGACCTGCTGAAAATGGACCGTTCCTTCACCGCCCGCAGTGTGAACGAGGGTTTCTCCGGCGGTGAGAAAAAGCGCAACGAAATCCTCCAGATGGCCATGCTGGAGCCGAAATACGCGGTGCTCGACGAAACCGATTCCGGTCTCGATATCGACGCTCTGAAAATCGTCTCCGACGGTGTCAACGCCATGCGCGGTCCGGAACGCGGCATTCTCCTGATCACCCACTACCAGCGGCTCCTGGATTACATCAAACCCGACGTCGTCCACGTCATGGCCGACGGCCAGATCATCAAATCCGGAGGCCCCGACCTCGCCCTCGAACTTGAGGAGCGCGGCTACGACTGGCTGACGAAGGCGGCGTAAGTTTGATCCATGGCCGTCACCCATCACTCAAGCGCATTTCCTGACGCCACATCCTCCCCGTGAACTTTTCAACATTAGCCCATCGACTCGGCATCGCGGCCCCGGCCTCGGCGCTGTTGTGGAAGGCGCGCCGACTGCTTGGGGAATTCCCGGTGGAGAATGCGCCGGATCTTGAGGCGTGGCTGGTGGAGCTGGCCAACAGCCGCGGATTTTCCGCCATTCAGCGGCGGGCGGTGACTCTGCCTTCTGAACTCGTCGAGGGTCGCTTTTCAAATACTGAACTGGCCGTGGCTTTAATGCATCCTTCGCTGGCCGATGAGCCGCAACTGCTGCGGCTCTCCGCTCAAATCATCAGCAGGGGAGTGGTGGACGCCGACGGAATTGTCAGGCTGGCGAAACGCGAGTCCGCTTCCAGAGTTGTGCTGGCTCTTGCCCGGCAGGCCTTGAAAGCCGCTCCGGCGCACGCTGGCTGGCTGAGCATCGCGGACCAATTGGCTTGTGAAACACCACTGCGGGAAAATGTTATTCACTGGACCCGGCTGGCCGAGCCGGTGATGAAACCCCGCGGACCCCACAGTGGGGAATGGAGGCTCGTCGCATGAGCACTGTCACCAACGCTCACAGGATTCTTTCCACGCTGGACGCCCTGCTGGACTCAAGTGTGGACCTGACCCTTTATGGACGGGCGGCGCTGCACCTGGGGTTGCCGAATGCTCCGGCGGAAGTCGCCTACAGCCGCGATGTGGATGCCGTGCTGTGGCTGGGTCAGGCGGAAACGCTTGCCGAAACCACGAATTTTTGGGAGGCGCTGGAGAAGACGAACGAGGCTCTCGCTTCCGATGGTCTTTACATCAGCCACCTGTTTGAGGAGTCACAGGTGATTCTCCGGCCTGAATGGCGGAGGGAACGCGCGCGGGTCGCGGGAACCTGGGTTCACCTGGAAATCTTCCGGCTTGCCGACCCCGATCTCCTGCTCAGCAAACTCATGCGGGATGATCCCCAGGATCTGCGCGACGCGCTCACCATTGCCAGTGCCGCTCCCATGACTTTGGCCGAAATTGAAACCGCCATGGAGCGGGCGGTTGTTCCATCCTTGGCGGAGATAGAGGAGCAATTTGAGATCTGCCGCCGGAAGTTCTGGACCGCCTGGAACCAGCGTCCATCCCTCAACTGACGGCATCCCGGCAATTGATGTTTTTGTAAATTTCTTCACCATTTCCAACCGATCACTCCATCATGAACGCCACCCTCACCCCCGATTCCGAACTCGACTCCGACACCATGCGGGCCGTCGATATCGACCGCAGCGCCGGGGATTTCTCCTATCCGGAAAATCACACCTACGATGCCGGCGTCGGCCTCAGCGAGGCGACCATCGATTATATTTCCAACGTGAAGAACGACCCGGACTGGGTGCGGGATTTCCGGAAACGCGCGCTCAGGACGTTTTGGGACAAGCCCATGCCCACCAACTGGGCGACGAAGGACCTGGAAAACATCGACTTCAGCAAAATCCGTTATTATCTCAGCAGCGGCTCCACCCCGGCGCGTTCCTGGGATGATGTGCCGGAGGAAATGAAGATGACCTTCGAGCGCCTGGGCATCCCGGAGCAGGAACGCAAATTCCTCGCCGGCGTGGAGGCGCAGTTCGACAGCGAGGCCGCGTATTCCAACATCCAGAAAGCCGTCAGCGAACAGGGCGTCATCTTCGTCAACAGCACCGAGGGGCTGAAGGAGCATGCGGAAATTTTCCGCCCGTGGTTCGGCAAGGTGATTCCGACCGGGGACAACAAATTCTCCGCCTTGAACAGCGCGGTCTTTTCCGGCGGATCGTTCATCTACGTGCCCAAGGGCGTGAAGGTGAAGCACCCGCTGCAGGCGTATTTCCGCATCAATTCCGAAAACTTCGGGCAGTTCGAGCGCACGCTCATCATTGCCGACGAGGGCGCGGAGCTGATGTATATGGAAGGCTGCACGGCCCCGAAATTCACCACCAGCACCCTGCACAGCGCGGTCGTGGAACTGGTGGCCATGAAAGGCGCGAAAATCCAGTACGTCACCGTGCAGAACTGGAGCAACAACGTCTTCAACCTCGTCACCAAACGCGGTCTGGCCCACGAGGACGCGGAGGTGAAATGGATCGACTGCAACATCGGCAGCCGCCTGACCATGAAATACCCCGGTGTCATCATGAAGGGCAAACGCGCCCGCGGCGAAGTCATCAGCATTGCCCTCGCCAACAACGGCCAGCACCAGGATACCGGCGCCAAGATGATCCACGCGGCCGACGAGACCACCTCCAACGTGGTCAGCAAATCCATCAGCGTCGGCACCGGCCGCAGCACTTACCGCGGCCAGGTTCACATTCCGAAGCACCTCAAAGGCTGCAAAAACAATACCGAGTGCGACGCCCTGCTCATCAATTCCCACAGCCGCACCGACACCTACCCGGCCATCACCGTGCGCGGCAACCAGCACGCCACCCAGCACGAGGCCAGCGTCAGCCAGGTCAGCGCCGAGCAGGTGTTCTACATGCAGCAGCGCGGCCTCAGCGAAGCCGCCGCCATGAGCCTCTCCGTCAACGGCTTCGTCAACGACCTCGTCCGCGAGTTCCCCATGGAATACAGCGTCGAGTTGAAACGCCTCATCGACCTCGAGATGGAGGGCAGCGTGGGGTGAGGAAGGGTCCCCTTGATTCCCGGATAAATCTTTATGAACTGGCCTATTCTGCTGCTCCTGATTCCCATCGCCTTCATGGTCTGGGTGCTCACGGTGCTGGTTGCTCAGGATTCGGACAGGAAGGCCAGGGTTGGTGGGTATTTCAACATCGCCGGTTGGCTGGTTTTTTTCGTTCTGGGTATTCTTAAAGACTCGGGCTGGATCACTTGGCCAGAGGTGGTGATTTTCATGATTTTGTTCGTGATCATCTTCAGCCTGATGGTCAGAAACAAAAAAGAATCGGAGCAAATTGAGGAGCTGCGGAATCGCCTGGCGGAAATGGAAAAAGCCGCTGCTTCATCCAACAACCAACCAATTTAACCGCACCCGTCAATGAACCACCAGGACATCGACCGCCGCAGCCTCATGATGCACCGCATCATCGCGCAGCGCCTTCGTGCCCAGCCGGAGCTGATCGTGGTGGCTCAGACGAACATGTCCCGATGGAATTGCCCGGAGCGCGACTGGTGGCGGGAGTGGTCCGAAATTCTTGCCACGCAGTCGGTGGAGGAAATCGCCAGTCTGATTGAACTGGAGACCGAGGATGCCTGCCGGATGCGTCAGAGCGCTCCTTTTGCCGGAATCTTAAGCCCGAAGGAGGTTTGGGAACTGAAACGCCATTTCCAAAACGAAAATGCAGCGGCATGAACTGGAGCACATCATCCGTGCCTCCGCCGGGATCACCGGCAGGAACCGGTTTATCATTGTGGGCAGCCAGGCGGTGCTCGGACAATTTCCCGAAGCTCCGGCGGAATTGCTGGTTTCCCGGGAAGCCGACATTTACTGCCCTGAAGATCCTTCCGCGACCGATCTCATTGACGGCACGATTGGCGAGCTGTCTCCTTTTGAGCAAAGCTTCCGGTATTACGCTCACGGCGTGGGGCCGGAAACCGCAGTCGTCCCCGCTGGCTGGGAAGATCGGCTGGTCCCGGTTCACAGTGAGTTCACCGGTGGAGCGACGGCTTTTTGCCTTGAGGCTCACGATCTTGCCATTTCAAAACTTGTCGCGGGCCGGGAAAAGGATTTCAAGTTCGTCACCGCATTGTTCCACCATGGCATGGTGGAATTACCGGTCTTGGCCGAGCGCCTCGCCACCACGGAACTCCACCCTGAACGCCGCCATGCCTGCGAAGGCCGTTTGACGCGGCTCAGCGCCATTTCAAAAATTTGACCGTTTCCTCTCAATGTCCGCCACCACTTTAGATTCACCCCAGACTTCCTTTGTGAGATCCGTATTCCTTGATGCCCCGTCATGGAACCATGCCGCTGTGCCGGCCTGGTTCGCCCAGTCGCAGATGGCGGCCTGGGAAGCTTTCACCAATCTGCCGATGCCCGGCCGCCGGGATGAAGCCTGGCGCTTTGCGGATTTGAAGCTTCTGGAATTCGATCCCTACACCGTGTTGCCGGATGCGGAGACGGCGGAGCAGCCCGGGACTGCGAATCTGCTGGAGAAAACGGCGGCGCGTCTGGTGTTTGTGAATGACCGGCTGGTCAGCCGGGAAATTTCCGATACCTCGCTTAAGGTGCTCACCCTGGCCGAAGCGCTTCAGCAGCACGGCGATCTTTTGAAGGAGACGCTGAGCGTGCCGAACACCGGCCTGGGCGGCGAAAAATTCGCTTCCCTGCACCAGGCGCAGCTCCGGGAGGCGGTGGTGATTTTTGTTCCCGCCAAAACCGAAGTCAGCGAACCGGTGGAAATCGTCCACTGGCTCAGCGGAGTCCACAGCGCGGCTTTCCCCCGCACCATTATCCTGACCGAGCGCCACTCCAAAGTCACGGTGCTGGAACATCACCTCAGCGCCGGAGACGACGCCGGGCTCAGCATTGGCGCGGCGCAACTCATTGCCGGTGAGGGATCGGCGATTAATTACATTCTGCTCAACCAGCGCAACGCCGCCGACAAAAACATCCACCTTTCCACCGTCAGCAGCGGCCGCGACGCCCAGGTGCGCCACAGCCTGATCAATCTCGCCGCCGGCTGGACCCGCACGGAGTGCCGCAGTCTGGTCGCCGGACAGGGCAGCCGCAGCGAGATGTTCAGCGTTTCCCTCGCCTCCGCGAACCAGGAAATCGATCAGCGCACCCTGCAGGACCACCTCAGCCCGCACAGCTACAGCGATCTGCTTTATAAAAACGTGCTCTTTGACACGGCGCGGACCATTTTCGCCGGTCTCATCAAAGTGGACGAGGGCGCGCATTTCACCGACGCCTACCAGAAGTGCCGGAATCTCCTGCTCAGCGCCAACTGCGAGGCGAATTCCATGCCCGGTCTGGAAATCAACGCCGATCAGGTGAAGTGCAGTCACGGCAGCACCAGCGGCCGCATCGCCGAGGACGAGTTGTTTTACTTCGAATCCCGCGGCATTCCCCGCCCTGCCGCCGCGCACCTCATCGCCCTCGGCTTTGCCCAGGAAGTGGTGGAAAAGGTGGATCATCCGGAAATCGGGGCTCTGCTGGCCGCCGCCATCGCCGGGCGCTTCGACAGTATCCACCCGGAAGATTGATCCGACTTATTGACCTGATCTTCCGGCGGATTCCAAACCGAAACTTCAGCCGCTTTCGACAACGTGGTTCCCGCCGCAGCCGCAGCCAGTGCTTTTAAAGTCTATGGGTTGCCGCATCTGACCGTGCTGGCGCTGGTGCCGCTCACCGCCGGGCTGCTCATCCTCCGCGCCCGGCGGCATCCGGACCGCGTCCGCAGTCAAAACTGGGCGCTGGCGGTTTTCATGCTGGCGCTGTTTCCCATCGCCCTCGCGCTGGGCTGGACGCAGGGCTGGCTGACTCTGGAGAATGCGATGCCCTGCCAGCTCTGCGACGTCACCGCCGCCTGCGCCGCCGTGGCCCTGATCACCCGGCGTCAGCGCTGGGCGGAAATTGCGTGGTTCTGGGGAATCGCGGGCACCTTGAATGGCCTGCTGACGCCGACCGTGACGGACGAATTTCCCGCCCCGGCTTTTTTCCTTTTCTTCGCGCTCCATGGCGGAGTGGTGATTTCCGCCTTCTACCTGGTTTTCGGGCTGCGCCTGAAGCCGGAGCGCGGGGCGGTCTGGCGGGTCCTGGGCTGGGCCCAGGTCTATTTTGTGGTGGCCTCGCTGGTGAATTTCATCGCCGGAACCAATTACGGCTATCTCCGCGCCAAGCCGCCGCAGGCCAGTCTGCTGGATGTTCTTGGCCCCTGGCCATGGTATTTATTGGCGCTCGAAGGCGTGGCCGTTATTTTCTTCAACCTCCTTTACTTGCCTTTTATTCGCTGCCGGAAGCCGGAATGAGGACATTTTTGGGCTTTTTTCCGCTTTTACCCCGAAAAATGCATCTTGCGCAATGCTCCGGGAGTTTGTATGTTGGTTTTTGTTGGTGCGTCGAATGCTGATCTCCTCACTCATTTTTGGAATCCCCACTGGTATCCCAGTGACGCGCACGCTTTTTGTCTCTCAGGCTGAAGGCCCGGCGATGCCGGAGCCCCGCTTCTCCAGCCCCGCAGCTGTTCCTCCGACTCGACGCGCATGGTCATGATCCGGTCGGCTGTGAATTTCCTGCCCGGAGGCGGAGTCCGCCTTTGCATCCGGTGGCGCGGCTTTTCACGCTTCCCCTCCTGATTGGTTTTTCTTTTCCCGAACACCCCGCCTAACCCGTAACCCGTCCACGCTTATTCCCTCCCTGCCTCCCAGAAAACAGCCGAGCCGTTACCGCGACATGACCCGCGTGAACGACCGCATCCGTGCCCCCCGCATCCGCGTCGTCGATGGCAACACCCACCAGCAGCTGGGTGTCATGACCGTTCCGGAAGCCCTCCAGATCGCCCGTCAGCGCGGGCTCGACCTTGTGGAGGTTTCCGCCGATGCCAAGCCGCCGGTCTGTAAAATTGTCGATTACGGCAAGTACAAATACGAGCAGTCCAAGAACAACAAGGACAAGGGCAAGCAGAAGGGCGGCAAGGTGAAGGAAGTCAAATTCCGCGCCAACATCAGCGACAACGACTACATGATCAAACTCCAGCACGCCGAGGAGTTTCTGAATGAGAACAACAAGCTGCGGGTCGTCCTCCAGTTCCGCGGCCGTGAAGGCGCGCACCCGGAGATCGGTTTTGCCCGCATGGGCCGTATTGTCGAGGACCTGAAAACGATGGGCCACCTCGACATGCCGCCGCGCCAGGCCGGCCGCGCCATCAGTATGGCTCTTTCCCCTCTGCCCGCCAACCAGCGCCAGCGCCGTTTTGAAAAGCCGAAGTACGACTACGTCGAGGACGTGGAGGACGACGATGAGGACGTGGAAGCCGAGGAGGACCACACTCCTCACGTGCACACGCTCTCCCTCGAAGCCGTGCTTGACGAGATGGAAGGCGACAACGGCCGCCCCAAGAAGCGCAAGAAAGGCGAATAATCCGGCTTGGCGGAAAAGTTGCCCGGAGTTATGAAAAATCTCCCTGAAAGCGGCAGCCTGTGAGCTTTAAAAATTTGCCCGGCCGGATTTCCATCCGACCGGGCTTTTCATTTTATGATCGAGGAAATTCTCTCCCGCATTTTTGTCACCGAGTGGCTGGTTCTCGTTTTGGTTTCGCTGCTGCTCCTAGCCCTGGCGGAGGCGGGATTCCGTTTCGGGATCAGAGCCCGGAGGAAAAATCCGGAAGCCGCGACCGGTCACAGCGGCAGCGTGCAGGGCGCGGTTCTGGGTTTGCTGGGCCTGTTGCTGGGATTCAGCTTCGCCATGGCGGTGGGCCGCAACGACACCCGGCGCTCCCTGGCGGTGGAGGAGGCGAATTCCATCGGCACCACCTGGCTGCGCACGGATTTTTTGCCCGGCAATCATCCGGCGGAAGTGCGGAATATTCTGCGGCAGTACACCGCCCTGCGGCTGCAGTCAGCGGATCTGGACCGGCAAGGCGACGACTTTAAGAGGAACGCGGAGGAAGCCGCCAAACTTCAAAGCGCTCTCTGGAAACACGCCACAGCGGCCGCCGAGGAGAAACCGTCGCCGGTGACCGTGAGTTTTATCACGTCCCTGAATGAAACGCTTGATCTCCAGTCCAGCCGGCTGGCCGCGCGGTTCAATCACGTGCCGAGCGCGGTCTGGCTGCTGCTCCTGATCGTGGCGGGATGCGGTGCCTGGGCCAGCGGTTACGGCAGCGGTGCGGGCGGGCACCGCTCGACGTTCAGCCAGATTATTTTCCCGGTGCTCATCGCCGTCGTGATCACCATCATCTCCGATATGGACCGCCCCCACATGGGCCTGATCGGGGTGAGCCAGCAACCTTTGCGGGACTTGCTGGAATCGATGGAAAAATAAATCACTCCGGCCCGCTCCGCTCCGGGCTTGAGAGACTGGCGGACATCCGCAGTTTGCGTCCCGGCGTTTCTCAGACGGGGAATGGGATTTTCCCCATGTTTTCCCAGCATGCCATGACCGGAAAAAGTCTCCGGCCATGCGGGACGATTTGTCTCCATGCGCCATTTTGGCAGAAATGACGTGTCATTTTGTCCCTGATACAGTCTTCGATCATGACGCCGGGATGCTGCATTGATCATCGCAATTCGTTCAAAATGAATGAGATAAAACTCTTCATTCAGCTGTGGCACCGCGTTTGCAGAAGGGGAATCCGAAGTTTCGCAACAACCACTTTAACCCTCAACCCTTTCAACTCACGATATGGCTAAAATCCTCGGCATCGACCTCGGCACCACCAATTCCTGTATGGCTATCATGGATGGCGGACAGGCGATGGTTCTGGAAAACAGCGAAGGCGCCCGCACCACTCCCTCCGTGGTCGCCTTCACCAAGAGCGGCGAACGCGTCGTCGGCCAGGCCGCCAAGCGCCAGGCGGTGACCAACGCCCGCAACACCATTTTCTCCGCCAAACGCTACATCGGCCGCAAGTTCTCCGAACTGACCGAAGCCGACAAAGCCGTCCCCTACAAGATCGTGGCCGCCTCCAATGGCGATGCCCACATCGAAGTGGAAGTCGGCGGCGAAACCAAGACCTACAGTCCGCAGGAAATCGGGGCCATGGTCCTCGCCAAGCTGAAAGCGGATGCCGAAGCCAAAATTGGTGAAACCATCACCGACGCCGTCATCACCGTTCCCGCTTATTTCAACGACTCCCAGCGCAACGCCACCAAAGCCGCCGGCGAGATCGCGGGTCTGAATGTGCGACGCATCATCAATGAGCCGACCGCCGCCTCCCTGGCTTACGGGCTGGACAAGAAGTCGAACGAGAAAATCGCCGTGTATGACCTCGGCGGCGGCACGTTTGACATCAGCGTGCTCGACATTGGCGACGGCGTTTTCGAAGTGCTGGCCACCAATGGCGACACCCATCTCGGCGGCGATGACTGGGACAATGTGCTCATCAACTGGATCGTCAAAAGCTTCAAGGACGACTCCGGCATCGACCTCAGCAAACAGCCCGACGCCCTCCAGCGTATTAAAGAGGAGGCCGAAAAAGCCAAGATCGCCCTCAGCTCCAGTCAGAGCTACGACATCAATCTGCCCTTCATCACGGCCGACCAGACGGGTCCCAAGCACATCGCCAAAACCCTCACCCGCGCCCAGCTGGAGCAGCTCACGGACAGCCTCTTCGAGCGCACCATCAAGCCGGTGAAGGAATGTATCGCCGCCTCCAAAGTGAGCGCCGAGCAGATCGACGAACTGGTGCTTGTCGGCGGCATGACCCGCATGCCCAAGGTGGTGGAAACCGCCCGCAAGCTCGCCGGCAAAACCCCGAACCAGGGCGTGAATCCCGATGAAGTGGTGGCCATCGGCGCCGCCATCCAGGGCGGCGTGCTCCAGGGCGACGTGAAGGACATTCTGCTCCTCGACGTCACCCCCCTGACCCTCGCCATTGAAACCATGGGCGGTGTGGCCACCCCCATGATTCCCCGGAACACCACCATTCCCTTCAAGAAACAGGAAACCTTCTCCACCGCCAGCGACAACCAGCCCGGCGTGGAAGTGGTGGTCACCCAGGGCGAGCGTCCCATGGCCCGCGACAACAAAGTGCTCGGCACTTTCAAACTCGACGGCATTGAGCCCGCCCGCCGCGGCGAGCCGCAGATCGAGGTGACCTTCGACATCGACGCCAACGGCATTCTCAATGTGTCCGCCAAGGACAAAAAGACGGGCAAAACCCAGCACATCTCCATCAAGGGATCCAGCGGCCTCAGCCAGGACGAGATTGAGAAAGCCAAGCGCGACGCCGAGCTGCACGCCGAGGAGGACAAGAAGCGCAAGGAATCCGCCGAAGCCCGTAACCGCGCCGAAGCCCTGATCTTTCAGGTCGAAAAAGACCTCGCCGAAATGGGCGACAAGGCCACCGACGAGCAGAAAAAGCCCATCACCGATCAGATCGACAAGATCAAAGAGGCCATCGCCTCCAACGAAGTGGACCGCATCAAGTCCGCCACTGACGAACTGGAGCGCCTCTTCAGCCAGGCCGCCGCCGCCGCGCAGGGCGCGGGTGGTCCCGGCGGATTCAACCCCGCCGACATGGCCGGGGCCGCCGGCGGAGCCTCCGCTCCCGATGACGGCTCCAGCGAACCCAAGCAGGCCAAAGGCAAGGTCGTTGACGCCGACTTCGAAGTCGTTGACGAGGACAAGAAAGCCTGATCCGCCGCCCGCCCGGAAAACCTCACGGATTACACAGATAAAACGGATAACACGGATGTTTGAGATAGAAAAGGCTCCCGCCCCTCTTTCCTGAACATCCGTGTTTATCCGTTGAATCCGTGCCATTCGTGGCCCGTTCCCCTGCGGAAAACAAACCCTTTCGCGGGACGGTTTTTACCGCCCGCTGAAATCCCCAATCCATCCATCCATCCATCCACCAGAAAACCTGTCTTCATGGCAACCAAAGCAAAACCACAACCCATCGAATCGAAACCCATGGCTACTAAAATCCAGCCTCTTGGCCCCCGCGTCCTCGTGAAGCGCATCGAAAGCGAAGAAAAATCCGCCGGCGGCATCTTCCTCCCGGACACCGCCAAGGAAAAGCCGCAGGAAGCCAAAATCGTGGCCCTCGGCACCGGCGGCAAGGACGACAAGGGCAATGCCCACGAGTTCACCGTGAAGGTCGGCGACGTGGTCCTCATCTCCAAATACGGCGGCACCGAAATCAAGATCGACGGCGAGGAGAACCTGATTCTCTCCGAGTCCGACATCCTTGCCGTCATCAGCAAGTAATCCGCCCCCGGCCGGCCCGCCATTAATCAGCAGCCAGCCCCCCCAACAACTTATAACCAATAACTAATAACTTACCCACATGGCCAAACAACTCATCTTCGACGAAGCCGCCCGTCAAGCCCTTCTCCGCGGGGTCGAAAAAATCGCCAAGGCTGTCAAAGCCACCCTCGGACCATCCGGCCGCAACGTCATTCTGGACAAAAAGTTCGGTTCCCCCACCATCACCAAGGACGGTGTGACCGTGGCCAAGGAAATCGAACTTTCCTGCCCTTATGAAAACATGGGTGCCCAGCTCGTCCGCGAAGTCTCCAGCAAGACTTCCGACATTGCCGGCGACGGCACCACCACCGCCACCGTGCTGGCTGAAGCCATCTACAAGGAAGGTCTCCGCAACGTCACCTCCGGCGCCAACCCGACCTCCCTCTACCGCGGCATCATGAAGGCCACGGAAGTCCTCGTCGCCGAACTGCACAAGATCTCCAAGCCCGTCAAGGACACCAAGGAAATCGCCCAGGTCGCCACCGTTTCCGCCA